>CABUXV010000020.1 GCA_902495595.1 uncultured Eubacterium sp. | reverse complement strand
TCGGCTTTAAGAACTGCATTAAGAGTTGCAGAAGCAACTGCTGTACAGTCTTCGTCTGATACATGCTCAGGTTCACAATGTGATAAGCCGTCCTTTGTTCTTGCAAATAACATTGTCGTCGGTATCATGTATGCACAGAACTGCGCGTCATGTCCTGCCCCTGACAGTATCTTCTGCCATTTCAGTCCTAACTCTTCCATTGATTCTTCTACAAATCCTACAAGCTGTTTATCAAAGTATACTGTGTCTCTTACCCACTGCTCTTCTATCTCACATGTGCACTGACACCAGTCTTTTCCTGCCATCTCTTTCAAGATTTCCATACACTTTGCTCTTACCTCTGGATTTGGATGTCTTACATCAAGCGATACTACTGCTTCATCCGGTATTACTGTGTGTATACATGGATGTACATTTATTTCCCCTGTTGTAAATACGAATTCAGGTTCCCCTGCTGCCACTACTTCTTTATTGTATTCATCATATCTGTTGTGCAGCTCGCATATGAACGCTGATGCTGCATGCAGCGCATCATGTCTCTTTGCCATTGGGAAAGTTCCTGCATGGGCCGAGAATCCTCTGAATGTTATGCTGTAGTTGAACATTCCCATTACCAGCTGTACTGCTCCTACTTCGTTTCCTGCATCTTCAAGGATTGGTCCCTGCTCAAGGTGCGCTTCAAACATTGCGCAGTACTTTTCCGGACTGATTCTGTTTGCCTTGTCTCCTCTGTACGGACTTGCTGCCAGCGCTTCTCCGAAGTTTGCATATGGGCTTTCGTCCATTGGCTTTGACGCCATCATATTATCGTATTCGAAGTTTGGCTGTAAATCCTTTGGCAGATATTCATGACATATGATTCCCGATACCATCATTGCCGGCGGATATAATGAACCTTCTTCGTTTGTCCATATCATTGCTGTAAGCGGATGTTTATGCGGTATGTTTTCGGCTGCCACTGTTTCCAGTACTTCCATTCCTGTCATTACTCCCAGTATCCCGTCGTAGTTTCCTCCGTTCTTTACCGAGTCGCAGTGTGAGCCCATTACTATTCTCTTTGCATTTGGGTCTGAGCCTTCTAGTGTTGCATACATACATGCCACATCGTCGCATTCTACCTTTGCTCCGATTGCTTCCATTCTTTTCTTGAATTCTGCTCTTGCCATATTTGCTTCTTTTGACAGTGAATATCTTGTGATTCCTCCATGTCCTGCATCTCCATACTGGGACATTGTCTTAATCTTGTCTGACATTCTTTCCAAACTACACTTATACATAACATTCATCCTCCTTTATTATAAAACAATTATTATATGTGATGGATTATGTGCAACTGTTGTGTAACCAGTTACATCAATATTATAATAACATATTTTCAGAATATTTCAAGTCATTTTTACAATTTAATGCAAAAATGTATCTAATGCATCATTTTGCATTCACTATTGAATATACGAAACCGTTGAAAATCCAATGATTACCACGTAAGTTTCAATTTCTTTACAGGGCACATAAAAGTACATAACCCACATCCGGTGCAGTCATTTTCACTTACTATTATTGAATGCTCGCTCCTCGATATAGCTCCGTAAATGCATGAAACTATACATTTATCACAGTTTTCTACACACGGAACACCCTGAACAGTACTGAGAGCCGGCTCTATTTTCATTTCATCAAAGGACTTAAGGTTTTCAAGCGCTCTTCCTTTAACCTGATTTATTGAATCCAGACCATGTTCGTCAAGCCAATACTCCATTTGAGACAGAATATCTTCTATTATTTTGCATCCATTGGTCATAACTGCCGTTCCTATCTGAACCACAGATGCTCCAAGCATCATATACTCTATAGCATGTTTTGCATTCGTTATTCCTCCTATGCCGCATATGGGAATATCCACAGTCTGAGCTATAGTAGCAACAGAAGCCAATCCCAAAGGTCTTATATACTCTCCGGATATACCTCCGTAAGTAGAAAGCATAGGATGCGCTGTTTCAATATCAACTCCGAGTATGCCTCTGACCGTATTTATCGCGCTTACTCCCGCTCCGCCCGCAGCTTTTACCGCTTTTGCAACCTTTGAGATATTTGTTGTATTCTGCGAAAGTTTGACTATTACGGGAATTTTCACGCTGGAAACGACTTCTTTTGTCATTTCGAATATTACATTAGCATGAGATGCGACGACTTCCAGAGATTCACCCATAGGATTCGATACAGAAAGCTCTATTCCATCTGCTCCGAATTTTTCCATTTTACTGGCAAGATACGCAAGCTCTGAAGGCGTATGAGCCGAAACGCTGGCAATTACCACTCCGCCGTTGCTCTTTGCAATGCTCATTTCTCTTTCCCAGCCTTCTATCTGTATATCGCTGTAAAGTCTTATATTCTGCGCTCCTTTTTCATCACAGGCTATTCTAGGACGTACATCGAATAATGTATCGCTTACAATGCTTTCCGTAATTACAGCGCCTGCACCTGATGCAATGGATTTCTTAAGCGCTTTTCCATCTCTGTTCCATGGTCCTGCTGCAACTATTATCGGATTTTTTAATTCTATTCCTAAAAAATTTGTATTTAAACTCAACATTAAAACATCTCCCCAATTCGTTCTGTGTGTCCGCATGATTTCCTTATTCTCAGCTTTGTCTGTAAAGTTATTCCCTTAGGAGTCTGATATGACTTTTCTTCATCTTCTATGAAGTCAAACAGAAGCCTTGCACCATATATACCCATTTTATGAAAAGGTAATTCTACTGTCGTAAGTTTCGGTTCTACCAGATTGGACATCCTCGAATTACCGAAACCTGCCACCGCAATATCTTCGGGAACCTTATATCCCATATCTTTTATAGCATCCATCGCTCCGTAAGCTATCTCATCACTAGTTGCAAACAACGCATTTGGCAGCTCATAACTGCTTATTATTTTCTTTACCCCCAAATATCCCCCTTCTATAGTATTTTCAACCAGTCTCACATATTCTTCCTTTATGGCAAAACCATTTAATTCCATAGTCTCTCTATAGCCTGAAAGCATATCCAAAGACTCTTGCTCAGGGTCGTTTCCATATAATATTCCTATGGATTTATGCCCGTTTTCTATAAGCTGTTTTACCATATCCGAAGCACCTACCCTGCAGTCTACTTTAACCGTATTAAAGCCTTTAACATTTTTATTCTCGCCTATAAGCACCATAGGAACACCGTTTTGTTCAATGTCTTTAAGATTTTTTTCCTCAAGGGATGAAAACATAGAAATAATACCGTCAACTCTTCTTGTGAGCAGCTGTTCTATATATTCACTTTCTATTTTATGATTCTTTTCCACATTGCACATAAATGTTGTGTAACCTTTTTGAAGCGCTACATCTTCCACACCTTTTGCAATCTCCATATACATTGAATTCAATATGTGAGGTATTATCAAACCTATGGTTTTTGTTCTATTAAAATTTAAGCCTTGTGCAAACCAGTTTGGCTTATACTCGGCTTCTTCAATTATCTTCTGTATTTTTTCTCTTGTCTTGGGAGCAACATTTTCAGGATGATTCAGAACTCTTGAAACAGTCGCTACCGAAACTCCTGCCGCTTTGGCAATCTGTTTTATGTTCATAATTGCCTCCCTTTCTTATTTTGTGCAATATAATTGTCTCATTGTTCTGACAATTTGTCAAGAACAATGAGACAGTCTGTTCCAAATTTACTATTTTTTTGCTTTTTCTAATCTTATGTCCGCGGCTTGAGCGTGACCTGACAGACCTTCTCCCTGAGCAAGTCTTGACACTAAAGGCGCTATCTTAATCATAGCTTCATCAGTCATTCTCTGATATGTACAGATTTTCGTAAATGTTCCTACCCATACGCCTCCTGTATATCTTGCTGCTCCCAAGGTCGGCAGTGTATGATTTGTTCCTGAAGCATAATCGCCGAATACTTCCGCCGTGTTTCCCCCTATGAACAAAGAACCGTAATTTTTCAAAGAATCCGAAACATAAGTTAACTTTTCTTCTGCCACATTCACTTCAAGGTGCTCCGGAGCATATGAGTTTGCATAATCTATTGCCTCGTCCAAGGTATCCGCAATGAGTATCTCTCCGAAATCTTCCCATGAACTCTTCGCTATTTCTTTAGTGTCCAGTTTATCCAGCTGTCCCTTAACTGCCGATATAATATCTCTGCCCAATGTTTCGCTTGTCGTCACTACCAAACCCTTTGCTTCTCTATCATGCTCCGACTGCGCCAGTATGTCTGCTGCGATTATATCAGCATCAGCTGTTTCATCTGCTATAACAAGCACTTCACTTGGTCCTGCAACAAAATCAATTCCCACCTTACCGTAACATTGCCTTTTCGCTTCCGTTACAAAACTGTTTCCCGGACCTACTATCAGGTTTACAGACTTTATCTGCTCCGTTCCGTATGAAAATGCAGCAATAGCCTGTGCTCCCCCTACCGCATAGATTTCATCTATGCCTGCAATATCCATCGCTACCAAAGTTTTAGGGTGAATCCGTGAAGACCCCTTTATCACAGGGGAACATGCCGTTACTCTTTTTACACCTGCTGTCTTCGCCGGAATTCCCAGCATCAACGCTGTAGAGTAAAGGGGATATCCACCTCCCGGAACGTAACAGCAGCAGGAATCCACCGGGATTGCCTTATGTCCCAAAAAAATCCCCTTTGCCGGTGAAAAATCCTTGAGCTCTCCGATGGTCTCCTTTTGAGCTTTAGCGAATGCTTTTATATTAGCTGCGGCAGACTTTATATCTTCTATATCATTTGGATGAACTTTTTCATATGCCTCAGCTATTTCCTGTTTTGATATTCTAAGATTGCTTCTGTTACAGCCATCGAATTTATTATTATATTCAATTAAAGCATCATCTCCGTTTTTTATTACATTTTCTATGATACTGCCCACCGACTGTCTTAAGATGCTTCGGTCAGCTTCGCTTCGTTCTTTAGCATTTTTTAAAATTTTCATCTGTACATCTCACTTTCATTTATTGCTTTATCATAATAATATAGTATTGCATAAGTATATTGTCAATACAGGTCACAAATAACCACTGCTTTATTATTTTCTTTTCAGGGAAACGAAAACTCCTGCAGTGCATATAACTGCAAAAGCTATAAAAGAGGTATTTATAACCTTTACAAGAATCTCAGGCTCTGCTTCAGCAAGCGGTACGTTTTTCATATATCTTGTTACTATAACCGTTACTATAACCATACTCAAAGTATGTCCTATAGAGCGCATGGTTGCCAGAATAGATGATGCAACACCGTAATCTTCTTTTTCAACACACGACATGACAGCATTTGTATTGGGAGAAGAAAAAAGAGAAAATCCAATACCTGTAATGATAAGCGCTGCAATAATTATCACAATACCTGTATTCTCACCTATAAATATAAATATTGCAGTGCCAATCGCACAAAATCCCATTCCCATGGAGGATAGTTTAAAAGGAGAGAATTTATCTGATATTCGTCCCATTACAGGAGAAAGAACCGCCATTATAACAGGCTGTGAAATCATTACAAGCCCTGCTGTCTGAGAAGAATATCCCATGACAATCTGAAGATATATTGAAATCAAATAGCTTATTGCAAAAGTCGCCCCGTAATTCAGCAATGCCGATATGTTTGAAAAAGCATAACCTATATTTTCTTTAAACATTCTTACTTTTACTGCAGGATCTTTTGCTTTTATCTCATGCCTTACAAACAATATCCCGAATATGACCCCTGCCGCCGCAACAATTAAAGGCAAATAACCTTTTCCTGTTTCCGAAAGTCCATACATAAGCATAACGATAAAGAGAATATACATTACATTTCCGAGTATATCTAATGAATGTCCTTTCTTTTCCGCTTTTTCCTTAGGCAATTTAATCAATGCTGCAAAAAAAGCTATGACAGCCAGAGCTCCTGTAAATATAAATATTGACTTCCAGCCAAGCTGCTGATTTAAAAAGCCGCCTACCACAGGACCTGATGACAGACCCACATACGTGGATGCCAAAGAATATCCTATAACTCTTCCCCGCATATCCGCCGGAAAAGCGCTTATCAGTACAGCTGTATTAGTACTGAAAATCATAGCAGCGCCAATTCCCTGAATTATCCTTACTATCACGAGCATCATCATTGATACGGAAAAAATCGCAGCTATACAGCAAATCGTAAAAATAATAATACCTGAAACCAGAACTGTTTTTCTGCATGTGATATCAGCAAGTCTCCCTATGGGAACCGAAAAGGCAGCCACAGCCAATGTATACCCTGTAATAAGCCATCCGACAAAACCTGCGCTTACTCCAAACTGTCTGCCTATATCAGGGATTGACAGATTAAGCGCACTGCCTGTAAATGTAGTTATAAATGCGGTTATGACAACTACCGCTATCGTTATTTTCTGTATATTTTTATCCATAATATTATTATATACCGAAGGTCTTTTTATTACCAATAAAAAAAGTGTGCAAGACGGAATCAGAGATTCCTTTGCACATATGTCGCCCTCAAGAGGCGACGCTTTGCAAGGTACTTTCTTTGAAGTATACGGAAATCTCGTAATACGATATTTCCTATACTATAAAAAAAGTGTGCAAGACGGAATCGGAGATTCCTCTGCACACGCAATGCCCGCAAAGTTAGCGCTTTACAAAATGATTTTATTTTGTATTTTCCGCATAATAAAAAAGTCCCTTGCGAATATTTTAAACGCAAAAGACTTTTTTATATATAAGGAATTTACTATATAACTATACAGATAAAATATTCTTTTCCTTCATCACTTATTTTCTGCAGAGACTTCTGCATTTTAACTCTTACATTATCCGGCACACTCGAAATCTTATTTTCCATTTGTTCTGCAACCATTTCATAAAGAGATTTTCCGAAAATATTGGTATCCCAAATGCCGTTCGGAGAGTTTTCCAAATCATCTTTTAAACTTGAAACCAAGTCTTCCGACTGCTTTTCACTTCCTACTACAGGTGAAACTTCTGTGGTTATATTGGTTTTTATTATATGAAGCGTAGGTGCTTTTGCCGTAATCTTAACACCGTATTTATCACCCTGCTTAAATACTTCCGGTTCATCGAGCACCATTTCACTAAGCTTAGGTTCCACTATTCCATATCCGCTTGCTTCAACCTGCATCATAGCACTCTTAAGCTTATCATATGCCTTTTTTGCATCCGAAAATTCTTTAAGCAGATTGAAAAACTGATAATCGTTTTCAACAGTCTCTTCCATCAATTCTGTTATAACTTTATAATAAAGATTTTCAAATATATTAAGCTTAATCTCTACCTGACCTGTTCCCATATCTATATTTTTTATTTCTGCATTTTCAACTATCTCCCCGTCTTCCAATGCAGCCGCAGAACTTTTCAATTCCTCTATGGTATTAAAATTCTGCGCCCAGTATCTTATGTTTTCTATAAGTTCTGATTTAAGCCAGTGATCTTTTTCAAGACCTTCTATGTATCCAGGTATCCCAAAGGTAACTTCCTTAACAGGAAATCTTCCCAGAAGCTGATTCATCATATTAGCAATCTCCGTCTCTGATGCTTTCGCACAATCCATTCTTATAACAGGAACACCGTATTTTTCACTTATATTATCAGCCAGTCTCTTTGCGTCAGCTGATTCCGGTTTCAATGAATTGAGAACTATTACAAAAGGTTTGTTTAAATCCAGAAGCTGTCTTATAACCCTCTCTTCTGCTTCTTCATAGTTGCTTCTTCCCATAGTCCCTATGCTTCCATCGGTAGTAATTACCAACCCTATGGTAGAATGGTCTTTTATTACTTTCTCCGTACCTATTTCAGCTGCTTCTTCAAAAGGAATTTTCTCATCATTCCAAGGTGTATCCACCATTCGGGCTTCCCCGTCCTCCATATGTCCGATTGCATCGGGAACCAAATATCCAACACAATCAACAAGCCTTACTTTTAAGTTTACATTTCCGCTCAAATCAAGTTTTACTGCCTCTGCAGGAATAAATTTAGGTTCGGTAGTCGTTATGGTTTTTCCTGTTCCGCTCTGAGGCATTTCGTCTAATATCCGCTCTCTTTCATATACATTTTTTACATTGGGGATTACCATCAGCTCCATAAATCTTTTTATAAAAGTAGATTTTCCTACCCTGACGGGACCAACTATTCCGACATAAATATCTCCGCCTGTCCTTTTGCCTATATTCTCATATATGTTTATATTTTCCAAAATAAAAACCTCCCCATGTCCTATACTGTGAATCAATATATTATATTGAGGAGGTTTTAATTTTATTCTTTATTTTTCTATTATCTTTCCACTTAAACTAAAAGTTTTTCCTTCTGTTATTTCCACATTTGCAATTTTACCTATAAATTCTTTGCTGCCTGTAAAGTCCACAAGCTTAAATCCCTCTGTTCTTCCTGTAAGAGTATCATCATTTTTCTTGCTGAAACCTTCAACAAGAACTTTTTCCACTCTTCCTTTATAACATGCGTTTTTATTCCTGCTTTCTTCATTCACCGCTTCTACAAGTCTTTCAAATCTCTTATGCTTAATATCTTCCGGTATTTGATTATCATATTCTGCCGCAGGCGTTCCCTTTCTTACTGAATATAAAAATGTAAATGCGGAATCATATTTAACTTCTTTTACAAGGCTAAGCGTATCCTCAAATTCTTCTTCGCTTTCTCCCGGAAATCCTACTATTATATCCGTACTTATGGTTATATCCGGAACCGCTTCACGAAGTTTTTCCACAAGTTCCAAATACTTCTTCCTGTCGTATTTTCTGTTCATACGCTTAAGAACACTGCTGCTGCCTGACTGAACGGGAAGATGTATGTAATTGCATAGCTTCTCACAATCCACATATGCCTTTATCAGTTTTTCGGATAAATCCTTGGGATGAGACGTCATAAATCTTATACGTTCAATTCCGTCTATATCATTTATACTGTATATTAAATCCGCAAAATCCCACTTCTGCTTTTTTTCATCCACGCCGCTGTATGAATTTACATTCTGCCCCAGCAAAGTCACTTCCTTAACACCATCATCCGCCAGCTTCTTTATTTCGTTTAAAATATCTTCCGGCGCACGGCTCTTTTCCCTGCCTCTTGTGTAGGGAACTATACAGTACGTGCAGAAATTATTGCATCCATACATTATGTTTACAAATGATTTATGTTTAAAAAGTCTCTTCGCAGGAAGACCTTCAACTATTTCATTGCGATCCTCAAATACTTCCAAAACCGATTCTTTATCCATGTATGCTTTTTCCAAAAGCTCGGGAAATCTGTCTATATTATGTGTGCCGAAAATTATATCAACCCATGGATATTTTTCTTTTATAGCGTCTATTATGTGCGGCTGCTGCATCATGCACCCACATACGCATGCCATATAACCGGGATTTTTTTCCTTTATTTTTTTTAACTGACCTAAAGTTCCGAAAAATCTTTTATCGGCATTTTCTCTTATACTGCATGTATTTATAATGGTTATATCCGATTCTTCTTTTACAGATGTTTCTTCGCAGCCTTCCTGCTGAAGCATGCCGGAGATGGTTTCCGAGTCATGCTCATTCATTTGGCACCCGAAAGTTATTATATTGTATTTTTTTCCATCAAGTATATTTATCTTATCCCTGCTCATGTTTCTTATCTCTGCCCATTAAAAGCTCTACAGCTTCGGCAGCGTTTATCTCTCCTTTTATTGCCTTGTATATTGCCTCTGTAATAGGCATCTCCACATTTTCCTTTTTAGCAAGTTCATAAGCGGCTTCTGCTGTAAACATTCCTTCAACTACCATACCGACCTTATCTGTAGCCTCCTGCGGGCTCATACCTTCTCCTATCATTATACCGCATCTTCTGTTTCTGGAATGCATGCTTGTACAGGTCACTATAAGGTCTCCTGTTCCTGTAAGACCTGCAAAGGTTTCAGGTTTAGCACCCAGCTTAACTCCGAGCCTTGTTATTTCCGCAAGCCCCCTCGTCATGAGAGCAGCTTTCGCATTGTCTCCAAAACCCATTCCATCTGAAACACCTGCTCCCAAAGCTATTATATTCTTAAGAGCGCCTCCAAGTTCAACTCCTACCACATCCTCAGTCGTATATACTCTGAATCTGTCAGTCATAAATAAATCCTGTACTTCTTCAGCTACTTTAAGATTTACAGATGCCGCCGCTACAGTGGTCGGAAGTTTTCTGCCTACTTCCTCAGCATGAGACGGACCTGAAAGTACAACGTATCTGTTCATATCAAAAACATCTTCTGCTATTTCAGACATGCGTTTAAGACTTTTTTGCTCTATGCCCTTAGCTACATTGATAATAAGAGAACCGCTTTTAATATAATCTTTAGCTGATTCCAGGGCGGACCTAAAATGCTGAGCCGGAGCAGAAAATAAAACCACATCAGCATCTCTTAACGTTTCTTCTGTAGTATAAGATATTGTTATATTATCATCTAAAGGAACTCCCGGCAGATAATCGATGTTTTCCCGGTTTTCCTCCATTGACTTTAAATGGCTTTCATCTATGTCCCATATTCTTACCTTATTGCCTTTTCCTGCAACTACAGCAGCTAAAGCTGTTCCCCAGCTTCCTGCTCCTATAACACCTATGGTTTTCATCGAATATCCTCCTGTTTATTCTGCTTTTTTTCAAATATACTCATTATCGGTTCTTCGCCTCTTAGTATTCTGGCTATGTTGGCCCTGTGTTTTACAACTACTATCAGAGCCAGGACTGTTCCGAAAATGACAAAATCAGGTTCCATAAAAATTGCTATAAACGGAAAACTTACAGCCCCGAGTATGGAACCTACCGACATTCTTTTGCTTATCAAAACAGCAGCTATTACTATTGCAAGTACTGTAACCGCAAGAAGCGGATTAAGTCCAAGCAGCGCTCCGAAAGCCGTAGCCACTCCTTTTCCTCCTTTAAATTTAAAAAATACCGGCCATATATGTCCGCAAAATACAGCTATTACACACCACATTGCGCCCGTATTTCCTGCTAAAGCGCCTCCAATCAAAACGGCTGAGGTCCCCTTAAGTATATCTATAATCAAAGTTATCGCTCCGGCTTTTTTCCCCATTACCCTCAGAGCATTAGTCGTACCTGCATTGCCGCTGCCTTCTTTTTTTATATCTATCCCTCTTGCTCTTGCCATCAGTATAGACGGCGATATATTTCCCAAAAGGTAAGCTATAATGATAGCCGCTGTCAAATTAAGCATCTTCTTTTTCTCCCTTTTCTCTGAATACGAATTTTAATGACGTCCCCTCGAATCCAAATCCTTCTCTTATTTTATTTTCAAGATATCTGGCATATGAAAAATGCATGAGAGGTCTTGAATTTATTTTAAATGAAAAGAGGGGAGGTTTTACACCTACCTGCGCCGCATAATAAATTTTAAGTCGTTTTCCCTTATCCGACGGTGGCTGCTTCATCATGGTTGCATCTGTTATAAGATTATTGAGCTGACCTGTAGGAACTCTCATAGCTCTGTTTTCCGCCACATATTTAGCCATATCTATTACACTGTCTACTCTCTGTCCTGTAAGCGCAGAAATAAACACTGATGGTGCATATGACATAAAGGTAAGCTCTCTGGCGATTTCTTTTTTGAAATTGTTCATAGTATTGTTGTCTTTTTCAAGTAAATCCCACTTATTAACCACAACTATAATACCCTTGCCGGCTTCATGGGCTATTCCCGCGATTTTCTTATCCTGTTCCGTAATTCCTTCCTGAGCGTCAATCATCAAAAGGCATACGTCGCATCTTTCTATAGCTGCTACAGCCCTTATTACGCTGAACTTTTCTATGTCTTCGTTAACTTTGCTCTTTCTTCTGATTCCCGCCGTATCGATAAGAACATACTGCTCTCCGTCCTTTTCAAAAGGTGTATCGATGGAGTCCCTCGTCGTTCCTGCTATAGGCGATACTATGACCCTCTTTTCCCCCAGCAGTTTATTTACAAGAGAAGATTTTCCCACATTGGGCTTGCCTATCATGGCTATTTTTATATTTTCCTCTTCTTCCGTACCGGCTCCCTCAGGAAAACTTTCTATTATTCTGTCAAGCAGGTCTCCAAGATTAAGCATATTTGCTGCCGAAATCGGAACAGGTTCCCCCATTCCAAGTTCATAAAAATCATAAAAGTCATCAGGAAGATTTGATCCGTCGATTTTATTTACAGCAAGCACCACTTCCTTGCCTGTCTTCATAAGCATGGAAGCCACTTCTCTGTCTGAAGCGGTAACGCCCTCTTTTCCGTCAACCATAAATAATATAACATCTGACGTATCCATGGCCATTTCTGCCTGCTGTCTCATCTGTGACAGTATGATATCCTTGCTGTCAGGTTCTATTCCTCCTGTATCTATCAGTGCAAAATGTACACCCGACCATTCTGATTCCGCATATATTCTGTCTCTGGTAACTCCAGGCGTATCTTCTACTATCGATACTCTTCTTCCCACAACTTTATTAAAAAATGTAGATTTTCCCACATTCGGCCGTCCTACAACAGCCACTAAAGGTTTACTCATTAAATATTCCTTCCGCAAATTCAACAGGATTGAATTCTTTCAAATCCTCTATTCCTTCTCCAACTCCTATAAATTTTACAGGCATATCAAATTCATCAGCTATGGTTACCACTATACCGCCTTTCGCCGTACCGTCAAGTTTAGTAAGCACTATGCCTGTGATATCCGCCGCATCGCCGAATTCTTTTACCTGTGACACAGCATTTTTACCTGTAGTGGCATCCAAAACCAGAAGATTCTCCCTTGATGCCTCGGGAAACTCCCTGCCTATAACTTTATTCATCTTGTTCAGTTCGTCCATAAGATTTTTCTTATTTTGAAGTCTTCCGGCAGTATCGCATATAAGCACATCTATATTCTTGGCTTTTGCAGATTGAATTGCATCGTATATAACAGCGGACGGGTCTGCTCCCTCTTTATGTTTTATCACATTTACGCCTACTCTGTCCCCCCATATTGAAAGCTGCTCTGCCGCGGCGGCTCTGAAAGTATCGGCTGCTGCAAGCATTACAGATTTTCCTTCGCTTTTAAGCTTGTAGGCTATCTTTCCTATAGATGTAGTTTTTCCGCCTCCGTTTATTCCTATCATGAGTATTACAAGAGGTGTTTTGCTGCAAAGCTCATGGCCTTCCTTTTTATTTATAAGACTTGCTATTATCTTAGCCAGCCTTATCTTTATTACCTCCGGCTTTGTAAGATTATTGCTTTTTACTTCTGCTCTCAAAGTCTCAACTATATTCATGGTAGTTTCCATACCTATATCCGAGGTTATAAGAATTTCCTCAAGTTCATCAAGAAAATCATCATCTATTGTCGCCTTTCCGGCCAAAGCATCTCCTATACGCTGAGACAGCTTTCCGAAAAAAGACTTTTTTTCCTCTCTAAACATCTATTGTTTCTCCTTATTAAATATCAAAATCATCATTCATATTAAGGGATAATACCTTGGACACACCCTTTTCAGGCATTGTCACTCCATAAAGTATATCCGCATGCTCCATGGTCGCTTTCTGATGGGTGACAAGCGCAAACTGTATTCCGGAAAGCTTTCTCAGACAGTTTATAAATCTGTCAATATTGGCATCATCCAGCGCCGCCTCCACCTCGTCAAGTATGCAGAAAGGCGTCGGTTTTACTTTTAAAACGGCAAACATCAGGGCTATCGCCGTAAGAGTTTTCTCCCCTCCTGACAGAAGATTTATGTTCTGAAGCTTCTTTCCCGGCGGCTGGGCTACAATATCTATACTGGATTCCAACGGATTCGACTCATCCGAAAGCCTTAGTTCTGCATGTCCCCCGCCAAACAGCTCTTGAAACTTTTCCTCAAAATTTACGACTATCTTATCAAAACTTTCCTTGAATTTTTCCTTTATGGTTCTGTCCATATCGCTGATTATACTATTCAGGCTGTCTACCGATTCCTGAATATCGGCTTTATGTCCTGTCAGAAAATCATATCTTTCCTTTACAATATCGTACTCTTCTATGGCACCTACATTAACATCTCCCAATTCCTTTATCTTGGCTTTTATCTGCTTGTTTTCTCTTACGGCGGAAGACATTACAAAATCATCGTTTTTAAATTCCATAGCTTGTATATACGATATTTCAAAATCCTCCCATAGCCTATTTTTATATGTCTCCAGCTGGGTTTCATTTTTTGTGTTCTTTATTTCAAATTCATATTTTTGATTGTGAAGTTTCTCCAGGTTATCCGACAGCGCCTCTTTTTCTTCATTTGTCTTAATTAAATCTCTGGATAATCCTGCTTTTTCTTCGTTAAGCTCTGCCAGATATGCTTCCAGCCTTTCCTTTTTTCCGCTTAACTCAGCAATCAAAACTTTTCCGTTTTCATGGATGATTTTATCTCTCTCTTCATCAAGTGCCGCTACTTCATCCTTCTTATGCTCAATCTGTTCCCGCATTTCTTTTATGGAATCATCTATACGCTTTTTCATTAAAAGAGCATGAGATTTATCTTGTTCACAGCTGTTCAGCGTTATTCTTGCCTTCGTTATCTCTTCGCTTATTTTATCAAAGATTTCTTTTTTAGCATTATATTTTTCTATACTCTCTTCACTTAAAAGTTCAGCTTCTTCCATTGACAAACGGCCTTTATCCATTCTCGTCTTGATAACATCTATCATTTCAAAGGAAGTCTTCTTTTCTTCGTCAATACTGCTAAGTTCTTTTTCAAGTCTCTGAGTATTGTTTTTAATATCTTTTAAAAGATTTTCCGTAAGGTTAAGTTCGTTGTTTTTTTCTAAAAGAGCTATCTCATACTCACGTATCTGCTGCTGAACGGATTTTAATTCCGTATCGTATTCTCCTATACTGCTTCTGAGTGATTCAAGCCTTTTTCCAAGCTCATCCCTTATCCTTGAGTTTTCACTTATTTGCTTTTCCAGATTCGATATTTCCGCTTTTCTGTCAAGGATATTGGCAGTTTTATTTTTATACTTTCCTCCTGTTATAGCGCCTCCTGCATTTATAACTTCCCCGTCAAGAGTCACATACCTGAATCCATTGCTTTTCTTGGACATTTTCACAGCATTATCCATGTTGTCTACAAGAACTACTCTGCCCAAAAGGTATTCGATAATATTTACATACTTCCTGTCAAAATCAATGCAATTAGGACCAAAGCCTATGAATCCTTTTTCAGCTTTTATTTTATTATCATAGCTGCTTCTCCCCTTTATGGAGCTTACAGGCAGAAATGTCATACGTCCGGCTTTATTTATCTTCAAATATCTTATGGCGCTTTTAGCGCTGTCATCATCCTCACATACTATATTTTGAAGCGCTGCTCCCATGGCTGTCTCTATTGCTGTTTCATATCCGCCGGGAACTTTTATCAGGTCAGCCACAACACCATGAATGCCTTTAAGACCGGCTTTCATAACATGTTTCACAGCATAGCTGTAACCCTCGTAATTGCTTTCCATTTCCTCTATAGTTCGTTTTCTTGCAGAAAGCTGACTTAACGAAAATCTTATTTCCTCAAATTTTTTTGAAATCTCCTCTTCATCTGCACGAGCTTTATTAAAATATAAAGTCTTCTCGGAAAAACTTTCCTTTGCACTCTCCAAAAGCTGATTAATTCTTTGCTTTTCGTTTTTTATGTTATTAAATCTATCCAGGCTTTCTTTGTTGCTGCCGGCTCCCGTATGCTTTTCGGAAATCAATGTTTCCCTTCGTTTCTCCAAAGTTTCCTGCAAAACCTGAAGGCTTCTGATTTCAGCTTTATCAGAACTAATGGAGCTTGATATCTCAAATATATCATTTTTATATTTATCAGCTTTGGCCATAAGAGCTGCCATCTCCTCTGACATTTCACTGTAAATATGCTGTTTTTCTTCCAAGTTACGCCTGAGTTCTTCCAGCCGTTCATCAGTTTCCTTATCGCGAGCATCCAGTTCTTCACGATTTTTTTCTTCCGAATTCAGTTTTTGTCTAAGCTGCTTTATTTCATCCTCCAGCCTTACTGTATTGTCAGATATCGCCGAGAGCCTCTCTTTGTCAAGCTCCCCTTTATTCACCGTTTCATTAAGTTCAGCTATTGTATTAATCAAAGACTCCTGAGTTTCTTTTAATATGGATTCTAAAACCCGGTTTCTTTCATTATTCTGTGAAACCTGCGCTTCAAGAGAAACCTTGATATCTTTAAGTTCATCTATTTTACCCTTGAGTTCTGCTATATCGTCTTTTATGTATTCGTTTTTACTTTCTATATTTTCTATATTTTTAAGTATAATATTTACTTCAAGCTCCCGATACAGTTTTTTTAGCTTTAAGTATTCCTTTGCCTTAACGCTCTCTTCCTTAAGTCCGCCTATACGGCTTTCTATTTCGCCTATAATATCCTGCACCCTGTCCATATTTGCGCTGGTGGACTCAAGTTTCCTCTCAGATTCAGCCTTTTTGGCTCTGTACATTACAATGCCTGCGGCTTCTTCAAATATTTCCCGTCTGCTTTCGGTCTTATTGCTCAATATATCTGAAATTTTTCCCTGACCTATAATGGAATACCCGTCGACTCCTATTCCCGTATCCATTATAAGCTCACGTATATCTCGCAATCTGCACTGGCTGCCGTTTATATGATATTCGCTTTCGCCTGACCTGAACATTCTTCTTGTTATGGCAACCTCCTTATAATCAATAGGGAGACTTTCATCCGAATTGTCTATTACAAGTGTTACCTCTGCCATGCCTCTGGATTTCCTGCTCGAAGTACCGGAAAATATTATTTCTTCCATCTTTCCGCCTCTGAGCATTTTAGGACTTTGCTCTCCAAGAACCCATCTTATTGCATCGCTTATATTGCTTTTTCCGCTTCCGTTAGGACCTACTATACATGTTATCCCATCACTGAATTCTATTGTAACAGGTTCGGCAAAAGACTTGAATCCATGCATTTCTATTTTTTTAAAGTACATTCAAATCCCTTTCCATAAGCTCCTCTGCTGCCTGCTGTTCTGCCTGTTTTTTGCTTTTTCCCCTGCCTTTGCTCATAGGTCTGCCGTTTACCTCAAGCCTTACTATAAAAGTTTTGTCGTGGTCAGGACCTATTTCCTTAATCAGATTATACTTAATATCTGTAATACCTTTGCTCTGCAGACGCTCCTGTATTGCAGTCTTATAATCTGTTATGATGTATTTGCCGTTTTTTGCATCTATTATAGAATCCTGAAACAATTTCAGTACGACTCTTTTAACTTCTTCAAATCCACCATCAAGATAAACCGCACCTATCAGTGCTTCTAAAGCATCAGCCAGAATTGATTCCCTAAACCTGCCTCCGCTCTTTTCTTCTCCGTTTCCTAAAAGAAGATATTCTCCAAGCTGCAAATTCACAGCTTCTTTTGCCAAAGATTTTTCACACACTAAAGTGGCTCTTATCCTTGATAAAAACCCTTCTTCCTTATTCGGAAAAATTTTAAATAATTCTTCTCCTATTATTGCATCGAAAAAAGCATCTCCCAAGAATTCCAGTCTTTCGTTGCTTTTTTCCGCCTTGCAGTGTTCCTTAACATATGAACTGTGAGTAACAGCGGTTACAAGAAGCTTTTTATCCTTAAATTCATAATCTATTCCGGCTTCAAGCTGCTGTGTATTATTCATTCTTTCTATTGCTCCTCTTCGTCTTTCTCAATTACCTCTTCTAAATCAAGCATGGATTTTTTAATGATGCCTACTACATCTTCTTTGCCATAAGGAATTCCTTTAATAATAGCATTCTTTACCGCATTAGCCGTAGAAGAACCGTGAATCTTCAATACCGGTCCGTTTACGCCAAGTACCGGCGCACCTCCGTATTCTTCGTAATCAAAATCCTTTTTCAGAGATTTCAGCTGAGGCTTAAGCATAAGGGCTGCCATTTTACTCTTAAAGCTTTCCATCAACTTGCTCTTTACCAGCTCCAGTATGCTCATTGCGACACCTTCCGTCAGTTTGAGAATAACGTTTCCCACAAAGCCATCGCATACTATTATTTCACATGCGCCTCTTGGTACTTCTCTTGCCTCAACATTGCCTATGAAATTTACAGGCGCTTTCTTTAACTTTTTATATGCATCCTTGGTAACGCTGGTACCTTTGCTTTCTTCAACACCAAGATTTACAAGTCCCACCTTTGGGTTCTTTCTGCCCCAAACGTGTTCCATATATATGCTTCCCATAAGTCCGTATTCTACTAAATTTCCTGCCTTTGCTTCGGAGCTTGCTCCGGCATCGACCAATATGGACGGTTCCATTCCCATACATGGGTATATACTTGCCAAAACAGGTCTGTCTATACCATCTATTCTTCCCAGTATCAACCTTGAACCTACAACCAAAGCTCCGGTATTTCCTCCTGAAATAAATAAATCGCCTGCTCCTTCTTTAATCATGTTAAGACCTACTACCATTGACGAATTGCTCTTTCTTCTTATCGCTTTTACCGGACTGTCTTCCATAGTTATAACTTCATCAGCGGCAACCGTATGTATTTTGTCGCCTGCGTATCCTGTCAGTTTTAATTCTGCTTCTATTGCATCTTCTTTTCCGACTATGTATATATCGTCTTCTATAACAGACGCCGCTTCCACCGCACCTTTAACTATCTCCTTAGGAGCGTTGTCTCCGCCCATTCCGTCTAAAACAATTTTCATTTTGACCTCCTTCTCGCAAAGCTACCGCCTTTATCTGTATATTCTTAAAAACTCATCCACTCTTTTTTCTATATTTTCGGCTCCGAATACAGAAGAGCCTGCCACCGCTATCTCAACTCCTGCATCTGTAACAGTCTTAATATTATCAAGATTTATACCGCCGTCTATTTCTATTTTAAAATCAAGACATCTTTCTTTCTTCAAAGCATTTATCTCTTCTATCTTTCTAAGAGATGACATTATAAACTTCTGTCCTCCGAATCCCGGGTTCACGGACATTACAAGCAGCAGATCTATATCATCAAGTATATAATCCACTGACGATACAGGCGTTCCCGGATTCAGAGCTACGCCCGCTTTAAGTCCCAGTGATTTTATATGCTGCACGGTTCTGTGAATATGAGGACATGCTTCCTGATGAACCGTAATATATTCCGTATTTTCACATACGAAGTCTTCCAAATATTTATCCGGATTTTCTATCATCAGATGAACATCAAAGGGAAGCGCTGTTCTTGCGCACAAACTTTTCATAACCGCTGCGCCGAAACTTATATTAGGTACGAAATGTCCGTCCATTACATCTACATGAACAAAACTTGCACCTGCCTTTTCTATCTTTTCTACATCTGCACCTAAGTTTGAAAAATCCGCAGATAATATAGATGGAGCTAACTGCATCATAGTAATACACCTCTCTAATAATGTTTGGAGTTTCTTATTTCTTCCAGTTGATTTTTATATGAACTATATCTGTTTTCATTTATTTTGCCTTCTTCAAGGGCCTTTAGAACACCGCATCCTGGCTCGGATATGTGCCGGCAGTTATGGTATTTGCAGCTTCCCAGCTCCCGCTCTATTTCAGGGTAAAGGTGCTGCAGTTCTTCTTCCTCCGAATCAACTATATCAAAAGATGTAAATCCCGGAGTATCAAAAACCATGGAACCTTTATCATCCAGCGCAAACAGTTCCGAATGACGTGTGGTATGCTTTCCTCTGTCCGACTTATGGCTTACGTTGCCTGTCTGCGCAACTGCATGGGGAATAAGTCTGTTTAATATAGTTGACTTGCCCACACCGGAAGGGCCTGCAAGGGCTACGTGTTTTCCCGATATCAACCTTTTAAAGTCTTCAATTCCTCGCCCTGTTTTGTTATCCATCATTACCACAGGATATATATTTTCATATATATTGCGCAGCAATTCGAGATTTTCATTGGCTTTTCTCCCTTTGGATTTAATCGTATCTTCTGCTATATCACATTTATTGATACACAGCACAATATCTGTACCACTTTTCTCCGCCATAACAAGAAATTTATCTATGACAGACAAAATCGGTACAGGTGAGGCAACTGCCGTTACAACTGCAAAACAATCCACATTTGTTATAAAGGGACGTATAAAACTATTTTTTCTCGGATATATGTCCGTTATCAGACTGTCATCGTTTTCAGGCATGATCTCAAGCGCGACCCTATCTCCAACGGCAGGTTTTATATCCTTCTTTTTAAATATCCCTCTCGCTTTGCACCTGTATACTTCATCGCCGGATTTTACATAATAAAATCCGGCGATACCTTTAATTATTAAACCATCTGCAAAAGCCATATCAGTCGCTGTCCTCTTCTCCGCCTGAGCCGCCGCTATTTGTAGGTGAAGTCTGTTCAGGTTTTGCACCTTTGCTCACTCTGACTCTTACAGAAGAACCTTTATCGAGCTGAGCGTTAGCATCATATTGCTGCCATATTACTTCACCTTCCGCATAAGTACTGCTGTATTCATAACTTATAGAGCCCATTTTAAGCCCTGCATTAGATAAAGCTGACTGAGCATCGCCTATTGACTTTCCTACAAGATACGGAACAACAGCCTTTGCTTTTGAACCGTCGCTTACAACTACATCTATCGCCGTTCCCTTTTCAACTTCTTCTCCTGCTCCCGGCGATTGGCTCAGAACTGTTCCCTTTTCCTCTTCACTTGCTTCTGTGCTTACATTTCCGAGTTTAAACCCTGCTGCTTCAAGATATTCTTCCAGCTCGCTCTGCATCTTTCCTTCCAAATTAGGAACCGAGCCGTCACCAAGACCTTTGCTTATATTTACAGTAATAGTGCTTCCGGTTTTTATAGTTTCACCTGCTGCCGGGTCCTGAGATACTATCAGTCCTTTATCAACATCCTCGCTTACTACTTCATCGCCCTCTTTTATTTTAATTTCATATTCCTTTGCCGCATCTTTTGCCTGTTCCAAAGTCATATTTTTAAAATCAGGAGCTTCTATTTCCTTTCCGCCTAAAAGACCTGTAGCAAATGCTATTATTACACCTATTGCAATAGCAGCCACAGCTGCTGCAGCGATGATGATTATCTTTTTCTTTTTGTCCATAGGCTTTTTCTTGCCTTTTTTCTTCGCTCTTTCGTCTTCATACTCATCTTCGTAGTATTCATCTTCGCCGTCGTCATAATCAGTCTCTGCTATAGGTCCTCTGCCGCCAGCGTTTCCATTTCCCATCAGCACCGAATTTCCTACCACGCTTCCCACAAACTCCAGGTTGTTCAGCGCTTCGATAAGTTCTTCCGCTGAAGCAAACCTGTTTACCGGATATTTATCGGTACATTTCATTATTATATGTTCAAGAGCCGGCGGTACTCCCGCAACAAGCTTTGAAGGAGGAACCATTTCTCCGTTTATATGCATAAGAGCTATATTAACGGGATTATCTCCATCAAATGGAACTCTTCCCGTAAGCATTTCATACATAACTATTCCCAGAGAGTATATATCTGATTTCTCGTCAACATATCCTCCCCTTGCCTGCTCAGGAGAAAAATAGTGCACCGAACCTATAATTCCATCGGTATTATCAACTATGGTTGCCGCATTCACAGCTTTAGCTATACCGAAGTCAGTTATTTTCGCTGTACCGTTGGGGGTAAGCATAACATTGTGAGGTTTCACATCTCTGTGGATTATATGGTTTTTATGTGCAAAAGCAAGCGCCGCAGCAATTTGTTTTGACAAAGCTATAACCTTAGGATAAGACATAGCTCCCTGTTCTTTTATATAATCGCTCAGCGTTCTGCCTTCTATAAGTTCCATTACTATGTAGTGGATATTTCCTTCCCTGCCTACATCGTATATATTTACAATATTAGGATGCGACAGACTTGCCGCCGCCTGTGATTCTCTCCTGAAACTATCTATGAATTTATGGTCATTTATAAATTCAGGTTTTAAAATTTTAATTGCTACAAAACGATTGAGCAGCTTATCTTTTGCCTTATATACAACAGACATTCCGCCTTCGCCAACTCTCTCGAACAGCTCATATCTGCCTGCGAGTACCTTATTGCTCATGTTTTCCTCCTAAAATTTATATTTTCAAACAAATAACTGTTATATTATCTCTTCCGCCTGCTTTTACAGCTTCTTCCACCAGATCACTGCAGACATCGTTCATATTCTTTCCCGAACCAAGAATCTCTGCAATGCGGTTTCCCGAAACCTCTCCATAAAGCCCGTCCGAGCAAAGCATAAGTATATCATCTTTTGCAACATTAACCTTATAAAAATCAGGTTCTGCAAAATGTTCTGTACCTAGAGCCTTTGTTATAACATTTTTTTGCTCATGATTTTCAGCCTCATCCTCTGTTATTACTCCTTTATCAATCAGTTCATTAACATAAGTATGGTCTCTTGTAATTTGTCCCATCTGATTATCCCTGAATAAATACGCACGACTATCTCCTATATTCACTATATAGGCAGTATTATGCCTTATATAAGCAACAACTGCCGTAGTCGCCATTCCTCTGTTTTCAGCCAGCTCCAGTCCCATCTTATATATCTGCGAATTTGCCTCTTCCATAGTTTCAGCAAAAAAACCGAATATATCTTCCGGCGTTTTATATCTATCCATTCCCGTTGCATTTACAACCTTTGCTATCTCACTGACAGCAGTCCTGCTTGCAACCTCTCCGGAATTGTTGCCTCCTACTCCGTCAGCAACAATATAGACATTATGGCTTGGGATTACAAAACAAGCATCTTCATTATTCTCACGAACAATTCCTTTATCGCATTTAAACCCTATCTGCACCATTATCTATCTGCCTTTCCTCCGTTTAATATCATATTAAACTATCGTTTTTCTTCATAACGCATATAAAGAATCCGTCTGTTCCATTTACGCTAGGCAGTAAGAGAGTCCTTTCCACTTTTTTAAAGGATAAATTTTTCTTTAAAAAGGCTTCTATTACTTTCTCATTTTCTTTCGGATTTACAGTACATGTACTGTAAAGAAGTATTCCGCCCGGCTTAACGTACTTTGACGACGCTGAAAGTATGGCAAGCTGTTTCTTTGGAAGAAGCTCCATTTCAGCTGTATATTCCTTATATTTTATTTCCGGTTTTCTTCTGACAACTCCAAGTCCTGAGCACGGAGCGTCTACCAACACCTTATCAGCTTTTTGTACCATGGATGAATCCACTCTGGTTGCATCCCATGACCTGGTTTCAATATTGGTTATCCCTAGTCTTTCGGCTTCTTTATCTATAAGGTCAAGTTTTCTTCTGTATATGTCAGAAGCTATTATCTTTCCTGTATTGTTCATTCTTTCCGCTATGGCAGTTGTCTTTCCTCCGGGAGCAGCGCATACATCCATAACCAAGTCTCCATGTTTAGGATTCAGCTTTTCAGCTACCAGCATTGAGCTCTCATCCTGAGGCGTAAAGAGTCCCAATTTATACATATCTGATTCCAAAAGCCTGCTGCCTTTTACATTCAATGCGTTTTGACACATCACGCCGTCTTCAGTTTCAAAGCCTCTGTCTTCAAGTTTTTTTACAAGATCGTCTTTCATTATTCTCAGCCAGTTAAGCCTGACTGTCATAGGCGGAGTCTCATTTCCTGCCTTTAAAAGCTCTTCTACAAAATTAACGCTGTAGTGTTCAAGCCACAGCTCTATTATCCAAGGGGCATATGAATATTTTATAGACAAGTATCTTATCTCATCTTCACCCCTGTCCGGAAGTCTTAGCTGTATCTTCTTATTCAGATATTCCCTCAGCACTCCGTTTATAAGTCCTGCTTTGCTCTTGCAGTATTTTTTGGCAAGAACCACACTTTCATTTACAGCAGCATACTCCGGAACTGAATCCATATATCCCAGCTGATATATTCCCATTCTCATTATCGTAAGCTCCGGCGTCCTAAGACTTTCTATGCCGTCTTTTACAAGCAAATCAATATAGTAATCAAGTGTCAGTTTATTTTCCAGCACACCATAGACAAGCTCGCGTACAAAACCTTGTGAATTTGGTTTATTCACGATTATATGGTGATTAATCGCTAAATTTGAATATGCTTTTTTTGTTTCCACGTCCACAAGTACCAAATACGATGTTTTTCTGTTTACATCCATCAATCACGCCCCCTAATCAAAAGGATTCTTATCAAATTCGCTACCGCAGTCGCTAATGCAGCCACATACGTCATCGCTGCAGCCGATAATACTTTTTTAGCGCCCTTGGCCTCACTTCCATCAATTATATTTAAATCTACCAGCTGTCTTATAGCTCTCTTGCTGGCATTAAGCTCTACAGGCAATGTCACCGTATGAAACAGGACTACCACTACAAAAAATGCAATACCCAGATTAAAAACAAGATTTCCTGTAGCCAAATTCCCCTGCCATATTATAAAAAGACCTATCAGCAGCAGAGGCCATGAAGCAACAGAAACTATGTTTACAACAGGAGCTATAGCATTTCTGAACTTCAGAAACCCGTAAGCTGTCCCATCCTGTATAGCATGACCGGATTCATGAGCGGCAATACTTACTGATGCCAGCGATGTCCCGTTATATACTTCGCTTGAAAGTCGCATAACATCCTTTCTCGGGTCGTAATGGTCTGTAAGCGTACCCGAAACCATCTCTATGGGAACATGATGAAGCCCATTATAATCCAGTATCATTCTTGCAGCCTGTCTTCCCGTAATCCCTCTCCTGTTGTTTATTCTGAGATATTTATTATAAGCCGTACTAACCTTTGACTGCGCATAAAGAGCAAACAATATCGCAGGTATTAAAATAACTATCGTCGGGTCAAACATTCCAAAATACATAAAATCACCCCTTAAAAAATATTTTATCTTAAAACGGTTCCAATTTCAATTAAATTACCTTTTAAATATTCCTCTGCCATAACTCTTTTTTTGCCAGGCATCTGTATTTCTTTTATTCTCAGAACTCTTCCCGATGCCGCGACATCAATCCCCTGCTTTCCGGCCGCGATTACAGTACCGTTTTCACTTTCCGTGCAATCATTTAAAGCTTCTGCTTTCCAGAACTTCATAGGTTTATCGTTCAAATATGAATATGAACCCGGCCAAGGATCAAAAGCTCTTATCATTCTTTCAATTTCCTCCGGAGATTTTGAAAAATCTATATGCCCGTCCTGTTTTGATATCATCGGCGCATAAGTTGCTTTCTCATCATCCTGCTTTTCGCCTTTAATATTATTTATATCAGAAAGGGTTTTAACAAGCAGTTCCGCTCCCATTTCTGCCAGCTCATCATGCAGCTGCTGTCCATTTTTGCTTCCAATCTTTGTGGATTTTTTGGAAAGCATGTCCCCTGTATCAAGACCTTCCTCCATATACATTATAGTTATTCCGGTTTCTTCATCTCCTGCCATGATGGCCCTTTGCACAGGAGCTGCGCCTCTGAATCTAGGCAAAAGAGAGCCATGTACATTTATACATCCAAGACTCGGAATATCGAGAATTTCTTTAGGAAGTATCTGCCCATAAGCAGCTACAGCAATTATATCGGGGGCTGCCATTCTTATCTTTTCTATGAAACCTACGTCTTCTCTGATACGTTTTGGCTGCAAAACTTCTATTCCAAGTTCAAGCGCTTTTTCTTTTACAGGTGAAAACTTTACTTTCCTTCCCCTGTCCCTAACTGCATCAGGCTGTGTAACAACATAACAAATTTCATGTCCGGCTTTATAAAGAGCCTCTAAAGACGGCACCGCAAACTCCGGAGTCCCCATATAAACTATTTTCATCCTTCAACATCTCCTGTGTTTTTTCCCTCTTCAGTAATTTCATACATTTCTTTCGCCTTATCTTTATAAAGTATTCCATCAAGATGATCATACTCATGGCTCATTACAATTGCCTCAAAGCCTTCAAAATCATATTGCTGCAAATTTCCTTCTCTGTCCAGTCCCTTTATGCTTATCTTCTCCGGTCTGTCTACCAGTCCAATATATCCCGGCAGCGAAAGGCATCCCTCTTCACTCTCCTGAATCCCTTCCCTTGAAGTTATTTCAGGATTTACAAAATAATATACGTTACCCGGTTCAGGTTCTGCAACAAACATTCTTCTGACAATTCCCACCTGCGGAGCTGCAAGCCCCACGCCTTTTGCCTCTCTCATAGTTTCTACCATATCGTCAAGAATCATTCTCGTTCTGTCCGTTACTTCTCCTACTTCTCTGCATTTCTTTCTAAGTACAGGGTCTCCGTCTTCAATAATGTTTCTAAGCGCCATATTTCCCTCCTAAATAAAACTATATGGGTTTATATCAATTATAGCTGTATATTCCTTTTTCCCTTTATTTATATCCTGCTGCTTTACAAAGGAAACCATTGCAGAATATTCCATCCTCTTTCCTTTGGGAGATTTTAAAATCATAGAATATCTGTATAAATTTTTTATCTTATTTAAGTATGCCTGCTGAGGCGGAAAAAGATTCCTGACTTCATCTTTATTCATCAAGCTTTTCAGTCTTTCATACCACAGCTCGGCTCCTGATTTTGCTCCCTTTTCTGTTTCCGATGTAAACACAATCTGAAATATATCACCGTAAGGCGGATACTCCATATATTGTCTGAGCTGCCGTTCGGCTTTGTAAAATCCTTCATAATCCTGTGATGCCGCAAATTCCACAGCGTAATGCTCAGGAGAATATGTCTGTATAACTACCTGACCTTTGATATCCCCTCTTCCTGCTCTGCCCGCAGCTTGAGTAATCAGCTGAAAGGTCCTCTCGCTTGACCTGAAATCAGGAATATTCAAAGATATATCAGCCGATATTATTCCCACTAGACCAACATTTTTAAAATCAAGTCCCTTTGCGATAATCTGGGTACCGATTAAAATATCTGTCTTGCCCTGCTTAAACCATTTGAGCTTTTTTAAAAGTTCTCCCTTTTTTTTGACAGTATCCATGTCTATCCTGTCAGTCTTATACTGTGCAAACATTTCGGAAATCGTTTCTTCAAGCTTTTCTGTACCGGTACCGAAATACTTTATATATGAACTTCCGCATTCGGGGCATTCATCTGAAATTTTTTCACTATATCCGCAGTAATGGCAGACAGCCCTGCCATCAGACTTGTGATACGTCAAAGATACACCGCATCCGGGACATTTGGCAACATATCCGCATTCTCTGCACGATACAAACGTAGAATATCCACGCCGGTTTAGAAAAAGTATTACCTGACTGCCCTTTTCAAGATGATAATTCATTTTATCATATAAATCTCTGCTGATTATAGACTTATTCCCGTCTTTTAATTCCTGCCTCATATCTGCAATGCTAACTTCAGGCAAATTGACTTTATTATATCTTTCCGTAATTTTGAGAATCTTATATATTCCTTCTTCTGCGCGCATATATGAAGATACAGACGGTGTTGCGCTTCCCAAGAGAAGCACTCCCTTATTATCTTTATCCTTCAAACGCTTAATTGCAATCTCCACTGTATCGTACTTAGGAGTATGATCCGATTTATATGTGGACTCATGTTCTTCATCGACAACAATAATTCCTATGTTTTCAACAGGCGCAAAAACTGCCGACCTTGCGCCTATAACAATTCTTACTTTATTATCCCTTATTTTTTTCCACTGGTCATATCGCTCTCCTATGCTCAGCCTGCTGTGAAGCACCGCAATCTCATCATTTCCGAACCTGCCTATGAACCTGTCTATTATCTGATGAGTAAGAGAAATTTCGGGAACTAATACTATTGCGGTTTTATTTTTTTCCAAAGCGCTTTGTACAGCCCTTATATACACTTCCGTCTTTCCGCTTCCTGTAACTCCGTGAAGCAGAAATCTGCTGTGTTTTCCGCTTTCTATCGCTGTTTCTATTTTATCCAGAGCTTCTTTTTGCTGAAAAGTAAGTTCTTTAACCTCTGAAATTTCTCCCGGTTCATCATCAAAAGGATTCTTTCTTTGCCCTCTTTTTGATTTCTCTCCAACGGGAGTAAAACACTTCAGCGCATCTATATACCTGCACAGATATCTGTTTTTCATCCACAAAGCAGTCCGAACCATCTCGTCATTTAACGATATTTCTTCATCAATCTTTTCAACAAATTTAAGCTTCTTCTTTACTGCATCATCCGGCTCTTCCTCAAAAGACACCGCATAAGCTTCTCTGAGCCGGTTTCCCTTTGCAAAAGGCACATAAACCTTACTTCCCACATCAATGTTATCATCCATGCACCCATATGTATAAAGACTGTCGGTATTATCGCTTTTGTTATCTATTACCAAATTTACATATTTCATCAATCAAAGCAGGAAAATATTGTTTTCCCTACACTCCTCAATCATATCTTCCGGCCATATTGATGCCTGAACCTCCCCTATATGAGCCTTTCGGAGAAAATACATGCAAAGCCTGCTCTGACCTATTCCCCCTCCTATCGTATAGGGGAGCTGTCCATCAAGTATCTTCTTATGAAATTCCATCTTTCTTCGCTCATCAGCGCCTGCTGCTTTAAGCTGACTGTCCATGGCCTTTTCATCTACCCTTATTCCCATTGAGGATATTTCAAAAGCCTGCTGCAAAATATCATTCCACAAAATTATGTCTCCGTTAAGTTCCCAGTCATCGTAATCGGGAGCCCTACCGTCGTGCTTATCGCCCGACTTTAAAATGCCGCCTATTTTCTCTATGAACACAGCCCGTTTTTCTCTTGCTATGAGATTTTCTCTTTCCTTAGGTGTTTTATCCGGATACATATCTTCAAGTTCCTGTGCAGTTATAAAGAAAATCTCATTGGGAAGCTCCGTTTTTAAATTAGTATAAAGCCTGTTAACATAGTCATTGAGATTCTTAAGAGCATTATAAACCGTCGTAACTGTCTCTCTTAAGTACTTCTCACTGCGCTCCTCTTTTAATATCACCTTTTCCCAGTCCCACTGGTCAACGTATATTGAGTGAAGATTATCAAGTTCCTCATCTCTTCTTATAGCATTCATGTCAGTATAAAGACCCGTACCAGGTTTGAAGTCGTATTTACCGAGAGCCATTCTTTTCCATTTTGCCAGTGACTGCACTATTTCAACCTTTTTTTCGCCCATATCCTTTACGGTAAAACTCACTGTTCTTTCAACGCCGTTCAAATTGTCGTTAAGCCCTGTCTCGGGAGCTACAAACAGAGGCGCAGATACCCTTCTAAGCTTTAATCCGTAAGCAAGCTCCTGCTGAAAAAAATCCTTTATCTTTTTTATGGCTCTCTGACTCTCCATGTAATCTATTACAGGAGTATAGTCCTTTGGTATAAATACTTCACCCATCTTAATCATCTCCTAATCTTTTAGAATATTCACAGCCGCAATAATTCTGCCTATATAATCCATATTTTTTTGAAAGCTCAACTGACCTTCCAAATCCGTTCTTCTTCTTAAAATCCCTGTCCAAAAATGTAAGCCCGTATCTGAGCGCAAGGTTTTTACCGATTTCCGAAATAATTTTAAAATTTTTATGAGGACTTACAGTAAGAGTCGTAGTAAAAAAATCAAATCCCGAAAGGCTTGCAACCTCAGCGGTTTTCTCCAGGCGCTGCTGAAAACAAATACGGCATCTTGCTCCTCCTTCAGAATCTTTCTCATGTCCCTCTGTAAGCTTATAAAAACTTCCCGGTCTGTAATCGCTTTCTTTAAAAAACACCACTGTTTTTCCCATATTTTCTTCATTAAATTTTTTTATATACTCAATCTGCGCATCACGACGTTTTTGATACTCTGCTTCATCGGTTATGCACGGATTATAAAAGAACACCGTTACATCAAATTCCTCCGCCAGCTGCTCTACCACAGCAGTACTGCACGGACCGCAGCAGCTATGAAGAAGAATATTTTTCTTTTTTACAGATTCATCAAATCTATTATGATTCGTAAAATTTTTGCCTCTTCTGTCCGAACATATTATCTGAGGCAAGGTTTTTATATTTTTCTTTTCCAACATCACCTTTCAGCAACCCCTTATTTGACATTTGTGCTATTAACGGTTTATTATATCATATATTTATCTTTATGAAAACGTATGACATATCAAAATATAAAAATGCGGAGGAAGCAATATATGGGAGAAAAAACTATCCCTTTAATTTTCGATGAAACCGACGGTCAGCAGCTCAGAATAAATACTGTAAATACATATTTAAAAAATAAATTCAGAAGAAAAATAGTAAAACTTTCCCTTGACGGAGGATTTACATGCCCTAACAGAGATGGTACCAAAAGCATAGGCGGCTGTTCTTTTTGCTCGTCAAGCGGTTCAGGAGATACTGCGGACGGTTCCGGAAATATTCAGGAAGATTTAAACAATCAGATAAAGCTGCTTTCGGCAAAATGGCCTAATGCAAAATATCTTGCATATTTCCAAAGCCACACAAATACATATGCGCCTGTAGATGTACTGAGAAAAAAATTCACGGCGGCTCTGAAACATCCCGATGTAATAGGAATAGCCATCGCTACAAGACCTGACTGCCTTGACGATGAAGTAATCCAGCTTTTGGATGAATTAAACAAGAAAACTTTTATGTGGGTAGAACTAGGGCTTCAAACAATACATCGTAAGACAGCGGAATCCATGAATATGTGCTATTCGGTTTACGACTATGACAAAGCTGTCGAAAAACTCTGCGAGAAAAAGATATTGACCGTTGCCCATTTAATTCTCGGACTGCCGGGAGAAAGCCATGACATGATGATAGATTCGGTAAAACATGTATGCCAAAATGATATTTTCGGACTTAAACTTCATATGTTTAATCTCGTAAAAGGTTCTGCAATGGAAAAAACCCATCCTGATTATATATCCTTTGATTCAATGGAAGATTACATAAATCTGCTGATTGACATTGTAGAGATTATCCCTCCGCAAATCGTACTGCACAGGATTTCAGGAGACGCACCGAGAAACATCCTTATAGCTCCCGAATGGAGCTATAAGAAGAGAACAATACTAAATAATATACACAAAACATTAAAGACCAGAAACACTTGGCAGGGAAAGGCTCTTGGGACTTAACTTCACTTCAGTTATTCCTTTGGTCCCAATCTGCCTTCATTATAGTGCTTTCTGCAAAGGGAAACGTACATATCGTCGCCTCCGACCATTATCTGTTCTCCGCTTTTAACAAACTTTCCGTCTACAACTCTTGCCACCATTGTCGCTTTTCTTCCGCACCAGCATATAGTCTTTATTTCTTCAATTTTATCAGCGTATATGAGCATGTAATATGAACCTTCAAAAAGTTCATTTTTAAAATCGTTTTTAAGACCATATGCTAAAACAGGTATATCAAAACTATCGACGATTTCTATAAGTTCTTCCACATGATGTTTTTTCAAAAACTGACATTCGTCTATTACAACACAATCTATAGGTTCTCTGTTGTTTTCCCTCATGAATATTTCAAGAATATTTGTATCTTCATTTACTATGGTAGCTTCTCTGCTCAAACCTATCCTGGAAGTTATAACACCCTTTCCGTATCTGTCATCAACTCCGGGAACTAAAGCCAAAACCCGTTTTCCTCTTTCTTCATAGTTATATGCAACTTTTATAACTTCAATAGATTTACCTGCATTCATTGTACTGTATCTATAATATAACTGCGCCATATTTCCTCCTGCTGAAACAAAACTATCCAAACACCTGCGGGTCATATAATATCAATGCTATAAGCCCCGATAAAACAAGCCCTAAAAAAATTATAGCCATACCTCTTTTAGCGGGAATGCCCAGAACAGAGGAAACAAATGATCCTATCCACGCCCCGGCAAAAGGTATAGGTATAATCACTGCAACAAGCAATAAAAATTCTTTATATTTTAACACAAGACCGTTCTCTTCAATCGCAGTCCTGCAAAAACCATTAGATTTATGATTCACGCTCCTGGCTGCAATCCTCCTGTTCACCTCGCCTAATATCATCAAAAGCGGAAAAGCAGGAATAAAACCACCCAAAACCGATAAACCGAATGCCGACCATTGGCTTAAACCTAATGCCATTCCGGCAGACATCCCCTCTCTTATACCAGCTTCCGGTATAAGAGACATACATAAGATATTTAAAATATCCAATTAATTATCCCCCTTATCAACATATATCTTCAATCCCCCAATTAAAGATATATACATTTTACATCAAAACCATAACTTTCCCAACAAAAAATATAATAAATTATGATTCGCCAATTCTATTTTAGGTCGGTATCATTGATGCAAAATTCCCTGCGCAATGGCAAAGCCGGGTCCTCCAGCTGCCCTTTCAGCATTATATTTTGCAGACGTTTTCCTCGAATAGCAAAAGGAGCTGCTAAAAGAAAAATACAGTAACACGAGTTTATATAGAGGAAAGCTTCTGAAAGGCGCGTTGATATTCTAAAATATCGTAAATGTGTTTCTTTCATAAAAAAAAGTGTGCAAGACGGAATCAAAGATTCCTTTGCACATATGTCGCCCGCAAGGGGTGACGCTTCGCAAGGTACTTTCTTTGAAGTATACGGAAATCTCATAAACGATATTTACTATACTATAAAAAAAGTGTGCAAGACGGAATCAAAGATTCCTTTGCACATATGTCGCCCGCAAGGGGTGACGCTTCACAAGGTACTTTCTTTGAAGTATACGGAAATCTCGTAAACGATATTTACTATACTATAAAAAAATAACCCCTCAGAACAAAGTCAGCAAGAGGTTATCTTTATTAATAAGTGGTGCCCAGACTCGGAATCGAACCAAGGACACGGGGATTTTCAGTCCCCTGCTCTACCAACTGAGCTATCTGGGCAAACTACTTATATTTATATGGTGGGCCATCAGGGACTTGAACCCCGGACCTGCCGGTTATGAGCCGGACGCTCTGACCAACTGAGCTAATGGCCCATTTTATCGAAGAAGCAAAGCTTATTCGCTCTAAAATGGGACGGCAACATAAATTCGATTATGTTGGAATGCCGCAAGGCATAATGCCCATTTTACAGAAAAAGCGAAACAATTCGCTTAATTACTTTCTACATAAAATGGTCGGGGTGGCAGGATTTGAACCCGCGGCCCACTGGTCCCAAACCAGTTGCGCTACCAAACTGCGCTACACCCCGATATTTGTTTAGTCCATATGGCAGGGGCAGTAGGATTCGAACCCACGGCACGTGGTTTTGGAGACCACTGCTCTACCAACTGAGCTATACCCCTACACTGCGAAGACTTAATCTAAATCGTTCGCAAATATGGC
>CABUXV010000019.1 GCA_902495595.1 uncultured Eubacterium sp. | reverse complement strand
CGCCTGACTTTTATCCAGCTTATTAGCCATTGCCATTCCCGCCGCTGCGGAAAATCCCTGCCCGAGAGACCCTGTGGACATTTCTATTCCGGGAACCTTGTTCATATCAGGATGACCCTGAAACTTGGATCCTAATTTCCTCAATGTCATAAATTCATCCATATCAAAATAGCCTCTTGCTGCCAATGCCGAATACTGCACAGGACCCGCATGGCCTTTTGAGAGTATGAACTTGTCCCTGCCTTCCATTTTCGGATTCTCAGGATTGATGTTCATTTCATCAAAATACAATGCTGTAACTATATCCGCTGCGGAAAGAGAGCCTCCGGGATGTCCCGAGCCGGCATTATGTATTGCTTTTACAATTCCGATTCTTATGTCCGCCGCAGTTTTTTCCAACGCTTTCGTGTCCATAACTTCCTCCAAATATTTGTTTTGAACTATTTATAAAATATATAAACCCTTGCAGGAACAACTGCAAGGGTTATAAACAAGATAATCAGAAAAAAGAATTGCCTTCAATTCCCAAACTGATAGTTAACGCTTCATTAACTTCCGGTAACCGGTTTCTGTCAATTGTTCCGATTCTTTCTTTTAATCTTCTCTTATCTATTGTTCTTAATTGTTCCAATAATACTACTGAATTTTTTGACAAGCCATTTTCATCCGCCTCAATTTTCACATGAGTAGGAAGGTCGGCTTTGTTTCTCTTTGATGTGATTGCCGCAACTATTATTGTCGGGCTGTATTTGTTTCCTACATCGTTTTGTACTACAAGAACAGGTCTTACCCCGCCTTGCTCGGAGCCAGTTACCGGACTTAAATCGGCGAAATAAAGATCGCCTTTCTTTATGCTCAAGTCCTTCACTCCTTTAGCTATATCGCAATTTTCTGCGAATCATATATACTCAAATCTGTTATTTGAAATTATTTTCCTATTATCATTTTAAAAGCCACAGGTAAACTATCTTTTATATCCACTGATGTCATCCCGCGCTGACCGCATCTATCGGCAGCAATATCTCCTGCTAAGCCATGTATATAAGCCCCGGTCTTCGCAGCGTCAAAGACATCTGTACCAGATGCTGCTATAGCAGCGATGAGGCCGGTAAGCACATCTCCACTGCCTCCCGTTGCCATTCCCGGATTACCTGTAGTATTAATATATGTGCCCTTTAAGCTCTTTGTCACAACTGTATCAGCACCTTTAAGCAATACTACAGCACCGGTTCTTTCGCTTACGATTTCAGCTGCGCGAATCCTCCCCATTGCTTTTATGTTCTCTTCATCCAGCGATTCCAAAATTCTGTCGCATTCTCCCGGATGAGGAGTTAATATTATCTTATTATGATTTTTTAAAATATCGGTTTTCTTTCCGAACCTGCACAAATTTGTAATTCCATCTGCATCTACAACAACAGGTCCGTCAAATTCATTAAGTATCTTTTCTATTAACAGGTATTTATCTTCACCAACTCCCATTCCCGGTCCTAATGCCACAGCATCGCTTTGCTTAAGCGACCGTAAGAAGTCCTTATCGGAAATACACATACATGTTGCCTGAGGCACAGCTATCTGCAGAATAGTAAACAGTTCGCCGGGTACCGCCGCCTTTACAAGCCCTGCTCCCGACTTTAAAGCCGCTTCGGTGCAAAGCACTGCAGCCCCCGCCATGCCCACAGAGCCGGCAACTGTCAAAACTCGCCCGCACTGCCCCTTATGTATATCCCTGGGACGTTCTTTAATTACAGTATTTACATATTGAAGATTAATTAAACCTGTATTTTCCATAAAAATTTACTCTCTTGCTTTCTCTAATTAAAGTATACCTTATAGTAAGATATATCTGCAAGAAAACTTTAAATAAAACTTAAGTTTATTTTTCCGGTAAAATATTGTAAAATAAATTTATAGATATTGATAAGTTAGGGAGGTTACAAGTGAGCAGAAATAAATTAGTTCTTCTTATATTTTTATTGGCTATAGTATACATAGTCCTTCCTGATGATGGTACATACGGAATTATCAAAGCGAATTTCAGAGCGATACTTCCATACATCATGATAGGAATAATAATATATCTTGTTATAACAATAAATATACTGAAAAGAGCATGGAAAAAACTTGACTCCGACATTAATGATGCAAATGTAATAAATTTTGCAAAAATAATGAATATAACGTTCGATGTAAAGAGAATGCTGGGTCCAGGCAATCTCATAGACTTATACAGCAAAGTTAATTTTTCGGCTAAAGCATCAATGAAAGCAAAGCAGCTTTTATACGAAGCAATGCGAAGAAAAAGACTTGATGTTCCCCCTCCTGGCAAGGGTACGGACATAGAAAAAATTCTAAATAAACCTCACAGAACGGAAGCGGAGGTAAAAGCTGCCCGAATAGAAGCTGCTGCAAAAGCAAAACGAAAGAAGAAAAAATAAAACTCCTCTAAAAGGAGTTTTATTTTTTATAAATCGATACTTACTTCTGCAAAGAATATCAACTAAAACACATTTTAAGAATTCCCACCTGAACAGGAGGTTTAAAATGAATCAAGTTAACGAAATTATCGACTCAACGATAAAGAATCTTCAAAGAAACAATATAGGCGCTTACTATGCTAAAACCAGGGATCACTTAATAGATACGCTCTCCAGACTGCTGGAAAAAGGAGAAACCATAGGCTGCGGAGATTCTGTCACCCTCGAAGAAACAGGCGTATTTAATTTTATCAGAAAGGGCGGCTACAATTTCTTAGATAAACACATCCCTGAACTTAGTTCTTCTGATAAACGTGAACTGTATCTTCAAAGTTTTCGCTCCGATACCTTTTTATCCGGAGTAAATGCAATCACGCAAACGGGACATTTATATTTTATAGATGGAAACGGAAGCAGAATTGCTCCTATTATTTACGGACCCAGGCAGGTTATTTTAGTTTCAGGCACAAATAAAATCGTATCGGATTCAAACGAAGCACTTACCAGAATACGGCAGGTTGCAGCTCCTATGGATGCAAAAAGACTTTGTAAAAATACGCCATGTTCAAAAACAGGACAGTGTATAGACTGCAAAAGCATTGACAGAATATGCAATGATTTTCTGTGCATTACCAGACAATTTGAAAAGAACAGAATCAAAGTATTGTTTATAGACGGAAACTGGGGATTTTAGAAATCCCCCAATTCATTTTTACTCTTCACTATTTCCTTCTATTTCAGAAAGTACCCGCTCAGCTTCTTCAAGCTGCCCGTCTCTAGCCAGTTCTTCTATATGTTTTTCATGGTCCAATACGGATATACCGCCGTCTACAGCATCTACTAGAATATAATAAGTGTTTCCTTCCTTATCAGAACATTTTATTATATAGAACTTTTTATAAAATTCGTCTTCCTCAATTATCTGCATCTGCGGAGTCATCATAAGCTTTGCTTTTCCTATATACTGTTTAAGCGCAAAAGAATGACCTGCATCATAACATTCATTCATCGGTATATTAATTTCAAGAGCGTCCTCTTCCGGTATTTCTGCTTCATCATAATATGGCTCTCCTTTGGACTCATAAGTAGAACCTGAAACCCGGTCTATAATACAATCCGAAAATTTATTCAGCTTTTTAACAAATTTTCCTTTACCTATATTTATTAAATATCTTAATCTTACATAAGGGTAGTACACATCCTCAATGTCATACATATCCAGGTTAGGGTCAGTATGAAGAAGAAGCTCTAATGCTTCCCGCTGTGTATATCCCGGTCTTAATATCTTTGTCTTTATCATTTTTCTTATTCCTTCCTCATATCTGATTTTATATAAATAGCAGACCTTCGTCAATACATTACGTAAGGTCTGCTATATGTTATTTTCCTTATAGATATTATCTATGTATCAAAATTCTATAAAGTTTCTGCTGCACTGTTTTTACTGAATACAAACTGAGTGATAGCTTTATTTTCTGTTGATAAGTGTTTCGAAGAAGCAACCTGTACCTTCTTGGATACGTCAATTTTCTTACCCTTAGCTCTTTCAATAAGGTCACACATTTCAGGACTTGTAGGTTTTCCGAAATTGCTTCCGATTATCATAGCAAGAGTTGATGCTATAACGCCTACGAAGAACTGATGACATCCTGTGGATACAGCCAAATCATTCATAGCCCAAATCTGAACTACAGTACCGCCTGCAATCATTGATGCAACCGAACCTGTAGCGTTTGCTTTCTTCCACCATACAGCGCATACATAACTTGGCAGGAATGCACATCCCATGAAACTGAATGTATCAACTATGAGACTGAATATTCCCGGCGGATTCATTATCGCTATTATTACACCGATAACAGCTACTACAACTATACTTCCCTTTGATACGATTACAACGCTTCTGTCGCTTGCATCAGGTTTAATCCATCTCTTGTAGAAGTCAATTGAAACTATTGTTGCGATAAGAAGCATCAGCGCCGCTACCGTACTCATTATAGCTGACATTATAGCTGTAAGCATGAGACCTGAAATAACTCCAGGGAATTCAAGAGCTGCCAGTGAAGGAATAACAAGTTCTGAGTCTCCGTCAATCAGACCTGCAGGATTTTCAGTAAATATAACCAGACCTGCAAGACCGAGGAAATAAGGGATAAAACAGAATAACTGAGTCCATATTGTAGCATAAACTACTGAAGTTTTAGCTGTCTTAGGACTTCCCATGGCCATGTGTTTGTTAACACTGTGAGGCAGTCCCATATAACCTATGAGGTATATACCTACAGCACCGGCAATTACACCGTATCCGCCTTCGTACATATTGCCTTTGCCCCATACGCTCAAGAGTGTAGGGTCTATAGCAGCCAGCTTTTCATTGAGTCCTGTAAACCATCCCATATCAATCATCGTGAATATAAATACGAGAATAAGCGAACCTATCATTATAAATCCCTGGATAACGTCCGTCCAGGCAACCGCAAAATATCCGCCGATAAAAGTATAAGTCAGGATAACGGCTACACCTACTACCAAACCGATTTCAAGAGGGAATCCGAACAAAGTTACCAAAGTCTTTCCTGTTGCAAGGAACTGTCCAAGCACATAACATGAAAGACCGAATACAGCTATAATACAAGCTATAACCTTTACAGGTACGGACTCATATCTCTTTTCAAGATATTCAATAGGTGAAATCGCATCAAGCAGCTGTGAAAGCCTTCTCATTCTTCTTCCAAGTACCGTGAGGTTAATCATACCGCCGGCACCATCACCTACGGCATAGAAGATTGCAAAGTATCCCATTGTGTAGGCTTCTGAAGGTCCCCCCATGAACATAAATCCGCTCATAGCAGTAGTCTGAAGTGTAAGAGCCGTAACGAGAGGACCCATAGATCTTCCGCCAAGCATGTAGTCTTCCGAACTTTTGGCTCTTTTATTCCAGTAAAGACCCATTGATATCATTCCGATAAAATAAACCGCAAGTACAATAATCTCAACTCTCATCAGTTAGTCCCCTCCTTTCCTGCCACTCTGTCAAGATGTTCCTCAAATTCGGAATCATCTATCTGTTCATCCTGCTTCTTCATGATGAAATAATCAATGAAAGCAACTATAATATAGACGATTGGCCAAACTAGAATCGCAAAAAACGTACTAATAGGCATTCCTATAATCATAATACTTCCTCCTTACATATGATTTAGAACCGATTGATATAAATTCCACAATTATTTTATCAAATTTTCAGAATCTTTGCTATGTTTTTATCTAACTTTTAAAATAATTTAAATTTGTTTTAATAATCTTTTAATTTGTACTCTCGCTTGTATGATTCAATTTTTTTATATACTTTTATCCTTTTTTTATCCAGCATCGATACAGCTGTAAATAAAAATATATTCAGTGTAATTCCAACTAGCGCACATATACTTGAATCGCCGCTGTTGCTTAAAAATATTCCTATAGCAAAGACAATCTCTCCTGCTGCCAATCCTGCTATGGCAGCATTGGCGGTAGACTTATTCCAAAACAGGGCTCCTATTACCGGGACAATAAGCTGAGACAGACCTCCAAGCGCTATGGTTCCAAGGTCAAATATATTCTGTGGAACTATTATTATTAATATATAAGAAACAAGTGAAATTAAAAGAATTGCCCATTTAGCCACTGCAACAAGTTTTCTTTCAGGCATTTTAGGATTTATGTAACGTTTATGCACATCTATCGTATATACCGCTGACAGCGCATGAACCTGCGAATTTGCAGTTGAAAAAATGGTAGCATAAATTCCGACTATTACGAAAATATAAAAGAATGGGCTGGCATATTCACGCATCAGCTCAATGAGAACAGAATCAGGATTTTCCACATTATCAGCCAGCACAAGAGCCGCGCTGCCGGAAAATAAAGTCCCTATGCATATTATTGAAGAAAGGCATAAAATCCATGGCAGTATGTTAAAATTCTCTGAGGAAGATGATGCATAATTTCTTATCCACATCTGAGGTCCCATAAATGCCCCGACAGGAACTATTATGAACAATGATATCCATAATATCACTCTGTGATTGCCCTCCGGACCTGTCATAGAAACATTCGCAGGGTCTATGGAAACAATCTCCTCAAATACCGTTTCCCGTCCTCCGGCAACCTCCATTAAAAAGAATCCCGAACTCAAAATTGTTATGACTATGAGAATACCATAGAAAATATCAGTCATTGCAACAGCTCTAAGACCGCCTGCCCACAGATATATGACAAGTATAGAAAAAAATATAATCCCGCCTACATACCATGAAATGATTCCATCTGTTGCAACTCTCATTACGAGCAGCCCCCCGACTATCTGTACCTGAAGGTAAACCATTGTACACAGCACAGTTATAATCGTAACGATTGCGCTGAGCATTTTCGAATCATAAATATCATCAAAAAAATCAGTGGGCGTCATATAATTGTATTTTTTTCCGTAATACCATATCCGTCTTCCTATAATCACAAACAATACTGCAAAAAGAGCATCCCATCCAACCGTCGTCATATATATCGGACCTTTGTCATAAAAATAGGTTATCCCTCCGATAAATGCAAAGATACTCATCCATGTAGCAAATATAGTCGCATATAAAGGGAACAGTTTCAATTTCCGTCCCTGAAGTATAAAATCTTCCGTTGTTTCCACAGATTTATTTTTGGCAAATTCCCCCAGAAGCAGAGGAATAAAGGCAAAAACGCAAAGTATAAGCAGTTCTATAGCATTTGAAATCATAAAAAGCACATCCACAATTCAAGTAGTAAATTTATTACTCTTTATTCTAGCATACATTTCCGTTATAATAAACATACTAACATGGAGGAATTCGGAATGAACTTTGGATGGCTGATAATATTTGCTTTATTCACATTTGCCGCATCGACACTTTATTTTTATCTTTTTTCAAGAAAACAGGAAAAGTTTATGCAGTATTGGGGCATTTCATGGCTGGCATATTCATGCAGCCTTTTATGTCTGCTCTGTTACTTTAATTACCCTAACGAACTGTTTTTAGAATTGAGAAAAGTTATAGATATGTTCAACCTTTTGCTGCTGCTTTTCGGTTCCTATTCTTTCATGCATATAAAAATACCTACATACTGGTACAGATTTTCCCTATATCTTCTGCTTCTTGCAATAATATGCGTTATATACAATTTCGAGCTCTTATCTTTTTATCTGCCCATTTCAATATACCAGCTTATAATAACCATATTTATCTGCTATAATATATGGAAACGCTGGAACATCATTTTAAGCGAACGTATAATCGCTTTAATTATATTTTTATTTTGGGGAATCAGCAAATCGATAATATCAATCATCGAAGTATTTACGAATATTACACAGAATTTTTATATAACAGAAATTTTACTTTCAAATATTGTTAATTTCTGTATACTCGTAATCTATATCGTTCATACACAAAAAGAAAACAATTTGGCAAACGATTTATACAAAACTATAGTAAAAAATTCTAAAGATGCTATTTTTTACTATAAGCTTTATCCTTACGAAGCCTTTGAATACATATCGCCTTCTATAAAAGACATAACAGGATTTGCTCCTACAGCTTTTTATGAAAATCCGAAACTTTTCCTAAACCTTACAGATGAAAGACACTCGGAAGAAATGCTCGAAATATTTTCATCAAAACATCCGTGCAAAGATACTGCTGTTATCGAAATGTACAATAAGGACGGCAAACCTTTTTGGGGAGAATTTACATGCACAATGATAAATGACTCCAAAAATTCACCTATAGCTATAGAAGGAACTTTCAGAGATATTACCCGTATAAAATCCGTAGAGCTGGAACAAATAAATGCAACAAAAAGCCGGAACAATCTGCTTTCATATATATCTCATGAACTCAGAACGCCTATTACTTCAATAGCTGGATTCCTTACAGCCCTAAATGACGGCACTATGAGCAGTGATGAAGAGAAAAAGGAAGCCATGGACATAATAACCACAAAAGCCTTAACCTTAAAAAAACTTATAGACGATTTGGATCAGCTTACGAAACTGGAAACACATCAGTTTACCTTTAATTTCATGTCATACACCACCGGCGATGTCACTGAAATGCTCATAAACGGCAGCTTAAGCGATGCAAAGTCAGCAGGTTTTAATGTTTCAATGGATTATGACATAAACACTCTTAACAAATACTGGATAGTCATTGATTACGACAGAATAAATCAGGTTTTTTCAAATTTAGTGAGCAACGCCATAAAATATTCAAATAAAGAAAAAAATCTTATTTTCAAATTTAAAATTGATGAAGCAGAGGAAAACTTTTTGGTTTCAGTAGAAGATACAGGAATAGGTATAAAAGACGAAAATATACCTCATATATTTGATAGATTTTTCCGTGCAAAAGATAACAATAAAACCAGTGCAGAAGGTCGGGGTCTCGGATTAACCCTCTGCAAAGATATTATGTTAGCTCATCAGGGAGATATATTCGCAGAAAGCATATACGGATATGGAAGCACATTCATATTTATTATCCCGCTTTATAAGGAGGTTTAAAATGACTAAAGAAAAAATACTTGTTGTAGATGATGAGATAGCTATCAACAAACTCGTCTGTTCATATCTTTCCAAAGAACAGTTCCAGCCTTTTGCCGCATATAACGGTGAGGAAGCCTTGGCTTTATTAAAAAGAGAAAACCCCGATTTAATAATACTTGATGTAATGCTTCCTGATACTGAAGGTCCTTCCCTATCACTTGAAATAAGAGAATTTTCCAATGCTCCCATAATATTTTTAAGCTGTAAAACCCAGGAAATAGACAAAATCATAGCGCTCTCTGCAGGAGGCGACGATTATATTACAAAACCTTTTATGCCGGGGGAACTTATTGCACGAATAAAGGCTCATTTGAGAAGACAGCATTCTCTTGCCAAAAAAGCTGCCGAAGATGAATCCCATTTTTACGAATTCGATGGTCTGAAAGTTGATTTTGACACTCATGAACTATTCTTAGACGGAGAAGAAATAAGTCTGACCTCCAAGGAATTTGAAATCCTTAAACTGTTTATCAGCCACCCGCGTAAAGTTTTCCCTGCTTCACAGATATTTGAATCCGTATGGAAAACCAACTGCATGGAAAATGATAATAAAACCGTCATGGTATACATAAGCACTCTGAGAAAAAAGCTGGAAAGAAAAGACCACGATACAAACTATATAGTAAGCGTCAGAGGAGTAGGATATAAATTCAATCAGCTTCTTATAAAAAAGTAATCTTAAATCGTACTAAAAAACCCGAAGTATTTATACTTCGGGTTTTATTTGTTGTTGTCGTTATAATATAATGATTTTTATCGTTTCCCGTCTATACATATCTGATTAACATGTATACAGAACAAATTGCTATGGATAAAATCATCATAGGGAATCCTATCTTAAGGAACTGAACATATGTAATAGGATATCCGTGTTTTCCGCTTATTCCTGTAAGTACAACGTTTGCTGATGCTCCTATAAGAGTTCCGTTGCCTCCCAGGCATGCTCCCAATGATAATGCCCACCATAGAGGCATAACATCCATTCCGCCTTCTCCCATAGCCTGAATGAGAGGTATCATTGTTGCTACGAACGGAATATTGTCAAGTGTAGATGAAAGTATTGCTGATACCCAAAGTATTATCATCATTGTCATTACAGGTTTTCCGTCGGTCACTCCCATAATTATATCTGCCAAATCATCAATTACACCTGTTTCTACCATTCCTCCAACTACAATAAACAATGCAGTAAAGAATATGATAGTAGGCCATTCTACATCTAAAACTACCTTTTCTATATCCTGTCTTCCGATAATCATCATAATTACTGCACCCGTCAATGCAATAATCGAAGATTCCATATGGAGAACACCGTGAAGAGCAAAACCTGCCACAATGAGAATTATCATTACAACGCTCTTTATCAAAAGTTTATGGTCTCTTATAAGACTTTTTTCATCCATCGCCATAACCTTCTGTATTGCTTCAGGAGTTGCTATGAGTTTCTTTCCGTATATCAGCTTAAAACCTAAGATTGTAGCAATCATAACCACTACTACAATTACACCGTCATTAAGTACAAAATCCGCAAACGAAAGACCTGTTGCACTGCCTATCATAATATTAGGAGGGTCGCCTATCAATGTAGCGGTTCCTCCGATATTAGATGCTAAAATCTGAGTTAAAATAAACGGTACAGGATTTAATTCCATTTCCTTTGTTATGGCCAGCGTCATCGGTCCTACCAAAAGAACAGTGGTTACATTATCAAGCAGTGCCGATAAAACTGCCGTTATGATAATGAATATCACCATCATTCTCCACGGGTCTCCCTTAGCCACCTTTGCAGATTTTACCGCCAGGTACTCAAACATTCCGGAATTTTTTACTACCGCGACAAACAGCATCATACCAATCAATAACCCTATGGTATTGTAGTCAATATGAGCTACACTGTGTTCAATATCCAGCACTCCCAAAATTATTAAAAGTACCGCACCTCCTACAGCTACTACTGCACGGTGAACCTTTTCGGAAATAATTACGATCATTACTAATACAAATATAATAATCGACAATGTTGAATCTGACATTTAATTCACCTTTTTTCAACCCTTCTCATAAATTTTTTAAAAAACGACTGTTTTCCCCAAGATGTTCTGTAAGCATAAAAAAGTACAATACACATATACGCCCAACAACAAAGTATATATCCATATAAAAAAGGTATCCCCAATATAAATGGATATATCCTATTTCGTACTAGAAGAATTCCCGGAAACTCTATTGCAAGAAAACCTATAACTATTAAAATACCTATAATCAGTCTCCGTTTATTCATTTTCTTTTTATTTATTGCTTTTCTCATCTTGAATTACCTTTCATACTTTACATGAAAAACAACAAAAAAACAACCATTTTTATATAAATTTAAGATTATATATAGGTAGAAATTTTTCACATTGCAGTATTACAGAGTTATGCCCAGCAAAAGAGATGCCACAAGAAGATATGTCACAGTTGATACGGTATCTGTAATTGAAGTTATCATAGGAGTTGCCATCAAAGCCGGGTCTATACCTATCTTTTTTGCCCCCATAGGAAGCAAACCTCCCAGAAGTTTGGCAAACATCACTATTACCAGCATAGACAAAGCTACAGTTAAAGCTATCATTGCCCCTTCACCGTCTATAATCATTATCTTCGCAAAATTGAATGCACTTAAAGCTATACCCAAAATCACACTTATCCTAAACTCTTTCCATAAAACTTTACCCGCATCCTTAAGGTCTATTTCGTCAACAGACATTCCCCTTATTATAAGGGATGCGGCCTGTGTTCCCGTATTTCCTCCTGTACCCATAAGCAGCGGCAGATATGCCACCAACGCTATAACCTGAGATAAAACCGATTCAAACTCCGATATTATAAATCCTGTTATCATAAGCGCTACGGTCATAAAAACAAGCCAAGGAAGCCTGTTCTTCACATGACGAAATACCCCTATATCAAGGTAATCCTGATCGGAGCCATCCATTACACCTGCCATTCTTTCAATGTCTTCTGTCGTTTCTTCCTCGATAACATCGAGAATATCATCCACGGTTATTATACCTACAAGCCTATGTTCATTATCAACCACAGGTATCGCCAAGAACCCGTATTTTTTAAATGCTTCGGCAACTTCCTCCTGGTCATCGTGCACACTTACATAAACATATTCGGTGTTCATAAGCTCGGATACTTTCATCTCGTCATCGGCTATTACAAGAGACCTTAACGAAACTATACCTTCAAGCTTCCTTCCTCCGGTCTTAACGTAACAGGTATACACGGTTTCACTGTCCATACCCACGGTTTTAATATGGTGCATTGCTTCACCGACGGTCATAGTTTCGCGCAGACTGATATATTCAGGAGTCATAAGACTTCCTGCGCAGGTATCCGGATAATTCAAAAATGTATTTATGAGCTTTCGTTCTTCCTTGGGCGTCTTTTCAAGAATTTTATCGACTATATTGGCAGGAAGTTCCTCAAGCACGTCTATCATATCGTCAAAATCAAGTTCGTTTATTATATATGATATTTCTCTGTCAGTAATCCCTCTTATAATATCCAACTGGTCATCTGTAGGCAAATATGAGAAAACTTCAACTGAAATATCCTTCGGAAGCATTCTGAAAATGATTATGGTCTTTTCAATTCCCGCCTCTTCCAACACTTCTTCTAAAATCTCCGCAATATCAACTTCATTGTATTTTAATATCTCGTCTCTTGCCCTGAAATACGCCTTTTCTTCAAGCAAATCGAGAACTTTTTCTATATCTTCATCAAATCTCTGCGATTTTATATCCATATTCATTGACTCGGTCATACAATCACCTCCGGTGGTATTCCTGCTGACAATCTTATTATGTCATCAGCAAATTTCGCCTTTTTATCTATTTTATATTATACCACGCAAGAGCGATCATTTTAAATAGCTAAGTTGCCTGTTTGAAACGCTTTTTTTATTCATTTTTAAACGTTTGTTTATTCGTTTTTAAATCATTTATCAGAAAATTGCAACTTTCTGTTTTATCCGCTGAAATACATTGACTGTACTATTACAGAGTGATACACTTTAGACAACGAGGCATTACTAACTTTGTGAATTTTTTTAAAAATAGGAGAAAAAAGAAATGTCAAATTATGTTGAAAGATGTATTGAACTTTGTAAACAAAAGAACCCTGGCGAACCAGAATTTCACCAGACAGTAGAAGAAGTATTGACTTCATTAAAACCGGTTGTTGATGCACACCCTGAATATGAAGAAGCTGCTCTTCTCGAAAGATTAATCGAACCCGAAAGAGGAATTTCATTCAGAGTTGTTTGGGTTGACGATGCTGGTAAAGTACAGATTAACAGAGGCTACAGATACCAGTTTAACAGCGCTATCGGACCTTACAAAGGCGGTTTAAGATTTGCTCCAAACGTATATCCTGGAATCATCAAGTTCCTTGGTTTTGAACAGATTTTCAAAAACAGCTTAACAGGTCTTCCTATCGGCGGCGGCAAAGGCGGTTCCGATTTTGACCCTAATGGCAAATCAGATGCTGAAGTTATGAGATTCTGTCAGGCATTCATGACTGAGCTTTACAGACATATTGGACCTTCAACTGATATTCCTGCCGGAGACCTTGGTGTTGGCGGAAGAGAAATCGGTTACTTATACGGACAGTACAAAAAAATCGTTAACAGATTTGAAGGCGTTTTAACAGGCAAAGGATTAGCTTGGGGCGGCGCTAAAGGCAGAACTGAAGCTACTGGATTCGGTATCGTATGGTATGCTGAAGAAATGTTAAAGGCTAACGGTGAAGACATCAAAGGCAAAGATGTTGTTATTTCAGGTTTCGGAAACGTTGCTTGGGGTACTGCATGGAAACTGCAGCAGTTAGGCGCTAACCTTATTGCATTCTCAGGTCCTGACGGATACATCTATGACCCAGATGGCATTAACACTGATGAAAAAGTTGCTTACATGCTTGACCTCAGAGCATCAGGCAAAAACATCTGCTCACCATATGCAGAAAAATTCCCTAATGCTAAATTCTTCCCTGGCGAAAAACCTTGGGGAGTTAAGGCTGACCTCTACATCCCATGCGCAATGCAGAACGATGTAAACATGGAAGAAGCCAAGAAAATCGTAGCAAGCGGCGCTAAATTCTACTGCGAAGGCGCTAACATGCCTACAACTAATGATGCGCTCGAATATCTGCTCGAATCAGGTGTAATCGTTGGACCTGCTAAAGCTGCTAACGCCGGCGGCGTTGCATGCTCATGTATCGAAATGGGACAGAATGCAGGTAAGACTGTATTCACAAACGAAGCAGTATATGAACAGCTTCACGGTATCATGGTTGATATCCACAAAGCTTGTGCTGATGCTTCACAGAAATACTACGGTAAATATGACCTGGTTAAAGGTGCAAATATTGCCGGATTCTTAAAGGTTGCCGAAGCTATGATGCAGCAGGGTTTAGTATAAATAAAACAGCATAGTTAACAGACTACATAAAACGACTTCACATTTATATGAAGTCGTTTTTTATCGTGCAGAAAATATCTATTTTATGAATGCTTAGTCAATATTTATAAAATAATTTGAAGTCATCAACCCCTGCAGATGATTGCACAAAAAAATCTTTAATTTCATCTTACGCACTTTCTATAATCTTTTGTTTATATCCTCATCTGTCTCTATCTTTCTGACCTTAGCCTGAAAAACAGTTGTCTCATCATCTGATTTTCCTATTATCACTTCCCAATCATCCATCTTACCGGTATACAGTTTGATATTATCGCCAAGCTTGGCTTCCTTTGCAAAATGTATATTAAAATCGTTATATTTCATTCCGCATACTGCCCTGTCCACCATATCCGCATACCTGCAATTATTCACATGCCGATTTATGTCAATATCATCTTCTGTAACCTCATAACTCCCCGCTTCTTTAAGATTATCCGCCTTAATTTTTTCAATTCCGCCCTCAAAAGGCTCATAATCTATAAATTCACCGTCAAAGTCCAATTTCGTCCGTTCAACTTTTCTTGTTTCAAAATTTATTATACACCAGTGACTTGTGCCTGCTGAGATAAGATTATCTTCATCATACAGATAATAATCTCTGAAAAATGTTATCCCCTTCTTTGGCCTGGGATAAGTTTCAAGTCTGTATCGTCTGTCTTTTAAAATCTCACCATACACTTTAAATCTCAGCTTCGACAGTACCCAAATATTATTATGCGATATCATATCGTCAAATCCAAGGTTCAAATTTGTAGCATGAACTGCTGCAATCTCCTGAAAAGCATACATAAGACTTGAAGATTTTATGCTCCCCGCATCATCAAAATCTGTATCCGACCACTCAATATATTCTTCATATTTTAACATCTGTATCCCTGCCTTTATCGTATATTTTTTCATTTATTCAACGGATTTCAAAGCCTCTGCCATATTTATTTTCTTAAGCTTTCGTCTCATTATTATATCCACTATAAAAGTAAATCCAAGAACAACCAGAACCGTAAATACATAACTCCAAGGCTCAATAATCTCGTTAAATGCCACTGCATCTACATTTATCTGCGACATTATAAATTTATGTAGCACATACCCTGCTGGAAGTCCAGCAGCAATCCCTAGCAAAACCAGTATAAAATTTTCCCTGAAAACATAAGAACCTGTTTCACGAGGATAAAATCCGAGCACTTCTATAGTTGCAATTTCACGAACCCTTTCTGTTATATTTATATTTCCTAAATTAAACAGAACTATAAACGCCAGTGCGCCTGCGCACCCTATAACGAGTATTATTATATAATTAAGACTTACCATCATGTCCCCTACGCGATTTTTGGTGTCTTCATTTACCGAAATGCCCATAACATCATCAAAACCATATATTTTCTCCGACATTTCATATACATCCACGCCGTCTTTAACCGTAACAAAGGCTATTGATGGTTCGTAAGTCTTATTGAATTTCTCTTCATAAGTCTCATTATTTATGTATATATAATTTGAAACGTAATTTCTGTATACTCCTGAGACCTTAAGAACCGTCTGCTTTGTATCGTCGTATTTTACAGTAATCTCATCACCGGTATCAACATTTAACATTTCAGCAAACTTGTTATTGATTACAGCTTCTCCTTTTCCCGGGTAATCTATCTGCTTTCCCTCACTGGAAAAATTTACAGCGCTTTCAATATTTTTATCACCGGTTATCATAAGATTGCAGGTTTTATTTACTCCTCCGCTCCCTTTAGCGCTTACAGAAGTTTGCTGTAATACAGCTGTATTGTCAAGCTCATTTCCACACAAATTATAAAATTCCGCAAGCTCCGATTCATCTAATTCTTTGGAAAAGGCCACGGTCATGTGATATTTTTCTATATCTGAATATTGATGCTCTGCAATTCCCGCTACAGAATCATTTATCCCAAATCCTGCCATTACAAGAGCTGTACATCCTCCTATTCCCATAATCATCATAACCATGCGCTTTTTATATCTTAAAATATTTCTTGCGGATACTTTATGCAGGAATTTAAGATTGTTCCATATGAAAGGTATTTTTTCTAAAATTATTCTTTTTCCTGCTTTTGGCGCTCTTGGTCTAAGTATTTCAGCAGGAGTGTATTTCAGCTGACCTCTGCATGCGAAATATGTTGTTCCTGTCGAACATATCAGCGAAACTATAAGTGAAACGGCAAATAGTTTCCAGCTGAAATAAAATTCAATAGGAGCAAAACCAAACATCATCCCGTAAGCTATCCATATGGCATACGGAAAATATTTGGAACCTGCGAAAAATCCTGCAACGCATCCTATCACAGCTGCCGAGCCGGAATATACCATATACTTCCACATTATTCTGCCATTGGTGTAACCCATAGCTCTAAGCGAACCAATCTGAGTTCTCTCTTCTTCTATCATCCTTGACATAGTAGTAGAACATACTAATGCAGCTATAAGAAAAAAGAATATAGGAAATACTTTTGCTATGCTGTCAACAATCTCAGAATTGCTTTCAAAGGAATCATATCCTATATTATCTTCCCTTGTCTGAGTATAAATCTCCGGTACCGATATTTCCGCCAATTCCTTTTTAGCCTTTTCCAGTTCTGCTTCCCCTGTTTTTAACTCATTTTCTGCCGATGCAAACTCGGCTTCGGCTTTTTCCCTGCTTGACTTGTATTCACTGTATCCCGAATCCAGCTCTCTTCTGCCTTTATCAAGCTCTTTTTCTTTTTCAGAAATCTCTTTAAGTCCCGATTCTATCTGATTGAGTGACTCTGTCATACTTTGAGACTGAGCCTCCATCTGCTCTATCTGCTCCTGAGACACCCCTGAGTCCGGCTGTTTTGATGCTTCTATATTCTGATTTACATAAGCAAGCTGAGCAGAAAGTTCATCCTTATTTTCATTCAGAGCAGACCTTTCTGCGGCTAAAGTCTTTTTTCCGTTTTCAAGTTCCTTTGCTTTATCATCTAAAGTATTCTTTGCTTTTTTTAATTCACTGTAAGCTTTGCTGCGCTCATTTTCCAGTGTTTTTCTGCCTTCGTCAATCTCCTTTTGCCCTGCATCTATTTCACCTTGTGCTTCGGATATTATATCATTAAATCGCACATCTGCTCTATATTCCGCAGCAGCAGTAACCTTGCTTTCTTCCTTTTCAATATTATTATTGTACTCATCGGAAAAAACAAATCCCTGTTTATCACTTGTTACAAGCATTTCTGTATAGTAATCAGACGAAAATCCATTTTTAGTCATATATACGTATGCATTAAGTCTTCCATCCCCTAAAGATGTAGTTCCCCTCTCGGTTTTCATCATATAATAAGGTGAATTGACAATACCGACTATTTCGTATTCATCGCAGGTAAAAATTTCTTTAGAGTCTTCATCATTTTCATCTGTAATTTTTACCTTTTTACCTATATCACTGCTCGTATAAAAATGTCCGTCCACTACACACTCGTTATCGTTTTCAGGCATATGTCCTTCTTCAATTCTCAGAAGATTAACTTTTTCTGTAATAGAATGGGCTCTTAGTATTATGGAATTTCCATCGCCATCTTCTGAAAAAAAGTCTGCGCTTACAGCTCCCTCTGCCTCTCCTACTCCCTCTGTATCATTTATATACTTTTCATCATCCTCATCAAAACCATACGTAGATATAAGTCTGTAATCATACATATTGAGCTCATTTACATATTTATTGCATGTCTTGAGCATGGAGCCTTTTGTATTTTTTACACCTGCAAAAAATCCCACTCCCAGGGCTATTATTGCAAGTATTGCTATGTATCTGCCAAAACTTCCGAAAATGGTACGTTTTATATTTTTTCTGTAGACGCTGTGCCTCATCGCTTTACCCTTCCGATTACCATTCTATTTCTTCAACAGGTGTAGGATTCGTATTCTCGTAAACAGAGTCTATGGTTCCGTTTTTTATCTTAACGACTCTGTCCGCCATAGCTGTAAGAGCTGAATTGTGAGTTATTATGACCACAGTCATTCCGCTTTTTCTGCATGTATCCTGCAAAAGTTTAAGTATAGCTTTTCCTGTTTCATAATCCAGCGCCCCGGTCGGCTCATCACACAGCAGCAGCTTTGGATTCTTAGCCAGCGCCCTTGCTATAGCAACTCTCTGCTGTTCACCGCCTGAAAGCTGCGCCGGAAAATTCCCCGCACGGTCGCTTAGCCCTACATCCCCAATAACAACTCTGCTGTCCAAAGGATTCTTGGAAATCTGGGAAGCTATCTCAATATTTTCAAGCGCTGTCAGATTTGGTATAAGATTATAAAACTGAAAAACAAAACCTATATCATATCGCCTGTATGTTGCCATTTGTTTTTCATTTAATGAAGAAATATCTTTTTCGTCTAAAAGTACTCTTCCCTCCGAAAGTGTATCCATTCCTCCCAGAATATTTAAAAGCGTAGTTTTACCTGCACCCGACTGTCCTACAACTACGCATATTTCCCCTTTTTCTATTTCAAAGCATACATCCTTTAAAGCTCTTACTTCTACATCTCCGCTCTTATATACTTTTCCTACATTTTCAAATGTTACGAAAGCCATAAGCTCTCCTTTCCGGCACTTTTTTATATTTATTATATTACCATAATATAAAGGTAAATTCAGCTATTTGTAACATGAACACAGAAGATTTCAGACAAACATCACAAAAATAGTTATCACATCTATCTGCAAATATAATAACACCATCCTTTAAGAATCAGCCATGCAGTTGAAAAACAAAATATCCAAAAGAACTCTTTATTATTTGCCATTGGATAAAATCCTGCTTACATTACCTGAAAAAAATTTATAAATAACCATAAGCTATCTTTATACAGCAATTTTGGATAAAATTTCTCAGACATTTGTAATATATTTGCATTTTTCGACCAAAAGAGTCTCTAAACATTAAATTTTGGATAATAATCTCACGCCAAACAGTAAAAAAGGGGTCTTTTTATCCAAAACACACAGATAAATTTAACTTTTGGATATTTTTCATATCCCGCAAACCTAAAATCAACATCAGATGATATTATAATACTTCCTGCACGATAAAAAAGTGTGCAAGACGGAATCAGAGCTTCCTTTGCACACCTGTCGCCCGCAAGGGGGGGAACGCTTCGCAAGGTACTTTCTTTGAAGTATACGGAAATCTCGTATTACGGTATTTCCCATATTATAAAAAACCCTGCGTTAAACGCAGGGTTTTCAGGCTTATTGTTATACACCTTATTTATTATCTTTATTATTTAAACTATGCTGTAGGATTTGCAGGCTTAGGAAGTCTTTCACAAATCACATTCATCAAACTGTCCGTACAGTTAAGTTTATCTGCAAATTCGCCATCCTTAACAGCAACCAGCTTAGCATCTCCGGCAGGAACTAAAACTCCGCCCAGAACTTCGCCGACTTCAGCATATTTATAAGCCGGAACCATATCATCCATTTCAGCAGAAATGTCTTCAGTATCTTCCCATTGATAATCAACTTCAAATACATGGGCAATCTCTGCAGCAACCTCCCAGTTGCTCAGCGCTACATCCTCTTCTATTGCCGCCTGTACAAGCTGTAATCTTCTTTCTGTATTTGTATACGTTCCGTCAGTTGAAGCAAATCCTGTTCCAGGGATGACAACATCAGCTTTTGCCGCAAGAGCAGTCATGTGCGTATCGCAAACTGCCAAAAATTCAAGAGCATCTCTGTCGATATCAGCTTCTTCGCCGAATACAACAAGCGCTTTAACACCTTCGAGTTCTTCTGCTCCTGCAGTAATTCCAAGGTCTACAAGTCCCTGGGAATTGTTCTTAGGTTTAACCTGCAGAATTCCGTCTCTAGGGCTTCCTATGTGACCGCTAACCATAGCTATATCAGCTAAAAGTGCAGCTGCATCCACTGTTATGAGATTCTGATTGAATACTATCATAGCCTTTTTAGCATTCATGTACATTTCAGCAATTTCCCTTGCTTCATCTGTAATCTCAGCATTTTTAACGCTTTCTGCAAAATCTTCATAACCTGCAAGGCCTGCTCCTTTACCGCTTTCAATAACAGCTTTCGCAACAGCCTTTACGAATCCGAGGTCATTAGATGTATACACTTCTTTTGTAAGATATGCCATATTCTGAGTATATTCCTCAGGATTTATAAGCACAACCTTTGCGCCTGCTTCTGCCGCCTGCTTCATCTTAAGCTGTATTACAGGATTGTCTGTCGCATTAAATCCTACAGCCAGAATAACATCTGTGGAAAGAAGTTCATCTATAGTATTAGGTGATGCATCATGACCGATAACTTCCGCAATGCCGCTTTTTCTGTTGTTCATTGAGAATATTTTTGCACCCATCGCTTCTGCCATCTTCTTGATTGCATAAGCTTCTTCATTTGTATATCTGTCTGAAACTGCAACGCCTATGGCATCCTTAGTATATTTTGCGCCTATTGACTGACATCTCTTTGCAATCATAACGAGAGCTTCATGATAATCAGCTTCCCTGAAAGCATCTCCGTCTTTTATCAGCGGTTCTTCAAGTTTGTTTTCAAGAACTGAACAATCAAATCCCCACTTACCTTTTCCACAGGCAAGACCTGCATTTACAGTACCTTCTTTATCAGGATTTGCTTTTATAAGCATATCACCATATGATTCAAGCTTAAGGCTGCATCCTACTGAACAATAAGAACAAGTTGTATCTGTCTCAACTGTTGCAACAGGAGTTTCCTTAACCATTGTAGTTTTTTCCTGAAGTGCTCCGGTAGGGCATACGCTTACACACTGACCGCAGGATACGCAGCCTGATTCTATCAGAGGCTTTTCAAGATTAGGTTTAACTACAGTATCAAATCCTCTGTCTACAAGACCCAATGCGCCAACGCCCATTACTTCATCACATACTCTTACGCAAAGACCGCACAGTATACACTTGTTAGGATCTCTTACGATGAATGGATGGTCATCTTCGTATTCAACAGTATTTTTATCTCCCGCAAATCTGGAAGGGTCTACATCATACTGATGAGCAAAATCTATCAGTTTACATTCAAAGTAATCATGACATCCGCATTCAAGACATCTTGATGCTTCCGCCTCAGCTTCTTCAGGTGTATATCCGTCAGGAATTACCTCACTGAAATTATTCTTTCTTTCTTCTGCGGAAAGCTGAGGCATTTCAGGTCTGCACATTCTTTCTCTGTCTTCAAAAGTCTTCTCCGTAATATCATCTCTTTCTACAAAGTAAGGCTTCTCGTATCTTATAACTTCACCATCAAGATATGCATCTATTATCTCTGAAACTTTTCTTGCATCGGCGATAGCTTCAACAGCTATGGAAATCTTATCATTACCGCAGTCTCCTCCGGCAAATACGCCTGGGATACTTGTCATAAATGTTTCTTTATCGTAAGCTATTGCATTCTTTCTTGTCTTATCGCAGTCAAATACCGATGCGTCAACAGCCTGACCTATGGCAAGTATCATAGTATCTATTGCTATTGTTTCAGTTTTTCCTTCTACCGGAACAGGTCTTCGTCTTCCCGATTCATCAGGCTCTCCCAGTTCCATTACCTGAAGAATCACTTCTTTGGCATGACCGTTTTCATCCTTTATTACTTCTATAGGATTTGTGAGATTCTTAAATATTACGCCTTCTTCTTCTGCTTCTTCAATCTCAACCATATCAGCAGGCATTTCATCTTTGGTTCTTCTGTAAATGTTGTAAACCTCTTTGGCTCCCAGTCTTACAGCAGTTCTGCACGCATCCATAGCCGTATTTCCGCCGCCTACTATTGCAACCTTTTCGCCAAGCTGTATTTCTTCGTTTCTTACAACTTTTCTGAGGAAATCAATACCTCCTATAACGCCTTCTGCATCTTCGCCTTTACATCCCACACCAGTTGAAATCCATGCGCCTATTCCTAAAAGTACAGCATCAAAATCATCTTTTACAGTCTCAAATGGAATATCTGCTCCTATCTTCGTATCAGTAATTATTTCAACGCCCATCTTTTCAATGGTCAATATCTCATCATCAAGCACTTCTTTAGGAAGTCTGTATTCCGGAATACCATATCTCAGCATTCCTCCTGCCTTAGGCATAGCTTCAAAGATTGTTACATCATGACCTTTCTGTCTCAAAAAATAAGCTGCCGACAATCCCATAGGACCTCCGCCGATTACTGCAACTCTTTTTCCTGTTGAAGGGTCACATTCAGGAATAAATGATTCTTCACTCATAAGATCCTGGTCTGCTGCAAATCTTTTCAGCCACTGTATGGATACAGGTTCATCAATGAGACCTCTCCTGCATTTTTCTTCACATGGATGAGGACATACTCTTCCAAGAGCTGCCGGAAGAGGAATCTTATCCTTAACAAGTTCCAATGCAGCTTCATATTCTCCGTTTGCAATAAGTCCGACATAACCCTGACAGTCGGTCTGAGCAGGACATGCCAGCACACATGGAGGACGGCAGTCCCCTGTATGGTTTGATAAAAGAAGTTCGAGATTTGTCTTTCTTGACTCCGTAACCCTTTCTGTGTTTGTCCTTACAACCATTCCCGGTGCAATAACTGTAGCGCATGCTTTGCAGAGTTTAGGATTTCCTTCCACCTCGCACATACATATGCCGCATGAACCATATATCTTGGTTCTTTCATCGTAACAGAGAGTAGGAATAAAAATATCGTTTTCTCTTGCAACTTCCAAAATAGTTTGGCCCGGAGTACCTTTAACTTCCTTGCCGTTTATATTAAGTCTGAATTTATCCATCGTTTTTTCCTCCTCCCTTATTTCTTCTCTATCGCACCAAATTTACAAGTATCCAAGCACTTACCGCATTTGATGCATTTTTCAGTGTCGATAACGTGTTTTTCTTTTACTTTGCCTGAAATAGCATCAACAGGACAGTGCTTAGCGCAAAGGGTACATCCCTTGCAGTCATCTGTAATGCTGTAAGTTATCAGAGCTTTGCACGAACCTGCCGTACATTTTTTGTTGTAAATATGATCTTCATATTCGTTTCTGAAATATTTGAGAGTAGTCAAAACAGGATTTGGAGCAGTCTGTCCAAGTCCGCACAGAGAACCGTCTTTTATCTTGGCTGCCAATTCTTCAAGCAGCTCTATATCTCCGTCCTTACCTTCTCCTTCGGTAATTCTCTCGAGGATTTCAAGCATTCTCTTTGTACCGATACGGCAGTAATTACACTTACCGCAGGATTCATCCCTTGTAAAATTCAGGAAGTATCTTGCCATATCTACCATACAGGTATCTTCGTCCATTACTATCATACCGCCTGAACCTACGATAGCTCCTGTTTTATTTATATCTTCATATGTAACAGGAGTATCTATAAGCTCTGCCGGTATACATCCTCCGGAAGGTCCTCCCATCTGAACCGCCTTGAATTTCTTGTCATTCTTTATTCCGCCGCCGATTCCGTAAATAACGTCTTTTAAAGTAAGTCCCATAGGTACTTCTACGAGACCGCCCTTCTTTATTTTTCCTGCAAGTGCAAATACTTTCGTTCCTTTACTCTTTTCAGTACCCATAGCTCCGAAAGCTGCACCGCCGTTATATATTATCCAAGGAACATTTGCAAGAGTTTCAACATTGTTTATATCTGTCGGTTTCTGCCAGTAGCCTTTTGCAGCAGGGAAAGGAGGTTTAAGTCTAGGCATACCTCTCTCACCTTCAAGAGATGCGATAAGAGCAGTTTCCTCTCCGCATACGAAAGCTCCCGCACCGGCTTTAATCCTCAAATCAAAATCAAAACCGCTGTTCATTATATTCTTTCCGAGAAAACCTTTTTCTCTGGCCTGCTCCATTGCGATTTCAAGTCTCTTAATAGCTAGAGGATATTCTGCACGGCAGTATATAACTCCTTCACTTGCTCCCATAGCGTATCCGCCTATAATCATTCCCTCGATAAGAGAGTGGGGGTCTCCTTCAAGTACAGACCTGTCCATAAATGCACCCGGGTCTCCTTCATCGGCATTACATACCAGGTATTTTTCATTTCCGGGACTCTGCTTAGCAGCATTCCACTTAAACCATGTCGGAAAGCCTGCGCCGCCTCTTCCCCTCAGACCTGAAACTTTTATTTCTTCTATTACATCCTCAGGCTTCATGGAACCTAAAACTTTTTCTATTGCTTTATATCCATTAACAGCTATGTATTCTTCTATGTTTTCAGGGTTTATAACTCCGCAGTTTCTCAAAACAACTCTCTGCTGCTTTTCTACAAACTGTTTGTCTTCTTCAGATATGGACTGTTCTTCTACCACCTTATCATTCATAAGATGTTCTTCTACTATTTTTTCAACTTTATCAGGCTGTACCTTGACATATCTTGTCATTTCGCCATTATCATCATAGATATCAACGATAGGTTCAAGGTAACATGTTCCTACACATCCTGTAATATCAACATCTGCTTTAATGTTTTTTTCTGCTATAAGCTTTTCGAACTCAGCGGCAGTCTTCTTGGCACCAGTAGCGACGCCGCAGCTGCCCTGTCCAATTACTACTTTCATAATGTTACCTCCTATGCCCTTTCTTTGATTTCCGCCAATATTTTCTTAACGGAATCCTTTGTAAGGTTACCATACGTTTCATCGCCCTCGACACTCTTTACCATCATTACAGGCGCCAATGAGCAACAACCGAGACATGCAACATTATTTAATGTAAAAATACCATCTTCGGTAGTCTCTCCATCCTTAATGTTCAAGTATTCGCACACGGCTTCTTCAATCATCTCGGAACCGTTAACGTGACATGCAGTACCCTGACAAAGCATGATTAAATTTTTACCTATAGGCTTCAATCTGAATTGTGCATAAAAAGTAGCAACACCGTAAATTTTTGCAGGTTTAATGCCAGTTACCTCGGAAATATAGTTTATGGCATCCATGGAAAGATACCCGTATATATCCTGGGTCTTCTGCAGAATAGTAATCAAACTACCCGGCACTTTCGCATATTGTTCCAGCACAGGAGCCAATTCTTTGAATTCAGCTTCCCTGTTCTGAGCACAATTGCAGTTACAACCTTTTTCACTCATGTTAGTTCCTCCTAAAAATTATAATACATTTATATCATGCGAACGTTGTCATTGTAACAAATATTTTGCGAAAAATCAACCGAAGCGCTTTAAATTATATTTTTTTTCAAAACTAGTTACATTATTTAAATTGCAACATTTATTCATTGCCGAATATTGCCTATTCATTTATAACTTGGCAATAAAATACTCAAGAGCCAGCTGTGCCTCAAAAAGTCCTGTTTTTATATTTTCATCCACCTTATATGCTTCTGCCAAAATACTCTTTAAATAATCTTTAGAATAATGTCCTGCCAAAGCTCCTGCTTTTTTTATCCTGAACTGATGAACTCCAAGTTTTTTTTGAATATCCGACGCACTTATACCTTCATCTTTCATTTCCTTAACCGAAAGAATAAGTTCGAGCTGATTTGTTATAAGTCTAAGCAGATTGAATACAGGTGTCCCCGACTGAAGCAGATTATGAAGAAGCCTTAACGCTTCATCCTTACGGTTTCTTCCTATAGCGTCAAGCATTGCAAATACATTGTTTTCAGGATTTACCGACAGAACACAGCCTACATCTGCAGCAGTTATCTCATTGTTGATACTGTGCGCAGCGATTTTTTTCAGGTCATTATCCAGATTATAAAGACTGTATTCTATAGCCTTATTTCCATATCCGCTCTCAGACATTATCATATTTACAACAGAAGGTCTGTAGTCTTTTCCTGATATTCTCAGCCTCTTTTCTATAAATCCCTGAAGCTGCTTATCCTTAAGAGGCTGGAAATCATATACTTTGCCGTATTTTTCAGCTGCCGCTCTTATTTTGCTTTTGCTCTGCTTTTTATCTTCCTGCTCCGAAACTGCCATCAGAATCATACTCTCATCGGGCACATCTTTCAGATATTCTGCAAAATCTTTCACATCTCCATCGGAAAATCCCTTTATGCTCTTTCCCTCTGCCGGCAGAAAATCCGGCAGAAAAACAACTTTTCTTTCAGACATAAGACTTACGGTTTCCACGCTTTCCTTTATTAGCTGCAGTTTAATATTATCTCCCTCAAGAGTCACAAGGTCTATTGCCCTGCATGCATCGGAAACATACTTTTTTATCAGTATCTGGGAATACCAATTTATTAGGTAATCCTCAACCCCGCACAACAGCACTATATTCGGAACATCACCTGATTTCAAATCTTTTTCAATAGTTATAAAAGCATGTTCTTTCTGTTTATAAAAATCTCTCGCCATATAATAAATTCCTCATCAATTAACAATTTTAAATATTATTATAACTTCAAGGCAAAGCTGTTACAACCTCCATTGCATCTTTCCCGTAATTCATAATAAATCCCACAGCACCGTCAATATCGTTTCTTAATACTTCTGCTCCCAAATTCCTGTAATTTACTAAAACCGCTTCATTTGGATGTCCATAATTGTTCTTTCCCACCTGAAATACAGCGTACTTTGCAGATACAAACTCCGCAAATTTTTCAGAATAACTGTATTTGCTTCCATGATGTGCCACTTTCAAAATATCAGAATTCAAAATATCACCATATTTTTCAGAAAGCTCATCCTCCATTTTTTCGTCAATATCACCTGTTACAAGCACACTTTTATTTCCTATGTTAACTTTCATAATCAGGCTCATTTCATTCTCATCCTTTAAATTTTCAGCTAATTTTAAATACTCATCATTAGTTCTCTTTTCAGGAGCAAGAACTTCTATATTTGCCTCACGACTCAGTAAAATATTCTGACCCTCGCTTATATACACGAGATTATCACGTTCTAATTCTGTTTCTTTTAAAATCTTATCTTCATTTACACAATTCCCCTCATAAAGAAAAAGTTTTCTTACCATTCCCTGCCTGCAAAGCTCTGCAATACCTTTATAATGGTCCGTATGCAGATGAGTGACAAAAGCACCATCAAGCTCCTTAACACCGTTTTTAAGAAGATAAGGCTTTAAAGTTTTTCTTCCCAAATCATAATTTACATTCCCTCCGCCATCTACAAAGTAATTACTTCCATTTTCTGTTTTAATATGTATACAATCTCCCTGACCTACATCTACAAATACGATATCTGCTTTCTCAAACCCGCTTTTTGTCACATATCCAAAAGACAAAGAAAAAGCTGTAATAATCAATACTAATATTTTTATAGCGCTCCTGCCCTTTCTGATTATTAAAAGTCTTCCCGCCTCAGACATAAAAGCGAGCATGCTTAAGTAATAAAAAGCTAAAAATATATGCCCGGGGCTCGTAACCTCAAAAACCGTAATGCCGTCTATACAGGTCATTTCATTTAAAAATTTAATCATCACACAAATCCCTGCAATAAACTTTGATATTATTTCAATCATAAACTCAGGTGCAGATGATAAAAGGGATGATAGGCTGAGGATACCCTCCGATATAATCACTAAAAAAAGAACACACAGTCCTAAAGGAACAACTATGCCCGCCAAAAATATTATAGGTATATTTACAAATAAAGATGCCAAGGAAAAATAATTGAAAGAATACATCGTATATGGTAAAAGCCCCGCCTGAACTGCAATTCCTGCTGTAAACATCCCATCATATACTCGCTTTATATAAGGAATAACCGCCGACATTGAAAGCACGGCAATAAAAGACATTTGAAACCCTGCGTTAAAAATCATCATCGGATTTTCATACAGAATAAAAACAACTGCAAGAAATGCCGCCGAACTCAAATCATACCGTCTATGCAGAAGTTTTGACAAAGCATGAAGCTCTACCATAAAAACAGCTCTTATGACAGATGGGGAAAAAGACGCCAAAATAACATAACACATCATGAACAATGTAATAAAAGCAAAAAATATTTTTTTCTTTCTCCCCCTCCATAAAATCGAAATAAAACCATATATTATTCCCACATGAAGACCGCTTACAGCCAATATATGCGCTGTTCCGTTTTTTTGAAAATCTTCAAGAATCTCCTCATCAATATCCTCTTTTTCTCCGAACATTATTCCGCTCATAAATCCGGAAATCTCTTTTCCTGAAGTTTCTTTAAGCCTTTCTTTGTAAATCTTCTTTAGATTATAAAGATTTCCCTGCAGGGTGCTTTTATAATCTAAAACTTCAATATCGTCGGCATTAAGCAGCACTTCTATTCCTATTGATTTTAAATATAAAGCATAATCAAAACAATTTGGATTGCTCTTTTTCTTAGGTTCATCAAGCCGCCCTTTAACACTGACCTCATATCCCGGAACTATTTTCCTATGCAGAAATTTCTCATTATAACAGTTAACCAAAACAGTATGCGGCCTGTGTAAAAGGTTATCACTTATATTAGAACCATTCAGCCTATCTGCACATAATTCCAGCTGAATATATTTATCTCCTTGGGAATTTTTCTTTTCCTTAAAGTTTTTTATCTCCCCTGAAATCTCAACATTGCTTCCGATATAATCATCAAATTTTCCGCTTCCCAAATCATAAATAAAAAAATTAAATACACTTATAACGTAAAAAATCAGTATAAACATAATAATTTTATTATTTAAATTTCTTAAATATAAAACGAGCAAAAATGCAAGTACACAAAAAGCAATTAATTTTCCTGAGAAAAAGCATATCAATATTGCCAGGCAAAATGATATAGCTGAGTAAAAAAGAGGTCTTCTTATTATCATCTGCGGCTCCAAACCGCGACAAACTGCTGCAATTAATTTCCATAATATACCATTTTACATAAATTGTCAATAAGCGCATCTTTTTCCTTTAAATATTTCAGTCGTAATCAGCTAAACACTTTGCCAGGCAATATTTTAGTTCATTTGATTATAAACTCATCATAATCTTCATTCCTTATGTATACAGCCGCAAAACCTTATTCTATGATATACTCTCAATAAACGTTCTGAAATCTTTAATTATCTCATCCATATCAGCCGATTCATCGTCGAGGGCAAGACCGTAAAACGGCGGAATCTTTATATTCCTATCTTCCATCTCCGCTTTCAGTTCCTCTATGTAAACGCCCTGCCCTTCTATTATCGCGTCGTTAAAGGAAAGTTCCACGGGGCTGCCTCCCCAATTATCATCCCATGCAGTTATGGAAACGCCGCACGTAGGAGAACCGTCGCATCCTAAAACACCTGCAATTTTATACCCCTGACGTTCATACTCTTCCATATAGTCAACCTGCCTTTCAGCTATACTGCGGCAGTGATTTCTAAATCCCCTGCTGTCATAAAGGTTCTTGGTATACCACCATCTCTGTATGCCTAAAAACAACGTTTCCGGACAATCCATCTGCTGTATGCCCAAATCATTTTCATAAAGAGTATCAAACACATCCTTACACATACCCGGGTATCTGGCAAGTCCTCTTACCTTGTTATTGGTATTCAGAAGACAGCTGGAAACAAATATAACCTTTTTACTTCTCTTATCATCTCTTCTGTCCATTTTACGTTCCTCCTTTAAACATGACGCTGTTTTTTCACTTTAAAATCAATATTTTCTGTATTTCCCATTATACCAGAGAATTCCCTGGTTGCCGGTCTTGTCCTCGAAATAAGTTTTCCCTTTCTGACAGTATAAAGAACTTCCGAACATAATCTTATGGAATCAAATTCACAATCCGCATCAAGTATAATCAGATTTGCCGGTTTGCCCTCTTCAATACCGTAATCATCAATGCACATTACCTTGGCCGCATTTTCAGTAATCATATCGAACAAACTTTTTATCTGACCATACCCGCTAAGCTGCGCATAGTTCACAAGCAAGTTTAAAATCGTCAGCGGCGCTCCTTTTCCCATAGGATACCATGGATCCATAATATCATCGCTTCCCGCTGCAACATTCACTCCAGCATCCATAAGCTCATCTATTCTGGTATGTCCTCTATGCCTAGGATATCCGTCCGTTCTGTTCTGAAGACATGAATTTGCAAAAGGATTGGAAACTATGTTCATTTCAGCTCTTTTTATATTCCCTATCAGCTTTTGTACAAAATCATTATTATAGTTATGCATAGCTGTAGCATGGCTTGCGGTAACCTTGCCTTTCATTCCCCTCACAACAGTTTCTCTTGCCATAGCCTCCACGTACCTTGACTGAGAATCCGTATTTTCATCACAATGAATATCAACCGGTACACCGTACTTTTCAGCTAAATCAAAAACATATTTTATATCTTTAAGTCCATCCTCCGGCGACAGCTCCATATAAGGCAATCCACCTACCGCATCACATCCTTGAATTAAAGCATCTTCCAACATTTTATCATTTCCGCATTCAGTAAATATGCAGTCCTGAGGAAATGCAACCACTTGCAGCTCTGCAAAATCTTTGACTTCTTCTTTTACTTCAAGAAGCGCTTCTACGGCATTACCCGTACGGTCTGTTGCATCTGCATGTGTTCGTATATACATGCTGCCGTTAGCTACTTCCCACTTTACTACTTCGATTGCATTTCTCTTTATTTCCTCTTTCGTAAGTTCCTTCTTCAAATCGCCCCATATATTGATTCCCTCCAAAAGTGTACCGCTCATGTTATACCTTGGCTTACCAACGCTTAATACCGCATCCAAATGAAGATGCGCGTCACAAAATGGGGGTGATACCAAATTTCCGCAAGCATCTAATATGCTGACATTTTCAATATCTATTTTATCTCCTATTCTTTTAAATTTCCCATCTTCTATAAAAATGTCAACAATTCTGTCTTCTCTGAGCTTGGCATTTTTAATAAGCAATGTATCCCTCATCAGTCATTCCCCCTGTTCTTTCCTACAACCATATATAAAAGCGCTGTTATTATAAATGTAGGCACACATGCTCCCAATAAAGCCCATACATATGTAAGTAAATTGTAAAGTATGATTCCTATTACCCAAACTAAAATAGCTTTCCAGTTAAATCCGTTGCTGTACCAGTACTTGGAATTTTCATCTTCTTTTAACATTTCCTCCACAGAAACATTTTGTTTCTTTATAATGAAAAAGTCGACTAACATTATAGCTATCAGCGGTATAAATATTGCGCCCACTATAGTGAGGAATGTAATAAAATGTCCTATTAAATTAGGTATTATCGCAATGCCTCCCACAACTATTCCCGATGGAACTATTATTTTCCAAGGTTCTACTTTAGGAAATACATTTACAAAAGAAATACTTGCAGAATATAAATTTATGACATTGGTAGTTACACTTGACAGAATAATAATCAAAAGCGCAGGAATCCCCAAACCGGCAGTCAGCATAAAATCAACCGGGTTGGCACTTCCTGTAGTAATCGCCGATATGGCTCCTATAAACATAAAGGACGCAGCTCCTGAAAGAGATCCTATCAAAGTTCCCCAGCCAGCCGAACCAGAACTCTTGGCATATCTGGTGTAATCGCATACCATAGGTCCCCATGCAAAAGCATTGCTTGCAACTATATCAAGTCCCACCAAAATACTCATGGCAGCCGCCGGTGTATAGTTTACTATGGAATTGAATCCATAATTTTTAATTATAAGAATCGCAACAATAATCGTAAGTATTGCCAGCAATGGCACCGACAGCCTCTGAAGCCATGTTATAGACCTGAAACCGTAAGCAGTTATAACAAGCTGAACAGCTGCCGTTACTATTATCCACAGAGTAATTGAATCGAACCCTGTGATCGCCTTTATTATTTCATTAATTGAGGCTCCGCATATTACGCTCACATTAGCAGCCCACCCCAATAGCTGAATACCGTTTGCAACTGACGGCAAATACGAACCTCTTATTCCAAAAGTCATTCTCGAAGCTGCCATTGTTGGAATTTTCACCTTATAACCGATATTTCCCAAGGCGAGCAATGGTAAAAAAACAATTATATTGCCTGCCAGCAATATAAAAAGCAGCTTCCAAAATCCTAATTCCGCCAGTGAACCTCCTATCATCAGTCTTGGAACGGCTACATTTGCACAAAACCAGATAAATGCAATATCCCACAATCCCGTTTTCTGCTCTTCCAAAGTTGCAACAGTCAGTTTTTCTTGTTCAAGTTTCATAATTTCACTCCTTCCTTAAGTTTATGTAAACGTTTACATCTTTATTTAGAATATACTGTAAATTCAGAAACTTGTCAACTTCTTTTATTTTACGTAATTTACTTACTTCTTTACAACTCTTTACTCATAATTCAAAAATATTTTAATGAAAACCTTTTCACATTATATTTTTTATTGTATAATCGATTTAAACATTTGAAAATTATATGAGGATTACTTATTCATCAAACAAATTCATTGTATACAATTGTCTTTTCCTGTATAATTTTCTTATGAACAAGAAAACAATCAATATTAAAGATATTGCACAAAAAACAGGTTTTTCCACAGCTACGGTTTCCCGAGTTATGAATCATCCTGAAAAAGTGAATTCTAAAACGAGAGAAAAAGTTCTCGAGTCAATGAGTGAAAACGGCTATTTGCCCAATAACTTAGCCAGAGGATTAATATTAGGAAAAACTCACACCATTTCACTTCTGGTCCCTGATATAGAGCACACTTTTTATCAAATGATATTATCAGGCGTTGAAACTATTGCAATGGATAAGAAGTACAATGTTTTTTTATGCAATACGCACGGAAACTCTACAAAAGAATACGAATACATCGAAATGGCTTTGAACAAAGGTGTTGATGGATTAATTTTAGCTACATCCAGTTTAAAATCAAATCAAACCAAAATATTGGACAACTATTCCATTCCTTTCGTTCATATTGGTCAAAAATCTCTCTTTGGGTGCAATAGAAGATGCTATATCGATTACTGCAAAGATGCAGCAAAGTTGACAAATCACCTTTTGTCCATGGGTCATGATGACAT
>CABUXV010000018.1 GCA_902495595.1 uncultured Eubacterium sp. | reverse complement strand
CTTTATTCTTTAATTTTCCTCACCGTCCACAAATTCATGCTTATAACTTACATCATATTATAAATAAAATCAATATCATCATCTATATGATGGCACATATCTTGCAATTAATATACGCATATTGATTCCAAAACGAAAATACATGCAATAACTAAAAAAGGAGATTAAAATGCAGGATAAATTCAAAGACGTCCGTCCTAAGTGGAAAAACGGCGCTACCGAAAGAATAAACAGATTAAGAGACAGCTACTGGAATCACGCTCCTTCCGTAGATATTGAAAGAGCATCAGTTTACACCAAAGTATATCAGCAAACCGAAGATGAAGACTTGATAGTTCGCCGGGCAATGGCTTTTAAAAAATATATGTCCGAAAAAACCATAAACATATATCCGGATGAACTTATTGTAGGAACTTCCGGAAAAGCTCCGAGAGCGTTTGTATTCTGCCCGGATATATCGTGGATGTGGCTTAAAGATGAAATAGATACTATTGATACGAGACCTCAGGACCCATACTGCATAACCGAAGAAGACAGAAGCACCTTAAAAGAAGTTATTTTTCCCTACTGGAAAGGCAAATCCATGGAAGAATACTGCTTCAATCATATGTCCGATGAAATTAAAAATATCGCAGTCGGAACTAATGTTGTCTTCGGAGAAAATAAAACCACAGTAGGCGGAGGAGAAACCGCCGCAGGTTTTGAAAACATCATATTTAAAAAGGGATTTAAAGGCATAAAAGAAGAAGCCCAGTCCAAAATGGCAGCCTTAGACGAAAGCAATATAGAGCTTTATGACAAAAGACAGTTTTACAAAGCTATAATACTTTCCTGTGAAGCAATGAAAATCATGTGCGATAGATATTCTGCGCTTGCGGCGAATATGTCAGAAGAAGAAACCGACATCGAAAGAAAAAAAGAGCTTATGGAAATCTCACGAATATGCGCTAAGGTTCCATGGGAGACTCCTGATACTTTTTATGAAGCAATTCACGCAGTCAATCTAGTTGAATGCGCGCTTTACTGCGATGAAAATGCTTCCGGTTTTAATATAGGAAGAGTAGACCAGTATCTATATCCCTATTATCTAAAAGATAAAGCTGCCGGCAGGCTTACTGATGAAAAAGCGCAGGAGTTAATGGAATGTCTGTGGATAAAACTGGCGCAGAACATGTACGGTCTTTCAGCTGCGGGTGCAATATTCTATGTAGGATACCAGCCTTATCACGGAGTTACTCTCGGAGGCATAGACAAAGACGGAAAAGACGCCGCCAACGAGCTTTCGTTTATGGGTCTTCAGGCAACGATAGACCTTCAAATGCACACGCCTACAATAAATGTCCGCGTAAATCCTGTAACCTCTGACAAGTTCATGCTGAAAATATGCGACTTGATAAAATGCGGCACAGGACAGCCAGCTCTTCATTTTGACCCGGCAGCATTCGAGCAGCTCAGAAGAAACGGCGTCGATGAAGACGATTTATGGAACTACTCTCTCGTAGGATGCGTATCATCACAGATTCCAGGCAAAACCACTCAGTGGAATGAAGGAACAAGATACAGCTATCCCGTTGCAGTAGACTGGGCTCTGTTTAACGGATACAGCCATGCTCTGAAAAAACAGATGGGTCTTAAAACAGGTAATCCCTCGGATTTTAAAACCTATGATGAATTTGCATCCGCAGTAAAATCACAGCTGGAATATCTGGTTGGCATAGCCTGTAAATCGTGCCAGATAAATGAGAAAGCGCAGCAAGTCAAACTGCCTAAACCTTTCAGAGATTGCTGTGTCGAAGGACCTGTCGAAAATGGCATAGATATAATGTATAAGGGCAGCAGCCGTTATTTCGCAGGACCCGGACTTTTAGCTACAGGAATTGCCGACCTTGCAGATTCTATGGCCGCTGTGAAAAAACTCGTATACGACGAAAAGAAAATTACCATGTCAGAACTTGTAAACGCGCTTGAAAATGATTTTAACGGTTACGAAAATATTCGCAATATGCTCATAAACGACGCCCCAAAATACGGCAATGATATCCCCTTTGTTGATAATATTGCAAAAGAATACGTCGATATATCTGTAAAAGCAGCTGAACAATACACTTCCATCTTTGGAACAAAATATATGAACGGACTCGTTCCTGTAATGGCAAACGTTCCTCACGGCAAGGCCGTATGGGCGCTGCCTTCCGGAAGAAAAGCAACGGAACCTCTGGCAGACGGTATATCACCTTATCCAGGGTATGACAAACAAGGACCTACATCGGCAATTAAATCCGTCTGCACGATAGACCACACAGAAAACGGCGCAGGAACTCTGTTAAATATGAAACTCAATCCTGAAATCATCAGCAGTGAAGAGGGCAAAAGAAAACTTATAGCCATGCTGAGAACAGAGTGTGAACTTAAAGGCTATCATATACAGTTTAACGTTGTAGATAAGAAAACACTCATTGAAGCTCAGAAACATCCTCAAGAACATACGGATTTACTTGTAAGAGTTGCCGGTTACAGCGCATATTTTGTAGATTTGCGAAAGGAAGCACAAAATCTTATAATCGACAGAACGGAAGTTTCCAACTGGTAAAGGAGCACCTAATGAAACAGCAGGTATATATAACAAATATACAAAAATTCTCCACACACGACGGTCCGGGAATACGCACCAATATATTTTTCAAAGGATGCAGCCTACGCTGCAAATGGTGCTCCAATCCTGAAAACATAACATTCTCACCCCAACTAAAATACTATGCTACAAAATGCACAGTCTGCGGCAAATGCACGGAAGTCTGCCCAAATAAAGCGCTGCGACTTGAGAAAGAAAGTTTAAAAATATCAGAAACAGACTGTACGGGCTGTGGTTTGTGCGTAAAGTTCTGTCCCTCGAACGCTCTAGTCATATCCGGGGAAAAATTTACAAGCGATGAAGTTTTCAGTATGGTAAACCAGGATAAACCCTTTTATAAAAACTCAGGCGGGGGCATCACCTTTTCAGGTGGTGAACCCCTGCTTTTTCCGGAATTCATAAAACCAATAGCAAGTAAATGCCGCCAAGAAGGCTACAGTACAGCTGTGGAAACCTGCGGTTATTTTAACTTAAGTGATGCGAAAGAACTTCTGCCTTTAATAGATTGCTTTCTATTTGATTTAAAGCTGATAGATGATACAAAGCATATACATTCATGCGGCAAATCAAACAAGGTCATACATGATAATTTCGATTATTTAATAAAACATTCGGCTGAAATAATTCCCCGAATCCCGATAATACCTACGATTAACGATACTTCCGAGGACATTTCTCTTCTGTCTTCTTTTTTAAAAAAGTATAAAGACAGCCTTGAAGAAGTCCATATTCTTCCTTATCACAATATGGGAGCATGCAAATATGAACAGCTGCAAATTCCTTACACCCTTTCTCATTTAAAGCCTCCCGAAAAAAATCATATGGAACACATTAAACGCAAATTGGAAGAGACAGGATTAAAAATAGCAATCGGAGGATAGCGGTTCTCCGATTGCTGCATTATACCCATTCAAATCTGCATCCTTTAAAAGCAGTATCAAACATACATATACTTTTATACCCACAGTAACTGCACGAATTTCTGAATTTACCTTCCATATCTTTCGTTCTTTCTCTTTTAGGCAATATCTGTACATTTCCGTCGCAAATCTCTCTGCAGATTCGTTCAATCTGCACATCCACCTGTTCCGACAGCTCTTTGAACTCATCTTCCGTAAACAGCTGTCCTCCGGCAGAGGGAGCATATGCTCCCGTTTTCTTCAATTTTTTTACAGGAATCACCTTGGATACATCATCAAAATCTCCGTCCATGGATTCTATTACATCCGACTCATTTAAAACTATGCCCTCCATTTTATAAGCTGATTCCATACGTTCCTCTAAGGAATCTTCTCCCGGCTTCACGGAAATTTTATCTGCATCAGTATCCATTTCTTTTATTTTAAATAAAAACACTCCTGCCGGTCTTAAGTTCCCTTGACCCATGGCAGCTTTCAGGTATACCATTAATTGCAGCTTATATCCGTTTCTGAAATATTCCGCATTTACAGACTCGCTCCCCGTCTTATAGTCTATTACTCTAATAGCTTTTTCAGTATTCTCGCCGGCAGGGTTTAAAACATCCATTCTGTCTATGGTACCTTTTATAAGTATATCTTTCTCACCTGCACGTACCTTTATAGGAGGTAGGTCACGCCCTTTTCCAAAAGGTCTTTCAAAATACATATTGTCTACGCAGCCTTTCCTTACCTGTTCTACAAGGGTCCACGCCGCGCTGCTGCATATATCCGTAATTCTCTCGGTTTTATATTTTTCATTCTTTCCGGAAGACAACAATCCTTCCCGGTACTCTTTAATTTCCTCATCGAGTATTCTGCTGACTTCACTCGTACATTCATCTTTTGTAATATTATGCCAGCTGAATTCACCGCCTGAAGATAATCTTCTCGACAGCTTCATTATGCACTCATGGTATATATCTCCTATTTCTCTTGCGCCCACCTCAAATAATCTTTCTTCATAAGGCCTTAACCCGTACTTTATAAAATGCGCAAAAGGGCAGCTGCTGTATTTTTCAAGTCTTGACACGCTGGTCTCTATCTGTTCCCTGTCGCCTCTGTAAAGCGCATCGGCAAATTTTTCTCCTATGGAGCTGCCCTCGTTATCAAAAGACATTCCTCGTTTTATTCTCTCAAAACTGTCATGTTCATTGCGTTCATACCAATCGGCTACATTAAACCACATAGAATCTATATCTTCATTTTCAAGATATGCTCTGAACGCATCAGCCATATAAGACATTGCGCCAACCTTTGATGTAAGCACACTTAATACATCGTTTTCATCTTTTAAATCAGACAATACCGTTTTCTCATCAGTCGGTTCTTTATCATGCTTCTTATGATATAATAAATCTCTGTTTTTAACATAAGATTCAAGCTGGCTGAAAAGAGCTGATTCTCTAATGACTTCACCCTTTTCGTCAGCCCGGCTGCAGCTTAAGTACAATTTTTCTTCCGGAAGGGACAATGTCCTGTATATAGCCAGACGCTCTTCCTGTCTCATAACTTTATCGGTCTTTGCCACTTCAAGGCTGAAACTTTCAAGCACACTCTTTTCTCTGTCGTTCAAAAGCCCCTCATCATATGATTCAAGGGGAATCAGCCCTTCATTTGCTCCCACGACCAAAAGAGCTTTTATCCTGCTGAGTCTTGTTCTCTGCATTGTTCCTATCAAAACCATATCCGATGTTACAGGAACCAGTCCAATCTCCACTTCTTCAAATCCCGCTTCCATGAGATTAAGCAGCTGCTTATTCGATACCTTTTCATCTCCCATGGTTGTTATTATCTGGTCAAGTATAGTGCATATTACGTTCCAGCTCTGCGCTGTTTCTGCTGCGCCTTCCTCAAGTCCTCTCTCCATTTGCTGCTCTGCCATATCCTCAACACGCTCTTTTAGTAAAAATTCATCGGATAAGAAATTATAAATGCCTTTTACTTTCTCTTCCGCGCTGTTATACTTTCCCATATGATTCTTCATACCCTCTGTAAGCGCTGTCAAATCTGTTCTGAACTTGTTAAACTCATCCAAATCTTCGGCAGTATATGAATCTCCTGTTCTAGAAAATTCTTTTTTCCACATTCCGCCCCTTATTTTAAACTGATATATATAGTTTTCAAGACGCTCCGCCGTATTTTCTTCAAGCCCCAAGAATCCCGTTTTTATAAGTTTCATTACAGAACTGTCTCTGTATCCGTAAGCCGATATCTCCATAAGCGAAAGCAGAAATCCTACGGCAGGGTGATGCATTACCTTTCTTTTTTTATCGACAAAAACAGGTATTCCCCATCTTAAAAATGTCCTTTTCAGGACGCCTGTTCTGAATTCCGTATCGTTGCAGACCACAACTATATCCGAAAACTTATAACCTTCATCTCTTACAAGTTTTAATATATAATCGGCAGCTCTGTCAGCCTCGGCGTAAACATTTGACGTTCGTACGAGGGTTACAGGATTACGTTCGTTATTTACATTCCCTTTGAGATACATCGATTCATGAATCCACATACTTTTCCTTATATTGTTTTCTATAGGCGCAACGTTTGCAGATTCACCTAAATCTTCTGCCATCTGAACAAGTTTCTTTATAATGTATCCCGTTATGGAAAACAGTTCTTTCCTGTCCTCAGCTGCCAAAAATCCGGCATCACAGTTTGCCTTTATCTCTTCAAACGGCGAAAATCCCTTTACGCTGCCTCCGGTCTTATTTATGCTGTCTTTGTCATAGGTCATAACAACATTAAGGTTTACAGCTCTTTTCAAAAGCCGCTCCATAACAAGAAAATTCTTAGGAGTAAAAGTATCAAAGCCATATACCCACACATCCGATTCTGCAATCATTGGTGAATCCAGGATTTTACTTCCGTAAAATGTTATATAATCTTCAGAGTCAAGATATTTGTCTTTTATTGCTTCTTCATATCTTGAATATATGCACAATATATCTTCCAGTTTATACTTAAGGAAACTTTCGGTTTTCAGCGAATCCTTTACATCGCAAAGAGTCTGAATATCTATTTCAAATCTTTTCATCTCGGAAATAAATCCATTAACCATCTCTATAAAGGAATTCTTTCCCTTTAGACCCCTATATACTTTAAGCTGCTCCTCACTTTCATCTATTATCTTTGTAAGCAGCATATGTCTTCCGTACTTATCTATTAGAATCGGCGTTCCCTCAGAAGCTTCTGCTATAATTTTATGGCCTAAAGAAGAAAAATCAACAATTCTTATATCCATTAAACCTTTCTTTTGCAGATAAAAAAAGGCATCCCTTTCTGCCTGCAGCGAAAACTGGTCCGGTACAAGCAAAAGAGTTCTGCCTTTTATATTATCAAATATGAACTTTTCTTTATCTATGTTTTCTCCGCCGTAATAAATATTAAGCATCAGATGTCCTCACTGTTTAATTAGTAAATTCCCTGAAAACATCTTCTACTGTCTCCATGCGGTCTGCCTTATCCATTTTTGAACTGCAGAATATCAGACCGTTATCATGGTCGCCTTCAAGACCTGCTCTTACAGCCTTAAACATATCGTAACCGGGTTCCCATGATTGGGAAAGCTTTTCAGAGCATGAATTTTTCATAGCTCTTACCGATGTTTTCATAGGACTTCTGATTATTGTAACATCATTTTTACCGCAATTCAAATATAGTCTTTTATACTCTTCAGGAGCGTCGCACTCCTGAGTTATGAGAAATTTAGTTCCCATCAGGAATCCATCAGCACCGTATTTATACGCTGTCTCTGCATCTTCTTTCGAAAAAATTCCCCCTCCTACTATCAGCGGACAGTTTTCGAATTTCGAAAGTTCGGATTTTACATCAGCTATTATACGATACCATTCCTGTTCAGCCCTGTCCAGCTGTTCCTCTTTAAAGCCAAGCATACCCGCAGCAAAAGGTCCCTGAAGTATGAATCCGTCTGGAATTCTGTTATACTTCTGCGACCAGCTCCTTATTATAGCGGATACTGCCCTCTTGGAAGAAACCGTAGGAATGAGCGCAACCTTTTTCCCCATGGAATATTTAGGCAAATCCTTAGGAAGACTTCCTCCCGTCACTATCACCTGGGCTCCTGCCTTTATTGCCGCTTCTGCATACTGACCGCAGCCCTGTTCTCCCCACATTATCGTTACGCCTATAAGACCTTTGCCTTTTGCCTCTTTTACTCTTCTTCTCGCATCGCTTACCACATTTTTTATGGTTTCGAGATTAGCTTTTAAAGGATTTGTCTTATAAATATCCGATTCATATCCTATCTGAGAAGTCCCTATAAGACCAAGACCTCCCTGAACAGCAACTGCCGATGAAAGACCAGCCCCGGCTATACCCATGCTCATACCTGCCTGAACTATGGGCACAGGAAGTTCATTTTCCCCTAAAGTTATGGGATTAAGCTGAAACGGAGTGTTTTTCACGTATATCATGCTGCTTTTTGTCATAAAAAATCGATTGATATTGTCTATTGCCGATATAAAATATTGTAATTTGTCGACGGGAATCTGAGAAACCGCTTCATTTACAATCGATGTCCTGAATTCCTCCTCAGCTTCAGCAGCAAATATACCTTTTTCAGTCAGCTTTATCTTTACTATTCTTCTGTCTTTATCATCTCTCAGCCGCTCAACATAACCTTTTTTGACAAGTTTATTAACTGCTGTTGTAAGACTGCTTACATTGATATCCAAAAGATTTGCCACATGAGTCATTGTCTTTGGTCTTCCCGTTCCTATCGCAGTAAGTGTATGAAGCTCGGTTCTTGAGACATCATCAAACTCCGATTTCTTGATAAATTCTTCATCAAGTTTCTGGACAAGACTAAAAAGATTTCTCATTGTGTCGTATATCTTCTTTGTATTCCTATCCACGGATATCTCCTTAACTAAACGCAAACATTATTTCGCATTTGCATGCCAAAATATCTCCTACATATGCTTCTGCAATCCCTGTCCCTGTATTTCTTCTCAATCTGTCTAAAGTCACCTTTAATGTGAGAACATCGCCGGGAGTAACCTGCTTTTTAAATTTCGCGTTTTTTATTCCGCCGAAAACTGCCAGTTTGCCTTTGTTTTCAGGCATGGAAAGCACTGCTATGGCTCCTGCCTGGGCAAGAGACTCAACTATGAGAACTCCCGGCATTATAGGTCTTCCCGGAAAATGTCCCTGGAAGTAGTATTCGTCTTCTCTTACATATTTTGTAGCTACTATATGGTCTCCCTCTGCCAGCTCCTGCACTTCATCCACGAGAAGGAACGGCTCTCTGTGAGGAATTATTTCTTTTATCTGTTCTTTATTCAACAGCATCTTATATCATCCTTTCAATTATCAAAACCGGCTGCTGCCGATTTAAAGGCAATCATTTATTCTTCGTACTTCTTCATTACGAGAGTTCCATTATGTCCTCCGAATCCAAGGGAGTTTGACATAACATATTTTATGTCTGCTTTTCTTCCTTCGTTAGGCACATAATCCAAATCCAGTTCAGGGTCAGGGTTTTTAAGCCCTATAGTAGGGGGGATGAATCCTTCATTTATAGCTTTAACGCATATTACAGCTTCAAGACCTCCGGCTGCGCCAAGAAGATGACCTGTCATGCTCTTCGTTGAACTTACAGGTACTTTCGTATTCTCACCGAAAACTTTCTTTATTGCAATGGTTTCAAAAGCATCATTATAAGGAGTTCCTGTTCCGTGGGCATTTATATAGTCTATATCTTCAGGAGAAATTCCAGCGTCACTTAGAGCCATCCTCATCGAATTGGCTGCGCCTTCTCCATCAGGAGCAGGAGATGTTATGTGATAAGCATCGGAAGTTGCTCCGTATCCCACTATCTCTCCATATATTTCAGCATTCCTCTGTTTTGCGTGTTCCAGTTCTTCAAGAATCAGAAATCCTGCGCCTTCTCCAAGGATAAATCCGGCTCTGTCTGCGTCAAAAGGAATTGAAGCTCTGTCGGGGTCAGTAGTGGTATTCATTGCAGTCATGTTGGAAAATCCCGAAAAACATACCGGTGAAAATACCGACTCTGCTCCACCTGCTAAAACTACATCATTATATCCATGTTTTACATTTCTGTACGCTTCGCCCAGGTTATGTGTACCTGCCGCACAGGCTGAAACGATTCCAAAACTTGCACCCTGCGCGTTTAGCTCCATCGAAATATTTCCTGCAATGGCATTAGGCATAACCATAGGTATAAGAAGCGCGGAAGCTCTTCCCGGCGTATTCTTTTTCGTACACTTTGTTACATCAGCCTCCATTGTGGTTATTCCGCCTATGCCCGTTCCTCCATATACGGCAAATCTGCCAGGTTCTACATTCTCTCCGCTTACAATACCGCTGTCGGCTATAGCTTCTCTTGCAGCAACGAGAGCATATTGATTTGATATATCCAATCTTTTGGCAGCTCTCTTGTCTCCGAAATCAAAGTCCTTAACCTCAGCGCCGAGAGTAACTTTATGACCTTCCAAATCAAAATGAGTTATCTGTCCTATTCCATGTTTTCCTGACTTTACTGAATTCCACATGGACTCAACATCATTTCCCACAGGAGATATGACGCCAAGACCTGTTATTACTACTCTTTTATCCATATATATTCCTCCAATACAACAACCTTTTACATTATTATTCCGCCATCTACAGCTATAATCTGACCTGTTACATAAGTACTCAAATCAGACGCCAGATATAAAGCTGTATTAGCTATATCCTGCGGTTTTCCCATTCTCTGCATGCTTATATTTTTCGCAGCGTTTTCTTTCTGTTCGTCGGTCAATACTGCTGTCATCTCAGTTTCAATAAATCCCGGCGCTATTGCGTTAACTCTGATTCCCCGTCTTCCCAGTTCCTTTGCAGCAGAAAGGGTCATGCCCACAAGACCTGCCTTTGAAGCGCTGTAATTTACCTGAGCAGGATTTCCCTTAAGTCCGGATACGGAAGACATGCTTATTATCGAGCCGCTTCTCTGCTTTATCATAAGCGCAGAAATTTCTTTAGTCATATAAAACGCTCCGTTGAGATTTACATCTATTACTTTTGAAAAATCCTCAGGACTCATCTTTATCATGAGTTTATCTTTTGTAATTCCCGCATTGTTTACGAGTATATCAACTTTTTTGTCGAACTCATCCTTTATTATCTCCACAACATTTTTAGCAGTCTGAGGATCTGTAATATCTCCGTTAAGCATTTTAACCTTTGTTCCAAAAGCTTTAAGTTCCTCTTCCGTTGCAGCTGCAGCCTCGGGACTGCTTATATCACAAATTATTACATTAGCGCCATTTTTGCAGAAAGTCTCTGCAATACATTTTCCTATGCCTCTTACGCCGCCTGTTATAACCGCTGTTTTACCTTTTAACATTAGATACCTACCTTTTTTAATTAACATGCTTTATAGCTTTTAACTGAAACTTAAGCCAACATTTCTTTTAACTTACCTATAGTTGCTTTAAGCGATTCTACGTTTTCTACATTGAGAGTCTCTATACCTTTGCAGGTTTTCTTTGTCAGTCCTGAAAGCGTTGTCCCCGGACCTACTTCAATCATGACTTCAACTCCCTCGCTTTCAAATTTTCTTATTATTTCTTCCCAGTAAACAGGGCTCATCGCCTGTCTTGCCATTATATCCACAAGATATTCTTTCACATCGCCTGTCTTATAATCTTTCATAATATCATCTGCAGTGATATCAGCATAAACCGTCATTTCAGGTTTCTTTATATCCGCTTCCATAAGAACATCCCTAAGCTTTTCAGCTGCCGGAATCATCATCGGGCTGTGAAAGGCTGTGCTCACGCTTAGAGGAATTGCCTTTATCTTATTTTCCTTAGCAATTTCTGCGAATCTTTTAACTGCTTCTTTATCACCTGCAACTACAGTCTGTTTAGGAGAATTAAAGTTCACGCCTTCGAGGATTCCTCCCTGTCTCGCCTCTTCCACTATCTGAAGAATCTGCTCCCTCTTCCCAAGACCTGCTGCCATAGCGCCTTTTGCGTTTCCATCTTCGTCAAGTCCCGCTTCCTGCATGAGAACACCTCTCTTAGCTACTATATCAACACCCCTGCTTATATCTGAAATTGCCCCTGCTGCTGTCAGCGCTGAATATTCTCCGAGACTGAATCCTGCAACAGCAACTATTTCAAGCTGCTCCTCAAGATGATTTTCCTCTATCTCAGAAAGCAAAGCTTTATATGCTGCCATACTTGTTGTGTATATAGTCGGCTGAGTAACATGGGTCTGCTTTAGAGTTTCTGCATCTGCATTAAAACACCAGTCCTTTATCTGCTCTCCTGCCATATCGAATACTTCTCTTGCCTGCGGATACGAGTCGTAAATATCCTTTCCCATTCCGCTATACTGCGCTCCCTGACCTGCAAATACTATTCCTATCTTCATAAATCTCTCCTGCCTCCTTAAACATTTCCTCAATAATATCAGCTGCCGGCTGTTCTTTCTTCACAAGACCTGCTATCTGCCCCGACATTATATTACCGTTATCAGCATCTCCGTCTCTTACGGCTGCTGCCAAAGTTCCCGTACAAAGCTGATTTATTTCCTCCTCGGGAGCATTTTGTTTTTCAAGGGAAAGAATCTTTCTTGCCAGCTTGTTTTTAATTATTCTTACCGGATGACCTGTACTTCTTCCTGTAGCAACAGTAGAAGAATCTTTTGCTTTAATGATTGCATCCTTATATCCTCTTGCAACAATACATTCATCGGCAACTAAAAATCTCGTTCCTATCTGAACGCCCTGCGCTCCGAGCATGTAAGCCGCAGCTATTCCCCTGCCGTCAGCTATTCCTCCGGCAGCAATAACAGGTATATCTACAGCATCAGCCATTTGAGGGACTAAAGCCATGGTAGTCGTCTCTCCTATGTGTCCTCCTGCCTCTGTTCCTTCTGCCACTACCGCATCTGCTCCTGCTCGTGCAACTCTTATTGCCAAAGTTACATTTGCTACAACAGGAATAACCTTGATGCCGCACTCTTTCATCTTAGCTATGTATTTTCCCGGATTCCCGGCTCCCGTAGTTACTACGGGAACTTTCTCTTCGCAGACAACATCAACAAGTTCATCCACGTTATCTGCCAGAAGCATTATATTTACTCCAAAAGGTTTTTCCGTAAGCTCTCTTACCATTTTAATCTGCTCTCTGAGCCAGTCTGAGCTTTGACCGCCGGCTGCGATAATTCCCAGTCCGCCGCCATTGCTCACTGCTGCAGCAAGATTATATTCTGCAATTCTTGCCATAGCTCCCTGTATTACAGGGTATTTAGTGCCTAAAATGTTACAAACGTTCTCCACTTTAATTTCCGCCTCCTTACTTGCTTTTAACTACCATTCAACTATTGCCGCCGCTGCGCAGAGTCCTCCTCCAAACCCTGCCAATGCAATTATATTTCCCTTTTTCATCTTACCGGTCTGCTTTAAATCGTAAAGGGCCATAGGCACTGTTGCCGACGAAACATTTCCGCTTTCTCCTATGCTTATCTGGAATTTTTCCAAAGGCTGTTTTATTCTCTGTGCAGCTGATTTTAATATCCTTGCATTTGCCTGATGAAGAACGAACCAATCCACATCATCATATGTAAGTCCTGCCCGTTCAAGAGAACCGCTCAGCACTTCATCTATGGCATTTACAGCGAATCTGAACACTGATTTGCCCCTCATATAAAGAGGCTGCGGTGTCAGATCATCTTCCCAAAAAGGTGAATTTATATAATTAGCCTTGCACTTTATTACTTCCTTTACATCATCGTAGTTCTTTATAAAAGAACTTAAGATTCCTCTGTCTTCACTGCTGTTTTCAAGAACTGCAGCGCCTGCTCCGTCTCCGAACAAGATACATGTCTCCCTGTCAGCCCAGTTGGTTATTCGCGTCAGTCTCTCTGTCCCTATAACCAGAGCCTTGTCTACGCCCTCCTTGACGCAAGTTGTCTTCATCAGCGATTCTGCAATCCAAAGACCATATACAAAACCGCTGCATGCTGCATTTATATCAAAAGCAACAGCGTTGTCAAGGCCAAGAGCTTTCTTAACTTCTGCGGACATGCTCGGCGTTACGTGATCCGGCGTTATTGTCGCTACGATAACAAGACCTACAGAATCTCTGTCTATTCCTTCAAGAGCCTTTTCTGCGGCATTCGCAGCTAAATCCAGTGAACTTTCAGTTGTAGCCACATGTCTTTGAGAAATTCCTGTTCTTTCCACTATCCATTCATCATTCGTATCAACGAATTTGGATATATCTTCATTTGTTATTACTTTTTCGGGAAGACATTTCCCTACTCCTATAATTTTTACTCCCATAATCATTCCTTCTTTTTTAATTCTAGTATCAAATACTTTGATTATCAAACTATTTATATAATATAATAGATTCTGCTAAAAGTCAACTTTTAACAGAATCTATTGTACTTACATAATTTATGTATGAAAAAATTATTGCTTAAGATAATTTTATTCCAAGGACTTCTTTTCTTTATTTTCCGTATGCTTTTTTACAAACTCCAATCCTCCCAGTACAAGCATTCCCAACAAAAATGCAATTATATTAAAGGAACTGAAATCCATAGGTTCCCGCGGTACTTCCAGAGTAGTAGGCCCCATGGAAATAGCATATAAAGAACCGATTAAAAGACCTATAATCAGATAAACCATCTGAGGTCTAAACCTGCGCAGCCCTTTTCTTATAAGTTTTGACGCAAATATTATTCCTATCAGAATACCTGCTGCCAGACTGCATATACCCGGTAAATATTGAAAATTCAAACTCATAACTTCTTTAAGAGAACTTATTGCCGGCACATATACACCTAGAATCAACAATACCGTAGAACCTGACACGCCTGGCAAGAGCATGGCGGAAATAGCCAAAGCCCCTGAAATAACAAGGTATATATATTGCATCATATTAAGACTCTGAAAATTTATAGCCCCTATTTCAGCGGAATTTGAACGAAAGGCCACTAGCGAGACAACCACTGCAATTCCAAGAAGAACAAAAATCAAATCCCTGTAACGACCCCTTAAAACATTTCTCTCTTCATATATTATGAACGGAATTGCAGAAATAGTAAGACCTAAAAACAATGAACTCAAGAAATATATATTGCTTTCAAATACCCGTGACAGAATCATTACCGAACCGCTAAGCCCTACTATCCACCCTATCGCAAACTTTATCAGATAAAAAAACGCTTCTTTTCTCAGCTGCTTGTCCTTTCCGAAAAAATGGTGAAGCGCTGTTAAAAATCTTTCGTAAAATCCCATGATAAAGGCAATCGTCCCCCCTGAAACTCCGGGCACACTGTCTGCCAATGCCATGGAAAACCCATGTACTACAGTTATTATCATTTCTTATATAATCTCCTTTCAGTTCCAACTTGTTTAACCTTGCGAAAAGCTGCAAAAAACGGTTTTATATTTAGTATTAATAAAATCACTATACATACTGCCTGTACAATATCCCACATGGGAAATCTGCATATGATAAAAACTGTCTGTACAGATAAAACTAATGCGCCTGCCGTCAGGCGGCCCGTATGCAAATCAAACGGAATAAGTCTTCTTGCGCTTACAGCACGAATTAAAAACGATAAAAAATAACTTGCAAGTGTAGCCAACGCTGCTCCCTGTACTCCAAGCTGTGTAGGAATCAGAATCAAATTCAGCAATATATTCACAGCCGCGCCTATCATCGCAGTCCAAAATGACAGTCCGCTTTTTTTCTCCACCATATATACGCTGCCCATGAAAGTTACAAAAGATGCAAAAATCATAGCCATAGACAAGACCGGCATATACTGCCACGCAGAATAGTAACTTTCCGTGGAAAGCATACGTATTTCCCAGTGAGAAAATGCTATTATCAAGCTTCCCGCAAAAAACATAACACCCTGAAAAGCGCTCCATATTTGGGAATAAAAGTGAATGTGAGCATTACGGCTGCCTCTGGCTTCCGATACGGCGGAAAACTGCCATGCTTCCAGAAAGATTCCCGCAATTAACGTCAAAATCGTCGGAATTTTACATGCAACGGCATATATACCATTTGCATCACTTCCAAGAAAACCTGTAACCATATATCTGTCAGATACGCTCGTAATCCACCAAAATACAGTTGTGGGAATCAGAGGAATACTGTATCTGAGCATTTGAGGCACCAGACCTCTTTGCGGACGCCGGATTATCAGTTTCCACATTTTTTCTTTAACAAAAAGAAATATGCTGCACAGTACATCCGCCAATATTACAGAAAGCACGTATCCTGTTATTCCAAACCTGAATACCATCAGAAACAGTATGTTAAGACCTATTACAAGACCTGTATTGAGCACACCCTGTCCTGCAAACAGCGCTGTCTTACCCTCCGCCCTTACAAACTGGGCGCACAGAGAATGATAGCAGGATGCCAGTGTAAAACAAACTATCAGCCATGAATATCCATCCAAAGATGAAACTAATGAAAGCAGCGGCGCTATTGCAAAAAACAATAGCGCTCCTGCCGTAATGGTATAGAATCCTACAGAAAAAATACTTTTGCGATTTCTTTTGTGTTCTATGGCAAAACGAAATACACCGTCGGTAATTCCCATTGAAATCAGCGGAAGCAATAAATTTGCCGTTTGAATAATCAGGTCCGCCGTACCATAATCCGATGGTGTTAAAATTTCGGTATAAAACCGAACCATTAAAAAAGTCAAAATCTTTGACCCGAAAGTTCCAACGCTGATTAAAAATGTATTGCTAAGCAGTGTTGAATATCTATTTTGCTGACTCATATTTTATATTGCACTTTCTTTTCCTTTTTATTTCACTGCGCTGTATAACCGCCGTCCACTATAAGTGTGGTTCCCGTAACAAAAGATGAATCATCACAGGCAAGATAAAGATATGCCTTGGCTATCTCCTCCGGCGTTCCCATCCTGCCGATTGGATGTCTTTCGATAGATTCCTTACAGTACTCATCTATTGTTATTCCTATCTGCGCAGCATCATCGTATGCCATAGGAGTGAGAATATATCCGGGAGCCACAGCATTTACACGTATAGGCAATTTATTTTTCCCGCAGTATATAGCCGCGCATCTGGTCATCGCCTGTACAGCAGCCTTAGTTGCCGCATATGCAAAATAGTATGAATCACCCACCACTCCGTCAACGGAAGCTGTGGAAACTATGGCGCAGTCTTCACCGGTCTTTTCCATTTCTTTTATCCCTATCTGCATACCATAATAAACCCCTGTCTGATTTGTTGCAACAGTCTTATCCCAGTTTTCCGGAACTGTATCGTAAACCGTTTCATAAAAGCTTATGCCCGCATTATTAACCAGGATGTTTATTTTTCCGAATGTTTCTTTTGCAAATTCAAAGGCTTCCTGCCAGTTTTTATAGTCCGTTACGTCAAGCTTAAAAAATGCCGCCCTGATCTGTCCGTCCCGGTTTATCTCATCGGCTACGCGACGTCCTTCAGATTCCGAGCGTCCGCATATTACGACCTTGGCACCTTCATCTGCAAAAATTTTAGCTGCTGATTCTCCTATTCCTTTTGTTGCTCCTGTTATAATCGCAACCTTATCTTTAAGTTTCCCCATAAAAAACCGCCTTTCTTACTAAAATAAACTTTTTTCCTAGTAAAATCATTCACCTAATGCTGATATGTATAATCATCTATATTATATCAAGCAGTTCCCTGGCTTCATGTATTATATAGTCAGGGTCATTTCCTTTGAAATCTTCATCTTCGTTTAAAGCTATTGACCATGATACCAGAGCAACATCTACTCCGGCATTCTTTGCACAAAGTATATCATACATTGTGTCTCCTATCATTATAGAATTCTCCGGTAAAGATTTTAATTTTCTTAAAGCTATATTTATAGGCTCCGGATCAGGTTTATGCTTTGTTGTATCATCTGCTGTAACCAAAACATCAAAATAATCTTTTATATGGTATTTTTCCAAACCCTCAAGGGTAGTCTGGTACAATCTGGATGTCACAAGTCCTGTTTTGTACCCTCTGGATTTAACTTCTGACAGCAGTTCTTTCATGCCTGGAAACAGCGTTATCAAATCTCCGAAATTATCTCTGTGAAAACTTCTGTATATCTCAATTGATTCATCTACGGGAATATCCGGGAAAAATTTCCGCATAGTTACCTCCAAGGGTTCCCCGAAAGTTCTCACAAGGCGGCTTTCGTCTTCCTTACGGTTCTCCAGCGTCTGAAAAGTATGCTGCCATGACATCAGAATTACATTGTTTGTATTCATTATAGTACCGTCAAAATCAAATAATACTGTATCCGTATTTTTCATAATTCCTCCTGTGTTATAAAAACCGAGTGCCCCTTGGGACACCCGGTTTTTTGTGGTGTATAAAAATGATTTTAGAGATTTTAATATGTATTCACTATCTTTAATATCCGCCGAACATTGACAGCATTACTGCTGCTGCGACTCCCGAGCCTATTACTCCGGCTACATTAGGACCCATTGCATGCATGAGCAGGAAGTTTGTAGGATTAGCTTTCTGTCCTTCTATCTGCGATACACGCGCAGCCATAGGAACAGCCGAAACCCCGGCAGAACCTATAAGCGGATTTATCTTACCGCCTGTAAGAACATTCATGAGCTTAGCTATAAGCACGCCTCCTGCAGTACCTACTGCAAACGCACATACGCCTAAAACAACTATCTTAAGAGTTGACGCTGTAATAAATGTCGAACCGGTTGCTGATGCGCCTACACAAGTACCTAATATGATTACCAATATATTCATTAAAGCATTTGAAGCCGTTTCCGAAAGTCTGGAAGTTCTTCCGCATTCCTTGAACAGGTTTCCTAACATGAGCATACCGATAAGAGGCGCTGCCGACGGCAGAAGCAGAACTACTACGGTAGTAACAGCAATAGGGAAAAGTATCTTTTCTCTCTGTGAAACCACTCTGAGCTGTTCCATCTTTATTTCTCTTTCGTGTTTTGTTGTCAAAGCTTTCATGATAGGCGGCTGTATTACAGGTACTAAAGCCATATATGAATAAGCTGCTACTGCGATAGGACCGAGAAGATGGTCTGCAAGTTTTCCTGTCAGATAAATTGCTGTAGGACCATCGGCACCTCCGATGATACCGATTGAAGCAGCCTCCTGTGCATTGAAGCCTAAAATTATTGCGGCAAAGAAAGCAAAGAATATACCAAGCTGTGCCGCTGCACCCATAAGAAGTGATTTAGGGTTTGCAATCAGTGGTCCAAAGTCCGTCATAGCTCCTACACCTAAGAATATGAGTGACGGAAGTACCGGTTTCAATACATAGAATATAGTCAACAATCCCGCGTCAGTAAGCTGGTCTGAACTTGTTATCTCAAAATGCTCGATAAACATACCCGATACAGGCAGGTTAGAAAGAAGCATACCAAATGCTATAGGTACGAGAAGCAACGGTTCAAACCCTTTTCTTATTGCTAAATATAAGAAAACGAACGATACTAATATCATTATTCCGTTTTGATAGTTGAAATTGGCAATACCTGTGTCACCCCACAGATTAGCCAATGAATCTAATATGTCTCCCATATTGTGTCTCTCCTTTTCCTTAAACGACATAGGGATGCTACATAGCACCACCGTAAGAATAGTACCATATATACAGTTTTAATACAAGTCTGTATTACCATTAATACTGTATACAAAGCTCAATTATTTGAGTTTCATGGTCAATCCTATTTTCTGTTTATCATAATCTATATTTATGATTTTCACTTTCACAGTATCTCCTACAGATACCACATCCATAGGGTGTTTTATAAATTTGCTGCTCATCTCGGAAATATGCACAAGTCCGTCGTTTTTAACTCCTATGTCTATGAATGCTCCGAAATCCACCACGTTTCTTACCGTCCCCTCAAGTTCCATGTCGAGTTTGAGGTCGTCAAAGGATTTTACATCATTTCGGAAAACAACTGCCGGAGCATCTTCTCTGGGATCCCTGCCGGGTTTTTTCATTTCTTCAATTATGTCGGATAGCGTCATTACTCCAATTTGCAAATCTTCAGCCATGCGCTCAATAGCTTTTTTCATATTCCTCTTCGGTTTTTCCTCCGCAGCCGAAAGCTCTGACAATGCGGCAAGTCCTTTTGCTCTCGTCTTTGGCTTGTCTGCTTTTTCCGTTTTACCGTAAAAAGTCCATATCCTGTCTTCTATATCTGATATTCCTCCGCGCTTCAGATCTTCTTTATCTATGCCGAGCCTCTTAATCATTTCCTCTGCAGAAGCGTATGACTCAGGATGCACAGAAGTTCCGTCCAGAGGATTTTTCCCTTCCGAAATCCTCATAAAGCCAGCACATTGGTTAAAGGTTTTTTCTCCCAGCTTAGCTACTTTTTTAAGTTCTTTTCTCTCTTTAAAAACTCCGTTTTCCTCTCTGTAGGCAACTATGTTTTTTGCAATACCCATATTTATGCCTGCAACATGAGACAAAAGAGAAGGAGATGCAGTATTCAGATCCACACCTACTCGGTTTACGCAGTCTTCAACCACATTATCGAGTGCGTTTTCCAGATATGTTTGATTTATGTCATGCTGATACTGACCTACTCCTATACTTTTGGTAGGTATCTTTACAAGTTCAGCAAGAGGGTCCTGAAGACGTCTTCCCAGCGACATAGCGCCTCTTACAGTAACATCCAAATCGGGATACTCTTCTGTAGCCAGTTTCGATGCCGAATAAACCGATGCTCCGGCTTCATTTACTATAGTATACACTATATTCATTCCATTTTTTCTTATGAAGTCCGCCACCACTTCTTCTGTTTCCCTTGAAGCAGTGCCGTTTCCTATAACTATAGTATTTATTCTGAATTTATCCACCAGTTTTTTGAGAACGGCCTCCGTTCCTTTAATATCCTTTTTCGGCTCTGTAGGGTATACGGTCGTATACGCCAAAAGTTTACCAGTCTCATTCAAAACAGCTACCTTGCACCCTGTCCTGTATCCCGGGTCTATGCTTATTATCCTTGCCCCGTTTACAGGAGGCACCATCAGCAATTTCTCAGTATTCTTTGCAAATACTTTCACGGCCTCCGACTCCGCCCTTTCAGTGAGCATATTTCTCATTTCGCGTTCTATGGACGGCGCCATAAGCCTTTTATAAGCATCCGATACAGTCTGTCTCAGAATTTCCGTAAATGGTGACTTTTCATTGGTTATTACGTGTTCTTCCAAGACAGCTTCCATTTTTTCAATATCTGCGGCAACTTTTACTTTCAGTTTCTTTTCCTTTTCACCCCTGTTTATAGCAAGTATTCTGTGATTTGGAATTTTTTCTATTGCCTCGCTGTAATCGTAATACATATCATATACGGTACTTTCCTCTTTATCTACAGCTTCCGTATTTATAACGCCTGTATCAATCGTCTTTTCTCTTATCTTTGCATTGAGCTCCGGATTATCCGAAATCATCTCTGCAATTATATCGCATGCTCCCTGTAAAGCTTCTTCCGCCGTAGCAACGCCCTTTTCTTCATTTACATATTTCTCAGCTATACGCAGGGGTTCTTCTGCATCGTCTTCCTGTTTCATAAAAATAAGGGCAAGAGGTTCAAGTCCCTTTTCCTTTGCCTTTGATGCCCTTGTTGCCTTTTTCTTTTTATATGGCTTGTACAGGTCCTCCACCCTCTGCAGAACCTCTGCTTTTTTTATTTCTTCCTCAAGCTCAGGCGTAAGTTTTCCCTGTTCTTCTATAAGTCTTATTACTTCAGATTTGCGTTCCTCAAGACTTCTCAGATATGAAAGTCTTTCATCCATATCTCTGAGGACCACATCGCTGAGACCTCCCGTAACCTCTTTTCTGTATCGTGCTATAAAAGGAATTGTATTGCCCTCATCAATCAGAGCTACTGTCTGCTCGACTTGCGACTGTTTAAGATTGAATTCCTTTGCAAGCATCTCTGTTATGTTCATTTTAACTTACTCCTTCTGCTTTAATTTTTCGTTTATAAAGTAGTCTATATCTCCATCCATTACAGCATTTACATTGCCCACTTCTGCTCCTGTCCGGTGGTCTTTTACCATGGTATAGGGATGAAAAACATAAGACCTAATCTGGCTTCCCCAGGTTATCTGGCTGTAATCTCCCTTAAGTTCATCCAAACTCTCCTTGTGCTCCTGCTCTTTCAGCTCCGTCAACTTTGAGATGAGCAATTTCATCGCCGTATCTTTATTTTGATGCTGGGATCTTTCGTTCTGACATGTAACTACAATATTCGTAGGCAGGTGGGTTATTCTTATTGCCGAGTCAGTCTTATTGACATGCTGACCTCCTGCCCCGCTGGAACGGAAAGTATCAATTCTCAAATCATCCGGATTTATTTCGATATCAAAATCTTCATCTATCTCGGGTATTACGTCCATAGATGCAAAGGATGTATGTCTTCTCCCCGAAGAATCAAATGGAGATATACGAACAAGCCTGTGAACACCCTTTTCATTTTTGAGATATCCATAAGCATTATCACCCTCTACTAAAAGAGTTGCGCTTTTGATACCGCCCTCCGTATCATCCTGTATATCTATCAGTTTTGATTTATAGCCTTTCTTTTCGCACCATCTGGTATACATCCTGAACAGCATTTCCGCCCAATCCTGAGCATCTGTCCCTCCAGAACCTGCATGTACGGAAATAATCGCATTGTTTTTATCGTATTTTCCGTTTAGTAAAGTCTTTAATCTCAGTGTTTCTAACCCTTGAGAAAGCTTATCCAGGTTTTCTTCTGCTTCTTCAAGCAAAGAATCGTCCTGTTCTTCCTCGTACATTTCTATTAAAACATCCAAATCATCAAGCTGATTCTGCAAATTTTTAAAATCACCCAAACTGTCTTCTATTGATTTTTTCTCTTTCATATATTTTTGCGCCGTTTCCGGGTCATCCCAAAACCCGGAACCGTTCATTATCTGTTCAATAGATGAAAGCCTCTCTTTAAGCCCTGCCGGGTCAAAGGGACTCACCTGCCTCTTTTAACATTTTTCTGATAGCCGGCAGCTGACTTTTTATCTGCTCAAGCTGAATCATATTCTCACATCCTTTATCGCTTATTTTCTAAACTTATCTTACTTTCTTAACCTGTGACATGCACGTCAGGATGCTCGCCGGTCCCTTCGCTCCCGGGCATCCTCTGCGAAAATTCTGTCTTGCCGCTCCTTCCTCGCGGGTCAGAATGTTTTGACGGGGGAAATACCGCGATTCGCTTCGCTTATCGGGTCAATTCCTTTCGTCGTTGGTCACCACGCACTGAAGTGCTGTGACATTTGACGGGGGAAATACCGCGATTCGCTTCGCTTATCGGGTCAATTCCTCCCGCAGCAGTGTTTGTATTTTTTTCCGCTTCCGCATGGGCACGGGTCGTTTCTTCCTACTTTCGGAGATTCACGCTTTACAGTCTGCTGCTTATTTTCTCTCTTTGGAACAGCCGCAGCCGCAGGAAGCTCCATATTACCGGCATTTTGTTCAGGCTCATCCTTGAATTCATCTTTTTTTCCTTCACCGCTGCCCAATATATTCTTTCTTTCTGTAGTCGTCTGGACTGTTACGTTATAGCAGAACTTAACAAACTCTTCCTTAATGGAATTTATCATAAGCTCAAACATATCAAAACCTTCCTGCGCATATGCCGCAGCAGGGTCCTGACCGCCAAGTCCTCTAAGTCCTATACCGCTTTTAAGCTGGTCCATAGCATCTATATGGTCCATCCATTTATTGTCAACTACTCTTATGAGTATCATACGTTCGACTTCTCTGAGTTTATCAACACCTATCTCTTCCTCTTTTTCTCTGTAGAGGTCTTCAAAGTCTTCATAAAGTCCGTTTTTCAAACTGGCTGCATCCATATCGGCAAGGGTTTCCCTGTCAAAATTCAGAGGCTCAAATTTAGGCGCGATTTTCATCAGACCTTTGTTTATAGTCTCAAAATCCCATTCTTCCGGATATTTTGAAGCTATAACTACAGGGTCAACGATTTCATCTATAAGTTCGTGTGTCATAGATACTAAATCTTCTCTGAGATTTTCACCAAACAGAACTTTCTTACGTTCCCCGTAGATTATTTCCCTCTGCTTATTCATAACGTTATCATATTGCAGCACATATTTTCTTATGGAAAAGTTCTTCCCCTCTACCTTCTTCTGTGCATTTTCTATCTGTTTTGTTATCACGCCCGCTTCAATGGCTTCGTCTTCTTCAACGCCCAATCTCTGAACTATCGCCTGCATTCTGTCGCCGCCAAAGAGTCTCATCAGTTCATCTTCCATTGAAATGCAGAATTGAGTCTGTCCCGGGTCTCCCTGTCTTCCCGAACGGCCTCGAAGCTGATTGTCAATTCTTCTTGATTCATGCCTTTCGGTTCCGACTATACAAAGACCTCCAAGGTCCCTTACCTTTTCCTGTTCCTCTTTTCGCTCTTCCTTATACTTTTCATGCAGTTCATTAAATACTTCTCTTGCTTTTAACAATTCTTCATCATCGCTTTGAACAAAACTTGTCGCAAATGATATTGCCTCATCGTCATATCCCTGTTTAGCCATCTCACGTTTAGCTTCAAACTCGGGATTTCCCCCTAAAATAATGTCTGTACCTCTTCCTGCCATATTTGTTGCGATAGTAATCGCCCCTAGTCTTCCGGCTTCCGCAATTATCTGAGCTTCCTGCTCGTGATGTTTTGCATTTAATATATTAAAGTCTTTTATTCCTCTTTTTCTCAGCGCGTTTGCTATAAGTTCGGATTTTTCTATTGATATGGTACCTACGAGAACAGGCTGCCCGGTTTTATGAGCTTCCTCGACACGATCCACTATGGATTTATACTTTCCTTTTTCTGTGGAATAAACAGCATCCTGTAAATCCTGTCTTACCACCGGCTTATTTGTAGGTATAACGACTACATCCATATTATATATATCTCTGAACTCGCCCTCTTCTGTCTTGGCTGTACCGGTCATTCCCGAAAGCTTCTGATACATTCTGAAATAATTTTGAAGAGTTATGGTCGCTAAAGTCTTCGACTCGGAACGAACTATAACATTTTCCTTTGCCTCTATCGCCTGATGAAGACCATCGCTGTAACGTCTTCCGAACATCATACGGCCTGTAAATTCATCAATTATGATGATTTCTCCGTCTCTTACGATATAATCAACATCTCTTTTCATCATATTTCTCGCTTTAAGGGCCTGGAGCACATGATGATTTATTTCCATGTTTTCAGGATCAGAAAAATTCTCTACTCCGAAATATTTTTCACATTTTTCCACACCGTCCTCAGTGAGGGAAATCTGCTTATCCTTTTCTTCAATGGTGAAATCATCATCAAGCTTCAGAGTTCTTACGAATCCATCGGCTTTCTTATACATATCTGTTGACTTATCACCTTTTCCGGAAATGATAAGCGGGGTTCTGGCTTCATCAATAAGTATTGAATCCACTTCGTCTATAATTGCATAGTTGAGTTCCCTCTGCATCATGCTCTCTTTGTATATGACCATATTATCACGCAGATAGTCAAACCCGTACTCATTGTTCGTTCCGTATGTTATATCGGCGTTGTATGCGGCACGCCTTTCCTCCTCGGAAATTCCGTGAATAACACATCCCACTGTAAGGCCGAGAAAGGAATAGAGTTTGCCCATCCACTCCATATCACGCTTTGCCAAATAATCATTGACAGTAACGACATGAACTCCTTTTCCTTCAAGTGCATTTAAGTAAGCCGGCAGTGTTGCCACCAATGTTTTGCCTTCACCTGTTTTCATCTCGGAAATTCTTCCCTGATGCAAAACTATACCGCCTATTACCTGCACATAAAAGTGTTTCATTCCCAGGCTTCTCCACGCACCTTCTCTGCACACGGCAAAAGCCTCCGGCAGTATATCGTCCAAAGTCTCTCCATCAGCTATACGTTTTTTAAATTCTTCCGTTTTTTCTCTGAGCTCCTCATCGGTAAACGTTTGAAACTCTTCATCATAGGCCATTACTTTATCGGCTATTTTAGAGACCTTTTTTACTTCTTTTTCATTGAGGTCTCCAAAAATCTTTTCCATAAGACTCATTTATTTATCCCCTTTCTCTTCATCTTCCTGCAATTCTTCCACTACTAAATTTATTTCAACGGCTTTTCTGTCATCAGCTTTGGTAACTCTCACTTTTAATCTCTTCCCTTCAATTATGGTTTCAAACCTGTCATTTTTACAAGGAAGCCTATCCAATTCTACAACAACCCATCCGTTTACTGTAATAACATCGGGAATTTCTTCAATCCCGAAATAATCAAACACCTTGCTTATATTAGCTCCGGCCTTTACTCTGAAACTTCCGTTTTGAAGAGGCATAATATCTTTTGATATCATAACGTCATGCTCGTCAAATATCTCTCCTACAATTTCTTCAATAATATCTTCCATTGTAACCAGCCCCTCAGTCCCTCCGTATTCATCTATGACTATGGCCATATGGGTTTTAAGCTGCTGCATCTTCTTTAACAGGTCAGATATCTTCATCGCCGTTCCTACAAATACTACCGGGACTACATAATCCGAAACGCTTTTATTGGTTCCTATGATATAATTGTGAAAATCTTTCTGATTTATTACACCTATTATTTTATCTATATCTTCTTCGTAAACCGGAAGTCTTGAAAGACCCGTGGCTCTGAATATTTCAGCCAGTTCATCTTTTGAACAATCGATATCTATTGCCTTCATCTCCGGTCTTGGAGTCATGACATCCTCTGCGGTAAGCTGATTGAATTCTATTGAATTTTGTATCAGCCTGCTGTGTCTCTGATTTATCCCGCCTGCATTTTCTGCCTCTTCTACTATTGTAAGAAGTTCATCTTCAGTTATCTTGTCATTATTATACAGCTTGAATATTTTAGCAATTAATTGTTTCCATTTTGTGAAGAGAAAGTTAACAGGTGTTAAAATCACCATAAAAATATTTATTATCGGAGCCGAAAACATTGAAAATTTCTCCGGCTTTTCTTTTGCTATGCTCTTGGGAGTTATCTCTCCGAAAATCAAAACCAAAACAGTTATTACCGCTGTAGCTATAGAAGGACCGTAAGCTCCAAACAGTTCCACAAACAAAACAGTTGCTATAGCCGTAACTCCTATGTTTACTATATTATTTCCAACTAATATCGTGGTAAGCAGCTTATCATACTGTTCTGAAAGCCTCAGCACCTTTTCAGCTTTTTTATCTCCATCGCCTGCCATGTTCTTAAGTCTTATTTTATTCAGAGATGTAAACGAAGTCTCTGTAGCTGAAAAGTATGCCGAAAATACTATGAGAACAGCTATTATTATTATTTCTGCAGTCATACTGCTATCCATTGACACATCCTTCCCGGCAGGTATAATACCTGCACAACATCAGTATATAGTATACCTTATAGCTGTATAAAAATAAACATATAAATGGGTCTTAAAGGTCTCAGACGTTGAAAAAATCAGGGACTAGTACTCCCGGTGCTAGCTTACGATTAGTATCTTACTACTTTTAGATTAGCACCTTTCATACTTATTACGGAGTTACTTATTTTTATTTATTTGATAAGATTTCAACGTTATTATTAATCCATTTTTAGGCGAGGAGGAACTACATATGGACACTAACAATCTTACTAAACTTATAGGTAAGAATCACGAAGAAGAAGTAAAGGCTTTAATGCAGGGAAATGAGAATCTTTCAAAAGTTTCACTTAAAAATCCCATGGTAACATTAATCTTATCGATTTTCCTTGGTATAATAGGCATCGACAGGCTTTATCAGGGGGGAGTAAAAGTTTTTCTCTGCAAACTGGGAATGATACTTCTGACACTTGGCACATGGTGGATTGTTGATATAGGCTACAGCATCCCGATGACACAGGAAGAAAATTATAATAAAATAATTGCCGCTGCTTAATGCTGCGGCAATTCTTCTTTGTTCTCATCCTCTTCATTTACAATATATATAAGACCTACGCGGCTTTTTACATCCATCTTTCGGAAAATATTATATATGTGTGTCTTAACCGTACTTTCTGACAGGAAAAGTATCTCTGCGATTTCTTTATTGCTTTTCCCGCTGTAAATCAAATCTATAAATTCTTTTTCTCTGGGAGTCAGCTTATACTGTTCACAAACCTCGTCAATACGCTCCTGCAAATTCTTTTTTTTATCTCCCTGAGAAGCCTCTTTGCTGAAAGCGGGTGTGAAGTCCTCTCTATATTCATACATAAGAGTAACCGCACTTATTATAAGCCAGAAAATAACAGTCAGATCCAAAGGTTCTCTTATAAACTCACTGTTACCCCAATACACGGAAGTTTCGCCCCAGAAATAAGAAATATAATTCCAGATGATAAGAGATGTAACAACTATCATATAGTACAGCTCTGTTTTCTTTCCCTCGGCTACCGAATAGATTATATGTCCCACACATGCAGTAATGGAAGATATTATCAGAATGATATCAGAAGCAAGAAGCAGCCATTTGAAAGTATAAAACTGATCAATACTCATGGTTAATGTCATTATAAGCCATACCGCCATGTAAGCCAGCTGATATCTTTTAACAACTTTATCAAGAGCAGACAGAGCTTCTCTCTTTATTATTACATCCTGAAGATTTATCCATAAATACAGACATATGGCTATTATACAGTTTCCTATCCTCAGAACCTTTAAGTTACTTAAAACACCTATAACATAATCACAGTAATATATAGCCATATCATAACAGCATATAACCAATATACCAATCAGAAAGTAGGACAATCTCTTGCTTATTCCCGATTTGCTCTTATTTCTGGTCAGTACTGCCATTGTAAGTCCGGATACACCCAAAATTATACAAAGCAGGTAACATATGAGTATTATTTCTTTTATAAACACACTTTCCTCCTAAAAAACCTTGATTAATATACAAAAGATTCGTATATCGCCTTTATGGCTTTCTCAAAGTCTCTGTTCTCAACACCCACTATGATGTTCATCTCACTTGACCCTTGGTCAATCATTCTTACATTTATGTTTTCCTGCGCAAGAGCTGTAAATAATTTTGCCGATACTCCCGTTCTGTATGACATTCCGTAGCCTACGGTTGCTATAAGAGCCATATTGTCAAAGACCTCCATATGGTCCGGTTTCAGCTGATTCTTAAAGTCTTCAAGTATATCGTCAAGTTTACCCTCTATCACCTTGTTTGATATTACTACTGAAAGAGTGTCAACCCCGCTCGGTATGTGTTCTATAGGTATATCATAATCTGCTAAAATACCTGTCATCCTTCTTATAAAGCCTCTTTCACTGCTCATAAGATTCTTATACATTGCAATTACTGTAAAGTCCTTACTTCCGGCAATTCCTGCTATTATCTGACCTTCTTCCAGTTTCGCAGGCTCTGAAGTTATTATCGTACCAGGGTCTTCAGGTCTGTTGGTATTCCTTATATTGATTGGAATATTTGCAACTCTGGCAGGATATATAGCATCCTCATGAAGCACGGAAGCTCCCATATAAGACAGTTCTCTGAGCTCCTTGTACGAAACGGTGCTTATAGGCTTAGGATTTTTTACTATCCTCGGGTCTGCCATAAGAAATCCGGAAACATCCGTCCAGTTTTCATACATATCGGCATCTACCGCTCTTGCCACCAAAGCGCCGGTTATATCTGAACCTCCTCTTGAAAAAGTTTTAATGCTTCCGTCAAGTTTGGAACCGTAAAAGCCAGGCACCACTGCTTTATCATGTTTAGCAAGTTCCGCTTTTATATTTTTATTGGTAAGCTCTTCCATAAACCTGCCCTTGTCATCGAACACTACCATCCTGGCAGCATCGACAAAATCGTAATCAAGGTATGAAGCTATCAGCATTGCGTTCAGGTATTCTCCTCTGCTTGCTATATAATCCGCTGTTGCTCCGGCTTCAAGGTTCTTTTTTATTTCCTCAAATTCCTTCTTTAAATCGGCATGAACTCCCAGATTTACTTCAACAGCCATGAACCTGTCGTATATAACCTGAAATATCTGCTGGTACGGAATTTTGTGTTCTATATGGGTTTTGCACAGATACAAAAGATCTGTTATCTTGCTGTCCTCACTGAATCTTTTTCCAGGAGCCGATACAACAACATATTTTATATCTTCATCATTTTCAATAATTTTTCTTATTTTCTCTATCTGAAGTGCATCTGCTACAGATGAACCTCCGAATTTGGCAACTTTAATTCCCATCTTTCGTCTATATCTCCTTTCTCAGGTCTTCAACCTTATCGAGCTGTTCCCAAGGAAGCTCGATATCAGTACGCCCGAAATGTCCGTAAGCTGCAACCTGTCTGTAAATAGGTCTTCTCAAATCCAGACTTTTTATTATCGCTGCAGGTCTCAGGTCAAAATGCCTTTGAACTATTTCAGACAACTTCTCATCAGGCAGTTTTCCCGTACCGAAAGTATCCACAAAAATAGAAACAGGCTTTGCCACTCCTATTGCATAAGCAAGCTGTATCTCACATTTTTCCGCAAGCCCTGCCGCCACAAGATTCTTTGCAACATAACGCGCTGCATAGGCTGCCGACCGGTCAACCTTTGTAGGGTCTTTCCCGCTGAATGCTCCGCCGCCGTGCCTTGCATATCCGCCATATGTATCTACGATGATTTTTCTTCCCGTCAGACCTGAATCCCCATTAGGACCTCCAATAACAAATCTTCCTGTCGGATTTATAAAATACTTGGTATCCTCATCCAATAAACTGCTGTCTACTACAGGTTTCACAACTTCTCTTATAAGGTCTTCTCTAATCTGCGAAAGCTCTGCATCCGGGTCATGCTGGGTGGAAATTACTATCGTGTCTATTCTCTTTACCTTATCTCCGTCATATTCTGCTGTAACCTGCGTCTTACCATCAGGTCTTAAATATTTAAGAGTTCCGTCTTTTCTTACGTCAGCCAGCCTCTTCGCAAGCTTATGTGCCAAAGCTATAGGCATAGGCATGTATTCAGGCGTTTCGCTGCAGGCATAACCGAACATCATCCCCTGGTCTCCGGCTCCGGTTTCCTCAAGGATGCCGGTCTCATCAAATGTTCCTTCTTTATATTCCAGCGCCTTGTCTACGCCCATGGCGATATCCGATGACTGCTCGTCAATAGCCGTAAGAATAGCGCATACATTTCCGTCATAACCATATTCGGTTTTGTCATATCCTATACTGCAAATAACTTCTCTTGCTATCTTCTGTATATCTATATAACATTCCGTACTTATTTCACCCATTATCATGGCGTACCCGGTATTTACCGTGGTTTCCGCAGCAACTCTGCCCTGCGGGTCTTTTTCCATTATCGCGTCAACTATTGCATCGGATATCTGGTCGCACACCTTATCAGGATGACCTTCTGTAACCGATTCAGATGTAAACAGTTTTTTCATTTTATACCTCCGAAAATATAAAAAATATATAAAAACCTCTTTCTAAAACAGAAAGAGGCACAAATTTCTGTTATCGCTGTTCATCTCTTAAAATAAAATATATAAAGATTATTACAATTATTCCATAATAATTATATCTTAATTGAGTTTGCTGTCAATAGCAGATGCCTCAAACCTTTCTTTCACTTGTATTTTTTTTTAAATAGGGTATACTTTTGATAGTAGACTGGGAGGTAAAAAATTTGAACAGACCTAAATTAACAGTTATCGAGGGAGGACTTCCCTATCTTTTGGAAACCAGAGAAAAATTTCTTGTTTCTGCTTATGTGACAAATACGCGTCTCATGGGTGTATTGGCTATGTATGCTCACTGGAGAATTGACGGTACCGATGAAAGCTCGGATTTACACCAGTTCTTTTATATAGACTGCGAAGAATCAGGCTTTGAAACATATAAAAGCATCATAGGCAGCGACACTGAGGAAATATCTATGGTGGAACAGGCTGTCGTAGGCGGTCTCGGCGCAGATAAAATAGACATAACCCATCGTCAGCTGAGCAGTATACTGACATACTATATGGAATTCAATCATATTAACAACCTGCCCCTGCCTGATAATTACCGAGAATACAAATTTCTTACAGAACCGGCAACAGTGCTTAATCCTGAAGAACAGGCAAAACTTATGAGACTTATATGCGGCGAAATCACTTCCGACTATCAGGTAATAAATTATTTTCTGATGAGATGCTTCGGACGGGACTCTGTAGGCGCCTCATACCTCGCAGCAGAAAATGTTCCTCTTGAACTCTACCACGAATACAAAGCTACGACGTTCTGCAAAAATGTAATAGACAAAGACAAAATCTATGATGACGGAGCCATATCATATCTATGCGAATCTCTTATAGAAATGAACGGTCAGTATAAAACCGTAATTTCAAAAGTCGTAGTCAAAGGACTTAAAATAGTACATTTCCAGTATTGTTCCGGTTTTGATGTAACACCAGCGGAGGCTGCAATGATGCTTTCAAAAGCGGAATTCGTCACTGTATACGAAGTGCTTCTGTCCGATGAAGATATGGATAACAACATAGGAGAGCTTACTATAAACTTCAATACTATAATGTCCTCTCATGAAAACGGCCGATTGTTTATGGCGTTCAAACACAACAACGATCATGTAAACAGCCGTATATTCAGATTGAGCAACGATGTTAAAGGTATCTACTTCCTGACAAACTATGGGCAGCTTATCGTTGCTGCTTATAATTTATCGGATATACGCTATCTTGAAAACAAACTTAAGACCAGTCCTCTGGCGCCGTTTTTAATAGTTACGGCAAAATACGAATTTAAAGAACCCGTCCTGTTTGAATTCATGCAAAGCGATTTTGAAGACTTTGAAGATTTTCTTTCATTTATAAAGGATGAATAATATAGACGCAGTCACAGGACACATCAGATAAATAACCAAATCTTCTGTATAAACCTTTATTTTAGTTAAAAAAAACTTCTTTTCCAATATCCGGCAATACAGATTATCCAAAATTTTAATATAAAGCCCTTTTTGGTCATAAAAATGCAGCTGCATATAAAGATCCATTGATTTTTTATCAAAAATACGGTCATATGCGGCTTTTTTAGTTATTATGATTTTATCATCATTGTATATCAATAAGATTTTTTATAAACTTTATATCTGATTTTTGATTATCCCTATAAATATTACACTTTCAAGCATTTCGAAGTATAGAAAAACACTCATTTTACCACGAATATACCACGATTGAACGAGCCTTGATATGACGATAAAATAGCACTAAAAAGACACCATTGACACATTGAAGTGGTGTCTTTTATTAATAAGCAGTCAATCCTAAGACTAACTGCTTTTGCAAAATAAAGGTAATCACTATTTTGTTTGTTTCTTTAGAATAATATAGCTTGCAATCACAACTACAAAGAATACTAACACGAAAACTAAAGTATGAAATATTCCTATCGGATAAGGTGCAATCCACCCTTCTAGTTTGAAAACCAATCCTGAAATATATCCTGTAATCATAGAAATAGGCATAAAAGCAACTCCGATTATATTAAGCCAATTTACATAAAAGGGGGATTTTTCTTCCGATAGTATTCTCGCTATAAAATATCCAACAATCCCTATAGCTTGAATAATCATTGAACCCCAAACTGCTTCCATTGTTTGTTCTGCATACCAATTACCAAATGCACAAAACAGCCCAATAGCAACAAAAGCTGTTGATGATATATAAAGTACCTTACTCGTAAGCTCTTTATTTTTTTGTTCTTTGTCTGCTACTGGTTCAATTCCCTTTAGGATATAGTCAGTTGTTACTCCAAAAAAATCACTCATTATAATTATTTTTTCTAAGTCAGGCGTACTTTGTTCACTTTCCCATTTGGAAACAGCCTGCCTTGAAACTCCAACTTTATCCGCAAGTTCCTCTTGTGATATTCCTTTTGATTTCCTTAAATATTGTATTCTGTCTGCCATATTCATTAGCTAACACTCCTTTCTTTCATGGTGTAATTTTAGCAATATTATCAGTTGCATAGCCACCATTTAGATATGGAAATATGTCAACTGGCAGTTGCAATGATGTTTTTTGACAAATCAGCAGAATATTCTTGCTTATAACGTAATTTAAACATATCCATATTATAACAGTTCCATATATCCGCCACAACAAAAATCAGCACACCCCCCTTGACATTTTTCTGTCTTGAAAAATACACACTTTTTCTTTCTTCCTCTTGATTACCAACCACAGAAAAGAAAAAGCCCTGTCAAGAGCCTTGCCACCATTGGTGGTGCTTTGCACTCTTTACTGGGCTTTTTGTTTGCTGTATCTTTCATTCAAGAGGAAAATTAAAGACCTCTGTTCCATTTCTCTTTCAGATAATCTTCATAGTCCGTTTCATCAAAATCTAACTGTGGCGAAGTGTCGGGAATGTTATTTCTGCTGTCTATGTCCGCAAGTTGACGGAATATCCAGTCATCATAAGGGTCATGGTATTTATACTCTTTGGGCTGTTCTCTGTATCGGTCTAACCCTCGCATTTCCTTATGTACTTTCATCATGCGTTCTATTTTTTGACGTTGTATCAACTGCTTGATTTCCATAAGTTCTTCTAACTCCGTAACCTCATTGGTAATGTAGTTATGGATATACTGTATGAGTTTGGTTTCCATGTAAAATCTGCATTCTTTTTCATCATTGAAAAATTCATTTTCAGACAGATAATCTAAGGAAACATT
>CABUXV010000017.1 GCA_902495595.1 uncultured Eubacterium sp. | reverse complement strand
ATCACCTCTGCCTTTCCTCCGGCAGATTCTATTTTTTCTACAGCGGTCTTGCTGAATTTATGAGCCTGAACTGTCAAGTTCTTTTCCAGTGTCCCATTACCCAGAATCTTTATACCGTCTTTAACCTGTTTTGCCATACCTGCTTCTTTTATAAGTTCAGGTGTAACTACAGTACCAGCATCAAATTTATTTAAATCTTCTACGTTTAAAACAGTATACTCAGTTCTCCAAATATTGGTAAACCCTCTCTTTGGGATTCTTCTGTAAAGAGGCATCTGTCCGCCTTCAAATCCAGGTCTGACTCCGCCGCCGCTTCTTGATTTCTGTCCGTTCATACCTCTACCGGCAGTTGTTCCCTGTCCGGTAGCTGTACCACGACCCTTTCTCTTCGGTGCTTTTGTTGCACCAGGAACCGCTCTTAATTCATGCAGTTTCATCTATTTTGCACCTCCTATCCTATAACTCTTCTACAGTTAAAAGATGCGATACCTTGTTTACTGCTCCTCTAGTTACAGGAGAGTCAACTAATTCAACTGACTGGTGCATCTTCTTAAGTCCTAACGCTTCTACAACCTTTTTCTGCTTAGGGGAAGCGCCAATAACACTCTTTGTCAATGTGACTTTTATCATCTTTGCCATTGTTTCTTCCTCCCTATCCTAAGATTTCTTCCTTAGTCTTTCCTCTTCTTGCCGCAACATCTTCTGCTGTCATAAGACTCTTAAGACCCTGCAGTGTTGCATAAGCCATGTTTCCGGTGTTGTTTGAACCGATGGACTTAGCTCTTATATCCTTAAGTCCAGCAGCTTCAAGAACTGTACGAACCGATGAACCTGCGATTACTCCTGTACCTGGAGCAGCCGGCATTAGCAGCACTCTTCCGGCACCGAAAACACCTAAGTTTCTATGAGGAATAGTAGTTCCAACTGTTGGAACCGATATTATATTTTTCTTTGCATCTTCTGTAGCTTTTCTCACAGCTTCAGGAATTTCCTGAGCCTTACCGAGACCAACTCCTACGTGTCCGTCTCCGTCTCCTACAACTACCGTAACGCTGAATCTCATGTTTCTTCCGCCCTTTACGGTTTTAGCAACACGTCTGATATTTACGATAGTTTCGTTTAAGTCAAGCTTTGATACATCTATAGTATTTCGCATTCAACTTACCTCCTGTTAGAATTTCAAACCTGCTTCACGAGCACTTTCAGCAAGTTCCTTAACTCTTCCGTGATAGAGGAATCCGCCTCTGTCAAAAGTAACCTCTTCGATTCCCTTTGCCAGTGCTCTCTTTGCTATAGCTTCTCCTACTGCCTTAGCAGCATCTTTGTTACCGCCATACTCAATCGCAGACTTTAATTCCTTGTCTACAGTTGATGCTGAAACAAGTGTAACTCCGTTTACATCGTCGATAATCTGAACTGAAATGTTCTTATTACTTCTGAAAACGCAAAGTCTAGGCTTCTCAGGAGTACCAGAAAGGTTTTTTCTGATTCTTTTATGTCTAACAACGCGTCTATCATTTCTGCTTTCTTTAGCCATTTTAAATTACTCCTTTCTCTATGATGAAGCCCCGGTTTTGCCTTCTTTTCTGCGTATAACCTCACCGTCATACTTAATACCTTTGCCCTTATACGGCTCAGGTCTTCTGTATTCTCTGATGTTCGCAGCATAGTTGCCAACCTTCGCTTTGTCTATACCTTTAACGACTACTGTTGTAGCATCCGGAGCTTCTGTAGTTATACCCTCAGGGTCTTCGAGCTCAATCGGATGTGAGAATCCAAGGTTCATAACTAATTTATTGCCTTTTTTCTCAGCCTTGTATCCAACGCCTATAAGCTGGAGCTTCTTTTCATAGCCCTCAGTTACTCCTATAACCATGTTGTTGATAAGAGTTCTTGCAAGACCGTGCTGAGCTCTGTGCTGTGCAGCGTCGCTTTCTCTTGATACAGTTACTACATTATCTTTATTTTCAATTTTTAATAAGCTGCTAACCTTTTCCTGCAATTCGCCTTTAGGTCCTTTAACAGTGACAACGTTATTATCGTCTACTTTGACCTCTACGCCGGCAGGAAGAGTAATTGGCTTTATACCTATTCTTGACATTTTTTATATCCTCCTACCATACATAACAAATTACTTCGCCGCCGATTCCGAGCTTTCTCGCTTCTTTGTCGCTGATTACACCCTTTGATGTCGATATAACAGCTATGCCGAGTCCGCCTAAAACCCTTGGAATTTCATTAGCCTTAGCGTATGACTTAAGGCCCGGCTTTGAAATCTTTCTGATTCCGCTTATAACTCTTTCTTTATCAGGACCGTACTTCATAGTAACCTTAATCATGCCCTGTTTATTGTCTTCGATTACTTCAAAGTCTTCGATATATCCTTCTTCCTTTAATATTCCGGCTATGGATTTTTTCATCTTAGATGCAGGAATATCAACAGTCTTATGACCTGCGGTATTTGCATTTCTGATTCTTGTAAGCATATCCGCAATTGGGTCTGTCATTGTCATTTTTTAATTCTCCTTCCTCCGCTAGTTTTGCAGCACATCTCAATGCCGCAACTTAACGGATAGTAGTGTTAACTTAATAATCTACCAGCTTGCTTTCTTAACTCCTGGAATTTCACCTTTGTAGGCAAGCTCTCTGAAGCAGATACGGCAGATGCCATACTTCTTTAATACTGAGTGTGGTCTTCCGCAGATTCTGCATCTTGTATATGCGCGTGTGGAAAACTTAGGTTTTCTCTGCTGCTTCACTTTCAATGAAGTTTTTGCCATTTATCTTTTCCTCCTCTTATGATTTCCGAGCTTAGTCGAGGTAATTTATTTTATTTCTCAAACGGAAGACCGAGACCTGCAAGCAGCGCTGCCGCTTCTTCGTCAGTCTTAGCTGTTGTAGTAAACACGATATTCATACCTTTTATAGCGTCAACCTTGTCATAGTTGATTTCAGGGAATATGAGCTGTTCTTTGATACCCATTGAGTAATTTCCCCTGCCGTCAAAGGAATTCTTGCTTACACCTTTGAAGTCTCTTACTCTCGGAAGAGCGATATTGAAAAGTTTATCAATGAAAGTATACATGTTTTCGCCTCTTAAAGTAACCTTTGCTCCTACAGGCATTCCCTGTCTTACCTTAAAGTTAGCGATAGACTTTCTTGCCTTTGTTACTACAGGTCTCTGTCCTGTGATGAGTCCGATTTCCTCTACGGCGCTCTCCATGATTTTAGCGTTTTCTTTCGCTTCTCCAAGTCCCATGTTGATAGTAACCTTTTCAAGCTTTGGAACTTCCATAACATTTTCGTATTTAAACTGCTCTACTAAAGCCTTAAACACATCGTTTTTATAAGTTTCTTTTAATCTTGCTGTCAAAATCGTCTCCTCCTTTCCTAGTCTATTACGGCGCCGGTCTTCTTAGCAACTCTGACCTTCTTGCCGTTTTCTTCTTTATAGCCGATTCTTGTCGGCGTCTTTGTTTTTGAATCGTAATACATTACATTAGATACATCAATAGGACCTTCCTGATGTTTTATCTCAGCAGCTTCTTTCTGAGTCTGCTTCTGATGCTTAGTCTGAATGTTTACGCCTTCTACTATAACCTTGCCCTTCTTAGGTATGGCCTTTAATACTTTTCCGGTCTTTCCTTTATCTTTTCCGGCAAGTACTATTACTGTGTCATCTTTCTTAATTCGCATCTCGTACACCTCCTATAATACTTCCGGTGCCAAGGACACTATCTTCATGAAACCCTTGTCTCTGAGCTCTCTTGCTACTGGTCCAAAGATACGGGTTCCAACCGGTTGTAAATCTTCTTTTATTATTACCGCTGCGTTCTGGTCAAACTTAACATAGCTGCCGTCTGCTCTTCTGGCACCATGCTTTGTTCTTACTACAACGGCTCTGACTACTTCGCTCTTCTTTACAACTCCGCCGGGAGCCGCATCCTTTACGGCACATACGATAACATCGCCGATATTTGCATACTGACGGCTTGTTCCGCCGAGTATACGGATACATAAAAGCTCTTTAGCTCCGGAGTTGTCAGCCACCTTTAATCTTGTTTCAGTCTGAATCATTGCCAGGCGCCTCCTTTACTTAACTTTCTCAACTATATTAACAAGTCTCCATCTCTTATCTTTTGAAAGAGGTCTTGTTTCCATAATTCTAACTTTATCACCTATATTGCATTCGTTATTTTCGTCATGGGCTTTGACTTTCTTGGTTCTCTTTACAGCCTTTCCGTAAAGGGAATGTCTTACGAAGTCTTCTACCGCAACGACAATTGTCTTATCCATTTTATCGCTGATTACCATGCCGACTCTTGTCTTTCTTCTGTTTCTATCAACTGCCATAATCCATCCTCCTTTCTATTAGTCCTGAACCTTAGCAAGTTCTTTTTCCCTTATAATGGTTTTAACTCTAGCTATATCTCTCTTTGTTTCACGCATTTTTATAGGGTTCTCAAGCTGCCCCGTAACGTGCTGGAATCTGAGGTTGAAAAGATCTTTCTTCATTTTTATCAATTCCGCATTCAGTTCCACTTCTGACATTTCTCTTATTTTCTTCAATTCCATTATGCTTCACCACCCTTTTCTGCGTTATCTTCTCTGATGGCAAATTTACACTTAACAGGCAGTTTATGTGATGCAAGTCTCATAGCTTCTCTTGCCTGAGCTTCTGTAACACCTTCTATTTCGAACATAACTCTGCCCGGTTTTACTACTGCTACCCAGTACTCAGGAGCACCTTTACCGGAACCCATACGTACTTCTGCAGGTTTCTTAGTTACTGATTTATGAGGGAAGATTTTGATATAAACCTTACCACCTCTCTTTACAGATCTTGTCATTGCAATTCTGGCTGCTTCGATCTGGTTTGAAGTTATCCATCCACATTCAGTTGCTGTAAGACCGTATTCACCGTAAGTGATTGTATTTCCTTTATTGGCCTTGCCTTTCATTCTGCCTCTGTGGACTCTTCTGCGTTTAACGCGCTTTGGCATTAACATGACGCGTGTCCTCCTTTCATTACTCTGTCGCCCCATGCGACATTCAGGTATCCCGCAAGGGGTTTCATTACTCTGTCGCCCTTTGCGACATTCAGGTATCCCGCAAGGGGTTTCATTACTCTGTCGCCCTGTGCGGCATCAAGCATACCTGCAGGGTTTTCTCTCCGCCGCCTCATCTGCGGCATTCAAATCCCCGCATAGGGCTTTACCAATGTCTATTCTTCTGCACTTGCTTCTGCTGCATTCTGTGCTTCTTCAACTTGTACTGCCTGAGCCTCTGCTGCTTTCTTTGCAGCTTCTTCAGCCGGATCAACCTTTGGAGTTTTTCTTACTCTTGGGTTTACTGCTTTTGGAGCTTCTGCTTTTTCGTTTCTTCTGTCATCTCTTCTTGGTCTTCTGTCTCCGTCTCTTCTCTGTCTTCTGTCGCCTCTCTTCTTGCCGTCTCTTCTGCCGTCCTTTTCTTCAGGAACTGCGCTCTTAAGACCTTTGTCAAGAATTTCGCCGTGATTAATCCAAACCTTTACTCCAAGCTTGCCGTAAGTTGTATCAGCTTCCGCAAAGCCGTAGTCTATATTAGCTCTAAGAGTGTGAAGAGGAACGTTTCCTTCACTGTATTTTTCAGACCTGGCGATTTCTGCTCCTCCAAGTCTTCCTGAAGTCAGAACTTTGATACCTTTAGCGCCTGCTTTCATCGTTCTTCCGATGGCCTGTTTCATAGCTCTTCTGAAAGAAACTCTTCTTTCAAGCGCCTGGGCAATGCTTTCAGCTGTAAGCTGAGCGTCCAGTTCTGCTCTTCTTACTTCTTTTATATCTATAACTATAGTCTTTTTAGTCATCTTCTCGAGTTCAGCCTTGAGATCGTCTATACCTGTTCCCGATCTTCCGATTACCATACCTGGTTTGGCTGTGAGTACGATAACTTTTAATTTATTTTCTGCAGCTCTTTCGAGGAGTACCTTTGATACGCCTGCAGCATATAGTTTTTTCTTTACAAAGTCTCTTACTTTATTGTCTTCAACCAGGTAGTCTGCAAACTTATCTTTATCTGCATACCATTTGGAATCCCAGTCTTTTATTACGCCTACTCTCAGTCCGTGAGGACTTACTTTCTGACCCATCTATCGAACCTCCTATTCCTAATTCTTTTCCTTAAGAGTAACGCCCACGTGGCTGCTTCTCTTTAAAATCATCGATGCTCTACCTTGCGATCCAGCTCTCCATCGTTTCATAGTCGGTCCCTGATGAGCATAAACTTCAGCTACATAGAGGTTGTCTGTGTTCATTTCCTTAACATCTGCATTAGCAGCTGCTGACTTAACAACCTTCTCCACTATTTCTGCTCCTTTTCCGGGAGTGAATTTCAAAATGTTCAATGCCTCATTTAAGTCTTTTCCTCTTACCAAGTCAGTAACAGGCTTAAGCTTGATAGGAGACATTCTTACATATTTTGCAATCGCTTTTGCTTCCATTTTTAATTATCTCCTTTTCTTACTTTGATTTCTTATCTGCGGCATGGCCTCTGTAAGTCCTTGTAGGAGCAAATTCTCCCAGTCTGTGACCTACCATATCTTCTGTAATATATACAGGTACATGTTTTCTTCCGTCATGCACAGCTATTGTGTGCCCCACCATCTGTGGAAATATTGTAGATGGTCTTGACCATGTTTTGATTACTTTCTTATCGTTAGCTGCATTCATTTCTTCAATGGCTTTGAGCAGCTTAGCGTTTACGAAAGGGCCCTTTTTAAGTGATCTACCCATTATCTATGCTCCTTCCTACTATTTTTCATTTCTTCTCTTTACGATATATTTATCGGACGCTTTGTTCTTCTTTCTGGTCTTATATCCAAGCGCAGGTTTACCCCAAGGTGTTACAGGACTTACTCGTCCGATTCCTGCCTTACCTTCACCACCGCCGTGAGGGTGGTCGTTAGGGTTCATTACGGAACCTCTTACTGTAGGTCTGATACCCATATGTCTCTTTCTTCCCGCTTTACCTATCTGGATATTCTGATGGTCTAAATTTCCTACTTCGCCGATTGTAGCTCTGCAGTCGATTCTTACCTTTCTAACTTCGCCGGAAGGAAGCCTTACCTGAGCATACTGACCTTCCTTAGCCATCAGCTGCGCTCCGTTTCCTGCTGACCTTACCATCTGTCCGCCCTTGCCCGGTTTTAATTCAACATTGTGAATTACTGTACCTACCGGTATGTTTGCCAGAGGAAGAGCATTACCAATTTTGATATCTGCTTCAGCGCCTGATTCGATGATATCGCCTACAACCAATTTGTTAGGAGCAATGATATATCTCTTTTCACCGTCTGCATAGTTTATGAGAGCGATGTTTGCACTTCTGTTAGGGTCGTATTCAATAGTGGCAACCTTGCCCGGTATACCGTCTTTATTTCTCTTGAAGTCGATTATTCTGTATTTAGGTCTGTATCCGCCGCCTCTGTGTCTTACAGTAATCTTGCCTCTTACGTTTCTTCCTGAGTGTTTTTTAAGAGTTACTGTCAGTGACTTCTCCGGTGTATCGCAAGTGATTTCCTCAAAAGTGGAAACCGTCATTCCTCTTAAACCAGGAGTGGTCGGATTGTATTTTTTAATTCCCATCGTTTCCTACCTCCTATATTACAGACTCTGGAAGAATTCGATTTCCTTGCTGCCGTCAGTAAGCGTTACAATCGCTTTCTTGCTTGCAGAAGTCATACCAACGTATCTTCCCATTCTTTTCTGTTTTCCTACAACGTTCATAATGTTTACTTTTGCAACTTCCACACCAAAGATTTCTTCAACAGCGTTCTTAACTTCTGTTTTGTTGGCGTCTACAGCCACTTTGAATGTGTATTTCTTTACCTGTGCGTCTTCCATACTTCTTTCTGAAATTACAGGTTTTAAAACTACATCGTAAGGAGTTTTCATTATGAGTACACCTCCTCAATCTTTTCTACAGCTTCTTTTGTAACTATGAGGTTCGTGTGATTGATTATCTCGTAAACGTTCATTGTAGTTACCAATGCTGTTCTTATTCCCTGAATATTAGCTGCGGACCTAACTACGTTTTCATCCTTCTCAGCTGTAACTATTAAAGCCTTTTTCTCAGCTTTTACATTTTCAAGCATCTTTACCATTTCCTTAGTCTTTGGCGCATCGAATTTGATTTCATCCATTACGATGATTTCATTTTCCGCCACCTTTGAGGAAAGAGCCGACAGCATTGCCAGTCTTCTGAGCTTTCTAGGCAATGTGTATCTGTAGCTTCTTGGCTTTGGCGCAAATACTATTCCGCCGCCTACCTGTGTAGGGTCTGTGGAGCTTCCCTGTCTGTGACGTCCTGTTCCTTTCTGTCTGAAAGGTTTCTTTCCGCCTCCTCTGACTTCAGCTCTGGTCTTTGCAGACTGTGTTCCCTGTCTCTTATTAGCTAAAATGTTCTTTACTACTGCATGAACTGCATTCTGGTTTGGCTCAATACCGAAGATTTCGTCTTTCAGCTCTATCTGTCCGGCTTCCTGGCCTGCCATGTTTAGCATTGTCACTTTTGACATTTTACTTCCTCCTTCCTGAAGTCATCTATTTGTCCTGACCTTTTACTGCATACTGGATGCGTACGATTCCGCCTTTGTTTCCCGGAACGGCACCCTTTATCAGCATAAGGTTCTTTTCTTCTATAACTTTTACCAACTCTACGTTCTGAACAGTCACTGTTTCGCGGCCCATTCTTCCCGGACCAGCATTGCCTTTAAATACTCTTGAAGGATAAGTACCTGCTGCCAGTGCTCCGGCAAGTCTCTTATGCTTCGAACCGTGGCTCATAGGACCTCTGTGATGTCCGTGTCTTTTGATATTGCCCTGAGTTCCCTTACCTTTTGAAGTTCCTGTTACGTCCAGCTTCTTTCCTGCTTCAAAATCCGCAACTGTAATCTGCTGTCCTACTTCGAATGTTTCTCCTTCTTCCAGTCTGAACTCTGCCAGATGTTTTTTAGGAGTAATATCATTTTTCTTAAAATGACCTGTCATAGGTTTGTTTACTCTCTGAGGTTTGGCATCTTCAAATCCGAACTGAACTGCATCGTATCCGTCAGTTTCGACAGTTTTAATCTGCGTTACTGTCATAGGGCCTGCTTCTATTACCGTTACCGGCACTACTGCACCGTGTTCGGTAAAGATTTGGGTCATGCCCATTTTCTTTCCCAAAATTGTTTTCATATTTTTCCTCCTTGTTGCCTGTCTTTTGTTTTGACTTTCGCAATTTCCACTGCAATGTCATAAACGCAAGACCTTTAGCAATTCTTCTTACAGCGGACCGCGTCTCGGTATGGCATGTCGTGAGCGCCGCCTCCGGCCCGGTCATACTAAGGGGAGTTCCCTTCGCTTTAAAATTTATAGCGCAGTCTTCTTGCGCATCAATTATCCCGGCCTGTTTCATCCAGCCGCAGACCGGAGTAATCATTATAATTTGATTTCGATATCAACGCCTGCAGGCAGGTCAAGTTTTGTCAACGCATCGGTAGTCTTTGCCGTAGCGCTTGTGATATCGATTAATCTCTTATGAGTTCTCTGTTCAAACTGTTCTCTTGAATCCTTATACTTGTGAACAGCTCTCAAGATTGTAACAACTTCCTTTTCTGTAGGAAGCGGAATAGGTCCTGATACTTCGGCCCCTGTTTTCTTAGCAGTCTCGACTATCTTAGCTGCGGACTGGTCAAGAAGTGCGTGGTCATAAGCCTTAAGCTTAATTCTGATTTTCTGTAATTCGCTCATTTTTTCCTCCTAAAATTTTTGTATTGTTTTCGCTATGCTCATACAAGGGGTTCGTTACGAGGGTATATGCTGTGGACCGCGCAATCCGCACTTACCGCTCTATGCTGAAATTTCAACGTATACAGTGGTCTGCTTGCTTCGTACACGCTTTCGTGTGTTTCTTATTTTTTCCACACAATAAAATTTCAGCGAATCCCTTCGCCCCCATCTTTTGTGGGGACAATTCTCAGTGGAAATTCTCCTATAGCAAGGTAACTTCCCACATCATCGCCTTACACAAGCTCTGTTAGTATATAACATATTTTTAATCAAGGCAAGCCTTTTTACAAAGTTTTTTGCATTTTTTTAATAGTTAAAATCAGGTGTTTTCAGTGGTTACAGCTCCGATTCTTATGACACTCATTCCGGTGTTTCTTTTGTTGTGTTGTAATCTGTGATTTAATTTGTTTTGAGGATAAAATATCAAATAATTGTACTTCGAATAAACCTCTACGTTTCTGCCTGCCGTTTTTTTCATGCCAGCCTTTACAATTAATGCCAGCTTGTCTTACAGACCGCATATACCGGTATTGATACAAACCCGCAAATTGCATGGGCCGATTGAATAAAAGCGCTTATTTTTTCGGCGTCTGCAGAAAATTTTATCCAAAACTATAATATATTATATAGTTTTGGATAAAATCCCCACCTATATGTCTTATGTAAAATTAAAAATATCCAAAACACTCATATAAATAAGTATTTTGGATAAAAATCAGATAATATCAGTAATATATTTACATTTTTTAGACCAAAATATCCTTCAAATCAGGACTTTTGGATAATCCATCCCGGCCATCCTCGGAAAACAAAGTTTTTTTATCCAAAAGATTTGCACGCTAATCCTATTTGGATATTTTTTATTATTCAAGCCATATGTTCGCCAAAAATAAAACTTTGCAAAAGAGTTTCTTTAACGCTCCGTCCACATCTGTAAAATTCACATCGACAAAATAATGACGGAATCGGCTAAGCCGCTCCCCTTTCGTCAAATGTTCATCCGAGAAAAGAGGAACGTTTCATCACCGCCGGCTATGTATCCTAAAATCCAAGATTTTCATTTACCAGCACTACATGAAGCCTGTCTTCTTCCGGTGAAAATCTAGTAACAACAGTGTAACTGCAAATAGTGTTTCCCACGCTCAGACAATCCCCGCATTTACCTGTAACTGCGCACGGAGTCTTCTTGCCTAACCTTATACAATTAGGCGGACAGGCATTTGTTTTAATTCTTCCAACAGCATCTTTTTCTTCGTTTACAACTTTATTGACCCCTGCCACTAAAATGACTTTCTTAGGTCCGAAAGCTATCGCGGCAACTCTGTTTCCTGTGCCGTCTATATTGACTATCTCCCCATCCATTGTCACCGCATTGGCACTTGAAAGGAACACATCGCATGTAAGCGCTTTTCTCCTGAGTTCTATAGTCGTAATCCGGTCTTCACGTATTTCCATAGGGTCATTGACTTCATAATTGCCTGATTTCAATATGTCCTTAATTCCTATTTCATCCAAAGTTGCAGAACCTCCCCACGAAACTTCCGAGCCATCGTCTATAAGAGATTCGATAACTTTAACTGCGTCCTCTTTCGTGTCACAGTAATGTCCTGTGATATTTCTCTTCTTAAGATTTTTGACAATAGTTTCCAATCTGACCTTGTCTGCTTTTTTTACAATTTCACTCATTGATTTCTTTCCTCCCGTATTTTTAAACCTTATCTCACTCTACGAATATACTTCCTCCTATAAATTCACGCATTATGGAATTATTAGGTATAATATCTTCATCTTCTATATCATCAAAAAATTTTATAAATTTCATCATTCTTACGGCTTCGCTGTACTCAGGTTCATCACTTCTCACACTTCCAAGCAAAGGCATTGCATATTTTTTAAGAACGGCGAGCTCGTAGACAAGGGCTGAATTAAACAGTACGTCCGCTTCACCGTTATAAGGAAAAATGTTCTTATCTTCGCCGGCTCTAACCTTTGGCCAGAGCGCTATCGTATTCGCCGCTGAATGGCCCCTGTATTTATAATCTCTTACAATTCTTCGCAGCATCCTTGCATCGGTGGTCGGCACTCTGTTATGAACATCTATATTCAGCTGAGTGAAAGGACTTATATATATTTTAAACTTTTCCTTATCATCAATATACTCGGTAAGCTTATCGTTTAAAGCATGAATGCCCTCTATTATCACAGGCTGGTTTTTTCTTATGGACGTTACCCTTTTTCCAAATATCTTTTTGCCGCTCATAAAGTCAAATTCAGGCAAATCGACTTTCACTCCTGCCAGAAGATTATTCATGTTATCATTAAACAAATCTATATCCAGCGCATCCAAATCCTCGTAGTTAGGCAACCCGTCATCTCCGATAGGAGTCTTATCCCGCTCCACAAAATAATCATCAGTCCCCATGTAAATAGGGTCAAGACCGTTTACCCTGAGCTGAACACACAGCCGTCTGGCGAATGTTGTCTTACCTGATGAGGACGGTCCTGCAATGAGAATTATCCTTTTTCTTCCCTTGGTTATCCTATCGGCTATTTCAGCGACTTTTTTCTCATGAAGCGCCTCTGAAAGCAGTATTAAATCTTTTGCTTTTCCGGCTCTGATTTTTCCATTAAGGTCATCAAGATAAGATACATCAAGAAGTTTATGCCAGTTCTTTGCTTCCCCGAAAGCAGAGTAAAGCTTCTTATCATCTTCAAACTTCGGAATTTCATCCGGCTTTGACGGATAGGGAAAACGCAGCAGCACGCCTCTTCTGTACTTTCTGAGTTCAAAATGTTCTATATATCCTGTTGAGGGTACCATAAGACCATAAAAGAAATTCCTGTAGTTTTCTATCTTATAAAATTTAGCCTCCTTTATATCGGCAGCATGCTCGAGCAGTCCTGATTTTTCCGGATAATTGTATTTTCCCCAAATTCGAACCGCTTCCTCTCTGCTGTAAACTTCTCTTACTATAGGAAGATTCTTCGCTCTTATCTCTTTCATGCGGTCTTCAATCAGTTCGACCTGCTTCTGCGTAACAGGTTCTTTGGTTTTGATTTCGGTATACAGACCCTTGTTAAGGGAATTTTCTATCTCAACAGCGAAATCTCCCAAAACATCCATTACAGCTTTTAAATATATCAACGACAGACTGTGCTGATAAGCTAAATTGGCGCTGTGCGTTCTCATGTCCAAAAGCTCCACCACAGAATCATCCTCTAGTTTATATGTCAGTTCTTCATCTTTTCCGTTTACACGAGCTATCAATACGGTATAATCAAGCTCTGACTGATATTTATCCGCCAATTCTTTTACAGATATCTCACCCTCTATATTCAATTCTTTAAGTTCTGCCTCCCTGGGCAGTCTCAGCAGTATTTTCATAACATATTCCCCGCACTTATCTCTTTACCATTACCGATTATATTTAGTATACCATAAAAAAACCTTATTAGAATTATGATTTATCATTGATTTTCTCAGCTCATACGTCTGCAAATATTTATATACAAAAATCGTAAGCCGTATTTTATGCTGCAATAAAAAAAGTGTGCAAGACGGAATCGGAGATTCCTTTGCACATATGTCGCCTGCAAGGGGCGGCGCTTCACAAAGTACTTTCTTTGGAGTATACGGAAATCTCGTATTGCGATATTTCCTATATTATAAAAAAGTGTATAAGAAGGAATCGGAGATTCCTTTGCACATATGTCGCCTGCAAAGGGCGGCGCTTCGCAAGGTACTTTCTTTGGAGTATACGGAAATCTCGTAAAACTATATTTCCTATACGATAATAAAGCCGGCTTCGCCGATTCTATTTTGAAGGTCGACTTTGTTGATACTCCTGAAATATCGAAAACAATATTTCCTGCGTACTAAAAAAGCCGCAGACTTTTATACCTGCAGCTTTTTGCCAATTATTATACCTACGCCGAATGCTAAATTCAATAGCCCCGCTGTAAATTACTCCGGAAGAAAATCTTTAATTACCAGACTTATTTATCTTCTTTATCTTCGCAAGACTGGCTGTCTCCGGCACTTTCATCACCGCAGCAGCATTTCTCGCAGCTTTCATTTTTATCGGAGCTGCATGCTTTTCTTGGTCTGCTTCTCTTCTTCAAAAGGTCTATGAGCTTTCTCATTTCCTTTTCGTGAAGAGTGACTCCTCTTGACATATGCTCATGTTCAGGGTCCCAATCTCTTATATCATATTTGGCTGTACCGCCGTTCCAGCTGACCAGATTTAATTCTTTATTCCATCCTGTCGGGTAGGAAGATATCACTCCTATAAATTCTTTTATTTCAAATGTAACTTCCCTTTCAAAATCATTGCCTGACTGCATCCTAAATCTCCTTTCCAACGTTTATACAATACCTCTTGTATTCATATAATAGCATCGTTGGAAATATATGTCAACAATATTTTCCATAAATTTACATCAATTTATCCTTTATTCATCCATAGCAGCCTTTATCATAGCCGGAAGTTTCCTGCATTTCTCCTCGGAAATCGAAGCCACCGAAACCCTGAGTCCTTTAGCAAGAGGAACGATGAAGAGACCTTCTTTCTCCAGTCTTGCGCTGACTTCATCCGGATTATCGCATGGTATTGATATAAAGAATCCCGCATCAAAAGGTACTATTTTAAGACCCGCTTTTTCCGATTCCTCGGTGAAAGCCCTGCCCCTTGCAAGAAGCATTCTTCTGTAATACGCTCTTTCTTCATTAACTTTATTTAAAAGGTCCGTATCTCCGTAAATTCTTGACAGAATAACCTGAGCAACTTTTGCGCTGTTGGACCATGAACCTCTCGAGGAATATTCACAAACGCGTTTAAATTCATCTGCGATTTCCTGAGTTTTGGCAATGCATATCATTGCTCCGCATCTTGTACCGTACAAAGTGTAAGTCTTGGAAAGACTGTACGCCATTATGGATATAACATTTTCAGGCAGTTTTTCAAGTTTTGGAAGAAATCTTCTGTACTCTTCCTCATCACCTGCAAAGTCTATATACGCAGCATCTATAACAAGTGCTATCGCCTTGCCGCATTTAGCTTCCTCACTTAAAATATCGACTACGTTATCCCAGTCTTCTAAAGTAAGAGAATATCCTGTAGGATTATGAGCCGGAGTGTTTAATATTATTACCAGGCTTTCCTGCTTTTCCAGAAGTTCCCTTGATTTTTCCTTAAACGAAGCTGTATTGAATTTCCCGTCCTCAGTAAAAAACTCAAAGGTAGCAATGCTTCTTCCTATCTCTCCCGCTATTGTATTGTAAGGCGCCCAGTGCCAGTCCGAGGTCAGTACCTGGTCTCCGCCATCCGAATAATTGGATATGACATTTCTAAGCGAACCTGTACCGCCGGGAGTAGCGACAGCCTCTATGTATCCCTTTGGCTGGTGCGCGCCAAAGGCCGCTTTTTGAACAGCTTCCCTGAAAGGCTGTATGCCTCCTATAGGAGCATAATCAGCATAATCTTTAGGACTCAGATGCTTAAAAACCTTATCAACGGATGAAAGAACAACCAAATTTCCTTCATCATCAAGCAGAGAACCTATGGTAGCGTTTATCACCTTATCTGCGCCCTTTTCAGCAATCATTGCTTTCGCTCTGTTGCTTATACCGAAAATTTTATCTTCCTGCGGAATATGTCTCCCGTTGCCTCTTGCTAAAATATACTCTGACACTTTAATTCACCTCTGTTTTTTATTCATTAACAACCCACTGAAAACACTTCTTTGTTAGTCCAGCAATCATTATACCACGTGTTTTTTTAATTACAAGTAATTAGCAGTATGAATTTTCCTTTATCTGTCGATAATAAAACCATGGAGGTGAGAGGTACATGCGACAAGATAAAAAACAAAAGGATAAACCTGCAATCGCTTTAGTTTTGTGTTTCTGTCTTATAGCCATAGTTTCCATACTTATCGTAAAAGCAAATATTGATAAGATAAAGGATAATATGGAATCCGGCAAGGTCTCCGATGTAGTCAAGGAAAAAGCCGTTGACGAAAAAAAGGAAGAAACTTCGCCAAGTGTTGTAGACAGCAGAGACAACGATAAATCAGGTGACGCAGCCTCTGCCGCAAAATTTATTGTTCCCCTTAAAGGAGAAATTATCATGGATTATTCCATGGACATGCCCATCTATTGGGAAACTCTTGATCAGTACATGACCCACAGCGGCGTGGATATATCCTCGCCTGCGGGAACAGAAGTCAAAGCTTGCGCTTCGGGCACTGTAACCAAAGTTGAAGAGGACGATAGGTTTGGTATAACGGCAGAAATAAATCATGGAAACGGAATAATATCCGTATATTCCAATCTTTCAAAAACAGGGCTGATAGAACTTGGTGAAATAGTTTCCCAGGGAGATGTAATAGGTGAGGTCGGTCAAAGCTCTATGTTTGAATTCGAAAGTCCGGAGCATCTTCACTTTGAAATGCGAAAAAATGACGAACCTGCAGACCCGGCCGATTATATAAAGGGACTGTAGCATCTTAAAACAGCTTTTTAAAATTAAAAACGGTATGCTCTTAATACAAGGCCGGCATACCGTTTTTTATTATCTTATTATTTAATCAGGACTTTAACATAGTTTATATTTTTACCGTTTTTTTTGAATTTCTCCTCATACTCAGTCGTCGTATTTTTCGAATCAAAACCGCTGCTGTGCAAATCTCTGCTCTGCTCTGAAATTTCATACCCTACGGCAGCTATTTCTTCAAGAGTAAACTCATAAAGCGCATCATTATCTGTCTTTATCTCTATGAATCCGCCCGGTTTTACAGCCCATCCGTAATCTTCAAGCCTCTTTCTGTATGTCAAACGTCTCTTGGCATGTCTCGCCTTGGGCCACGGGTCGCTGAAATTTAAATATATGCCGGAAAGCTGGTTTTCTTCAAAAAAATCATTCATATTATCAACGAAGCTCATCATGAATTTTAAATTCAAAATCATGTCTCCATCGACGAGTTTTGAAGCTTTAGCTTTTTCCAAAGCCCTTAATATTACCGTTTCCTGCCCTTCAATGGCAATGAAATTCTTCAAAGGATTGTCCAGAGCTTTCTTTATAATAAAATTGCCTTTGCCGCAGCCTATCTCCAAATAGAGCTCACCGCCGTTGTCAAAATACTTAAAATCCTCATTTTCACCTGCAGGTACCGTCATAAGCTCACTGCATTCAGAAAGTCTCCTATCAAGGTCCTTTGCCTTTCTCTGTCTCATATAAGCACCCTTTCCAAAACTATAACTGCTAAAAATAACACAAATATCAAGGAAGCGATTATATCTCTTGACTGTATTTTCATTCCGTTCATTCTGGTTTTCTTCCCGCTGCCTCCGTAGCATCTGGCTTCCATAGCCATTGCCAAATCCTGAGCTATCCTGAAAGCGCTTATAAACAAAGGAACAAGTATAGGTATAAGAGATTTAGCCCTTCTTACTATATTGCCGCTTTCAAAGTCCGCGCCTCTTGCCATCTGTGCTTTCATTATCTTGTCTGTTTCTTCCAGCAGTGTCGGTATAAATCTGAGAGCTATTGTCATCATCATAGCCAAATCATGAGCAGGAAGTCCCAGCTTTTTAAAAGGCGACAGCAGCGCCTCTATTCCATCCGTAAGGCTTATGGGTTTTGTTGTCAGCGTCAGCATGGAAGAGCCTATAATCAGCAGTATGAGTCTTATGGCCATAAATACTGCCGTACGCAGTCCCTCTCTTGTTATATCAAATATCCAAAAGGAAACAAGTATCTCCCCTTTAATCATGAACATATTTACTATAAAGGTAAAAGCAATTATAAAAAATATAGGTTTCAATCCCCTCAAAATAAATTTAAGCGGAACTTTTGATATGGCAATCACTGCCGCAAGCCCTAAAAAGGCTATGGCAAATCCTATAAAATCTTTAACAACAAAAATTGCTACAATATAGAGAATTGTAATCATAATCTTTACTCTGGGGTCCAGTTTATGAACCCATGAGCTTCCGGGATAAAATTGTCCGAGAGTTATATCTCTTATCATCGCTTAAATACCTCTGCTATTTTATCTGCTGCCTCATCCATATCAAAAAATTCGCCCTGAACATCAAAGCCCTTTTCCCTAAGCTCAGATATTATTTCCATGGAAGATGGAAGAGCAAGTCCCATCTGCTTAAGTTCTGCGTCTCTTGAAAACACTTCTGCCACAGTACCGTCCATCACAAGCTTTCCACGGTTCATGACCAGCACTTTATCAGACATTCTCGCAATATCATCCATATTATGCGACACAAGGAAAATTATATTTTTTTCGTTTTCATGTATCTTCTCCACCATATTCAGGATATCATCATGGGCTTTTGGATTGAGTCCGGCTGTCGGCTCATCTAAAATGAGAACTTCCGGCTTCATGGCTATTACTCCTGCTATTGCGACGCGCCGCTTTTGCCCTCCGGAAAGATCAAAGGGTGAAAGATTTTTAACTCTATCGTAATCGAGACCGACCATTTCTATAGCTTCCTTTACCCTTATGTCTGTTTCCTCCTGAGTCAGTCCCAGATTGGCAGGTCCGAAAGCCACATCCTTTGCCACAGTCTCTTCAAAAAGCTGATACTCGGGATACTGAAATACCAGCCCGATTTTCCGCCTTATATCCCTCATCACAACTTTTTCATCGGTAATATCCTGACCGCTGACTGTGATTTTTCCCGATTTAGGTTTCAAAAGACCATTCAGATGCTGTACAAGAGTAGATTTCCCCGAGCCTGTATGTCCTATAAGACCTATAAGCTGACCATCGCATGCCTCAAAGCTAACATCCTCCAAAGCTGCCGATTCATCCGGAAGACCTTCACTGTATATATGAGTCAAATTTTTAACTTCTATTGACATAAGAACCTCACTATATCATCAGTATTCAAAATATCTTCTGGCACATCAACGCCTCTTTTTCTCAGTTTGCGGGCAAGCTCAACAGCCGGAGGAACACCGAGACTGAGCTGCTCAAGCTCTTCTGCTCTTTTAAATATTTCCAGCGGAGTTCCCGTCATTTTCACGGTGCCCCTGTCCATAACTATTATTTTATCCGCCTGAGCTGCCTCCTCCATAAAATGAGTAATCAAAATAGCAGTGATTCCCTTTGCATTAAGATTTTTTATCACCGCAAGAACCTCATTTCTGCCTTTTGGGTCGAGCATAGCAGTAGGTTCATCGAATACTATGCACTCAGGTTCCATGGCAACTGCTCCTGCTATGGCTATCCTCTGTTTCTGCCCGCCGGACAGAAGATGAGGAGCTTTTTTTCTGAATTCGTACATATCCACGCCTTTAAGCGCTTCATCTACCCGTTTTCTTATTTCTTTCGGGTCTATGCCTAAATTTTCCGGCCCGAAAGCAACATCATCTTCAACTATTGAAGAAACTATCTGATTGTCGGGATTCTGAAACACCATAGCAACCCGCTGCCTTAAATCCCAGATTCTTTCATTGTCAGAGCTGTCTATCCCATCCACGTATACTTTACCCGACGTCGGAATAAAAAGTCCGTTTATATTCTTGGCAAGAGTTGACTTGCCGGAACCGTTCTGTCCTATTATAGCGGTAAAGCTTCCCTTTTCCACCGTAAAGCTTATATCGTCTATAGCTCGAAAAGTCTGCCCGTCTTCACTCTTTATATATTCAAATATCAGATTTTCCACTTTTATAAAATCTGTCATACATCTTCTCCATAATAATCGTCAAGCCATTTTTTCATTGTAAAGGTATCGACCTGTCCGGGAGCCGACTGTTTTCTGCCAGAGGCAAATGTAATACACGAACCATATCTGCCTGCTGCAACCCTTGTCGTCTTTCCCCATTCTCCCATAGCCATCATTACAATGGGACCTATATTGTTCTTCGTAAGGTATGCTGTTGTCTTAAGCAGACTTTCCGCATCATCCCTGCTGTATGCCATTGCAGCAAATTTAAAAACATCTGCGCCTATAGTGGTCATCCTTCCCGTTTTCTCTACGATTTCCTGAGGTGTAAGCATACGGTCAAAATCATGATAGGACATGATTACCTTAATTCCGCTTTGATGAATCTCATCAAGACGGCTTTTCAGCCAGTTTTCGCGCTCCTCGTTCATATCGACGGGAAGCTCTACGTCGATCAAATCTATAAGCTCTGACTGACACACCAAACTCCAGAGGCTTTCTTTCTGCCCGTCTGTAAGCTCGATCTCTCCTCCCTGCTCCTTTGTTCTCAAAGTAAATATAACAGGCATTTCCTCTGCAATCAAATTTATATCATCCAAAATTTTAAGAAGTTCAAGATAAACATCTTTGTCCTGAAGTCTCTCTTCTAAATTCCCCAGTGCGCTTAAATAGTAATCCGCACGCCATTCTATAATATCGCATGGCAAAGTTTTTATGTGTTCGCATTCTTCCACGATTTCCTGCGGAGAAGTACCCATGACAGGCACCGCCACTTTAGGTCTTCCCGGCTGTAAAACAGTTTCTTTAACTTTAAGGGTATTCATAACAGCATCCTTTCCCATCATCTTACACACGTTGTTTATTGTATCATCTTTTATACTCTTTGAAAAGTGTATAAAAGAGCATGAATCTTTCATAAACAAAATACGAGGAGATACTCCCCCTCGCACTTTATTTTTGTTTCTATTATAATACGTCTTTGTGAAGTCTTGTTGACGCGAAGCTGTTAATTTTCTAAAACATGATTTCCTTTATTATTCTTGCACTTTTCTTCCTTTGCTTTATATGCGAAATATTTCTTTGCAGGGGTTTTGCACAGCGCTTGGGAAATAGCAAGCGCGATAACCATACCTACTGCAAACTGACCTATATTCCATGGAATTCCCAAAAGCGGAGTCGCCCAGTTGCCGTACATTATTCCTTCCGCAAAATAATAAGCAGCTACCATAAATATTCCCGCCAGTATCATGCCTAAACTCTCCCCTGCAAGAAGTCTTGATTTGTTTACCCATTCCTTTTTTGTAAAAGCGGCTGCCGTAAGCCCCAAAATAAGAGCCATGATTCCTTTAATGCCGAAAGTCCACGGCGCCCATGCCGCAAAGCCTCCTATAACATCTCCCAGCAGTCCTCCGAAAGCAGCTGCGATGGCTCCGTATTTCCATCCCAGCAGAATTACGGACAAAAATATCATTGCATCACCCAAATGCACATAGCCTTGCGTAAAAGGTATAGGCACACGTATAAATAATATGGAAATCATAATTATTCCCATCATCAAAGCAGTCAAAACAATTTTAAATGTATTAGCTCTTGTCTCCATGATAAAACCTCTTTTCAAATCTTACTGTTTACTTTATACTATAATACATAAAGATTGTATGTAAATAAATATACAAAAATAATTATTTTTAAATATACAGTTAGGAGTTTTGAAATGAAAGCCATAATGCCCATACTCGACAGCAGCCGAAAAAAGCCTTACTATTTACAGCTGTACGATTATATAAAACAAGCTATTTTAAACGGAGACATCAAAGAAAGCGAAAAGCTCCCATCCCTAAGAAGCCTTGCCAAATCAACAGGTCTGAGCATCACTACAGTAGAACAATGCTACAATCAGCTTCTCGTTGAGGGATACATATACAGCAAAGCCCAATCAGGCTATTATGCCAATAACGTATTCAATCATTCCAATAAAACTGTACCTATTGAAAATGATTTTTTCTCACCTCAAGTGTCAGAGACTGAAAAAAGCATATCATCCAAAGCTTTTTCCATGTATTACGACCCTGCCTGTTTTGATTTCAATAAATGGAAAAAATGCATGAACAAGGTTATAAATGAATTTCCCCAGACGCTGTTTTTTGAAAGCGACCCCCAGGGAGAGCCTGGTCTCAGAAACGAAATAGCAAAGTATCTTTACATGTCAAGAGGCGTTACGTGCAGTCCCGAGCAGATAATAATAGGCGCGGGGACACAGCAGATAACCAATCATCTTGCTACCATACTCCGGAAGCTTCCCATAGAACACGTATCCCTTGAAAACCCGGGATACACTCCCGTAAGAAATATTTTCAGAGACAGAGGTTTTGCCATAACCTCCGTAGATGTTGCAGGAGACGGCCTTGTAATAGAAAAACTTCCGGCAAATATCCGAACCACCGTATATACAAGTCCCTCAAACCACGTTTTTACCGGCTCCGTCATGCCTATAGGCAGAAGATATGAACTCATAAACTGGGCAGCGGAAAACGACAGCTACATCATAGAAGATGACTACGACAGCGAACTTAGATATTTCGGCAAACCGATTCCTGCGCTGAGAAGCCTAAACAACAACCGGGTCATATATCTAGGGTCATTTTCCAGTACATTATTTGCCGCCGTAAAAATAAGCTACATGGTAATACCCGAAGACATGGCAAAAACCTTTTCCTACATAGTAAAGGATTATTCCCAAACGTGCTCCAAGCTTGAACAGCTTACCCTCGCCATGTTCATGGAAACAGGCTATTATCAGACCCACATAAAAAAGCTGAGAAAACTCTACGCTCAGAAACTTACCGCCGCCGCAGATGTGTTCCAAAATTCAGCTAAAAACTTTATCAATGTGAAGAATACATCTTCCGGAATAAATATAATACTTAAGGTCAAAAGCGATAAACAAAATCTCCAACTAAAAAAGGAAGCCGAAGAACTCGGCATTCCTTTAGTTTCTCTACACGAAAAAGGTCTTGTTGCGCTTTACTACAATCAGCTTCCTCTTGACAAAATACAAGAAGTTTTAAAACAGTTAATCATAAAGTGGAAAAGCTAACGTCAAAATTTACAGCAAGTCAGCTTTCCTACCTGCTTCGGTCTTGCCGTCTCCTTCTGAAAATTTCGGCAAATACCAAAATAGTCGCGCCTGCCGCTGAGGAAACAACTCCCAGAACAAATCCGGGCGGTCTGAAGTAAAGCTCAATTTGATGGCTTCCTTCGCTCAAAGATGCGGAGATAAAAGAACCTCCTATGAGCTCATTTATTTCCCGTTCTCTTCCATCCACCTTTAAAGTCCATCCGGATTCGTACGGAATAGATGTTACAAACACGCCATCTTTTTCTGCATCTATATTTCCTTTAATATAATTATCTCCGAAATCGGTAACTTCAAGCATGTTCTGTGAAATCAAACCGTACGCCTGCTGCCATTTTGATTCATCCATAGTGGATACATGGCTTACAATATCGCCGATTTTGCCCTCATCGTATTCTATCGTTATTCTGAATTCCTGTCCCTGCTCAAGTTCCCCTATGTTCACTATTGAGCCACAATCGTTTCTTATATCGATTTCATCTTCCTTTTGCCCTGTATTTACTATTATTGATTCAGCCTTATCTGCTTCTATAAATACATAATGCTTCCCTGCTGTTTCGGCTTTGTAATTCAGAATTACAGAACTTTTGGAATCTGCATCTTCGAGGCTGCATGTCATAATTCCGCTGCCCTGGACATTAACCTTTGCATTGCTAGCTGCTATAACAGGCATTCCTATATCGTAAAACACCTTATCATACTCGTTTCCGGTAGCTGCCCTTACATAATCATCCAGCACATCAAAAGGATTATCGCTTTCGTAATTCCATGTTCTTATTTCATTTCCCAGCATATATCCTATGGAAAGAGGATATTGATTCTCGTAAAGACGTGTATGACCTTTGCGGTCTATAAGTTTAAAGTCACTGTCCTCTATCGGCAGATTTTTTCCTATCAGATATTTTACATTTAAGATAGCGTTGGTAACCGGGTTTGTCTGATTATAGTTAAACCTGTTCTTTCCCGGTTCACCCTCAAGACCTATGCGCTCCATAATTGCTGTCGTATTGGCATTGATGGATGAGGAAAACTGCGATAATCCCTTGTAATGATAAAGCGCCGGACAGTTTAATATATAGTTGCCGTCTATCTCGGTTCTTGCGAAATCATCTTTATATTCCTGGGCCAGGGATATTATATCCTGGCTGTTTGCAAAATAAGTATCCCTTAAAGTATTGCCTATTTTATCCATGGAAGTACAGGCATTTGACGTCATTTCACATCCGATTAGCATTACCATCAGAAGCGCCATCATCTGTTTCTTAAGATATCCTTTCTTATATATCGCCAAGACCGTACAGTAAAGTATCAGCCAGCATATTCCTCCGTAAAGGAACAAATTCCTGTCGTCTATGCTATCTGCCAATATTTTCTGAGCAAGAACATAGTAGCCTATGCCTGCCGCAAGAACAACCCATACATGATTTGTCTTAACTTCATCTATTCTGAGGAATGCTTTATAAGCCATCCCTATAAGTATAAAACATATGACAAAGGTATATCTGTAAGGAAGCTGGTTTGGAAAGTGAAATCCGTGCCATATAAAATCCAGCTTATTTATATTGAGACTCAAAAACAGAAAAGTCAAAAACCCTATGTTGAGAGCCTTTTCTTTTATGGTTATGGTTTTACTTATTATATAAAATACCAAAAGTATCACAACTATCAGCCCGCAGTAAAGGTTAGGAAGCCCTTCTCTGTAGGTAAGCTCGCTGCCCGGCAGAAGCTGATTTAATATATCTAAGGCATCGTTATAGAAAAGCCAGTTATCAGGCATATCCGCCGAAATGTAATAAGTACCCTGCATGCTTAAATATGTCGGTATCAGCATTACACCGGCTATCGCTACAGCAAGAACCGAATGCCCCACCGCTTTTGCCGTAACCAAAAAGCAGTGTTTCGCGCCCCCGCCTTTTACCTTTATAAAATAAAGTACAGGATAGTAAAACATTATGAATATGCATACCATTATGGCTGTATAGTAATTTATGAATATTATCAGCGCCAGCGTCACGGTATACATGACGGTACGCCCGCTGTCTATCAATCTGTTCAGACCCAATATGCACAATGGAAGCAAGGCAACCGCATCAATCCACATTATGCACCAGTAATAAGCCATCACATAGGAACACAAAGCGTAAAGAGTAGAAAACCCTACTACCGCCATACTGCCTGTTTTATTGATGTTCTTAAGATAAAGAGCCATGAAGCTTCCGGCAAGCCCTATCTTTATAAGAAGAATCAGAGTAACGCCTTCCATTATGAACTTTTTAGGAATAACTGCAAGAAGCAGATTAAGCGGACTTGCTCCGTAATAAGATATTAAATTCCAAAAATTGCTGCCACCGGCTCCGTTCCACGTATAAAACAGGCTGCCGCCCTCCTGCAGTTTATACTGAAGCTCACTTAAAAAAGGCACATACTGATGATACATATCTATAACTGCTATCTGATTTTCTCCAAAGGGGTATATCCCCTCTGTCAGAAATGCTATAAGCACTATAAATACAGGAATGACAAAGGCTGCAAATATTGCTTTGTTCTTTGAAAAAAATCTATTTATCTTCGCTTGTGTTGAGTTCATATATATTTTGACCTTTCTTACTGCTCTCTTCTATATTGCTCTCCTTCTCTATATATATAGGTCTCCCCTTGGTTTCCATATACATTCTTCCTATATACTCACCCATTATGCTGAGTATGGCTATTATCAGTCCGCCGAAAAACAATATCAGGCAGATAGTTGACGCATATCCCGGAGTATCCTTGCCGAAGATTAAAGTTTTCAATATTTCTATTATCAGATAAATGGCTGAAAACAAAGTCGTAAGACCTCCGAAAACTCCTGCAAATTTAAGAGGCGAAGCCGCAAAATCCAAAAAACCGTCAACTGCATATTTTGTAAGTCCCCACACGGTCCATTTGCTTTCCCCTGAGACTCTTTTGACATTTTCAAATTCTATCCAGCACGTTTCAAATCCTACCCATGCAAAGATACCTTTCGAAAACCGCTGATTCTCCGGCATACTGACTATTGCCTTTACCATATTCCTGTTCATAAGCCGAAAATCGACAGCTCCGTCTACTATCTCTATATCGCTGTACCGATTCATCAGTTTATAAAAGGCCCTTGCAAAAATGCTCCTTATCTTAGGTTCGCCTTTTCTTGATACTCTTCTTGCCGCGCAGCTGTCGCAGCCTGTCTCCTCTATTTTGGATATCATTTCTTTCACAAGCTGCGGCGGATGCTGCAAATCGGCATCTATGACAACTGCATAATCTGCTGACGAATTTTTCAATCCTGCGTACATCGCCGCTTCTTTTCCGAAGTTACGGCTGAATGAAATATATTTTATATTTTCATCGGAACCTAGGGCCAGACTTTTTATTTTATCCAGGGTACCGTCTGTACTTCCGTCATCTATGAATATATATCTGAAATTATATCCCTGTATTTCACTAAATGTTCCGGATGCCTCCTTAAAAAAAGCGTCTAAGGACATTTCCTCGTTACAGCAGGGGACTATCACATCTATCGTTTTTCCCAATTTGTCCATACTCTTTATTCCTTTATAATTTCAACATTCATGCCATCAGTTTGCACCATATCATCGTTTTTGTCAATGAATGCAGCTTCAAGCTTCATATCAGGATACTTTTCCTGAAGCTCTTTTATCAAAGCGATTGCATTATCCTTTCCCATCATCAGACACACGGTAGACAGTCCGTCACAAAATTCCGAATTTCCCTTAACCGCTTTTATTGTTACGGATTCCAAATCAGTATCTGCGGGATATCCTGTTTTGGGGTCGAGAATATGATGGTACACAATACCATTCTGCTCAAATTTACGCTCATATATTCCCGATGTCACCAAAGTAGCGTCGCTGGCCTTAACTGAACCTATAATCTGCGTTCTGTCACTGTAAGGCCTCTCTATCCCTATATTCCATGGAGTATCTTCATCCTTTTCCCCTAATGCAGCTACATTGCCGCCTAAATTTATGATAGCTTTATCGACGCCTTTATCCTCTAAAAACTCACTTATCCTGTCCGCTATATAACCTTTGGCTATCCCTCCCAAATCTATATTGGCTTTAGGATTTTTTAGAGTTACCCGGTTCCCGTCGATTTCTATATTTGTGTAATCAACATCTTTAAGCGCTTCTTTTATGTCTGCATTCTCAGGCACCTTTGGCTCTTCTCCCGTGAAATTCCACATATCGGAAATTTTTCCTATGGTAATATCAAATTTTCCGCCGGATAGCTTGCCCATATACACAGCATCCTCAAGGACAGATACGGTATCATCCGAAACTTCAACAGGGTTTCCCCCTGCGTGATTTATATTGTACACATCACTGCCTTCTACAGTTCTGCTAAAGATATTCTCGTATTCCCGTATTTTATTAAAGGCTTCCTCAAGAATCTCCTCTCCGTCACCTCTTGAAATGTTGTATACGGTAATATCACATGTGGTATTGAGGCAAAAATCTGTTTTGCTTACAGGCTCTTTATTGCTGCACCCTGTTTGTGATATAATTACAAGAACCATGAGGAACATAAACACAAAAACTTTTGCTGCAAATATTGTTCCGCCTTTTATATTTATATTTTTCATATTATCCTCCGGAGGTTTTTATGATAAAAAAAGCTGACATCATACTAGCTGTCTTTCTAATCGCCGCTGGGCTTGCCATGTCATATATAATTTCCTTCGGTAAAACTGCCGGTGATGAGCTCAAAGTTACTGCAAACGGCAAAATCTTCGGATACTACCCGCTGGCAGAAAACCGGGAAATCGAAATTAAACAAAATGAACATATAAATAAGATTACCATAAAGGACGGTAAGGTTTCAATGAGTTTTTCAGACTGCCGGGGACAGGACTGCATCCATCAGCATCCCATATCGAAAACAGGGGAAACAATAGTATGTCTTCCCAACAAAGTGATTCTGGAAATAACCGGCAATGAAGACGAATACGACTCTATCGCCAAATAGGAAAAATCTATGACTGACAAAAGAATTAATACAAAGAAAACAGCCACGGCTGCCCTGATGGCATCCCTTGCGCTCATATTTTCATATATAGAGGTTCTGATTCCATTCAGTCCTGCAATCCCCGGGATAAAACTTGGAATTGCCAATCTGGTTATAATAATTTCCCTTTACTATCTGGGACCTAAATACGCCGTCGCCGTAAATATCATCAGAGTCCTTACGGCAGGACTCCTTTTCAATGGTCTTTTCGGCGCTGCATACTCCCTGGCAGGGGCTGTACTCAGCCTGACGGTTATGATACTGCTGAAAAAAACAAAGATTTTCTCCGTTACGGGAGTATCCATGGCAGGAGGCGTAGCCCACAACCTGGGACAGATACTGGTTGCTGCCTTTCTCGTTTCCAATATAAAAATATTTGTATATTTCCCTGTGCTTATAATTTCGGGAGTTGTCAGCGGAGCAGTTATCGGGATTGTCTCATATTTAATCCTTAAAAGGCTTCCGAAAAAATTCGAACAATAAACTAAATCGGATAAAACAAAAGCCTGCCGGTAAACAGAGAGCGTATCTCAATATTACCGCAGGCTTTTTATCATATGCTGTTTTCTTAAATCACAGAGCTAAACCAAAATCGACCTAATGCAATTTATTGCGCTTTTGCTTCTTCAGCTTTTTCAGCAGGCTTTACAGCCGCTTTCGCTTTAGGCTTTCTGAGGTTTGCTATTGCTCCCGTAGGACATTCCTTAGCGCACATTCCGCAGTTTTTACAAGCGTCCAAATTGATTTCGGCTAGATTGTTTTCAACCTTTATAGCATCAAACTTGCAGACTTTCTGACATTTCATACATCCGATACATCCGTTTGTACAAGTCTTCCTTGTCTTCGCTCCTTTATCTATGGATTTGCAGGTTACAAAGAAATTCTTTTTCTTGCTTACCATAGAAATTATGTGATTTGGACATACATTTGTACATGCTTCACATCCTACGCACTTTTCTCTGTCTATCTTGGCAACACCGTCTATAATCCTTATTGCATCAAACTGACATACGTTTTCACAGTCGCCCATTCCAAGACATCCGTAAGGGCATGCCCAGTTTCCGCCGTAAAACATCTTCGCCGATTTGCATGTATGAACACGATCCAGTTCCTCTATCTGCTTTGTAGCCGCAAAGGTGCCGTTACACATAACCATCGCAACTTTAGGGTCAACATCACCTGCATCAACACCCATGATTTCTGCAATCTTTGCTGCAACGTCAGCGCCTCCTACAGGACAGAGCGTAGTGCTTACACCAGAGTCATTTCCCAATGCTTTCGCATAATCGGAGCATCCTGCAAATCCGCAGGCTCCGCAGTTAGCTCCAGGAAGAACCTCTTCCAGAGCTGCAACCCTTTCGTCTACAGGTACAAACATCAGTTTTGCCGCTATAGTAAGGATGATACCGGCTATTAAGCCTATTGCCGCTACTATTGCAGCAGGTAAAATTATTGCACTCATCTGTATCTTCCCTCCTAACCGAATATTCCGTCAACCACACCTGAGAATGCCATAAATGCCATGGAAAGTATAGATGCGGTTATCAGAGTTATAGGAATACCTTTGAAACATTCAGGTATACCTTTATTGCTTTCAAGTTTTTCTCTAAGACCTGCAAAGAGCACCATTGCGAGAAGGAATCCTATTCCTGCGCCCAGTGCACAGAATATCGCTTCCACATAGTTATATCCATCTGTTATATTCTGAATAGTAACTCCAAGTACGGCACAGTTTGTCGTAATCAGAGGAAGATATACACCCAACGAATTGTAGAGCGGCGGCATATACTTCTTGAGAGTCATTTCAACCAACTGCACAAGAGATGCTATTACCAATATGAACACTATAGTCTGCAAATATCCTATTCCGAATTTATCCAGAATAAATATCTGTATCGGCCATGTTACCGCCGTAGCCAATACCATTACAAAAGTTACGGCAACACCCATTCCTACTGCTGAGTCAAGCTTCTTTGAAACTCCCAAAAACGGACATATACCAAGGAACTGAGATAATACATAGTTATTCGTCAGAATAACAGCCATCATAATAGATAGTATAGCAGTCATTATTCAGCCTCCTTTCTGTCACAGCTTCCGCCGCATGTATCGGCCAGCATACAGCCTTCACAGCCAAATTCCTTTTTCTTTATAGCTTTTCCCTTACTGAAATAGTTTATAGCTGCAATCAATATTGCGAATATGAAAAATCCGCCGGGAGCAAGCATAAATATTCCTGCAGGAGTAATAGCTGTATCAGCGTAAATAGGAATATTAAAAGCTGTACCAGAACCCAAGAACTCTCTGATAAGACCCATTACACCTAAAGCCAGTGTGAAACCTATACCCATTCCAAGTCCGTCAAGAGCTGAATCAACAACGCTATTTTTGGATGCGAACATTTCGGCTCTTCCCAAAATGATACAGTTTACTACGATAAGAGGAATGAACAGACCCAGCGCCGCATCAAGTGAAGGCAGATATGCCTTTAACAGAAGCTGCACCACTGTTACAAATCCTGCAATAACTACGATATAACAAGGTATTCTCACCTTATCCGGTATGATATTCTTCAAAAGTGATATAACTATATTCGAGCACACGAGTACCGCCAGAGTGGAAACTCCCATCCCAAGTCCGTTTATAGCGCTCGTCGTAACTGCCAGAGTAGGACAGCATCCAAGCAGCAATACAAGTACGGGGTTTTCCTTTATAATACCTTTCGTCAAGATACTTAATTTATTCATTACTTAACACCTCCGCATTCATTAAACTGGGCAAGAGCCTCTACTACGGAGCCGTATACGGCATTTGATGTTATAGTTGCGCCTGTAATGGCATCTATATTAGCATCATCATTTATATGACCTGCTTTCGCTTCGGAAACACCGTTATACTGCTTCAGATATTCAACTGTCATCGCCTTTGTACCAAGACCCGGTGTCTCGGAATGATTTGTTACGGTAACTCCCGTAATTTTACCTTCTGCATCTATTCCCACCATTACTTCAACTGCGCCTCCGAATCCTTTATATTCGGAAGTTACTGCCATACCGGTTTTATTGTCCGCCATATAACATTCTATAACTCCGCCTACAAGTTTTCCGTCATACTCTGTAAAACTGTCGCCTTCAGGCAAAACCATAGTTCTCGCTTCATCGGCTGCTTTTTGCTGATTTGCAATGATTTTAGGGTTAGCCACGCTGTATGTTCCCGCCAGAGCCAATGTCACAACAAGGCATATACACACAAGTACGAGAGCAGGGATGATATTGTTTTTACTATTTTTCATTGGATTCATCTCCTCCCTTCGCTTTTTTAGGTGTTTTATACATTCTTCCTTCGCAGATTCTGTCTATGTAAGGAGTAAGTATGTTCATCAGCAGTATTGCAAAGGAAACACCTTCAGGATATGAAGCAAATATTCTTATGAGCATTGTAAATAATCCGCATCCTATACCGAAAATCACTTTTCCCATAGGAAGCGTAGGTGACGTCACGTAATCTGTAGCACAGAAAAACGCTCCGAGCATAAGACCTCCTGCACATATGTGGAACACAGCTCCGTCAAGACCGCCCCAGATAAATCCAAGAACAAATACGGTTACCACAAAGCATACAGGTATTATCGGAGATATTACCTTTTTCCAAATGAGGAAAAGTCCTCCTATTAAAATAGCAACAGCGCTTACTTCACCTATACATCCTCCTACATTTCCGAGGAATAAATCCAGATTGGAAAAATCAACGGAAGCGAGGGTTCCATCGCCGTGTCCAAGCTGACCCAGCGGAGTAGCCGATGTGGTTGCGTCTATTATCGCTCCATCTACATCCTGAGCGCCTCTTGCCGTAGGCCATGTAGTCATTTCGGTAGCAAAGGCTATGAACATGAAAATTCTTGCTGTTACCGCCGGATTGACAAGGTTCTGACCTATGCCTCCGAAGAGCTGTTTCACTACTATAATAGCTGCAAAACATCCTACTACCGCAATCCAGTACGGCAGTCCCGACGGAAGATTGAATGCGAGCAGTACGCCTGTAACAACCGCACTCAGATCACCCACCGTCTGAGGTCTTTTCATTAATTTATTGTAAAGGTATTCGAATACAACGCAGGCTAAAATACAAACAGCTGTAAGAGTTGCCGCCCTGTATCCGAACTGGTAAATTCCAACTGCGAATGCAGGAATGAGCGCAATCAGCACCATTCCCATAATTTTGCCCGTATCTGTCGGAGTGACCATATGAGGCGCCGATGATACGATTAACTTTTCATGATATTTATTATCCATTATTTATTCGTCGCCTCCTTTAAAAATCCCTTTGCCATTTTATTTATAAAGCTTAGAGGTCTTCTTGCAGGGCATATATAGGAACAGCTTCCGCATTCCATGCACTGCATAACCTGTAATGCATCCAGTCTTTCATCGTTCTTATCTTCATATGCATCTGCGATAGACACAGGAAGCAAATCGAAAGGACACGCACTGTGGCATCTGCCGCACTTTATGCATCCCGTTTCTTCGCTTATTAAAGCCTGAGGTCCGTCGAACACCAAAATCGCATTGTTATTTTTTATTATAGGAAATTCATCCGAATAAACGGCTCTTCCCATCATAGGTCCGCCCATGAGAATCTTCTTAGGCTCAGCCTTGTATCCTCCGCACGCCTGAACTACATCGGCAATTCTGGTGCCGATTGGTACAATTATATTCTTAGGCTCTTTAACGGCATTTCCGTCTACTGTAATTCTCTTTGTGGTGAGCGGTCTTCCCGTTTTAAGATACTGTCCTATAAAAGCTATGGTAGTTACGTTTGAAAGTATAACTCCTACTTCCGCAGGAAGCATACCGGCTTTAAGCGTTTTTCCTGTTATTTCATACACCATAACTCTTTCAGCGCCTTGAGGGTATCTTGCTCTTAGCACATCTACTTTGATATCATCAGAATGACCCCTGTCGCTGATTTCTTTTCTCAGCTTTTCAATGGCGTCGGGCTTGTTTTCTTCAACACCTATATGAGCTGTCTTGAGATTAAGATACTTCATTACAGCTAATATACCATCAATTATAAACTGAGTATTTTCAAGCATTAATCTATGGTCTGATGTAATAAAAGGCTCACACTCCGCCGCATTAACAATTAAAGTGTCAACTTCCTCCAAGTTCTTTGGTGTTAACTTGATATGAGTAGGAAACGCTGCTCCTCCAAGACCGACAACTCCGCTCGCTCTTACCGCTGCGATGAAATCTTTCATATCATTTATTACCGGTGGTTTAACTTCCTCCCAAACATCCTGTTTGCCATCCGATTCAATAACAATAATCTGATCCTGTCCTCCGGTCACGGACCTTATAGACGAGATTTCTTTTACTGTTCCGGATACGCTTGAATGAATAGGGGCGCTGACAAATGCGTCTGTATCACCTATTGGCTGCCCAACCTTAACGTAATCACCCTTTGCCACAAGAGGTTTACAGGGAGCTCCGATATGCTGAGACATGGAGATGCAGACAGTTTCAGGTACAGGCATTATTTCAGTTTCACAAGAAGCGGTATGCTTTTCATGACTTACTTTAATGCTGTTAAGATGCTTACCATGCTGTCCCATTTTTCAAAACCTTCCTTTCCTTCCCGAATTTTGTTAAAATTTTACCATTAATTCGCTTATAACACCCAATATATTAAGCAAATTAATTATGAAATGACGACAAATTTATAACATTTTCAGGAGTTTTAATAATCTTTATCAAGTCTTTATAAATCAAAACTTTTGTATTTTGATTGAGACATAATTATATTATTACAAACGTCTCTGTACGGTATGTACTATACCATAAAATATTATAAAAATCCACAAATTATTTTATTTATAAAGAATATATAAAGTTAGTTTTAAGTTTGATTAACAGACCATTTTGTTAAAATTTTGCAACAGCAAAATAATTCATATTTAATTAAGACTTAAATAGAAATTTAACATGTTTTCTGCCATCTATTTCCTTGTCTGCAAAGCAAATTTAATGTAAAATGTATAGGTGATTACGGAGGGTGATAAAATGGCACAGGATAAAATTATGATTGTTGATAATGAGATGGAAATAATTCAACTCATAAAACTTTATCTTTCAAGAGAAGGATACGATGTCATATGGACAACTGACAGCACGAAAGCCGCGGAACTGGCTTACGATGAAAAACCTGATTTAATTCTTCTTGATGTGGTTATGCCGGGTCTCACCGGAATAGAGCTCTGCGGCAAAATAAGAGAACAAAGCGATGTTCCGATATTGTTTGTAAGCTGTAAAGACCAGGATATGGATAAAGTCCTCGGACTTTCCATCGGCGGAGATGATTATATTACCAAACCTTTCAGTCCCGCAGAACTTGTCGCACGTGTAAAAGCCCATCTGCGAAGAAGAAACATAAGCGGAAATTCCATGGAACAGCTTCCCGAGGGAGGAGAAAAAAACACTTTGACCGTGGGCAGTCTTGAGGTCGACTTATCCGCCCATACTGTAACCGTCAATAACAAAGCGGTTCATCTCACTGCAAAAGAATTCGAAATGCTCGTTCTCTTCTGCAAATATCCCAACAGAGTGTTTACAAGCCGTCAGATATTTGATAATCTGTGGAACACTTACGGACTCGAAGATGATGTACGTACAGTAATGGTACACATAAGCAACCTCAGAAAGAAGATAGAAACAAATCCCGAAAAACCCGAGTACATACATACCGTCAGAGGCGTAGGATACAAACTCGTTACTAAATAATTTATAGCGAAACTGAGACATGAGACCGAGTATAACCAAATTTCGCTCTGCCATAAATGCGGGAATTACTAAAAAGCGAAATATCCAAAAATCATGTGTAGCACGCATTTTTAGATAAAATTCCATGTGTATCACTTAAGGGAAAAATATTAATAACCAAATACCCATTAAACAGCAGCATTTTGGATAAAATATTGATGATATTTATCAATTTTCTCTTTTTTAACAACCAAAAATACTATTTATATAGGGATTTTGGATAATCTTATTTTACACAGCCTTTAAAATGAGCACTTTTTATCCAAAATACATATTATAACTTTAATTTTGGATAATTTATATTATATAAAAACGCAGAAGCACAAACCATGCCGCTGCGTTTTTTATAGTATAGGAAATATAGTTTTACGAGATTTCCGTATACTTCAAAGAAAGCACCTTGCGAAGCGTCGCCCCTTACGGGCGACATTTGTGCAAAGGAATCTCTGATTCCGTCTTGCACACTTTTTTTATAGTATAGGAAATATAGTTTTGCGAGATTTCCGTATACTTCAAAGAAAGTACCTTGCGAAGCGTCGCCCCCCTTGCGGGCGACATTTGTGCAAAGGAATCTCTGATTCCGTCTT
>CABUXV010000016.1 GCA_902495595.1 uncultured Eubacterium sp. | reverse complement strand
GATAATAAAGATTTTCTGACGGGGTTATTTGATGTGATGTATGATGAACTACCAACGCCAAAACCTAAAAAGAAAAAATAAACAGCTTCTAGTTTACAATTTCATATCCATATACACAAAGCAGTTAGTTTTAGGATTGACTGCTTTTTAAAAAGACACCATTTAGGTGTAATGATGTCTTTTGGGTGTTATTTTATAGGTCATATCAAGGCTCATTCAATCGTGGTAAAATCGTGGTAAAATGAGTTTTTTCTATACTTCAAAATACTTGAAAGTATAGTGTTTATGCGGATAATCGAAAATTAGATATAAAATTTAAATATAAATCCTCTTAAATTTATACTGTTTATAGACGACCTGAGTTTTACGGGAAATGACGATAATTTCTCAGCTCTCAAGGCAACCCTTGAAGGCAGTATATCAGGCTGTGGCGATAATGTTGTCATATATGCCACAAGCAACAGAAGACATCTGATAAAAGAAACTTTCAGCGAAAGAACCGGAGATGAACTCCACATAAACGACACATTGCAGGAAACCATGAGTCTTGCTGCCAGATTCGGCCTTACTATAACATTCCAAAAGCCCGATCCGGACGAATACCTTAACATCGTAAAATCCCTGGCTAAGGAATACGGCATAGAGATGGATGAAGAAGAATTATGCAAAAAAGCAGAAGCTTACGCTATAAGAAAAAACGGCCGCAGTCCCCGAACTGCCAAGCAGTTTATCGAACTTCTCAAAATCGGTATTTGAGTTACGAAGTTTACCGGTATTTTTAAACCCATAAGCTAATTTTTATTTATAAAAAAAGTGTGCAAGACGGAATCAAAGATTCCTTTGCACATATGTCGCCCGCAGGGGGCGACGCTTCGCAAGGTACTTTCTTTGAAGTATACGGAAATCTCATAAAACTATATTTCCTATACTATAAAAAAAGTGTGCAAGACGGAATCGTAGATTCCTTTGCACATATGCCTCACGCAGGGGGCGTCGCTTCGCAAGGTACTTTCTTTGAAGTATACGGAAATCTCATAAAACTATATTTCATATACTATAAAAAAAGTGTGCAAGACGGAATCAAAGATTCCTTTGCACATATGCCTCACGCAGGGGGCGTTGCTCCGCAAGGTACTTTCTTTGAAGTATACGGAAATCTCCTTTTACTATATTTCCTATACTATGAAATCAGTGGCTTCATCAAGAAGCTGCTTTTTTTCGTTGGGAATCTCATCGTCGATGACCTTTTCAAGCAGATACTGAAGCAATATCCCCATTTCAGGGCCCGGCTTCATACCTGCCTTTATCAAATCGCTTCCGGTTACCGCAAGGTCTTTTAGGGAAAAGCACTGATTCTCCTTAAGTATCTGTTTTATCATTTTCTCTATATCGTCAAATTTACAGCGCAGCTCATCGCTCATGCTGCCTGTCGCAAAATTATCTGCTTTTTTAATTTCCAAAATTTCAAGGAGAACCTGAGGTGTAAAACGGTTCATCCATTTTTTTAACAGCCCGCGATTCTTCTCAAATATAATATCGTGGTATTTTATGAGTTTTGATACTCGTTCAGATGTAAAGCCGTCCGCCTTGAACCTGCTCAATATTTCCAGAACAATTCGTTCCCCGGCGGAAGGATGCCCGTAAAAATGCCCCGTCCCCGAATCATCAGCCGAAAAAGTCTCCGGCTTTCCCACATCGTGAAACAGAGCTGCCAGTTTCATGTATTCTACGTTTTCAGCAGTAGTATTTACAGCCTCCATTGCTCTCACACAATGTTCAAGCACATCGTACTTATGATATTCATTTCGCTGATTAAATCCTTTCATTGCGCAAAGTTCCGGGACTATTTCTCCAAGAACATCCGTATACTTCCTTATCACTTCTCCTGCATTCTTTCCGCATACTAATTTTTTAAATTCCGAGAAACTCCTTTCAGGTGATATATTGCGAAGAAATGCTTTACAGTCAAAAATTGCCTGCGCAGTTTTCGGCTCTACAGAAAAACCAAGTACCGCAGAAAATCTCAAAGCTCTCAATATCCTGAGCCCGTCTTCTTCAAAACGCTTTTCCGGCTCGCCCACTGCCCTTATCATGCGATTGTCCATATCCTGACGGCCTCCGAAAGGGTCCTTTATACTGCCCTCTGCATCGCACGCTATGGCATTCATGGTAAAATCCCGTCTGCCCAAATCTTCTTCAAGAGAGGAAACAAAATTCACGCTGTCCGGATGCCTATTATCCGAATATCTGCCGTCTCTTCTGTAGGTGGTTATCTCCATAGACAATCCATGCTCTGCCCCATACGGAGAATTTAAGCAAACATCATCTTTTCCTTTAATAATATCTGCTGCCGGAAACTTGACAATAACTTTAACTGTACCGTGCGCTATACCTGTATCCACGGTTCTCATGGATGAAAATATCCTCTTGATATCATCAGGCAAGGCATTCGTAGTTATATCTATATCATACGAATAACCTTTTCCCATTAAAAAATCTCTTACATATCCGCCTACAAAATACGCTTCGTAGCCTGCTGAATTAAGCATTAAGAGTGCTTTCCTGCTTTCTTCAAATATATATTCATACATTGTTTTCATATACAAATTCTCTCATTCAAATAGGTATCTATAAAACTTTTTATTGTGATATTATAACACAGCTTCCATATTTAAAATACCCGCCGTATATTTGCCATCAACATTTAGCTATGGTATCATTAATTAAATATTTGCAAATGATATAGATAATTCATATAAAAGGACGGAATTAAAATGACTGATAACAGCAATGTATATTTAGACAAGCTTACTAAGCACAGAAGAAATCTTCATATGATACCGGAACTCAACAGAGAACTTCCCAAGACAAAAGAATATCTAATGTCTGTTCTCGAGAAGCTGGACTGCACCCTGACATTTTTATGCGATTCGGGAATCTGCGCATTTTTTGACAAAGGCAAAACCGACACCTATGGATTCAGAGCTGATATGGACGCCCTTCCTGTTCAGGAAGTAAACAAATGTGAATACGTATCAACTCACGACGGTATTATGCATGCATGCGGTCATGACGGCCATATGTCTATGGTGCTGACTTTCGGAGAATATATAAATGATATAAATCTTGACCACAATGTTCTTCTCATATTCCAGCCTGCCGAAGAAATGCTGGGAGGCGCTGAAGAAATATGCAAAAGCGGCATATTTGAAAAATACAATGTAAGCCGTATCTTCGGAATACACCTGTGGCCATTTCTTCCCAAAGGGAAAATATCATCAAAGCCGGGAGCATTTATGCCTAAATCTGCCGAGATAAATATAGATATATACGGAAAGGCTGCCCACGGAACAGCTCCTTATGAAGGCAAAGACGCCCTCTATATAACTGCCGATTTTGTACAGCAGGTATACCGCGCTCACTCCCGCATACCCGGAGCCATTCCTCACTTTGAAAAAGGTATAGGTGATTTTTCCTATGATGAGCAAGTCTCCCCCGAACAGAAAACACTAATACATTTCGGCAAAATGGAAAGCGGGTACGCTCGCAACATCGTTTCGGACTATTCTCATCTTCTGGGAACTGTAAGAGCTTTCAGTGAAGAAACTTTCGATATGATAATATCACTGTTAAAAGACAGTCTTGAAGAACTCTCTGTTAAATATCAATGCGAAACGGGTTTTTCAAACAGCGACGGATATCCTCCCGTTATAAATAACGAAATTCTATACGAAGAAATAAAACCTGTGCTGGACACTTTGCCCGGAGGATATGAGCAGATGAAACAGCCTCTCATGATTTCGGAGGATTTTTCATTTTACGGACACTATGCGCCGGCAGTGTTCTTTGTTTTGGGAACCGGAACGGGCATACCGCTTCACAGTACCGACTTTGACTTTGACGAAAATATTTTAATGAGTGGATTTGAACTTTACAAGTCACTCATTAAATAATATAAGGTGATTTAATATGTATAAAATATTTATAGTGGAAGATGACGATGTTATTGCCGAGTTGATTCTCAAAGGACTGAACAAATGGGGTTTTGAGGCAAGGATATGCGAAAATCTGAGGAATGTCTGCGAAGAATTTATAGAATTCGATCCACAGCTCGTGCTCATGGATATTTCACTTCCTTTTTTCAACGGATATCACTGGTGCAGTGAAATCCGAAAGTTTTCAAAAGTACCAATCATGTTCATATCTTCGGCAGATGAAAATATGAACATAGTTATGGCTATCAATATGGGCGGAGATGATTTCGTATCGAAACCTTTTGACATGGAACTTCTGCTGGCTAAGGTTCAGGCTCTGCTCAGACGTTCCTATGATTTTAATATACAGCAGACAGGTATACTGGAACACCGAGGAATAATTTTAAACAGCACGGCATGCACCGTATCCTTTAATGACAGTAAAGCGGAGCTTTCCAAAAATGAAAACAAAATCCTGACTATACTGTTTGAAAACAAAGGACAGGTTGTATCAAGAGACACCATAATGGCAAAATTATGGGAAACCGATTGTTTCGTGGATGAAAACACTCTTTCCGTAAACATAGCAAGACTCAGAAAAACCTTATCTCAAATAGGGATAGACAACCTTATAAAAACAAAGAAAGGATTGGGGTATATAGCAGAATGAAAGAAAAATTTTTTATAAAATGTCTCAAATTTTACATCAGGGATAAAATAAAAATAATCTTGCTTCTTCTGACCTTTGCCCTAATCTTCTTAATGATATTCTACCTCTACAGGATAAATTTAGATGGGATTATCTATGCTTCGGCCATATGCTCTGTAATAGGTTTAATATTTTTATTCCTCGATTTTTTTAAATTTTACAGGACTCATAAAACCCTGACGGAAAAAACAAAAAATATAAATTTTTCACTGGATAATCTTCCGTTAAGTCATAAACTTATTGAAAAAGACTATCAAAATCTCATTAAAATTCTCTACAGCACCCAGAATGAAATTCTCACTGAAACTGCATCATCAAAAAAATCAATGCAGGATTATTACGCTATGTGGGTGCATCAGATAAAAGTACCTATATCGGCAATGCACTTGCTTTTGGATAGCGGAAGCAATAAGTCATCCTTAAAAGCGGAGCTTTTCAAAATCGAGCAGTACGTTGAAATGGTACTTTCCTATATAAGGCTTGAAGCTGAGCAAACCGATTATGTAATAAAGGAACACAATCTCGATGCTATAGTAAAGCAGGCTGTACGAAAGTATGCGCCACTTTTTATATCAAAAAAAATAAAACTGGAAATCTCCCCGATTGACGCCAAAATAATAACTGATGAAAAGTGGTTTCAGTTTGTTATCGAACAAATACTATCCAATTCCTTAAAATATACGAAAACAGGCACTATCACAATATATACTAAAGAACCGGCTTCGCTCATAATAGAAGATACCGGAATAGGAATATCTCCTGAGGATATAAACAGAATAGGCGAAAAGGGATTTACCGGATACAACGGTCACCTGTATAAAAAATCCACGGGACTTGGCCTTTATCTCTGCAAAGAAATACTCAAACGCCTTTCCCACCGTATTTTCATAGAATCAGAACCTGATAAAGGCACGCGGGTCTTAATTGATTTTGAAACAAGAAAAATAATGATGGAGTAAGCTAATCTTTCAAAAGTGTAAGATTTAACATGCTATATGTAAGGAAGATAAATGGCAGCATACCCTGATATTTGTTAAGCTTATTGCAGAAATTAAAAGGAGGTATGCCAAATGGCTATTTTAGAAGTAAACAACTTAAAAAAAATATACACCACACGTTTTGGCGGAAACAATGTGCAGGCTCTCAGCAATGTGTCATTTTCCGTAGAAGAAGGCGAGTATGTGGCTATCATGGGGGAATCGGGTTCGGGGAAAACCACACTGCTCAATATACTGGCAGCTCTTGACAAACCCACGAGAGGAACGGTGCTCCTTGAAGGAAAGGATATAACCGCAATCAGCGAAAAGGAAATTTCTGCTTTCAGGCGAAACAATCTCGGCTTCGTGTTTCAGGATTTTAACTTGCTTGATACTTTTAATCTTATGGATAATATACTTCTGCCGCTTGTTCTTTCAGGCAAGAAGTTTAATGAAATGAACAAAAGACTTAAACCTCTGGCATCAAAACTCAGTATTTCGCAGCTTTTATACAAATATCCATACGAAGTTTCAGGAGGACAAAAACAGCGCGCAGCCGTTGCAAGAGCGCTCATAACGCTGCCTAAGCTCATCCTCGCAGATGAACCTACAGGAGCGCTTGATTCCAAGTCGGCAGATGACCTTCTTAACCTGTTCACACAGATAAACAATGAAGGTCAGACCATAATCATGGTTACACATTCCATAAAGGCGGCAAGTCATGCCAAACGCGTACTGTTCATAAATGACGGTACTGTATTTCATCAGATGTACAAAGGGAATTCATCCAAAGAAGAAATGTTTCAAAAGATTTCCGATACATTGACAACTATGGCAACAGGCGGTGGTATCAATGGCTAAGCTTTATCTGAAAATGGCATTTATAAATATTAAGGGAAACAGAAAAACATATCTTCCGTATATGCTCTCCTGTATATTCACCATATCAATTTACTACATCATATGTTCCCTTAGCAGCAACGAGAAAATTGCTGATATGTGGGGAGGCAATTATATACAGTCATACATGGGATTCGGAATCGGGATAATTTCCATATTCGCCGTAATATTTCTGTTTTATATAAACAGCTTCCTGATAAAGCGGAGAAAAGGAGAATTCGGACTTTATAACATACTGGGCATGGATAAGAAACATATATCCAGGATAATGCTCGTTGAAAACATATATACATTTATCATAACCCTGGCAGTAGGCATTCTTCTGGGAATTCTTATGGATAAGTTCATGTATCTTGTGATGTCGCATATGTTCGATTCGAATATTCCCATGGGGTTTTATATATCAAAAATTGGAATTATCCATACCTTAAGGCTGTTCGGCATCATATTCCTGCTTATATTTATAAACTCTGTAAGACAGATTTACAAGGCAAAACCTGTAGAACTTCTCAAAAGTGATAATACAGGAGAAAGGGAACCTAAAACAAAATGGATTCTGGCTGTGCTCGGAGTTATATGCCTTGCCTCAGGATATATTATTTCCCTTACTACAACCAATCCTATAGCTGCTTTTGGACTGTTCTTTATCGCCGTACTGCTCGTAATAATAGGTACATACCTGATATTTACAGCCGGCAGCATCGCTTTGCTCAAAATTTTAAAAAAGAATAAAAACTACTACTACAAAACCGGACATTTTGTAAGCGTTTCTTCTATGATGTACAGAATGAAGAGAAACGCGGTAGGTCTTGCCAATATATGTATACTCTCCACCATGGTGCTTGTCATGCTTGCCTCTACCCTTACCATGCACTTTGGTATCGAGGATTCATTCAACAAAAGGTATCCTACGGAAATAGAGATCACTGCAATGTCTGACGACCCGGATCTCGAGGAAGTCATCAGCGCTGTCGAAAATGCTTTTAAAGACGAGGGATTAGAATTAGAGGACAGGGTTTTATATAAGAATCTGTCATTTTCAGCAGTATATGATAAGGAGAAGAATTATTTTAATACAAATACAAAAGAATTTTCAGGACTATCCGCTTTAAAAGCATATAATAACGTATCGACCTTATCATTTGTAACGCTTGATGATTACAATAAAAATACGGGTAACAATGAAAGTCTTAAAGACGGAGAAGTACTTGTATATTCTACAAGAACTCCGTTGAAAAGCGATGAAATAAACGTATTTGATACTACTCTTCACGTAAAAAAGAATATAGACGAATTTATGAAAGACGGTATCAGCACGGCTTATATTTCAAACGGATATTTTATCGTAGTCAAAGATATGGATTCAATAAAAATGCTTTTGGATAAACAGTTTGAAGCATACGGCGAAAGCGCATCCTTTATAATGACAAAATATACTGCCGATGTTAAAGGCCTGCGTGATGACAACAAAGCTGAAATAATAAAAGCATACGAAAGTGTAAACAGCAAACTCTATTCAGATGCTCTCGGAAAAGACTTTTCAGGCTATATAAAATGCGCATCCGCTGAAGAGGATTCCTTTGGACTCCCCTTTACAGGTATGCTGTTCATATGTATTTTCCTTGCTCTGCTGTTTATAATGGCAACTGTGCTTATAATGTACTACAAACAGATAACCGAGGGATTTGAGGATAAAGAACGGTTTGAAATAATGCAGAATGTGGGAATGAGTCACAGAAAGGTAAAAAAATCAATAAACTCCCAGATACTGTCTGTTTTCTTCCTGCCTCTTATTACCGCAGGAATACACATCGCCTTTGCATTTCCGTTCATATACAGGATACTTGCGCTGATGAACCTGTTTGATATAAAGCTTTTTGCATTGTGCACCGGAGGCTGTTTCATAGCTTTTGCATTATTTTACACTCTGGTTTACATTCTTACTTCCAGGCTGTACTACGGAATAGTAAAACATTAAAACCAAAGATAAATGGTCTGTAAAGGGTCGGTTAAAGTTATTTTCATTTTATGAAAATTCTTATCCGGCTCTTTTTTAATATTTCTCTTATAAGTTCTCTAAAAAAACACAAACTTCACAGTATTTATTTGAATTCTACACTTTTATGTGATAATCTTTTCGTATGTTGGGATATGTTAAAATAGACAAGGGCGAACTCAAGGTTCGTGAATATGAAATATACTGCGGATATTACTGTGGTATATGTAAATCCATAGGAAGACGATACGGTCAGCTTCCCAGAATGACGCTAAGTTATGACGCTGCATTTCTTGCCATACTTTTAGCGTCTCTTGATGAAAATCCGGATCTTCCTCAAAGCGAGCACTGCGCCGTACATCACATTAAGAAAAAAACTCTGATTTACAACGATGCTGTCGATTATTCGGCAGATGTAATGCTTATACTGGCATGGTATAAGCTGCTGGATGACGCAAAAGATGAAGGACGGCTGTATGCAAAAGCCACGGTGCTGCTTCTTAAAAGGATATTTAAAAAACTTAAAAATAAATATCCCCAGCTTTGCAGGCAAATTGAAAATAATCTAACCAGCCTTTCCGAACTTGAAGACAGCAGATGCAACAGCATTGACATGGCTGCCGAATCCTTTTCCAAAATAATGGAAGCTATCTTTTCGGAGGGCGTAAAAAAACTTTACGGAAGTTCCCCATACTACGACGAGATAAAACAGATCGGCTATCATATGGGAAAGTGGATATACATGATAGATGCTGTTGACGACATCGAAGATAATATTAAAACCGGCGCTTACAATCCTCTGCTCTATAGATTTGAATATGACAAAAACCTTGAATCAGCAGCAGCTTTCAGAGAGAGGATAGAAGATAATCTTCGTTTCAACCTATTTCATTATTTAGCTGTAACCAGCGAATGTATAGACAGTCTTGATATAAAAAAGAATCAGGGTATAATAGATAATATAATTTACTTCGGACTTAACAGAAAGACGGAAGAAATTATTGCAAGAGTTGAAGAAGACAAAAGAATTTAAAACAATAAATAAAAGGAGAAATTGATGAATCCATATGAAGTTTTAGGCGTATCTGAAAACGCCTCTGACGAAGAAATTAAAAAAGCTTATAAAGAACTTGTTAAAAAATATCATCCTGATAAATATGAAAACAATCCTTTATCAGATTTGGCAAAAGAAAAACTTCAGGAAATAAATAAGGCTTACGATATGCTCATGAAAGGCGGAATGAGAAACGGCGGAGGCACTCCCGACTATATGCAGATACGAAGATATATAGATGCAAATAATCTGCGTGAAGCCGAAAGACTTTTAAACAATACCAATGACAGAAGCGCAGAATGGTTCTTCCTTTCAGGCATGGTCTCCTACAGAAAAGGCTGGTACGATGATGCCATGAATAAGATAAAAACCGCTGCAGATATGGATCCAAGCAATATAGAATACAGCCAGGCTTACGGACGTATAATCAATATGGGAGGTCAGTATCAAAGTCAGGCTTACGGACGCGGCTACGGGCGTAACGACGATATGTGCTGTCAGGCTCTCCAGTGCTATATATGCGCTGACTGCTGCTGCGACTGTATTTAAGAATAAAGGTGTAATAAATTGAAAGAAACGAAAACATCTAAAATCGCATTGGGCGGGATTTGTCTCGCGCTTACTGTTGCATTCATTTTCGGCGGGTCGGTAATACCCGGAATAGAACTGACGCTTTTTGCCGTAAGCTCATTGTTTACAGCAGTAATGATAATAGAGTCAGGCGTAAGGGGCGGTATTATGCTCTACGTTGCCGCAGTAATTCTAAGTTTGATAATAGTTCCGAATAAACTGGCTGTAATTCCCTACGCCTTTTTATTCGGTTATTACGGAATACTGAAATTTTATATTGAAAAACTATCTTCCCGGATCATACAGCTGGTCGTAAAAGCAGCTTTCTTTGCCGCATTGCTTTCGGCTGCGCTTCTTGGATTTAAAGAACTTCTTTTAGGAAGCATTAATCTTCCCGACTATCCTTTAGGACTTCTAATTGCCGCAGGAATTTTCATGATGATTCTGTACGATTTCATATTTACTTTCCTGATAAGCTTCTATATGAGACGAATCAAAAACAGAGGAATAGATAATATGAAACTGAGCTGAAGCCAAGAGTCTTCCTTTCAATAAAGGCAGCTGTGGCAGTTATACGGTTAAAAATTAAAATTATCCAAAATCATAATATACCGTATACTTTTGGATAAAATCCCGCTTATACGGACTGTAAAAAATTCACAAATAACCAATAATACCATTTATAACGACCTTTTGGATAAACCCCAGGCTATATTTGGAATATATTTGCATTTTTTCAACCAAAACATCCTTTAAACTCGAATTTTGGATAATCCACTCCGAGTATCCTCGGAAAACAAGTAATTTTTATCCAAAATATTCGCATATTAAACCTGTTTGGATATTTCTCGCTACGTAAAAAACGTACGGAAGCAAAAGCTATGCTGCCGCACGTTTTTTTAATTTATCGCTTTTTAATTTATCGCGGATTTCTCATCTTTGTTTTATTCATACATTTTGCCGCCGCTTATTTGCGCATTCCGCATGAATATGTTGATGTTGCCTGTCTTCTCCCCTTTTTGACAATATCATAGAAATGATATCCTCCGGAGAAATTATAGCAGTCATATCCGTTCTGCATAAGAATCCTGCACGCAATATAGCTTCGTATACCGCTTTGGCACATTACATAAACCGGTTTTCCATGAGGAATTTCATCAAGCCTTTCACGCAGCTCATCTACTGGTATATTTACAAAGCCCTCTGCATTGCCCCTGCTGTATTCCATCGGTGTTCTCGTATCAAGCAATGTTACGCTTCCATCCCGCGGCAGATTGTCAATTTCATCGTGATGAAACTGTTTTATTTTTCCCGATACAATATTCTCAATCATAAATCCAGCCATGTTCACAGGGTCTTTTGCCGAAGAATACGGAGGCGCATATGCAAGGTCAAGCTCTGCAAGCTCAACAGCTTTCATACCGGCGCGGATCGCCGTCGCTATGACGTCAATTCTTTTGTCTACACCCTCAAATCCTACAATCTGAGCGCCGAGGATTTTCAAAGTATTCTTTTCATAAAGAATCTTCATAGTCATAATTCTGCCTCCCGGATAATATCCCGCATGCGATGAAGGCGACAGAACGATACGCTCATATTCAATCCCGGCTGCCTTTGCGGCAGTTTCATTAATTCCTGTCGATGCCGCAGTCATATCAAACAATTTAATTACCGATGAACCCTGAGAACCGGTAAAAACACTGCTGTAGCCGCATACGTTATCCGCTGCAATACGCCCCTGCTTATTTGCAGGTCCTGCAAGTGCTATAACCGCTTTATTTCCGGTAACAAAATGCCTTACTTCAACAGCGTCTCCTACAGCGTAAATATCCTCTTTGGATGTTTCCATACGCTCGTTTACAACAATACTGCCTTTAATCCCGCGCTCTAAACCTGCTTTCTCGGCAAGCGATGAATCAGGCGCTACACCTATTGCAAGCAATACCATATCCGATTCAATCTCACATCCGTCAGAAGTCTTAAGAATAAGACCATTATCATTTTCCGTTACTTCATCAACCTCGGTATTCAGAAGAAGATTTATGCCGTTTTTTTCCATCTGCGTGTGTATAATGCAAGCCATATCATAGTCAAAAGGCGGAAGCACATGCGATGAACGCTGAATCAAAGTCACCTCAATTCCCCTGCGCGCAAGATTTTCGGCAGCTTCAATCCCAATAAATCCTCCGCCGATTACTGCTGCTTTTTTAACATTGCTATCATCGATAAACTTATGAATTCCCAGGGTATCCTCAACAGTGCGCAGTGTAAAAACTTTATCATTATCCATACCGTGTGCATCAGGATGTATCGGTTTTGCCCCCGGCGACAGGATAAGTTTATCATAACTTTCCTCATATGTTTTGCCTGTCTTAAAGTCTCTGACAGTAACCGTTCTTTTATCAGTATTTATATCAGTAACTTCGTGATGAACACGCATATCAACCTTGAATCTATCCCAAAAGCTTCCCGGAGTCTGTAAGGTTAAATCTTCTTCCTCTGTAATCACTCCGCCAATATAATAAGGCAGTCCGCAGTTGGCATAGGATACGAATCCGGTACGTTCAAAAACAATAATTTCTGCATTTTCATCCAATCTTCTTATTCTTGCTGCCGCAGATGCTCCGCCTGCAACACCGCCTACGATTATTACTTTCATATTTAAGCTCCTTTCTCAATTCTGCCTTTATAATTGCGTATTCCGCCCAAATCATTGACATCTGTATATCCAAATCGTTTTAAAAAATTTACCGCCTGGCGGCTTCTGGCTCCGCTGAGACAATAAACGTAAAGAGAAGTTCCCTTTTCCGGAATTTTATTCTGTACCATTTGCAGCTTATCAAGCGGAATATTAATACTTCCCGGAATATGCGCTTCACGATACTCACTTTCAGTGCGTACATCCAAAAGCACAGAATTTCTTTTTCCCTGCATTTCATTTATACCATCGTTAATATCGGGACCTTTAAATAAATCAAAAAAACTCATTGCCCTTCCTCCTTATTTCAATAATTCCAAAAGCTCTGATTTAGGACGCAGCCCGCTGACTTTTTTGTATGGCTTTCCATCCTTAAAAACTATCATCGTAGGAATGCTCATAATACTAAATGCAGACGCAAGTTCCGGTTCTTCATCTACATTAACCTTTGCCACTTTAAATTTACCGTCTGATTCCTCTGCGATTTCTTTTATTACAGGCGCAATCATACGGCATGGTCCGCACCATGCTGCCCAAAAATCGATTAGCACAGGTCTGTCCGAATTGATAACTTCATTTTCAAAATTTTCTTTTGTAATTTTAACTTCCGCTAACATAGTTTTTACCTCCTTAAATGCAATATCTATATCATGGGATTATCACTCAACTGATTGATTACATTTTACCGTTTGTTTTGAGGCAAAACCGTGACTAAGTCTCATTACAGAAAAAAATATTTTATTTTCCCTATACTATTTCCTTTAGCGCCTGAATATCAAGCAATATTATTTTACCCCGTTTAAATTCAAGCAATCCGTCATTTGCAAATCGTTTAAGCATTCTGGCAACCACTTCCCGGGCAGAATTTGTATACTGGGCAATTTCATCGTGAGTCATTTTGATTATCCTGTCTCCTGTTTGTTCATACTCGTTTATTAAAAACGAAGCAAGACGGCAATCGTATTTTTTAAACAAAATCATCTGCATGGTCCATACTACCGATGAAAACCTTTCGCTCAGCAGCTCATACATAAAACACCTCACATGGATATTCCCGTTCATCAGTTTTTCAAAAGTATATGTATTTACAATTAACACAGCGCAGTCCTCTGTAACCGTTGTCTGTGTATCAAAGGTAATCTGCTCCAAAATACAGGCTGCCGTAAGCGCGCACAATTCATTTTCATAAAGTCTGTAAAGCGTAATTTCCCGCCCTTCCTCCGACATTATGCTCATTCGAAGCTCGCCTGTCAGCACCATCATTATTCCGCTGCATTCCACGTCGCTGTTATAAATCATCTGCCCTTTAGAATATTTATTTATCATTGAGTTTGCCTCTACAAGCTCTTTTTCGCTATCGCTGAGATGATCCCAAAAAGGAAGTCTTCTCAAATAATCATAATCCACCATATTCTTTTCTCCTGTTTTAATAATATCCTCATAAATCTCCGTCTTTTGTTTTTATCATATGCCGATTATATCATCTTAAAATAATTCTCTCAATTTATTTGCTCCCTTTTCAGCTCTGATTTAATTTGCTAATCCGCATAATATAAAAACCCATTGGATAATTCATATCTCCAATGGGTTTTCTAAATATTTTAATATTCTCCTATTTTATTATTCTCCGCTCCTTATTCGTTCTATTACGCTTTCACGTTTCAGGCGTTTTCCTATTAACAGCGTTATTGCCATCTGACCTGCAATAAGAAATATTACAAGCCCTAAAGTTTCCCAGGCAGGATAATGATATGCTGTCACGCTCATAAAACCTGTTTTTTCAGCCCACAGATAAACAAGATATCCGAAAAGATTTCCCAGGCTCAATGATGCGATAAGCGTACCTATGGTAAATACCAGTCCTTCCCCTGCAAGCATCTTTGTCATCTGTTTTCCCGTAAGACCTATTGCCTGCAGCATACCCAGTTCGCGTTTTCTCGTTATTATACTTGTTATCATGGTATTTATGAGATTCATAAATCCTATAACCGCTATCATAAACAAAATCGCATACATAGGATATTTTATTATATTCACCGACATTGCTCCGATTTCCAGTTCTTCATCTCTTGAATACATCTTGAAAAACTCATTGGAATCCACCACATTTTCAAGAGACTCTTTAACGTCCTGGTATTTATCCTTATCAACGTCAATATAAACAGCAGAAGTCGTTTCTTCTTTCAAATCTATACTGTTAAAAACTTCTTCAGGCACTATAAAGTATTCATCCGAGCCAGAATCTACAGAAGCCTGCAAATTTATGTCAAAAGGTTTTTGTTCATCTCCGTCGTATACGCTGAGCCCAATATCATTTCCAATCTCCAGGTTATATTCATCTAAGAAAACATCACTAGTAAATATCGCTCCGTTTTCACGAACCATTTTATCGTAATCTAATTCGCCCCTTTTCACCTCCTTGCTGTATTCCTTTGCTTCTTCCCTTGTGAATGAACCTATAGTTACTTTATTTCCGTCTGCAAACAACTCACATGGATAGTCGGATGATATCGCCGCAGTATCTACAGTTTTCACCTTTTCGACACCGTCTATAGCCTCTATCTTCTCAACAAAATCATCACCCATAGGTTTGTTCTTCTGTATGTTTTCCAAGTTGTTTTCAGGATATGCTTCATCGTTCAAGTCATAATCTATATATAGCTTAAAATCACTGTCTCCTACATTTCGTCCTGCTATATCCTCAGCGCTCATGCTGTTAAGCGCTCCTGCCATACTCATGAATAACACGCAGCTAAGTCCCATAGTTATCATTGTAACCGCTGTACGTTTCTTATTTCTGGTAAGGTTTGCCTTGCTGAGTCTGAATACATTTATCTCTTTATTTCCCTTTCGGACTTTTTTCCCTTTGCTGCTCTCCTGATACCGCATAGCTTCAACCGGTGAAATCTTAGACGCCATTCTTACAGGCTTAAACATGGATATATATACGGTCAAAATTACCACGGCCGCTACTATAATGATAACCGGAACGGAAAACATATGAATATCTTTAATTTCAAAAGCTGTTACGTTGTTTTCAAGACCTTTTTTCAAAACTGAAGGCAGCAGAAAATATGGTATCAGATATCCAAGTACGAGCCCCAGCGGAATTGATATACCTGCAACAAAAGCTCCCTCTCTTCTCAGCAGCTTTTTTATCTGCTTTTTAGTCGCACCTAAAGCCTTAAGTTTTCCTGTTTCATGAACATCTGTAATTACGCCTACGTAATAAATGCTGTATATTACTATTCCTGAGAATATTATTATGAGAAGAGCCACTCCGATTACAACTCTTAAGGTATCCGTACCCGGATCTGTCATAACGACAAGATATTCCTTATTCAGACTTACATTTTCTTTGTCAAGCCCTATGTCATCTGCGATCTTGTTGATTTTGCTTTCCATCTGTTCATAATCGAGTTTCGTCTCACCGCTTACTCTCAGGGAAACATTGTATGTTCTGTCGCCTTTTGAAAGGTACTGCTCAATAAGCTCTTCCGAAATATTTGCACTGTACGCAATACGGGAATCGCTTACGTTCATCTTTGAAATATCAAGTTCAGATACAAAGCCGCTTATAACAAATTCCTTTTGCTGTATCTCACCCTTTCCCATGACTCTGAATGGGATATTTATCTTTTCACCGACCTTTGGATTTTCAACTCCCATTCGTTTAAAAAACGCTTTAGGTCCGCATATTTCATCTGCTTTTTCAGCATAATCACCTTGTATTAAATTGCCCACGCCGTGATATATTCCATCTTTAACCTCATCGCTGTATGTGAGAAAACCATTCATTTTTTCATATTCAACTGTAGCAAATATTTCACTTGTTTCCATGGATTCAATATCTGCATGATTTGAAAGTTTCGTAAGCTGAGAATCCGAGACGCCTTTTAATGTCGCATGAATATTGCTGTTTGCTGCCGCCTGCTGTTTGTTAAAGTCAAGCAGTCCGAAAGCCGACGTCCCCAGAGCCATCAAAAGAGTTGTTGTAAGCATTACAGCGATTACAGTAAGTACGGTACGGCTCTTATTATACCTGAGTCTGCTTTTCGCAAGGGATGTAATCATCTTGCCCGTCATAACTATTTCACCACCTTGCCGTCTTCTATTACTATGGTTCTGTCAGCCATCTGAGCGATTTCCTCATTATGGGTTATTACTACCAGCGTCTGACCGTATTTTTTAGCAGAAAGCTTTAAAAGCGCCATGACTTCATCACCTGTTTTGGTATCGAGATTTCCTGTCGGTTCGTCTGCAAGTATTATTGATGGTTTCGCAGCAATGGCTCTTGCTATTGCTGTTCTCTGCTGCTGACCTCCTGAAAGTGTATTTGGAAGATTGTTCGCTTTTTTATCCAAGTCCAAGGTTTTAAGTATATCTTCAACAAATTCTTCATCCGCTTTTTTGCCGTCAAGACCGATCGGCAAAACTATGTTCTCCCATACATTAAGAGATGGTATGAGATTAAACGCCTGAAATATAAAACCTATTTTTCTTCTTCTTATCCTTGCAAGATTATCTTCTGAAAACTTGGCAATATCCTTTCCGGCAAGCCACACTTCCCCAGACGTAGGCCTGTCTAAAGCTCCAAGCATATGAAGCAGCGTCGATTTGCCGCTCCCTGATTTTCCTACTATAGTTACAAATTCACCTTGTTTTATCTGTATGTCCATCATATCCACAGCTTTAACGAGATTCTCTCCTGCCCCGTAGTATTTGCACAGATTTTTAGTTTCAAGTATTACGTTCATATTTGTCTGCCTCCTTTTGATAGATGTATTTTATCAAAGTAATCTTACAGGAAACTTACAAAATGAAAATTAAATGAGCAGTTGTATAATAAAAATACTTCCACAGCTGCCTTGCAGAAAACCGGAGGATTTAACGGATATGGTCCCGCCCTGATCTTCAATAATCTTTCTCGTTATATAAAGTCCGACTCCGGAGCCTTCCTCTTTTTTTACCTTATCGCTGCTTCCTCTAAAAAATCTTTTGAATACATTGTTTCTGTCTGCTTTCGATATTCCTATCCCCCTGTCTTCGATTTCTATCCTGACAAAACTGAACATCTTCGTAATCCTTATATGAATTTCACTATCCCTGGGACTGTATTTTATTCCATTGTCCAAAACATTGGCTATGGCTTCAACTGTCCATTTGAAGTCCAGCTTAAGAGTTATGTCTTCAAAATCAGAAGTGATAATATCTATATTCTTTGAAGCCGCCTTATGGTATATGGTATTGACTGCGCCTATGATTATCTCCTGAAGAGAAACCTCTTCTTTGCTAAGAACTATCATACTGTTTTCAAGCCTGGATATGTTTATTAAGGACGCTGCCAGCGCTTCCATTTTATCCATCTGAATTCTGCTTCTCTTCAAAAATTCTTCCCGTTCTATTTTACTGTCCGTTTCTGCATATATATCAAAGCACGCTTTCATTGCGCTGATTGGGGTTTTAAGCTGATGAGATATATCTGTAACAAGAGACTTGGTATTATCCCTTTCCTCGTTTAGCGCTTCCGTCTTGAGTCTCAGTTTTTCCGATAGCTTTGCAAAGCTATCGGAAAATATCGTGTTCTCAAAGTTTCCCATAATCCTATCATCATTTATAAATCCATATTCATCAGAAAGACACTTGTCTAAAGCGACTAAAAAACTTTCCTCCTGACTTTTTTTCTTTTTCCATATGAAAAATAACGCTGTATAAATCCACAGCAGCGTACAAAACAGCATCAATGCCACGATAAGTACATAAGCGGATATTTCTTTGTGATATCTTTTTTCCCTCTCTGTATCCCCGCCGAATCCGTATCTTGTCATTACGGTTTTTCCATTCTTCAAATCTTTAAACTCTCCGTCCATTACAGCGGCTGCAAACATATCTTCTGTTTCAGGATACTCAGAAACAACTGCTCCTGCAATGTTTTGTATTCTTTTCGTCTCATGCTGACTTATCTCTGATATTATATATCCTCCGGCAGCGCCAAGACTCAATGTTATAATCAGCGTAACCGCAGTAAACAAAACAATAATTTTTTTCACAGTCTCTCACATTTCCTTTCCCATATATATCCCAGTCCTCTTACGTTCTTTATTACCTCAGGTTTTGACGGGTCGTCTTCTATTTTATCCCTCAGTCTCTTTATGTTCACCGAGACGGTATTATCGTCCACAAACTTTCCGCATGAATCCCAAATAGATTCAAGCAGCTGATTTTTGGAAATAATCTTCATCGGGTTTTCCATAAAATATTCCAAAAGTCTATATTCATTTGCAGTAACTTTAAGATACGATTCACCTTTCTTTACGCGCTTTTCATCAATGTACAAAACTATATCCTTTGAGCGTATCTGATTTTTTGCAGTTTCGGCGGATTCCGATGTATGGCTGTTTTGCCCTTCTATCCGCTTCATCATCACTTTGATTTTTGATGTAAGTACATTCAGCGAAAAAGGTTTCGTAACATAATCATCTCCGCCCGCTTCATATCCTTTTATCATGTCCTCATCTGTATCCATGGCAGTCAGAAACAGAAACATAACATTCTCTCCCTCTTCTTCCTGCTTTCTCACAGCTTTACAAAATTCCAGACCTGTACCGTCAGGCAGACCCACGTCACATATTATAAGCGACAGGATTCCCCTTTCCTTATCGTATATTTTAAAGGCTTCTTTCATACTTGACGCCCTGTGCACTTTATAGCCTGCATTGCTCAATTTAAGACTTATTGCCCTGTTTAAGCTGCTGTCATCTTCAACAAGCAAAATATTTTTTATCATTTTCCACCTTACCTTTAAAGCAAAGCTGCCTTCATCTATTCGTTTAAGGCAGCCAGATTTCTGATATTTATCACAGAATAAAATACCATTGAAATTATATAGTAAAGATGCAAAAATAGCAAACAGGTCCATTGCCATATATGCAATGGACCTGTTCTTACAAGCCGGTATCAAAGATATTATTCTGCCTTGAATGTCAGTTTGCTTCCGTCACTGTCAATTATAACGGTATCGCCCTCTTTTACACTGCCTCTGATAAGCTCTCCTGCAAGCTGTGTTTCAACATTTCTCTGTAAGAATCTTTTAACAGGTCTTGCTCCGTAAGCCGGGTCGTAGCTTTCATCTGCAATGAATTTCTTGGCTTCTTCAGTGAGTTTTAATTTTATATTCCTTTCTTCCAGACGTTTTTCTATGTCCTTCATGGCAAGTTCTATTATCTTCACTATCTGATTTTCCGTAAGCGGTGAAAATACTACTATTTCATCTATTCTGTTAAGGAATTCAGGTCTGAAATACTTCTTGGTCTCATCCTCTACTTTTTGTTTCACATCGCTGTCTACTGTTCCGTCTGCTCTGATTCCGTCTATGAGATAATTGCTTCCTATATTTGAGGTCATTATCACTATAGTGTTTTTGAAGTCAACTGTTCTTCCCTGATTGTCCGTCAGTCTGCCGTCATCTAAAAGCTGGAGCAGTATATTGAAAACATCAGGATGAGCCTTTTCTATTTCGTCAAATAATATTACGCTGTAAGGTTTTCTTCTGACTGCCTCTGTAAGCTGCCCGCCTTCATCATACCCCACGTATCCCGGAGGAGCGCCTACAAGTCTTGATACGGAATGTTTTTCCATATACTCGGACATATCTATACGTATCATGTTCTTCTCCGAGTCGAAGAGCGCCTCGGAAAGCGCTTTTGCAAGTTCAGTTTTTCCTACGCCTGTAGGACCAAGGAATATGAATGAACCTATAGGGCGTTTCTCATCTTTTAATCCTGCTCTTGCCCTGAGCACAGCTTCTGCAACCGCCTGTACGCCCTCTTCCTGACCTATAACTCTCCTGTGCAGGATTTCCGGAAGTTTAAGGAGTTTTTCTCTTTCGCTTTCAACAAGCTTGCTTACAGGAATACCTGTCCAGCCCGATATAACTTCGGCGATTTCTTCTTCTCCAACCTCTTCTTTTAAAAGTCTTGCATCCTTTGCTTCGTCAGCTTTTTCTTTCTCGACTTCAAGTTTCTTTTCAAGCTCCGGCAGCGTTCCGTACCTCAACTGCGCCAGCTTCTCAAGGTTGTAGTTTCTCTCTGCCTCTTCCATCTGATGCTTTACATCTTCAATCTGCTGTTTAACGGCTTTTACTTCCGTTATGGCTTTTTTCTCTCCTTCCCACTGCGCCCTCATGGCATTGCTTTCATCCTTGAGCTGTGAAAGCTCCTTTTCGAGAGCCTGCTGCCTAGCCTTGGATGCTGAGTCTGTTTCCTTTCCCAGAGCCTGTTTTTCTATTTCAAGCTGCATTATTTTTCTTGAAATTTCATCTAGCTCCGACGGCATACTGTCTATTTCCGTCCTTATTCTGGCTGCCGCTTCATCCATCAGGTCTATAGCTTTATCAGGCAAAAACCTGTCGCTTATATACCTGTCTGAAAGGGTTGCGCAGGCAATAAGAGCATTGTCTGTAATACGAACGCCGTGGTGGATTTCAAAGCGTTCTTTAAGCCCTCTCAGGATTGAAATAGTGTCTTCCACAGTAGGCTGATCGACAAGCACTTTCTGAAATCTTCTTTCAAGAGCCGCATCCTTTTCTATATACTTTCTGTATTCATCAAGGGTAGTTGCGCCTATACAGTGAAGTTCACCTCTTGCGAGTTTAGGTTTAAGCAGATTTCCTGCATCCATGGCGCCTTCTGTCTTTCCTGCCCCTACTATATTGTGTATTTCGTCTATAAACAGTATAATTCTGCCCTCTGACTTTTCTATCTCATTGAGAACCGCCTTTAATCTTTCCTCAAATTCACCTCTGAATTTAGCCCCTGCTATTAGCGAGCCCATATCCAGAGCAAATATGGTCTTATCTTTAAGCCCCTCCGGAACGTCACCGTTTAGTATACGCTGAGCGAGTCCCTCTACAACGGCTGTTTTTCCTACGCCCGGTTCACCTATGAGAACAGGATTGTTCTTGGTTCTTCTGGAAAGTATCTGTATGGTGTGTCTGATTTCACTGTCTCTTCCTATTACAGGATCCAGCTTTCCGTCTCTTGCCATTTCCACTAAATCACGGCCGTATTTATTTAAAGCGTCGTAATTTTCTTCCGGGTTCTGGCTGGTAACTCGTTGGTTTCCCCTGACCTGATTAAGCGCATTCAGGAATTTATCCTTATTGATTCCATATCTCTTAAAAATAGCCGCAGATGGTGTATTCACCTCATCAAGGAGAGCCATGTAAAGATGCTCCACGCTTACGTATTCATCTTTCAGCTTTTCTGCTTTCTTCTCTGCATCGAGAAATATCTTTTGCAGTCTTCTCGTTGAGTACATTGATTCGGCGCTTCCCGAAACCTTAGGCAGCTTATCTATTTCACTCTGTACAGCGCCTATGACTTCTCCAGGATTTACATCCATGAATTTTAAAAGTTTAGGAATGAGTCCATCTTTCTGCATGAGCAAAGCCAGGTGCAGATGTTCTCCGTCAACTTGCTGATGACCTTCTTCCACTGCAATATTCTGACAGTCTATTATCGCTCCCTGAGCATTCTGTGTATATTTTTCTATGTTCATAATCTCACCTCCAATATGTAAAAGGGACGTTTTATTCTTATATCCCCTATATGGAGATTTTTCCCTCTTTAACCACATTTTAAACCCTGCAATGACGGAAGTCAATAGTTTTTTAGCACTCACTTTAAAAGAGTGCTAACAATTTCATTCATGCGGGAAATTTTAATACGATTTTATAGCTATTTTAAGTCTTCTTACGCTATGTATAAGGTCTTTGATTTTATGTAAACTAATTTTTTCTGAAAATCTTTACTGTTTAAGAGCTATTTTCAGAAAATGCTTCCCGGATACACTGTTTACAGAAAAAATATACGATACAACAGCTGGTTATCATCAATTTAGAAAGCGATTAGCAACTTATTTGCTGTTATATCAGCAAATAACATATTAATTTGTTTTATCTGACCTTGTCAAGTTTACATAACAAAAAAAATTCTGAAAAACATGCGAAAAAATACATGTTTTTCAGAATTTGCTTGAATTCCCGGCACTAATTTATTAAAAACCTAAATATGATTTCATTGAGATTTCTCATATCCTCCAAATCGTCTTCATATGTACATATCAAGTTTTTATACTGCTTTATTCCCGATTTTCTGTATTGATTTATCTTTGACAGCGCATTTTTATAATATTCCTTATTATCCATAAGACCAAAGTGTTCCCATATAACAAGCGTACCGTCTTCTTTTCTTATGGTAAAATCGGGGTAATATATTTCCCCTGCTGAAATAAACATATTTTCATATCTGTATGCTATATCCCATTCTTCAAGTTTATTGCCTATGGTTCTTTCCGACTTTGAACGCATTTTAACGCCTCTGCCCGTAGAGTATTTTAAATGTTCTGGTTTATATGTATTGGAGCGATATTCATCTTCGTTCCATTTAAACTTGTCAGCTGTACATGTAATTCGAAGTCCATCAAGCATATGAAAGATTTCTAAAATTTTCTTATTATCTGAAGCCGCTTCATCACAATTATTGTCTATCAAACTCCTTATATCTTCACAAACTTTTTTATTATTTTTAAGCATATTTTCTAAATATTTTCTTCGCGCCAGCTCGTATATTCTGCCCGGGCGCTTTGTAATGCCCCTGCGGACGCCATCTGTATACTCTGTAAAATAATACTTGTTATTTAATTTTGAAATGTAAAGCTCTCCTCTGCTCAACTTTTCATACTCAGTTCTTGCCAATTCCAAATTCTTAAGCTCATCATCCAAAATTTTCTCCAATTTTAATCTCAATATTTCTATATTGTCCACTTAATCTCCCTGTATTTCTCATATTGCTTTAATTATATGTAAAATATTACCATTTATATTATCAATTGTCAATTTAAATGAACACAATATAAAAACGGCTTCGATTTTTCAAAGCCGCTTTTCTCTCATCTGCAATTTAATTTTTAAGATTGCCATACACAAAGTCAAAGAGATTTATTACATTGTCCGTAAAAGAACTTTCGCCTTCTTCGTATTTATCTTCCAGATAATCTTTAATAATCTGGTTTCCCTTTGCCTCTGCTCCTGCCTGCGCCATATCCAGCGCAAATTTATCCTGGTCCCTTATGGCAGCAATAGCAACGATACAGCATCCTGCCAATTTTTCGTGAAGCGCAAACTCCCCGTCAAATTCCGCACCTATATTATCATATCTTTCCTGCAAATCGTCATATACTCCAATCCAGTGTTCTGCCACTTCATCATAGGTTCTCTTTGCTATGCTTTCCTTGTATTCTCTTCTAACCCTTTCGTGGTCATATTTTTCGGACGTTTTCCATAAAAAATATTCCATTATGGAAAAAACGCACACTTCATTGACTCCGTATTCTATATTATCAAGACCCTCAAAAGGCGGATTCATAAAAAATTCGCCGATATCGTCATATATCTTTCTGAAAATATCGCTGTCGATGTTGGCGCTGATAAAGTCATCCATTTGCTTTTTTATAGACTCCGTCTCTTCCATAAGGGAATCAACATCATAGCTCTTTTTAGTATCGTCTCTTATAAGCTCATTGTAAAAGCCGGTACATTTATCTGTTTTTTCCTGATTAAAATCCTTTGTTATACTTTTTATATCAAGAATTTCCTCAGCTATCTGCCCTCTGGAAAGTTCTCTGCTTTCTCCTGTACAGATTCTCTGCATTTCCATCGCTACTTCATAATTCATAACTGCTTCGCTCCTCGTCTGATAATAATATTAAAACATTTTACATGCCACAAGCTGCATATTTATTCAACAGGCTTTATTCCTCTGTAAGCTCCATAGTGGAAACTTTGCAATTAACGTCTCTCGACCCATTTGAATAGTATACATATGTATCGCCGTCTTCCTGCCCGCTTTTCATCAGCCCATTTACCAAATCCACTGCCATTTTATCGGACTCAAGAGGCTCTCCCAGGTAATTCCATGTTTTCAGCATAGCGAGAACTTCATCCTCATCATAAACAGAAGTAATTCCGTCCGCTATTACAACGATTTTATTAAGAACTTCCCCAACATTAAAATGAAATTGAACGCTTCCGCCCAATACGGTTTCAAGCTTTACCATAGTCACAGCTCCTTTTATACAAATTACAATTTATGTGCATATTATCATGTAATAGTCTTCCAGTCAATGGCGCCGGAAAGGCTCCTCCATTAAAAATCAGCTCTTTTTTCAGGCCTGATGATACTGACCGCTGTTTAAAATATCAATTTTATCATCTTCTGCAAATATCGCCTGTCTGTCACTTATGGCCTTTAAATCTATCAGATCTGAATACTTTCTAATTATCCTTTCTGCGGCTTTCTTAAACCTAGGATTTTCATAATGGGGCAATGTATAAAAATCAGTGATTCCAAGACCTTTAAAATCTTTTAAAGAAGATCCTTTTTTTTGATTATCCATTTCTTTTATATAGCCGATATCATGGGCTGCTATAACTGCTCCCGCCGATTCCCCTATATAAAATTTTCCTTTGTTTATTTCTTCTAATAGTATTTTGTCTGCCCCGGTGCGTTTCAATTCCTGCAAAAGAAAAAAAGTATTTCCGCCGGAAACATAAATATAATCGCTGTCTCTCAAAATCTCTTTTATCTTATGATATGACGCTGCGGAAACATCAAGTCTGCGCACATCCAGCCCCGTCCTTTTAATTGCCGTTTTTCCAAAATCAGAAAGAAATCCAAACCACTCGCCCTTAGCCGCCGTACATATATGAGCTGCCCTCTTGCCTTTTAATACACCGGCTTTCACTTCAAACAATTTCCGAACCTTAGAAAACCTGGAACATAAAAATATTCTTTTCATAAATATATACCTGCATGTCTAAATTATTTTCTGACAACAGCTATGACTGCTGCGCCTATTAGGGAAATCACAGCCATAAGCAAAACACATGATGTCAGTCCAAAGTTATCCATAACAAAACCCAGCGCTGTACCTGCAAAAGATGCTCCTATGTAAGACCACCCGTTTACAATTCCTACTCCTGTGCCGCCCAGCCTGTCTCCTAATATATCCCCCGGCAGATTAAAAAGAGGTGCCTGTATTCCCTGTATGAATCCTCCCGCCAAAAACAGCAAAACAGCTAACATCAGTATGCCGGCATTTAACTTTATAATCGTCATACCTGAAAAATATATAATAAGAAGACTTGCGCTGCTTATAATAAATCCTATACACACCGTCTGCCAGCGGTTTCCCTTAAACACAGTATCCGACAAATATCCCAGCCCTATGGAAAACACAGCTCCGCCCCAATGCATCGCCGAAGCTATAAGAGTTGCTGTTACAAGAATTATTCCAAATCCCCCATCTTCCTCCGGAGCATTTAGGATTTTTATTATCCAGTTCACAAGCCCCCATCTGACAAACTGGCTGCATACAGTAGATACAGAAACAAGGATAATTGCTGGATTTTTAAAAACTTCTATATAATCCCTGATTGTAACCGACTCTTTTAAATCGTCTTTTTTCCATTCTACCATAAATCCGTATTCAGCAGGTGAATCCTTAACATAAATAAAAAATACTGCGCTCCACAATATCAGCAAAACAGCAGGAATCAAAAATGCCCAGCGCCATCCAAGATAAGATATGGCGAATCCTGCAACAGGATAAATTATTATACCTCCTAAAAAAGCAAAGGCATCAAAGAATCCCATAAATAAACCCCATCTTTTTTTCGGTATCCATCTGAAAAGAATACTGCACCCCGGAGACCACCCCATTGCAAGAGATACTGCATTTAATGCCCACAATAGAGAAAAAGCTGTCATATTCGAAGCCAGTCCGAATCCTATATTTGCACAGCTTGCACCTGCTGCCCCAATAAACATCAGCAATTTAGGACTGTACCGGTCTCCCAGATATCCTGAAAAAAACTGTCCGATACCAAATCCCATCGTAAATATGGTGAAAAGTATTCCGAATTCCGCGTTATTCATGCTGAATTCTCTTTGTATTTCACTTGCCGCAGCTCCCAGATTATTATTGCATGTGAAATAAAAAGTATATAAAGTTATCATCACGAAAAACACCCTGAGCTGTACAGGGTGAAATTCATTTTCCTTTAATATTTTAGTATTTTTCTTAAGCATAGTTTTCTCCGAATGTTATATATAAGTTATTTATGAAATAAGATTTCATATTTTTTTAATATATTTTTTATCTGGTCGTGCGGTATGGCATAAAACTTATTGAGATTTCTTCCGGTCATCGTCTCTGCTGATATCATGGCATTTAAAATTGCCTCTTCTACGGCCTGAACAACTGCTTTATAAAAGGGGTCTATCTGTTCGTCGGACAGCATATCGACCTTTACCGTATCCTTGCTGAAAGCATTCTCATTGGCAGTGGAAAATGCAAGAAATATATCTCCAGAGCCGTTTTGGCATCCTCCTCCCAGATTTCCTATTCCCAGCGGCACCCTCTTGCAAAGCTTTGAAAGCTGCCACGGCATCATGGGAGCGTCTGTGGCGATTATCACTATTATAGAACCGTCGCCCGGTTTGGGAGCAAAGCCCGGAAGTTCTGCGTCATATCCTTTTATCTCTTCTCCAAATGGAATTCCTTTGATGCGAAGCTCCTCTTTTGTCCCATGATTTGCCTGTACTAAAACTCCAACTTTATACTCCCTGCCGTCTATATCGTTTATCACCCTCGATGCAGTGCCTGTTCCGCCTTTAAATCCATGACATCTCATGCCTGTTCCGCCTCCTACATTTCCTTCTGCTATAGGGCCTGTATGAGCATTTTCTAAAGCTTCCACTGCATGTTCTTCCTTTATCTTAAATCCGTTTATATTATTGAGCACACCGTCAAAAGTCTCTCCTACTACCGGATAGAAAAAGGCCAGTCCAGGGATTTCCTCTCCTTCCTTTATAAGTGGGTAAAAGTAGCCGTTCTTTATCATCCACTTGGAAGCTGCTTCACGAACTACACCTACGCTGTGAGTATTTGTTATCATTATGGGACCATGTAAAAATCCCGAATCATCTATCCAATGAGTGCCCGTAAGTTCTCCATTGCCGTTGAGGTCATGACGTCCTGCAAACACCGCACTCCTTCTTTTTCCTCTTGGCAAAATAGCCGTAACTCCGGTCCTTGCAAAATCATCCTCAGGAACAGTATCTGCTGATGCTTCACCTCTTATAATAGTAGTGTATCCCACTTCTACGCCGTCTACATCTGTAATTGCGTTATTCTCACCGCATATGCCATCAAAAGTTATTCCCAAATCTCTTGCTCTTACTTTCACTTTATTTTCCTCCCTAAAAAATATCTTCAAATCCTTCCGTGGAATATTCTTCACCATTTTTTTTCTTTTCCAAAGCTTTTAACAGCTTATCGTGTTTTATACGGTTTATAGGAAACCTTATCATTAGAATCAAACCTATGAGAAGAATGACCCCCGGAACTGCTGTCATAATGGTATTAATTCCTATAAGTACCTTATCGGGCTGTACATCTAAAGCTGCATTGTACCCTATCACTGTAAGACCTATTCCTGCCAGCCAGCCTCCCAAAGCATATCCGATTTTCTGACATAACGTAAACAGGCCTATAATGCCTCCGCTCTTATTTTCTCCATGCTGAAATTCAACAACTTCAACACAATCATAAGCAAGGGCATAACCTATTATCCAAAAACATACATTGGCAAATGCAAAAATCACCTGATAGCCTATAAGTACCGCAAAAGAAGTTATCTGCACTACAGCAAATACGGCAGCAAATGCTATCATAAGAGACCACATAAGTATGAAAGCTGCTTTTTTACTTATCTTATTTGAAACAATATTTAGTACCGGCAGAGTTATATAATTAAGCGCCGCCGCTAAAGTCCAAAATAGCGCCTGCATGGCGGAATCCAAGGTCAGATTATTTGCCATCAAATATACAAAGCCTGTGGCTTTTACAGCAAAGAAAGTATTGTAAACAAGAGCCATAAGGCATATTATCCTTACTGATTTTGTCTTCAATATGATTTTATAACTTGAATAAATATCTATTATAATCTTTTTAATTCCGGCTTTCTCTCTTTTTTCCGTTTCTTCTCTGCAGTCAGGTTTTTCCACACCTTTTGTCATCCACCAGCAGATTGCCGCCGCTATAGCTCCTATAGCGCCCATGAATAAAGTTGCGTAAAACCAGCTTGTTTTTTCACTCATGCCCATACTTGCCGTAACCGACTGAACAAGTTGAGGACCTGCTGTAGCGAGCCAAACTCCAAAATACAGGAAAAACCCGCACAGAGTTTTCATATTTGTACGTTCATTGGTATCTGTAACTATTTCGGCGCCAAAGGAATTAAATGGTATACTGTAGCATGTATAAGAAGTCCAAAACAGCAAAGTAACTGCCAGATAATAAATAAATCTGAAATTTTCAGGTATATCAAAAGGGGCAAACAATAACAGCATACAAATTAAAATCGGAATTGCAGACCCGATTATAAATGGTCTTCTTTTTCCTTTGGAGGAGCTGAGATTATCAGATATATATCCCACTACCGGGTCTGTCACACCATCCCATATGACCGCAATAAATAAAATGGTGCCTGCCAATGCCGGACTTAATCCTGCCATATCTGTCATAAACATCAACAAGTAATAATTTATAAAATTATAAGGTATCCCGTCTTGTATCTGGCCTACAGCATATGAAAAATAAGTCTTGATTTTCTTTAACTGAATCTTTGAATTTTTCATCATCTACTTCTCCTTTTCTTTTTAATGTTGTTTGCAAACCATTTATATTTAAAGCAATTTACATGCCAATTATTTGCCTCTTTAAATTGTTGAAAATTCAGTGTTTTTCAAAAAATAAAAAAAACAGATGTCAAAAAAATATACACCTGCTTTCCTTAATTGTCTTACGCCCATAAATTTCAATAGATTTTATGTGTATTATTTATTTACACTGTCAATAAATAATACACCACCTTATTAAGAATCAATGATTTTTATTCCAATTGGTATTTATTTATTTTATGATAAAGATTTGCTCTAGTTATCCCAAGCTGGACTGCTGCTTTGCTCTTGTTGCCATCGAAGAACTCAAGCATTTTACGTATGGCTTCTCTTTCAGCATCATCTCTTACTGCCTGTAAAGTTTTGCTTTCTGTTTCTTCGGATGATTTTATTATTTCCACAAACAGTTCTCCGAATTCATTTGTTGTTATTCTATCATTTCCCGACATGGCAAAACCCCTTTCCAGCAGGTTTAAAAGTTCTCTTACATTACCGGGCCAGCTGTATTTGTAAAATAAATCGTATACTTTCTCGTCTATCTCCTTTTTATTGCCGGAGGTATTATTAAGTTTATTGATATGCTGCTCAACCAAGAGAGGGATATCTTCCTTGTGTTCTCTTAGGGGAGGCGCCTCTATATTTATCACATTTAAACGATAATACAGATCCTCTCTGAACAATTCATCTGCGACCATCTGCTTTAGTTCCTTATTCGTTGCAGCTATTACTCTTACATCAACTGCCACTTTGCTTCCTCCTATGCGGTCAACTTCCCCTTCCTGTAATACACGAAGCAATTTAGGCTGCACATGATAGGATAAATGGTCTATTTCATCCAGAAATAACGTGCCTTTATCTGCCATTTCAAACAGACCTTTACTTCCATCTTTTTTAGCTCCTGTAAAACTTCCCGGCTCATATCCGAACAGCTCGGATTCTATTAAACTTTCTGGTATGGCAGCGCAGTTTACTTCTATCATAGGGCCATTTGCGCGGCGAGATAAATGATGTATGGAATTTGCTATAAGTTCCTTGCCGCTGCCTGTTTCTCCTTTTATCAGAACTTGAGAATCAGAATAAGCCGCCATTCGTATATCCTGCTTAAGTTCCGCTATACGCCTGCTCTGGCCTATTATCATATCTATATTGTATTTTACCTGCTTCTTATCCAGAGATTTGTTCATAAGCGTTATGAGATTCTCCTTAACATTAAGACCTCCTGCTTCTGAATCTTTTTCGATATTGTTCAAAAACTCTTCCCATTCATTGGATTTAAGAATATCATAATCCATAGCTCCATATACTTTGCCATCTTTTATCAGAGGTTTTATCTTTGCCATATTGGGAAGACCGGATGCCATATAAAAAACAATTTCACCATTCTTATCGCTTTTAAAAGCTTTTGTTACTTTGCTTGCAGGATGCAGTTTCCTTATATCCGTACCTATATAATCTTCTTCTTTAAAGTCACTGAATTGCTTAAGCCTTTCTTTCATATCCTGCGATACATATTTTACTCGACAATTTTTATCTACTACAAGAAGTCCCTGTATATTATTTAATATATCAAGACATTCTTCATAAGTAAGATTATGATTTTTGCTCATCTACATTCTCCCCCTCGCAAGCAGCTATTTGCAGTAATTATATATTTAATATTTACATAATAACACAAAAGAACCATACTTAGAAATAATCTAAATATGGTTCCCCGGCTATACGCTATAAATGATTAAACCAGTTCTAAGAATACCATTTCGGCATTGTCGCCTTGCCTTGGTCCAAGCTTAAGTATTCTTGTGTAGCCGCCCTGTCTTTCTGCATACTTAGGTGCGATTTCATCAAATAACTTTGATACTACAGTTTCATCATATATATATGCAAGTGCTTGTCTTCTTGCGTGAAGATCTCCGCGTTTTCCCAGCGTAATCATCTTCTCTGCCTGTCTTCTTGCTTCTTTAGCTCTTGTGTCAGTTGTTGTGATTCTGCCTTCTCTTAAAAGATCAGTTACCAGATTTCTCAACATAGCCTTTCTGTGAGCTGAAGTTCTGCCTAATTTTCTATATCCTGGCATCGCTGCATCCTCCTATTCTTTATTCATCGCTTTGTCTGAGACCCAAACCTAATTCTTCAAGTTTATGTTTCACTTCGTCAAGTGATTTCTTGCCCAGGTTTCTAACCTTCATCATATCTTCTTCACTTCTGTGAGTAAGTTCCTCAACCGTATTGATAGCCGCTCTCTTGAGACAGTTGAATGAACGAACTGAAAGTTCCAGTTCTTCAATGGTCATTTCAAGCGCTTTTTCTTTCTGGTTTTCTTCCTTTTCAACCATGATTTCCATGCCCTCTGCGGAATCGGTGAGCTCAACAAACAGGTTAAGATGCTCCTGCATAATTTTCGCTCCTATGGAAACTCCCTCGCTTGGCGCAACGGAGCCGTCAGTCCATATTTCCAAAATGAGCTTATCATAGTCTGTCACCTGACCTACCCTTGTATTTTCAACTGTAAAGTTTACTTTTCTCACAGGGGTGTAGATGGAATCGGTAGGTATTACCGATATAGGTGTACTGTCATCCTTATTCATATCAGCAGGAACATACCCTCTTCCCCTTGCCAGATTTATTTCCATGATAAGAGTAGCATTTTCTTCCAAAGTCGCTATGTGAAGTTCAGGATTGAATATTTCCACATCAGAATCACCGAGTATATCTGCTGCGGTAACATCCTTGGGACCTATCGCATTGATTAAAACCCTCTTTGTATTTTCACCGTTAAGCTTAACAGCTAATTTCTTGAGATTAAGGATGATTTCAGTAACATCCTCCTTAACTCCGGGAATAGTTGAAAACTCATGGAGTATACCGTCTATCTTAACCGATGTAACGGCTACTCCTGGAAGTGAACTCAAAAGAATTCTTCTCAAGCTGTTTCCAAGGGTAGTGCCATATCCTCTTTCAAGAGGCTCTACTACAAATTTCCCATAATTGGGGTCTTCGTTTGAAAATACACATTCGATTGTTGGTTTTTCGATTTCTATCACTCAAAACCCTCCTTTTTATTCCAAAGCAGTAACATATGTTACAAGTTATTGTTGCGAGCTTCGACCGATTCAAAGCCCGCATTACTGTTTTATCACGAGCACAGGGCATAAAATCCGAAAAACAAATTTCTGCCGTCTCCTGATAAAACACTATTTGGAATACAATTCGACGATTAGATGCTCTGCTACCGGAGTATCTATTTCCTCTCTTGTCGGCACTGAGAGAACTTTTCCTTCAAGCTTTTCTACATCAACAGCTATCCATGACGGCACTGTTATTGACATTTCCTTTACTTCTTTAAACTTCGGCGAGTTTGTGCTCTTTTCCTTAACCTTTACAACATCTCCCGGTTTTACGGTAAATGACGGTATATTTACCTTTTTGCCGTTTACGGTGAAATGTCCGTGGCTAACCAGCTGTCTTGCTTCCTTTCTTGATGAAGCAAAACCAAGTCTGAATACTACGTTATCTAATCTTGTTTCCAATAAGATAAGCAGGTTTTCACCTGTTATTCCCTGTTTTCTTGCAGCCTTGTCAAAGAGATTTCTAAACTGAGTTTCCTGAAGTCCGTAGAATCTCTTCGCCTTCTGCTTTTCTCTAAGCTGAAGACCGTAATCAGAAATCTTTGCTCTTCCCTGTCCATGCTGTCCGGGAGCATAATTTCTTCTATCTATTGCGCATTTGCTGCCATAACATCTGTCACCCTTTAAAAAGAGTTTCTGTCCTTCTCTTCTGCATAATCTGCAGTTAGCGTCTGTATATCTTGACATGTAAATTACTCCTCCCTTCTATTAGACTCTTCTGCGTTTTGGCGGTCTGCAACCGTTGTGCGGTATTGGTGTAATATCTTTAATCATCGTGATTTCAAGACCTGCAGTCTGAAGAGCTCTGATTGCAGCTTCTCTTCCGGAACCCGGTCCTTTCACATAAACTTCTACAGTCTTAAGACCGTGTTCCATAGCTGCCTTTGCAGCTTCTTCAGCTGCTGACTGAGCAGCAAACGGTGTTGATTTTCTTGAACCTTTAAACCCGAGTGAGCCTGCGCTTGACCATGAAAGGGCATTTCCTGCAAGGTCAGTCAGGGTTACTAATGTATTGTTAAAGGTAGCCTGAATATGAGCCTGGCCTTTTTCAATATTCTTACGTTCTCTTCTCTTTTTTCTTACAGCCTTTTTTACAGCTTTAGCCATATTGTTCTACCTCCTTTACTTCTTCTTTCTACCAACAGTCTTCTTAGGACCTTTTCTAGTTCTAGCGTTTGTCTTAGTTTTCTGTCCTCTTACAGGAAGACCTCTTCTGTGTCTGATACCTCTGTAACATCCGATTTCCATCAATCTCTTGATGTTCATGTTAACATCTCTTCTCAGGTCACCTTCTACCATATAATCGGATTCGATAACTTTTCTGATTTTACCAGCTTCTTCCTCAGTTAAATCCTTAACTCTTGTGTCTGGATTTATTCCGGTTTTTTCTAAAATTTTTCTTGAAGTAGTCCATCCTATTCCGTAGATATAGGTAAGACCGGCTTCGATTCTTTTTTCATTTGGTAAGTCTACACCGGCTATACGAGCCATATTTTCCTCCTATTCCCATCTTCCGTCACGTAACCTCGCCGAAGACTTATGTCGGCGGTCGTAATATAAACGGGATGTTCTTTAAAAATATCTTATCTCAAGCGCCAAAATTACTGCCGCTTTTCAATTATACTTTATAACGGCCGGAAAATCCAATAGGATTTCCTTACGCCGCTCATGAGAGTATTCTCATTTTTAGCCCTGTTTCTGCTTATGCTTAGGGTTTTCACAGATAACCATTACTTTCCCTTTTCTTTTGATTACTTTGCACTTTTCGCAGATAGGCTTTACGGAAGCTCTTACTTTCATCTTATATCCTCCTTCTGTATCTCGCCTTATCTCTTCGATTAAGCTTTTCCTCTCCAGGTTATTCTGCCTCTTGTAAGGTCATAAGGTGATAATTCAACTTTCACTTTATCGCCCGGAATAATTCTTATATAATTTGTTCTTATTTTTCCAGAAACATGCGCAAGGACTTTGTGTCCCGTTTCAAGTTCTACAATAAACATTGCGTTAGGCTGAGCCTCTACAACCCGGCCTTCTGCTTCTATGACATCTTTTTTTGCCATAATCTACACCTCGCTTTAAATCAGCCTTATTCAGCCAATGTGAGCAATTCAGGCTCACCGTCAGTTATAACTACAGTATTTTCGTAATGCGCCGAAAGCTTACCGTCCAGGGTAACCACAGTCCAGTCATTTGAAAGAGTCTGAACTTCATATCCGCCCTCACAAATCATCGGTTCTATGGCAAATACCATTCCTTTCGTGAGTCTTGGACCCCTTCCCGGTCTTCCGTAATTTGGAATCTGCGGTTCTTCATGCATATTCTGACCGACTCCGTGACCTACAAAATCCCTTATCACAGAAAAGCCTTCTCCCTCAGCTTTCTTCTGTATTGCATGAGAGATATCGGACAGCCTGTATCCGACCTTGCAAAATTCCAGACCTGCAAAGAAACTGTCCCGTGTAGCCTCTATAAGTTTTCCGGCTGCATCGCTTATCTCGCCTACAGCATATGTTCTTGCTGCATCGCTTACATATCCTTTATAAGTAGAACCCACATCAACGCTGACAATGTCGCCCTCCTTGATGATTCGTTTCTTTGAAGGAATACCGTGTACAACTTCCTCGTTTATTGATACACATGCACTGGCAGGAAATCCTCCGTAACCTTTAAAAGTAGGAATCATTCCATTATCCCTTATGGTTGTTTCTACAAACCGGTCTATATCCGCCGTAGATATTCCGGGTTTGATGAAGCTTTCAAGTTCTTTGAGAATAAAAGCAGTCACCTTACCCGAGATACGCATTAAATCTATTTCTTCATCCGATTTAATAATTATCATATCTACTCACCTATTATTTCAACAATAGTGTTAAATACAGCTTCAAGTCCTATGGTTCCGTCAATATGAGATATATTTCCGGCATTTTCATAGTAATTTATAAGCGGTTTAGTTTCGTTATTGTATACTTCAATTCTGTTTGCCGCTGTTTCTTCATTGTCATCAGCTCTCTGAACAAGCTCTGCTCCGCATACATCGCAGATGCCGTCTTTCTTAGGCGGAATATTGACAACGTGAAAAGACGCTCCGCAAGTCTTGCATACTCTTCTTCCTGTAAGCCTTGTCATCAATTCTTCCTTATTGACATCGATGTCGAGTACGTGGTCTATCTTCTTGCCCTGAGCCTTGAGAAATTCATCGAGCTTTTCGGCCTGGAAAACAGTTCTCGGAAAACCGTCGAGAAGAAATCCATTCTTACAATCATCAGCTTTGAGTCTGTCAGTAGCGATTTCCACTACCAGTTCATCAGGAACCAGTTCACCTTTATTCATGTACTCCTGAGCTTTTTTACCAAGTTCAGTTCCTTCTTTTATATTCGCCCTGAATATATCGCCTGTTGAGATATGAGGAATATTGTATTTCTCAATTATCTTAGCAGCTTGAGTGCCTTTTCCTGCCCCCGGAGGGCCCAACAATATTAAATTCATCTTATACCTCCCTGGCTCCACGAAGTTGTTACTTCAGGAAACCTTGATAATTTCTCATCACCATTTGCTGTTCCAGCTGTTTCATAGTGTCCAGCGCTACGCCCACCGCTATCAGAAGTGATGTGCCTCCAAAGTGGAAATTAAGTCCGCCCAGTTCACTGACTACAGTAGGAAGTATTGCTACAGCGGCTAAAAATACAGCTCCTACAAAGGTAATTCTTGTCATTACTCTGTTTAAGTATTCAACAGTAGCCTTTCCCGGTCTTATTCCCGGAATAAATCCTCCGTTTGCTTTCATGTTCTGAGCTACTTCCACCGGGTTAAATGTTACGGATGTATAAAAGTAGGTGAAAAATACTATGAGTAAAATATTAAACACAGCATACACCCATATTCCGGGAGAACCCATCGGTGAAAGCCATTTCTGAATCCATGCGGCAGCTCCGCTTTCCGAGTCCATAAAATAAGTTATCGTCAGCGGGAACTGTAAGAACGACATTGCAAAGATTACCGGAATAACCCCTGCCTGATTTACTTTAAGCGGAATATGAGTCGCCTGACCGCCGTACATCTTTCTGCCGACAACCCTTTTAGCGTACTGCACAGGTATTCTTCTCTGTCCCTGCTGAACTTCAATTATACCTACGATTACCAGTATACCGAATACCGCAAATAAAATCAGAGTTACTACGCTCATACTTCCATCCTGAAGCTTAACCCATATTTCCTGAAGAGCAGACGGCAGTCTCGCTATAATCCCCGTGAAGATTATAAGCGATATACCGTTGCCTATACCATGTTCATTTATCTGCTCGCCTAACCACATTAGGAACGCCGTTCCTGCAGTCAGTACGAGAACTATTACAGCCACGGAGAAAACATCAGTGCTTATAAGCGCCTGTCTGAACAAACCGATAGACACGCCTATCGCCTGTATTATGGCAAGTACAACTGTAAGATATCTGGTGTACTGCGCCACTTTCTTTCTCCCTTCAGTCCCCTCTCTTGCCAGCCTTTCCAGTGAAGGAATGGCTATAGTCAGAAGCTGAAGTATAATCGTCGCCGTAATATAAGGTGTGATACTCAACGCAAATATCGTAAAGTTACTAAATGCGCCTCCTGAGAACAGATTAAACAGAGCAAAAAGTCCTGTTTCGCTGTCAAAAGTTTGGGCAAGTATTTCTCTATCAATACCAGGAACAGGTATCTGGGAGCCTATTCTGAAAATCAAAAGCATCAAAAGCGTAAATATGATTTTCTTTCTAATGTCAGGAATACTCCAAGCTTTTGCGACTGTTCTAATCATCTCCATTAGATCACCTCTGCCTTTCCACCGGCAGCTTCGATCTTCTCAATTGCAGCTTTGCTGAATTTATTTGCTTTTACGGTTAACTTCTTTTCAAGATTTCCTTCTCCCAAAATCTTTACTCCTGCTTTAACCTGCTTTACCTTACCTTCTTTTGCCAGAAGTTCCGGTG
>CABUXV010000015.1 GCA_902495595.1 uncultured Eubacterium sp. | reverse complement strand
TACATTAATTTGCCTTATTACTCTTTATTTTTTAATTAATTTGCTAAATAGTTTCTCCTCAATAACTAAAAAATAAAAAAGCGAGCTAAAATCAGCTCGCTTTACCGAATCGTTTTCAGCTCAATAATTCTTTTGAATCATTATTAGCTCACTATATGTCATTGCACATTCTATAAATTGCGCTAGCATATATTTTTGAAGTTCTATGCAATTCTTCAATGCCTATAAATTCATCTTTACTGTCCCAGTGAGGTATCCTTCCGGGAACAGCAGCCCCAAACGCTGCAATGTTTGGAATTCCTACTGCATAACTCGCCGTTCTGCTGCAATATGGTTCGCCCTCCTCTTTTGTCACCTCTTTATAAGATTCAAGCAATGCCTTTATAAGAAAATTATCTATGTGAAAATATATGGGAGGCCAATAATTACATTCTTTCTTCAAGAATCCATAGCTAATCATACTTTTATCTATTTCCTCCATAGCTTTTCTGTAATTACATGTTACCGGAAATCTTCCGTCAAACGAAACAGACAATAAATTGTTTTCTAAATTAATTTCTCCCAAATTCATTGTAAGTTCTCCGGAAAAACTATCTTTATATGCAATGCCTATTGTTTTCCCTCTGTAATCCACACCGAATATTTCGTATAAATATCTCACAATCTCCTTAAACTTTTGATTGCCTATATTTATAAACTGTAAAACTTGCAGCATAACAATAACTGCATTCACCCCGCTATCAATATAAGCAGAGTGTCTTGATATGCCATATGTTTCCAGTATTATACCTTCCTCAAATACGGTTGTATTAACTTCAAGCTGATTGTCCTCTGCAAAACATCTAATCTTTTCATCCAAATTTTTTCGTTCTGTAATTATTTTGGCCCGGCAGTAATCTGGAACCACATTAACAGCCTTCCCACCGGTAATATATTCTATATGTTCCTCACCCTTTAAATTTATTTCTGTCTCATATTTCATCATGGCAACCGCAACTTCTGCATATGTAACAGGAAAATATCCATCAATAGCAATACCTGCAAGAGGCGGATTTTCTTTGCTGAGATAATGTTTCATATCGAGATATCCAAGTCTGTTATCAGTACCGATAATTATACGTATTTTACGTTCCATGGTTTTATTTGAATCAATTATTGCTTTAATCGCATATAGGCTGGCTATCAATGCACCTTTATCAACTACTCCGCTTCCATACATCTTGTCATTATCAACTTCTGCTCCATATGGATTGTGCTCCCATTCTTTTTCATTTTCATATGCAACATCCACATGTCCAAATATGCCGATATAAAGTTCTCCTGTACCATATTCCGCATATCCGCAAAGTCCATCAAGATTTTTTGTAGTATATCCAAGAGATTCAGCCAAATCCAAGACATATTTCAGACCCCGCGCCACATCATTACCAAAAGGACAGCCTTCCTTAGGGGCCTTTTTTACTGTTGGTATCATTACCAAGTCTCTCGTTGCCTTTATTATATCATTTTTATATTTATCTATTTCTTTATTAAAAATCATATGTCCTCCATTATTATGCTTGCTTTTTCTTTAATTCTGATTGTATTATAATATAAGCATCTATAATCTTATCTATATGTTATCGGAGGTTTTTATGAATTGCAACAACAATATATATCAGGACTTCATAAATACACTAAACCTTTCACTTTGTATTTTCGACAGCAGCGGCAACCTCCGTATGTATAACAAGGCCGCTTCTAAAATGTTTAACATAAACGATAATAATCTTAACATGCCATATAAAAATATGGATTCATTATATACAACACATTCCTGCCTTTTAGATTCTATCCGCAAATCAAAGCAAGTATATAAAAGCACCATCTCAAATGAAAATAAGCAAGTATATGCGGAGACACATCCCATATATGATGAAAATACTAAAAATTTTTACTATATGGAAACAATCCAGGAGCTTCCTCCCAATACAAATCAGACAAACACTTACAGCTCTTCAGAATCATTTGATGATATAGTGCTGTCGGATACTTCTATGCACGAAATAAACAAGACAATATCCCGCATAGCCTATTTTGATTCAACTATATTGCTAATAGGAGAATCCAGCACAGGAAAAACAACCCTTGCCAAATATATACACAATCACAGCGGTCGTTGCAATGAGGCTTTTATAACAATAAACTGCAGCGTAATTCCGGATAATCTTATAGAATCGGAACTCTTCGGATACGTATCCGGAGCATTCACAAACGCAAACAGCAAAGGTAAACGCGGTTTAGTGGAACTTGCCGATAAAGGCACCTTATTTCTCGATGAAATAGGAGTTCTTCCTTACAATGTACAAACTAAACTTTTACAATTCGTACAGGAAAAGACTTTTACACCGGTCGGTTCTTTAACCAGCAAAACCGTAGATGTCCGTATAATTTCAGCTACAAATACAGACTTAAAGCAACAAGTAAGAGAAAAAAGGTTCAGAGAAGATCTCTACTATAGACTTAGAGTTGTTGAATTTTTTATTCCGCCGTTAAGAGAAAGGGTTGATGCCATAGAACCCATAATAGATTATTTTATAGAGTATTATAATAAAAAATTCAATACATCAAAATCTATCTCTCTTCAGGCAAAAAATATATTAAAAATGTATAAATGGCCCGGAAACATAAGAGAATTACAATATCTTATAGAACGTTCCATCATTACCTCCACGTTCAATATTATTACAGCAGAAGATATTCCTCCGCTTCATGATAAAGATAACGAAGAGATACATTTGCCTCATACCTCTGTAAAAGTAAACAACACACAGGATTTTGACGCGGCTGTTGCACAATTTGAAAAAGAAATATTATCTGAAACCTATAAGCATCACAGCAGTTCACGAAAAGTAGCTTCAGCGCTTGGAATAACGCAAACCAGGGCAGCAAGACTGCTCAGGAAATACAATATATATTAATCATAGTATATGATATACTAAAAATCTCCCTTTCAACATCAGTTTTTGTGATCTTTCCCTTAAGACGTAAAACAATTTGATAAGTAAAATGAATATCAAAGTAATTTTAAGGAGCAAAAAAGTCCTTGAAAGACACGTTGATATTCCGTAAATATCATAAATTATATTTTTCTCATAATAAACAAAGGAATAATGTATATATACATTATTCCTTTTCACTATTTCAACACGCCGGCATTTTCCACAACTGTTTTCATTTCTTTGTTGCCTGATTTTTCTCCATATTTGTCTATTTCTCTCTTATCGGCATTTCCATGACTTAGACATGCTGCGCCGCCGATGCATCCGTTTTCACAAATCATTCCTTCTATGAAATTGTTTTTAAGCAAACCTTTGCTTGCTCTTAAAAGGGCAGATTTACAGTCATCCACTCCGTCACATACTATAGGATTGAATTCAAAATCTTCTGCGTTCTGCTCTTTAACGGCTTCCGCAACAGCCTCCGTAAGGCCTCCGCTTCTGGCAAAAATCCTGCCGAAATACGTTGCGCTGTCCAGTTCCGTTTCAGGAAGTTTTTCCACTTCAATATCTCTGCTGTCTATCATCGCCTGCAGTTCTTCAAAAGTCATTACGTAATCTACGTACTTGTTTACCTCAGGGTCTTTAACTTCGCTCTTTTTAGCAGTACACGGTCCAATGAACACCACCTTTGCTTCCGGGTCCATTGACTTTATAAATTTACCGGTCTCTGCCATAGGGGAAAGATTCCCCGAGATATTACCGGCAAGCTCCGGAAACTTTATCTTTATATATTTCACAAAGGCAGGACAGCATGATGATGTTAAGAATTTCTTTTCTCTAAGCTCTTCCGCCTCCTTATATGCCACTATATCAGCTCCGAGAGCAACTTCTTCAACAGCAAAAAATCCAAGTTCCCTTATTGCTGATATTATCTGCCCCTGTTTGGCATACTTAAACTGACCTGCTATCGCAGGCGCCACTATAGCATGTACTCTGTATTTCTCATTATTCTCACTGGATATTATAGTCTTTATTATATCCGTTATACTCGATACATCCAAAGTAGCCCCGAAAGGACACTGATACACACATGCGCCGCAGGCAATACATTTGTTTTCATCTATCTGTGCAACACCGTCCGCCGCCATATGTATAGCATCTATCTTACATGCCCGCTCACACGGTCTCTTAAAATTCGTTATTGCATTATACGGACATGCTTTCGCGCATTTTCCGCATTCCACACACTTGCTTTTATCTATATGAGCTTTCTGATTATGGTCTATGGTTATTGCATTCAGCCTGCACACATTGACGCAGCTGTGCGCAAGACATCCTCTGCACAAATCCGTTACTACATGACCTGCTTCGGGACACTCGTCACATGCTATATCGATTACCTGTATTACATTGGGATTATCCTCGTTTCCTCCCAGAGCGATTCTTATTCTCTCGGCTACTATTGCTCTGTCTTTATATATACAGCAGCTCATAGCAGGTTCCCCTTTTTTTACTATTTGATTTGCTATATCGTTAAATACAGAAAAGGCATCCTTTCCCTTCCATGTCTGGCGGGAAAGCTCGGTCAGCACTTTGTATTTCAACTCCTGAACATTAGTATCAAAAATTCTCATAATTATTTTTTCTCCATAAATCCTAACACTGTTTAATACCGGATTAATCATATAATAAAACACAAAAAATGAAATGTAAACAAGTATTATTTGTATAAATTATATAGCAAAAATTCAGAACAATTAAAAGACCTCTTTCCGCTGAAAAGAAAGAGGTCTTCTTGTGATTCAATTTATTTTGCGATTTTACATGACGCCCGATTATTTCTTAAATCCTTTTTCTGCAAGGAATTCATCGAGGTTCTTCTGCCAGCCTTCGAGGTCCATATCCTCAATTGCTCTCTTGCCTATAGGATTATCTACTTCCGGAGCTATGTTAGCATCATATTCATCAGCATTTCCCGGAGCTATTCCCAGCTCTTTATAAAGAGGAGCTTTTCTGAAATCATCACCGTAAGGCATTGGGAAATTGTACTCGAAAAGATGTTTCATGTAATGATCCATAAATATAGTTCCATACTTTCTGCATCTGTCAACAAGATCCAAATCAAGAGTTACAGTACATATAGTAGGATCGCCTTCTGCTTCCCATACACAGTTTCCTTCCGGCGTAATTACCTGGGAATGTCCGTAAAGGTGATTTCCTCCGAAGAATCCTGTACCGTTAGTACATACCATATATGCCTGATTTTCAAGCGCTCTTACATAATGATAATGTTCGTTGAGCTTAAATAATTCCTGAGGGTCCATTGTAAGCTTAACGAGAACTTCTGCTCCCATGAGGGTTTCATTTCTTGATATTTCAGGGAAGTTCATGTCATAACAAATCTGCACGCCAACTTTTGTATTTTTTTCAGGAATATCGAATACGCAATACTCTCTTCCCGGTACGGCAACATCTTCACCAGGTCTCCAAGGAGCCATTTTTCTGTATTTAGTAATAAGCTCTCCGTCAGGATTGTAAACAGGTGCTGTATTGTAGAATTTGCCTTCAGGAAGTTCCGGATCTATCTCATACATAGTTCCCGGTATAAAGTATATGTGATGCTTCTTAGCTATTGATGCAAAGAAATCAGACATTGCTCCCGGAATAGTATCCGGAGTGAAAGCTTCCATACATTCAACTCCTACTACCAGGTCAGGCTTATGATAGTCATACATAAGTCTTTCAGTCATTTCTTCAATATAAGCCAGATTTTCTGCAGTGTCATGACTGCACGGCATCTGTATAATTCCAACATTTAAAAATCTTCCCATTTTAAAAACCTCTCTTCATTTACAATTTAAAGTAATTTTTCAAATCCGTCAGTTGTATATTCTTTTCCTTCTCTCTTAGCCTTAAGAGCAATCATAAGAGCATCAAATCTCTTTCCTGTGATAGGGTATGCTATTGCTATAACAGCTGCGATTATTGCCAATGATGCAGGTATAAGAGTTACGATATAGCTAATCATGTCGAGAGCACTTTCACTCTGAACTGCTGCAGTTCCGTCATATCCGCCTGCGCTGAGTAAAAGACCCATAACCCATGTTGCAAGAGCAGCACCAAGTTTCTGGAAGAATGACATAAGCGCTGATATAACTCCTTCTCTTCTGTTGCCTGACTTGAATTCATCAACTTCACTGATATCGTACATCATGGAGTAGTATAAAGTCCAGAACGCACAGTTTCCGAAAGCGAAGATTGATACATAAACAAGCCATACAGGGAAGCTTGCAAAACCGGTAAATGTAAAGATGAACATCAGTACACCTGTAACAAGCATCATTGACCAGTAAGCAAATTTCTTGTCAAGTTTTGCAGCAAGGAAGTTTACTACAGGTATCCATACAATACCCATACCGCACTGTACTACGAAAGCTGTCGACTGCTGTGCTGATGAAGCGCTGAGCAGGTTAACAAGAGCATAAACAGCGCCGCTGCTCATGAATGTTACAGCTATGTTGAAAAGGAATACTGTTACAGCCAGTATAAATGCCGGTTTCAGCTTTAATATCGATATGAAATTCTTGAAAAGATTTACCTTTTCCTGTCCTTCGATATTAGCCTTTTCTTCTTCATTTCTGTTTACCAGTTCTCCGCCTCTTGTACATGTCCAGCAGATAAATGAAGCTATAATGATTATAAGTCCGAATATAACACCTACAGCGTTCCAGCCCTTAGCGCCCTGAAGTCCTGCTTTTCCTGCGATTTCAAGAATCATCGGAGGAGCTGCTGAAGCGAGCATTACAGCTAACTGTAAGAATACGCTTGCCCACGCACGAAGTGATGTTCTTTCGTTAAAGTCATCAGTAAGTTCTGCACCGAGTGCAAAGAAAGGAATAACATATGTTTTGTAGCATGACCAGAAGATTATTGCCAGTACAACGAAATATACAAATTTTGCATTTGTTCCGAAATCAACATTGTTGAAAAGCAGGAATGTGCATATTGCATAAGGAACAGTAGCGCCAATCATCAGCGGTCTTCTTCCGTAAGGTGACTTAAGGTTGTCTGAAATGTTTCCTATAATAGGGTCAGTCACAGCATCCCACATAATAGCTATAAGGGAAATAGTTCCCGCTATTCCCGCAGGCACTCCTGCGAAGTCCGTAAGGAAGAACAGAAAGAAGAAATAGTATACATTGTAGCCTGTGGAGTCAACCATCTGTCCGATAGCATATCCGAATTTCTTTTTGAAGCCTAGTTTGTTTGAGTTTAATTCATTACCCATTTTGAGCCTCCCTCTTCTTAAAATAATTTTTTAGATTTAGCTTTTAATACAACTAGATGTGAATAATTCTGTCATTTCATATAAAGTCCGTTATGAATTTTAAACGGTTTGGTGCGCGCTTCCCAAACCACCCATTTAAAAAGCAACTTATATGCCACATCTTTTAAAAAAGCGTAAAAAAATTTGCAGATATTTTAATTGTCTTTTTTTAAATGTTGAAATTTCAATGTTTTATTTACAGCGAATTTTTTGAAATTTTTCAATTTTTATTTTTCACCAAAACCAAATAATCAAAAATCAATGTACAACTCAAGATTTAGTTTCGATTTTTTTCGATTTTTTTTGCGGACAGGCATACTTATAGTAAACTTTTATTTACTTGTAATTTTACCGTCTTTTAACTTCCTGTGCAGCATCTGCCTGGATATCCCAAGTTCATCTGCAGCCTTTGTGATATTGCCATTATACTTGCTTAAAGCCGCTTTCAGCGCATGAGCCTCAGCTTCTGCCTTTATCTCCTTGAGACTTTTTCCCATACTCAACGTAATGCTCTTCCCATCATGCAAAGCCATATCACGTTTAAAATCCACTAAATGCTCAGGTTTAAGCTCATCTTCGTAACATCTGTTTACCGCCCGTTCAAGCACATTGCTAAGTTCTCTTATGTTGCCCGGCCACTGATGCCCCATCAGCATATCATAAACTTTTGAATCAACGTCTTTTATTACCTTGACCCCACGTTCTGGAGCGCTGCTCAGATTTTTAACAAGGCTTCTTGTTATTTCAGGTATATCCTCGATTCTCTCTCTTAAAGGAGGCACTTTTATTTCTATAACATTTAATCTGTAGTAAAGGTCCTTTCTCATTCTGTTCTCATTTACCAGTACTTCAGGCTCCTGATTTGTTGCTGCAATCACTCTGGTGTTTACGGGTATTGCAACATCCCCCCCTACTCTGTATATCTCTTTTTCCTGCAAAAATCTTAAAAGTTTAGCCTGCATACTCAATGACAGATTATCTATTTCATCTAAAAACAATGTACCATTGCTTGCTATTTCAACCTTTCCGAATTTTCCTCCTTTTTTTGCCCCGGTAAAACTTCCTTCTTCATATCCGAAAAGTTCCGACTCGAAAAGTTCGTTTGGAATAGCTGCGCAGTTAAGACTTACAAAGTGAAACAGACTCCGCTGACTCAGCTTATGAATTGAATGGGCTACAAGCTCTTTTCCGGATCCGGTCTCCCCTGTTATAAGAACGGTTGATCCACTTTTGGCAGCAGCCTTTATATCACTTTTCATTCTTTTAATCGCAAGGCTCGATCCCTTTATATCATCCATGGAATACTTGGCGCTGTTATGGTCATTGCTCTTTCTCTTTATGGGAGCGCCCTGATTTTGTCCTATATTTTCAATCTGTTCCAGAAATCCCTCGACAAAGCCTATATTGCTGAAAGCGTCGTATTCGAAGGCTCCCACAAGTTTACCATCTTTATATATAGGATAACCGTTGCTCACAATGGTATACCCTTCCACAAAATACATCTCCCCAATTTGTTTTTTCCCCGTTCTGAGTATTTTATACGCATTGTTTGTAGGTATAATATCCCTTATACTTTTACCAACAACCTCATCCATGCTTTTTTTGCTCATCTGTCTTACGAGGTTTTCTGCCATATAAACAATTTTTTCATCTGTATCTATTACAAAAAAGCCATCTATGCGCTCAAATATGCTAATATAATTCTTGGAAATATCAAGCATTTTTTATCCTCCCAACACAATAACTACATATAAACTTTTATTTACTATATATTATATTTTATGTAAATAAAAATTTCCAGCAGGTTTTGAATTTTATTAAAAAAATAAATTTCACCCAATACACTCGTCTATTAGTCCCATTTTAAACAAATTATATCGAACAAACTATGGCATGACTCTTGCTACTATTATATAATATCGCAATAGTATTAATTATTTTTAACAGGAGGTCGTTATTAAATGGAGAATCGTAAACCATCTCAGAAAAAAGCATGGTACATTGTGCTTATAAGCTCATTGATGGGCTGCAGCATATCATCTGCGTTTCCTCAATTCTCAATGACAGTAGCGAATGTGGCAGAAAAGACAGGCTTAAGCGAAAGCTTCCTGCTCACAAGCGATACTGTAAAATCAGCGGCAATAGTTGTCGCAATGCTGTGTTCCGGATTCATGTATAAAAAATTCGGCGCAAAGATAAACTTCATTATATCTTTAATATTTACAGCCTTGCCTCAGTTCCTGCTTCCATTTGTTGCATCACCGGCTGTCTTTATGCTTCTGAAGATAATGCAGGGTCTTTCATCCTTAATATTCCCTGTATTCCTGCTCATAATAATGGACGCCATCTCAGAGCGTCAGGCAGGATTGGCTACTGCTATATTCAACGGAGTATTCTACAGCGGCGGCGGAGTAGGCGGTACTTTAGCAGGATTTTTTATCGCAAAATACGGATGGATGTCATCCTATTTCTCACTTGGTATCATACAGCTTGTAATAGGTTTAATCTGGCTCTTCACTGTAAAAGACACAACAAAAGGTCAGGTGGCAGAAGAAGAAACTCTGGAAAACAAAGAAAAAGGCTCTTCGCTTCAGCTGCTCAAAATGCCTGTTATCTGGCTTCTGATAATAGCATTTATATCAACTACATTCGTTATACAGGCTATAACCGTAGATATGCCTTTGTTCAGTGAATCACTGGGATACAACGAAACAGAGACTGGAACAATCAATACTGCCGTAACTATCGGACTTCTGGCAGCTTGTCTTGTATCGGGAAAAATTTCCGATATGGTTGCTTTCAGAATGGCAAACAAAGGCAGAGCAAGAATTCTGGTAATGGCTGTTGGCCCTATCATCATCGCGGTTTCATCTCTCATGCTCATAGTCCTAGATCTGTCGTCATTCGGTTTATTCTATGCTACAACATTACTGTTCTCTTTCGGCGGTTCATGGGGACTGGGAACTTTCTACTCAATTCTCCCTGAAATATTCGATGAGGATAAACTCCCTATCGTTACAGGCCTTGCAGGAGGCGCAGGAGATTTGGGAATGCCTGCCGCACCTCTTCTCGTAGGAGTTATCTTCGGCGCAAGAGGAATGTGGCATCTCGGATGGGCAGTATGTATAGTAATAGCAGCGCTGAGTCTTCTTGCATGCTTGCTGCTTCTTGGCAATAAAAAAATCAAATCGGCAGCATAATAAAGAAACCTCACCTTGATTAAAATAAGGAAAATACCTCTCTTCGTCTCTTTGACGATGAGAGGTATTTTCTTTTTCGTTTATTTATATTATTCTTATTCCTGTATTCCCGGTATCTTAGGAAGTGATTCTATAGATGGCTTAAGTTCGTCATCTGTCGGAATGTAATCGGACATATTGCCTTCATTATATGCGGCGTAAGCTGTCATATCAAAATATCCTGTTCCGGTCAGACCGAATAATATGGTTTTTTCCTCACCTGTTTCTCTGCATTTAAGCGCTTCATCTATGGCTCCCCTTATTGCATGGGCTGATTCAGGCGCCGGAAGTATGGTCTCCAGCTTGGCAAACTGCACTGCTGCTTCAAATACTTTCGTCTGCTCATATGACACAGCTTCCATGTATTTATCATTGTAAAGTTTTGAGAGTATAGGTGACATTCCGTGATACCTCAGTCCTCCTGCGTGATTTGCCGCCGGCTTAAAAGTACAGCCTAAAGTATACATCTTGGCCATAGGAGTTATTTTCCCCGTATCGCAGAAATCATATTTATAGACGCCTCTCGTAAGGGACGGGCACGATGCCGGTTCTACTGCAATTATTCTCGGATTTGATTTTCCGGTAAGCTTATCCTGCATAAACGGCGCAATCAGCCCTCCTAAATTTGAACCGCCGCCGGCGCATCCGATTACTATATCAGGATATTCATCCAGCATTTCCATAGCAAGTTTGGACTCGAGTCCTATCACCGACTGATGAAGCAATACCTGATTGAGCACAGAGCCAAGAACATATCGATATCCATCGCTTGTTACTGCAACTTCAACAGCTTCCGAAATAGCGCAGCCCAAACTTCCGCTGTTGTCAGGATCTTCAGCCAAAATGGCTCTTCCTGCATTCGTCCTGTCCGACGGTGATGCGAACACATTGGCTCCGAAAGTTTTCATTATATCTTTTCTGAAAGGTTTTTGGTTATATGATACTTTTACCATATACACCTGCAAATCCAATCCGAAATATGAACACGCCTCCGATAAGGCAGTTCCCCACTGTCCTGCTCCCGTTTCGGTAGTAACTCCCTTTAGTCCCTCTTTCTTTGCATAGTATGCCTGCGCTACAGCCGAATTGAGCTTGTGACTTCCCGAAGTATTGTTTCCCTCAAATTTATAATATATTTTAGCAGGCGTATCCAGCGCTTTTTCCAGATTGTATGCCCTGCAAAGAGGCGCCGGTCTGTATATTTTATAGATATCTCTTATTTCATCGGGAATGTCTATGTATCTAGTGCTCCCGTCCATTTCCTGCTGGGCGAGTTCCTTGCAGAATACAGGATATAAATCTTCTACCTGCGCAGGTTTTCCCGTGGCAGGGTTTATCATCGGAGCAGGCTGTTCTTTCATATCTGCCCTGAGATTGTACCATTGTTTAGGTATCTGGTCTTCTGTTAGATATAATCTGTGCGGTACTTTCTTTGTCATGTTGTCCTTCCTTTCTTTTACCGAATCTCGTAAGGGTTTTCCTGAATAACAAAAGTGAAAATATATGGTATCAAAGATTCCTATTTCCACATGTCGCTCGCAAAGGGCACACTTCTCAAGGTGCTTTTGTTGATATTCCGTCAATATCAATAAATTGATATTTCCTTCATAATAAAAAGCGCTTCCATCCCAAGCTTGGGACAAAAGCGCTGCTTTTGCTATGCCACCCGAAAAATAAAATAATTTTTCATTTGATTCTGCGTACAGCTTTCGATACGCACTCCCTTTGTAACAGGCGGAGCTCCCGTCAGTTTCTACTAAGCTCTTCGCTGCTGAATCTCATCAATCAACCTGATTCTGCCAGCAAAGGCTTTTCGTCTGCCCTCATAAGTCCATTCACTCCGGTTCTCCTTATCGCAATCCCACCGCCTGCGACTCTCTTTGAATTCAAATCCGAACCTACTAATCTTAATCATCGGTTTATCTCATTAAATTGTTATTATGTTGTTAGTATAATAACCTTATTTACAATTGTCAATATTTTTTTGTTTATTTTCACTATATTTTTTATTGATTTTTCTTTTTTAGGAACAAAACTCAAAGCAATTCTTTCGCATTCAGTTCTCTGCATTTGCACATTTTTCTGACTCCGCCGCATTTATCTATATGGCTGCATGCCCCGCAAATACCTTCACCGCAGCACATTCTGAAATTGTTGCAGAATACAAGCTTTTCCAACGGAATCTCCATTTTTTCGGACAAATATTTTATATAATAATCCGATGCCATTATTATCACTCTGTCGTATTTATCTGCATATGACGGATCACAATGTTCAAGAAATTCTGCTAAAGAAGTTATTTCGATTTTTGCGCCTTTTTCTGGAGATGCTGAAAAATCTTTCATATAGTCCCTTATTACTTCCTGATTTACTTTTTCCGTATCTATTATGAAATCCATATCAACTCTGCCGTCAGCCCACTTTGATAAATTTACCGCCGGAGCAAATCCGATTCCTTTAGTTATAACAAGCCATCTGTTACGTTCGCTTCCCTTTCTTTTATCGGTCAAATCTTCCCGCATACCTTTAAGACCCTTGCCCAGAAGCCCGTTTCTGTAAACACCTCTTACGTAAAGATTTCCCGCAGCTTCAGCTATCGCCTTTGTTTTTCCTGAAATAATTTTAAGCGCAATGTAGATTTTTTCTTTTTCCACATCCGACTTCATTATAGATACAGGAACATTTGAGAATTCAGAATTTCCCTCAGTGTTCACAAATACAAATGAACCGGGCGCTGCTGCCTCTAATGCGAAGCCTTTTGATACCTTAAGGGCTATAACCAGTATGTTATCCTCATATCGTATTTTTTTAAGTATTGGAGCTTTCTTGTTCTCACGTTTGGACCTTACCACTTTATCATTTTGTATATATTCATTATATATACATACGCCTGCCCAGTCGCAGTCGCACTTATCCTTTCCTGCAAGTCTGCTGCAAATTAAACAATCCCCTGTTTCTGCCAGCGGACAAGGGCAATTTACCGTGCCGACGTCAGCACAAAATTTATTTATATATGTCATGGGTTTCCTCCTGAAAATCATATTTATACTTTATAAGTATGATTTTTCAGCAAAAAAGAGCATGTACTTTACTCTTTACAATACTTCAAACCCATATTCCATAAGCCTGTAAGCGTCGTTAAACCAATCAGGCGCGCTCATTACCACACATATAAGGTTCTTGCCGTCTCTTTGCGCAGAGGCTACCAAAGTTCTTCCCGAGCTTTTGGTATATCCTATTTTTATTCCGTTTCCTCCCTCAAACTGATGAACCGTTTTATTCTTGTTCCTGAAAGTAAGGTAATCACTGGTCTTTCTGTCTGCTTTCCATTCCTTGGCAGAAACAATTTTCCTAAAAGTTTTATCTTTCATGGCTTCTCTTGCTATAGCTGCCATATCTCTTACCGTCGTATAATGATTTTCATCAAAAAGACCGTTGGGATTGGCAAAATGCGTATTGCTGCACCCTAGTTTTTCTGCTTTTTTATTCATCATGTCTATAAATCTCTCCTGAGTACCGCCAATTATACAGGACAATGCCACAGCTGAATCATTTCCGGATACGAGCATGAGTCCGTACAGCAAATCTTCTATGGAAATTTGCTCCCCTTCGGCAAGATAAAGGGAAGAGCCCTCTACTCCGGCAGCTTCTTTTGGAATCCTCACTTTCTGCTCTATGGGGCTGTTGTATTTATCAAGCGTCTCAAGAGTTATAAGAGCAGTCATGATTTTAGTCGTGCTGGCAGGATACGCCCTTTCGTCAGCGGCTTTTTCATAGAGCACTGTACCTGTATCCCCGTCTATCAGTATTGCCTGCCCCGCTGAAACCTCTATATTCGATGAGGATGTGCTTACAGCTCCGAATTTTTCATTGTATATTAACATACCTGCTATTACGGAAAAAATCGCAGCCGATATAAATATAATCTTTTTTCTTTTAATAAAAAACTTTCTCATAAAAAAATCCCCTCTGTCAATCTACGCTGAACCGGGGATTTTTATTCATTACAAATCTATGGATATCTGCTGAGTATATATCAAATCGTTTTCTCCTCCGCTTTCTCCGTCTTCGCCGAGGGTTCCCTCAATATCTTCAATAGCCGGCATATCCTTTAAAGATTCAAACCCGAACTGTTTGAGAAACTCATCTGTAGTACCGTACAGGATAGGTCTTCCTACAGCATCGGATCTGCCGACCTCCCCTACCAGATTTTTTTTCGCAAGTCCTTCTATGGCTCTGTCGCATCTTATTCCTCTTATGGCTTCTATTTCCCCTTTTGTTACAGGCTGTTTGTAAGCGATTATAGCAAGAACTTCAAGGGCTGACTGCGACAGCTTTCTGCGTTTTACCGGCGTACACAGCCTTTCTATATAGTCGATGTTTTCGGCTCTCGTCACAAACTGGAAGCTCTTGTTTACTTCTCTTATTACAATTCCGCGTCCTTCTCTTTCATATTCCTCCTGAAGTTCCTTAAAGTATCCGTACATCTCGTTTTTATCTATATTGAACACTTCGGCTGCCTCTTTTGTATCCAGTGGCTTTCCCCATACGAACATCATGGATTCTATCGCCGATTTAATTGTTTTCTTGCCTGACATATTACTGCTCCTTTTCATCAAATATATGCTCTGCCGCTCTTACTTTAATATCTCCGAATATATATCTCTGCTCTGCGTCAAGCCTGCGCTCTTTCATCATTTCCAGCACAGAGGAAAAAGTAACGGCAACATCATACATATCATCTTTTTTCTGTATAAGCTCTTTAAAATCTGCAATTTTGTCGGGGTTATCCTTAAAAAACTCTTTAATATTTCCCATTCTTATCTCGGTTGTAAGACGCTGTTTCTCACTTCTCCTGTGGTGAGCCTGAATTTCCTCAAGTTTTCTCTTTCGCTGCAAAAACTGCTCGAATGCCGATTTGAATTTATCTATATCAAGACTTAGATATTCATCCGCTTCGCCTGTATATTCGGTTAAATCCTCCTGAGGCTTTTCAATACTTTTTTCTGCTTCCTCGCTTCTCTTTTCCAGCATCTGCGAAATATCTTTAAACTTTTTGTATTCTACAAGCTTTGCTACAAGTTCTGTCCTGGGGTCGTCCAAAAGCTCCGCCTTTTCATCCTGCGGATTTGCTTTCGGAAGAAGCATCTTTGATTTTATTTCAAGAAGAGCCGCCGCCAATACCATGAATTCCGATGATACGTATATATCTGCCTCCTGCATGGACTTCACATGTTCTGTATACTGATTTACTATTTCTGAAATTTTTATATCGTATATGCTCATTTCGGCATGCTCTATTAAATATACGAGCAAATCGAAAGGACCTTCAAACACATTAAGTTTTACTCTGTAGCTCATAATTTCCTCTTCTATATATATCTGCAGATAAGTTCATTCATTTTGACTTCCCATTCGTAAGGGTCGGGTATAGCTGATATCAGATTTTCTATTTGCTCTGTCTGCCTGATGCCGAGTCTGCTCATTTCTTTAGGGCTTACCACAAGCGCCATTCTTCTGGCCGCCTGATACATTCTTTTTTCGTGCTCCGGTTTTGCCAGATAATCATCAATCATTTTCAGCATTTTATCCTTATCATTACGCAGGCTTCCCTTTATACCCTGAAGCAGATTTATTATATGGTCGCTGACAAGTTTCGTATCAATTCCATCTGCCTTTTCTATCAGCGTTCTTATCTCGATAAGTTTTTCATCATCGCTGCAAAGGGTAAAATTCCCATTTATAAAGTCCTCGTAAAGTCCGGTCCCCGGTTTGACCGCAGCAGTTCTTATCCTTATAAAATCCGGATTAACTTCATTCAGCACGTGAGATGTTCCGAGAGCATTTTCCTCTGTAAGCTCTTTTCCTCCCACTCCCGGCATAAAATATATGGAGAGCTCTATTCCTCCTGCCTTTATATTTTTTCCGGCAGTTATTTCCTGCTGTGAGGTTACTCCCTTGTTTATTTTCTCAAGAACCGCATCGGAACCGGACTCATATCCCGAATGTATACGGTCAAGACCTGCTGATTTTAATTCCGCATATTCCTGCGCGCTGACCTTCGACAGATTTTCCGCACGTCCGTAGGAAGTAATCCGTTTTATTTGAGGAAATGCCTGTTTGAGATATACGAGCACATCAGTAAGTCTTCCGCTGCTCAAAGCAGTAGTGTTCCCATCCTGAAGAAAAACATTTTCACCGCCGCCTATCAGCCAGTTTGCCATCATATAAAGGCACTGCTGTTCATCTTCGGAACATTTCATCAATTCTTCATTTATGCCGTCTATATCCCATGTTCCGTCATCTGTTCTGTATTTTTTTACTCTTTCAGCCTGATATACCATATTATCTATATCCGCTTTAATGCTGTCTGCGCTGTAGGCCTTAAATTTAGTGTGCCTGTACAGCTGACAAAACTTACATTTATTCCATGTACATCCATTCGTAACCTGCAGGAGCAGACTGCTCGCCTCGCTAGGCGGTCTTATGGGTCCTATTCTGAAAGTTCTATCCATACCAATACCTCCTTGATGTTAAATCATCTTCTTAGACAACTTTATACTATTATACATTTACACCTGCAAAAGGTAAACTGTAATATTCCCTTTAGATTTATCATATTTATGATATATGTTAAAAAAATCAGCCGCACGATATGCGGACAAAATATTTTTAAATAAGTTCCTGTCTCTTCCTATATTCATATTCATAATGGGATTTATATTTTATGCGACCTTTCACTGGACAGATGTATATCTTAAAGAAAACCTCGCATCTTTAATATATAATGCCACTAAATTATTAAGCGATCATATGACAGCTCATCATGTAAACCCGCTTATTCATTCTCTTGTAATAGATGGTTTATGTACAGGAATCGGCAGTGTACTGGCTTTCATACCTACCATAGGCACCCTGTTTTTCTTTCTTTCCACTCTTGAGGAAAGCGGATATATATACAGAGCAGCATATATTATGAACCGGCCTATGAGATTCTTGGGTCTTCCGGGAGAAGCCATAATTCCGATGATTTCGGGATTCGGCTGTTCGGTTCCCGCCATAATGGCTGCCTCCCGTCTGTCTTCCGATAATGACAGAAAACTTACAATAGCAATGATTCCTTTTATGTCATGCAGCGCTAAACTACCCATATATGTAATATTCGCGGAGGTATTTTTCCCACGTAATGAAACCGCCGCTGTAGCCTGCATATATTTCAGCGGAATTTTTATATCGCTTCTGTATGCTTTAGTTTTAAAAAGGGTATTTTACGGCAGAAAAGGGATTCCTTCGTCTTATATGGTTCCATTGCCGGCATCACTTCCGCCTTATAAAATTCCTTCCCCTCGTACCGTTTTTAGATGCGTGTGGGTGAACATAAAGAATTTCATCAAGAAAGCTTTTACCGTTATACTAATAGCTTCTATAGTGGTATGGGTTCTTCAAAACTTCGATTCCCACATGAATAAAGCGCTGTCATCAGGGACCAGCATGCTTGCAGATATGGGAAAATTCCTCGCTCCTGTTTTCGAGCCTCTGGGATTTGGAGACTGGCGAGCGGTATCTTCGGTAATAACAGGATTTTCTGCAAAGGAATCCATAATAGGCACATTATCCATATTATCCGAAACCATGGCTGAAGACAGCTTGTCCGATACCCTTACGCAGATTTTTTCTCCGCTGTCTGCCTTTTCCTTTATGATATTTTCTCTCTTATATGTGCCCTGCATAACGTCTTTAATCGCAGTCAAAAATGCCCTGGGAGGCTGGAGATACTCAGTATATATGCTGGTATTTCAGACTTTGCTGGCATGGATTGCTGCCTTTCTCGTATTTAATATAGGACGTCTTATGGGATTCTAAAGATTCAACATACCTGTAACTACAATTCCGGATTATCCAAAATCGCAGTTAAGACATATATTTTGGATAAAATACCCTTATTTTTTCAGTTCCACAAAACAAAAATATCCAAAACTCCTTATTTAAAGGTTATTTTGGTCATAAAAATTAAAATATATGTTAACCCTCATCCGATTTTTATCCAAAAGACGCTCACATAAAGGAGTTTTGGTTATAAGGATTTTTTTAACAGTCCGCATCAATATGATTTTATCCAAAAGTATATGATAAATAGAGGTTTTGGATAAAATAATTCAGCTAATATATTGGAAAATGTCTCGTATTATATCTTTACACAAAAAGAGTGCATTAACGTCTGTTAACGTTAACACACTCCTGTTATCACCAAATCTTTATTATCATCAGCTTTTAGAATATATGGTCTTTGTGCTGACGCCTTTTAATGCGCCGAGTTTTCCGGACAGAGCGCTTATGGTATCCTGGTCTGCTTCCATAGCTATACTTATTATGGACATAGCCTTTTTAGGATGCGGAACTCCCATGCGCCCTATTATACTTTTTCGGTAATCGTGCAGCAAGCTGTTCAGCGCCGCAACAGAATCTTCATTCTCTACGATAATGCCTATCAAGGCAGTTCTTGTATTTTCCTGCATATAATCGTGCTCCTTATCCTTGCAAACCGACCAAACAAAGTCAGTCTATCGCTTCCTTCTTCTGCCGCCGCCTGCGACATCAGCCCTTAATTCTGCTTTGGCTATAACAGTTTTTGCTTTTATTATATCGCTCTGACTTCCTGTTTCTTCATTATTTTTAAGCCATTCTTCTGCTTCCATCTTTTCGCTCATAGCCCTTTGGGTGTCTATATCTTCAGCCCATTCTATAGCGTCGGTATATATGATTATACTGTCTCTGACTTCTATGAATCCTCCAGCCACAGCAGCAATTTTAAAGCTGTTTTTAGGAGCGCCCTTTTCCTGTATCCAGAGCTCCCCTATATCGAGAAGCTTGCAGGCCCATGAATGACCGTACATAAATCCTTCATCACCCTCAAGAGTTCTCGCGATGACAAGTTCTGCTTCACCTCTGTAAAACATCTTTGAAGGAGTGATTATTTCCAATTTTACACTGTTAGCCATAATGCTCTCCTACTTCTTACTTGCCTCGAACTTATCAACTACTTCATCTATTCCTCCCGCGAACAGGAACATCTGCTCAGGAATTTCGTCGTGCCTTCCTTCAAGGATTTCCTTAAATCCTCTTACCGTTTCCTTAAGAGGCAGATACTTTCCTTCCATCCCGGTAAACTGCTCCGCTACGCTGAATGGCTGAGAAAGGAATCTCTGTATTTTTCTTGCTCTTGATACTATGAGTTTATCAGAATCCGAAAGTTCATCCATACCCAATATAGCTATGATGTCCTGCAAATCCTTATACCTCTGAAGAACTTCCTGTACGCCTCTTGCAGTATCGTAATGTTCCTGACCTAAAATAAGCGGATCCATAATTCTTGAAGTTGATTCAAGCGGGTCTACAGCCGGATATATACCGAGTTCGGTAATAGACCTTGAAAGTACTGTTGTCGCATCCAGATGCGCAAATGTAGTCGCCGGCGCCGGGTCCGTAAGGTCATCGGCAGGTACATAAACAGCCTGTACCGATGTAATCGATCCTTTCTTTGTGGAAGTAATTCTCTCCTGCAAAGCACCCATTTCCGTAGCGAGTGTAGGCTGATAACCTACTGCTGACGGTACACGTCCCAGAAGCGCCGATACTTCGGAACCTGCCTGTGTAAATCTGAAAATATTATCTATAAACAGAAGTACATCCTGGTTTTCTTTATCTCTGAAATATTCCGCCATGGTAAGACCTGTAAGAGCTACTCTCATTCTTGCGCCCGGAGGTTCGTTCATCTGTCCAAATACCATTGCTGTATTCTTTATTACGCCTGATTCTATCATTTCATAGTACAGGTCGTTTCCCTCTCTTGTTCTTTCACCGACACCTGCGAATACGGAAATACCGCCGTGTTCTTTTGCTATATTACTTATAAGCTCCTGAATGAGAACTGTTTTTCCTACTCCAGCTCCTCCGAAAAGTCCTACCTTACCGCCTCTCGTATAAGGCGCTATAAGGTCGATTACCTTTATACCTGTTTCAAATATCTGGGCCGATGTATCCTGTTCCTCAAAAGACGGAGCTTCTCTGTGTATAGATGCCTTCAATTCCGTGGCAATATCCTCTTTTTCGTCGATGGTTTCACCGATAACATTGAACATTCTTCCCAGCACTTCCTTGCCGACCGGCACTTTGATGGGAGAACCCGTATCTACAGCCTCCATCCCTCTTCTGAGTCCGTCAGTCGAAGAAAGGGCTATACATCTTGCAACATCGTCTCCCTTATGCTGGGCTACCTCCGTAACAATGGTTTTTCCTTCAAATTCGATATTTACGGCATTTAAGAGCTCGGGCATCTCATCTTCATTGAATTTAATGTCGATTACAGGTCCTATAATCTGATGTATTCTTCCCTTGTTCATTTTCGCCTCCTAATTTTGTGCCTCAGAACCGGCAACGATTTCTATTATTTCATCGGTAATTGCTGACTGTCTCGCTCTGTTATAGTTCAGCGACAGAGTATCGAGCATTTCCCTTGCGCTGTCAGTGGCATTTTCCATAGCCATTCTTCTTGCCGCATGCTCGCATGTTGCAGATTCAACTACAGCCGCATAGAGCATCATCTCAACGTACTTTGGAACAAGATAATTGAAAACCTCTTCTATGGATGGTTCGTATTCCACCGTCTTGGCATCACGTATAACCTCCGGGTCGCTTTCTATTTCGAAAGGAAGAAGTCTTATGCTTCTTACTTCCTGTTCCATTGAGCTGATAAAAGCTGTGTATATGAGCACAATTTCATCAATCTCACCTTTATTGTACATTTCGATGATAGGTCTCATCATCTCTCTCGTTTCAATAGCCGATATATTTTCAGGGGGAGCCAGATAATCGCTGTATACGTTATAGCCCCTCTTCTCAAAGTATTCCTTAGCCTTGGTTCCTATGGCAATTATAACAGGCTTTTCACTGCCCAAATCTATCCTGCTCTGAGCTTCCTTCAAAATATTGCTGTTAAATCCTCCGCACAAACCTCTGCTGCTTGTAACGGTAATGTAACATGTAGTATTTATATCTCTGCTTCCCGCAAGATACTTTTCCGGGATTTCCTTACTGTTGTTGAAAAGTTCTGCTATAGTATTTGTTATATAGTGTGAGTTTTCATTAGTCTTTTCGAATATAGCTTTTGCTTTTCTGAGCTTGCCTGCCGACACCAACTTCATTGCATTGGTAATGTGTTCCGTACTCGTAACACTCTTTATGCGCCTCTTTATATCCTGCATACTGCCTGCGGCCATTCTCACACCTCCCTTTTCACTTTATCGTCTTGATTTAAGCCAACTGATTTATCCAATCAATTAATTATATAGTGCTTATAAATTCTTTTTTACAGATTTCTATAGCTTCCTTAAGCTGTTCTTCTGCTTCTTCACTGACAACTCCAGATTCCTTTATGGATTTTCCTACCTGCGCATAATGCGTATCCATAAAATCGTAAAGTTTCTTCTCAAAGGCTTTCACATTTTCTACAGGAACATCGTCCAGATAGTGATTTATGGCAGCGTAAATTATCATTACCTGTTTTTCTACAGGCACCGGCTGGTATTGAGGCTGCTTCAAAATTTCCATGAGGACTTCTCCATGGTCAAGTCTTGCTTTCGTATCCGCATCTACATCGGAACCAAACTGCGAGAAGCTCGCCAGTTCTCTATATTGAGCAAGTTCCAGTTTTACAGGGCTTGCTACCTTTTTCATCGCTTTAATCTGCGCATTTCCGCCTACACGGGATACGGAAATACCTGCGTTTACAGCCGGTCTCTGTCCCGTAAAGAACAATTCCGTCTCCAGGTATATCTGTCCGTCTGTAATAGAAATTACATTGGTCGGTATATAAGCCGATACGTCTCCTGCCTGAGTCTCTATGATAGGCAGCGCAGTTATGGAACCTCCGCCCAGCTCATCTGAAAGCTTTGCGGCTCTTTCCAAAAGCCTTGAATGAAGATAGAAAACGTCTCCCGGATAAGCTTCTCTTCCGGGCGGTCTTCTCAATAGCAGAGACATGGCTCTGTATGCAACAGCGTGTTTGGAAAGGTCATCGTATACTATGAGTACATCCTTTCCCTTATACATGAAATATTCGCCTATGGCACATCCTGAATAAGGAGCTATATACTGCAGCGGAGCAACATCTGATGCAGTCGCTGAAACTACTATTGTATATTCCATTGCGCCTTTGTCTTCCAGTGTCTGCACAAGCTGAGCTACTGTGGACTTTTTCTGTCCTATAGCTACGTATATACAGATTACATCTTCGCCCTTTTGATTAAGTATGGTATCTATAGCTATTGCCGTTTTTCCTGTCTGCCTGTCGCCGATTATCAGCTCTCTCTGACCCCTTCCTATAGGAATCATTGAGTCGATGGCTTTTATACCTGTCTGGAGCGGCTGGTTTACAGATTTTCTCTGCAAGACACCGGGAGCCGGGTATTCTATTGGGCGTGTCTCTTCGCTCAGTATAGGACCTTTGCCGTCTATAGGCTGCCCGAGAGCATTAACTACACGTCCTGTCATAGCGTCTCCTACAGGTACCTCAACTACCGTTCCCGTCGGCTTTACTATATCGCCCTCTTTGATTTCTCTGTCGGATCCCAGTATAACCGCTCCTACATTGTCCTCTTCAAGGTTAAGCGCCATACCGTAGGTATTGCCTGGAAATTCCAAGAGTTCTCCGGACATACAGTTTTCCAGCCCGTAAACTCTTGCAATACCGTCTCCTACCTGTATTACCGTACCAAAATCGGAAACATCCAGCTCGTTTTTGTAATTTTTTATCTGTTCTTTTATGACTGCGCTTATTTCTTCCGGTCTTAGGTTCATTTTATTTCCTCCCTAGTTTAAAATAATTTGACTTTCAAGATCGTCAAATTTCTTCCTGATAGAAGCGTCTATTATCTTCCCTTCCACGAGAATTTTAATTCCGCCTATCAGTTTGGGATCTATTTCGTTAGTCAGTCTTACGTTTGTTTTCAAAAGTCCCGATACATCTTTTTCCAGTTCGCTCAGCCTGCTCTCATCTAGAGGAACAACCGAATAAACCGTTCCGTAAGAGTATCCCTCTTCCTTATCTATAAGGCCTTTGTATACCTTTATTATTTTCTCAAGATGCGTCGTTCTGCCTTTGTCTATAAGTACAAAAAGGAAATTCAGAAATTCCTCGCAGACTTTTTCCCCGAATATATTTGTCAGAGCTGTTTTCTTCTCTTTTGCAGATATTGCAGGGTAATTGATAAAGGCATGTAAATCAGGGTTCTCCCTTATTATCTCGAGAACCTGTGTGGCATTTTCCATAATTTCATCTTTTTTTCCTATTTCTCTGGCAGCTTCAAAAAGAGCTGCCGCATAGGTCAAATCAATAGTTAATTCTGCCATCCTGTACTCCTTGCCCTATTTATCACTTCATCAATAATCTCATCCTGACCTACGTTTTGAATTTCTTTTTCCACTATTTTTTCAGCTGCGAGAATAGCCAGCGCTGCAATTTCCTGTCTCACTTCTTCCATAGCTTTGGCTTTCTCACGCTCTATGTTCTTTTCTGCCTTGGATAATATTTCCGAAGCCTGTTTATTGGCATCTTCAATAATCTCTCTTGCCTGTGCATCCGCCTTAATCTTGGCTTCTTTTATGAGTTCCCTTCCCTCTGCTTCTACATTTGCTATACGCTTATTGTAGTTCTGCATTTTTTCATCAGCTCTTCTGTTAACGGCTTCTGCACTGTCAAAGGCGTCTTGAATGGAGTTTGACCTGTTCTCCGTAAAGTTTCTTATCTTCTCGAAGAAAAACTTCTTAAGTACCAAAAATAGAACGATTACTGTAATCCATATCATCACAATCGACCAGTTTATTTCTATAAGACCTGTGTACTCCATTAATCATCGCCTCCTTCCTGTCATATTTATCAAATATAATTTACAGCATTCCTACAAGCGGATTTGCAAACAACAGCAAAATGGAAACTACGAATGCAAATATTGTAGGTGTTTCGGATACGCCCTGACCAACCAGCATGATTTTTAAAATATCACTCTGCGCTTCAGGTTGTCTTGCAACTCCTTCTACAGCTCTTCCTGCTGCATAACCCTGTCCTATACCTGTACCGATACCGCAAATCATTGCGAGTCCTGCACCAAGTCCTGATAATCCCAGTACAAAAGCTTCCGGTGTAATTCCTGTCATGATAAATTCCTCCTCGTCTTTAATCTAATCTTCTACATGATCGCTTAAAGTTATAGCTTCATTGGCGATAAACGCCATAGTCAACATTGAAAATATATACGCCTGCAGCACCGGTTCAAACATATCAAAGAACGCATTTGCCGGCAGCGGCAGTATCGCATCTAAAATAGGTATTCCTACAAACTGATAGGAAAGCGTTGCAAGTCCGCTGTAAATGAGTGACATTACTATAAGACCTGCAAGTATGTTTCCGAAAAGTCGCAGACCAAGAGACAGCGGCGTCGAAAACATCTCGATAACATTTATAAAAATCATAAATGGATAAGGCGAGCACATATGCTTCAGCTTTCCTCCCACCCCCATGTACTTTATACCTGTTCCCTGAATCAGGAAAAAAGTAGTTATCGCAAGAGCGAAAGTACAGTTGATGTCAGTTGTTACAGGTCTGAACCCGAACAGACCCAGCATATTGGACAAAAGCATGAAGAAAAAAATCGTAGCCATATACGGAGCGAACACCGTTCCCAGCTTTACCCCCATTATGGACTGCACCATGCTGTAAGCCTTCTCAACTACAAACTCGGCTATCACCTGTTTACCTTTAGGAACCCGCTGAAGTCTGCTGGCTGACCAGCATGCTAAAACTCCTATTATCAGCGCTACGATTACAGCCCACACAACTGTTTCCGTAATGAAAAAGGAGCCGTCTCCGAATATGAAGACTTTTTTAGGTCCCAAATGTGATAAATCATGCATATCTATTCCTCCTTTCTGCCCCAGTACTCGTCTTCCTTCTCCTTATCTTCCGCATCATACATAGCCTGAACCTCGGGACGAACTTTGCGGTCCTTGTTAAATTCAGTCTTTACTGCATGAAAATAGTAAAGAGGAAGCTTAGGCGCCAAAATCCCCAAGAGACAGGCAAGCCCGGGAGCCGTTCCCTGTTTTACAGCTATAAAAAATACTGCACAATATATCAATATCCTTATTACGAAACTCAAAGTCGAAAATCCGGCATTGCCGCTTTCGAGCATTTTTTTCAGAAAAAATTCTATAAGGTTGAAATTCAAAATTCCGGCGGCAAAACCAGCCAGAAGAAATACTGAAAACAAAAGATTGAAACCTATAACAAAAAGGGATACTATCTGGCAAATCACTATAAATACAAATCCGTAAACAGCGACTTGTTTTTTTATTTTGCTTATGTCATCCATTGCTCTTTGCCAGCCCCCTTATCTTTTTTGCTTTATATTTCATTATACACCTATTTGCTGTAATTGTGAAATATTTTTTTGAATTTAATAAAATATTAACAATTCAATATTTTCAACGATTTAAGCCTATTTGTCAAGTATATATATGCTTTTTAATAAATAATTTTTATATAAGTTTGCAGTATTTATAATTTATTATATGGTATTGTTTATTACATTTTTAACCCATTTTTTACTGAGATATCTTCTTGTCAAAAATACTCCTTTTACAACTTCCTCAAATTTAACCATAAGCACTGCGAAGTATATAGGAAACCCCCAGTATAAAGATGTCAGAAACGCCAGAGGCACACCTATAATCCAAACGGTTCCGGTCTCTGCAAACATAGCGTATTTCGTATCTCCTCCGCATCTTAAGCATCCTGTTACCTGCATGGCATTGTAAAGGGAAAGCCACATGGTTGCGCCGTAAACTATGAGTATTTTTCCGGCATAATCACTTCCCCGCTGGGAAAAGTCAAACAGGCTCAGTATGGGTTCTCCCATCAGAATAATACCTGCTCCTAAAACGACACCGACGATAAGACCTATTTTTATAAGTTTTTTTGACATATTGTAAGCCAGCTGAGTCTTTCCCTCTCCCAACCTCTGGCCAACCAAAATGAGAATTGCATCTCCTATGCTGAATGCCGCCAGCGTGAACAGATTATTTATAGTCGAACACGCCTGTATCGCTGCGCCTTCCGTTATTCCGATTCTCGCAAATGCCGCAACATAAAGGGAAGTGCCAAGCCCCCATAAAGTTTCGTTCAAAGTCGTCGGCAGAGCATTTCTTATAATTCGCGAAGCAAGGGCTTTGCTGTACCCGAAAAACTCTTTCATTTTGCCGGCAATTACATTCTTTCTTCCAAACACTACGAATAAAATGAAGCTCATTTCCAGAACTCTCGAGATTGCGGTAGCCAATGCTGCCCCATTCACGCCCAGTGCCGGAGCGCCGAACTTTCCGAAAATGAAAACATAATTCAGGAATGTATTCACCGCAAGAGCCATTCCGCTGGCGTACAGAGGAAGCTTTGTCTGCTGAGTCGCCCTCAAAGCTATGGTAAAAGGCTGGGTTACAGCTATCATCAGAAAGGTAAATGCTCCAATCCTTATATAACCCACCCCTGCATCGATTACCTCGGGAAATCTGGTAAATATACCGAGTATCTGTCTGGGGAAAAGCTCTGCTACAATAAAAAACACCAAGCCAATGCTTATAGCTACCGTTACTGCAAAACCTGTGGTCTTTCTGATATTGGCAAAATCCTTTACTCCGAAATACTGGGATATGAAAGTTGCCGCTCCTCCGGAAAACCCGTACAGAAGCATCCAGTAAATAAAAAATATCTGTACAGCTACTCCTACTGCATTAAGTTCAAGCTCTCCCAAACTTCCAACCATTAAATTATCGACAAGGTTCAAACTTGAACCTATCAAGCTCTGAAGCGCAATGGGAAGGGCTACCTTTCCCAGCATGCCTAAAAGCTCTCTATTCTTTATATTATTTAGATTTTGTTCTGATGTCACTTATTTATCATCCTTCTCTATTTTTTCGTTCTTTATCTTATTGGCCTTAATGCTTACATTCCTGTTTCCCGTATCGGACAGCAGAATATATACGAGTATTGCGGCTATCAGCAGCAGTCCTATACACTCTACCATAAGTCCCCTGCTGTAAATCACTGCTACAATTCCCATCAGTCCGCTGACGCAGTACATGAGCATCACCGACCGTCTCTGTCCGAAGCCCGCTCTCATTATTCTGTGGTGGAGATGTTCCTTATCTCCCATGCTTATAGGCTGCTTTCTTATAACCCTCCTTATTATGGCAAAGACTGTATCAAAGATTGGAAGCCCCAGGACAAGAGCAGGTATTACCACGACCACCATAGTCGTACTTTTAACTGTGCCCATTATCGAAAACGCCGCTATTGAAAACCCCAAAAGCTGAGAACCGCTGTCTCCCATGAATATTTTCGCAGGATGAAAATTATAAGGCAGAAATCCCAAAGCGCCTCCTGCAATTATCATCATTGCCAGCGTAGGTATATACTGTCCGTGAATATACGCAACATAGCCTATACACAGAGCAGATATTGCTGATATTCCCGCGGCAAGTCCGTCCAGCCCGTCTATGAGATTAACCGCATTAGTTATGGCAACAAGCCACAATACAGTTATTATAAAACATGTTACATCCCCGAAAGCCATGTTGCCGGGTCCGAAATAATTCGTGATAAACTCTATTTTAAGACCTGTAGCATACACAGCCACAGCGCAGATTATCTGACCGCCCATCTTCACCGCAGGCTTTAAATTTTTAAGGTCGTCCACAAGACCGAGCACATATATAAGAGAGCACCCGAGCATAGCGCTCAAAACGCCCTTATCTTCCACGGCGAATATTGAAAGAGATATCATAATTCCCATAAATATGGCTATTCCGCCAAAACGCGGCATAGGTTTGTTGTGAACCCTTCTGTCGTCTTTTGGTATATCCATTGCGCCAATCTTGGGAGCCAGCCATATGGCAGCAGGGGTAACTGCTGCGGTTATAGCCAAGGCTACAAAAAAGGGCGCCCACAATTCAAAACTGGTAGCAGTCACTGTTACTCTCCTAACATATCTATTTTAAGCCCGGCTTCTTTTAGAATTTCAACCGAAAGCTCATCCGGATAGCCTTCCTTTACAACTATCCTGCTTATTCCTGCATTTATTATCATCTTCGCGCATATTACGCACGGCTGATGAGTTATGTAAATAGCGGCACCTTCTATGCTCTGACCCAATGTGGCAGCTTGTATTATGGCATTCTGTTCGGCATGAAGCGCTCTGCAAAGCTCGTGCTTTTCACCGGAAGGCACCCCCAGCTGCTGTCTCAGACATCCGCCTTTCCTTTCACCGCAGTGTTCAAGGCCCCTCGGCGCTCCGTTATATCCTGTGGCTACAATGTGCCTGTCCTTCACTATTACAGCGCCCACGTTTCTTCTAAGACACGTGGAGCGTCTCGCCGTAAGCACTGCCATTTCCATGAAATATTCGTCCCATCCCGGTCTGTTGTTCATAATCCTCTCCTTAATAATAAACTTCCGATAAGTACAGTCCGTAAGGAGGCGCAGTATGACCTGCCTCTTTCCTGTCCTTGGAGTCTATAATATACTTCATTTTTTCTTTATCTATTTTCCCGGTTCCTATATCTGCTAATGTTCCTGTTATAATTCTAACCATATTGTACAAAAACCCATCACCTTTTACGTGTATTTCAACTATGCTTTCATCCCTGCGGCAAATTTCAAGAGAGTATATCGTCCTCACTGTAGTCTCTCTGGGATTGCTCCCTGAAGCTTCAAAACACTTGAAATCGTGAGTGCCTTCTATACAGGAGGCGGCTTCTTTCATAGCTTCCACATCCAAGGGTTCCGGCAGATGATACAGGTAATTTCTGCTGAATATATCTATATCTTTTGAATTTTTTATCCTGTATATATACTTTTTCCCCCGGCAGTCAAATCTCGCATGAAAACATAAAGGTTTCTCCTCTGCCGCAATTATTCTTACCGGCGATATGGCAAATGAGCCTTTCTCACGTCCGCATAAAGCATTGTTTATGACCATCGCTATTTTTTCTTCCGGAATATTTATATCACTTTTAAAGGATGCCCTCTGCCCGAGAGCATGAACTCCTGCATCGGTTCTGCTTGTCCCGTTTAAAACTATATCTGTTTTAAACAATTCCGACATGACTTTCTCAAGGTATCCTTGAACCGTTACTTTATCAGGCTGTCGCTGCCATCCATGAAAAACCGAACCGTCATAGGCTATTATCAACAATATGTTTTTTTCCATTGCATTTATCTTTCCATTATATAATATTTTAAACTTATTTTACAGCAAATTTATGATTCAAATAAGCATACTTATTTTTATTATAGCAAAAATGGCCATATTATAAAAATATAACATATCCCACATCCGCATATGTACGGACCCAATGGCTTTTCATCGCCTTTCTTATACTTTCCCGAGGCAAGCCCTATGGCAGCTGCAATCCCGCTTAGTATCGAACTTCCCAAAAGAACTGCTACTGTACCTTTTATTCCGAGAACAAGCCCGAGACATGCGAAAAGCTTTACATCTCCGAAGCCCATAACTTCCCTTTTAAAGGCTGCTCCGCCCAAAACACCTACCATAAGCATGACGCCTCCCCCTGCCAAGGCTCCGAAAAGAGGGTCTGATATCCCTCCGTGATAGGGAATAAATCCAAAGGCTGTCAAAGCCAGCATAATTACAAACTGATCCGGAATTATCATATACTTTAAATCTGCAAGACCTATTATGAGCATTGCCCAGCATGCAAAAAGCCCTGCCGCAGCAAACTGGATGTCAAAGAACGACAATCTTATAAGAAGACATATAAATCCCGCCGCATATATCCATCTCCAGGGAAATCCTTTAACCCGCTGTATATACGGGTCTGTAAGCTCGGCAGGAGGTTTTTCGCCGTAATCACAAAGCCATGCAGCCGGTATCTTATTGAATATGTAAACAGCGCCAAAGCCTGCCAAAACTCCCAGCACAATACTTGCCGCCACCTTGATTATTATCACTGCCAACGCATTTTCTCCTTTATTCTAACAATTTCGCTTTTCCTGACAATAATATTTTAACCATTTTGTTACATTATGTAAAACAATATCGAATGTTTTTTATGGAAAATTCATATACTATATTATAAGATCAGTATAACAAAACCATAAGTTCAGCATTATGCCCGGAGGTGCTATATGATTAAGAAATCAAGCAATGTGTGCAATGTTCAGCAAGCCGTCTTAAACATGGGAAACAACCCTGAGCTCTTTAAAAAACATTTTAACAAATTCAAAGACAGCAGCGGTGAAATATTCGACCAGCTGAATCATCTGGTGTCTGATAAACATTTCAGCGATACGGCCGTCCTGTGCCACTCTATGAAAGGTCTGTCTTCCATGCTTTGTTTTACGACGCTTCAAACCCATATGAGCGAGGCCGAAAGTTTCTTTAAAAACATAGACTCGCCGCAAAATATGGATAAAGACACTTTAGATGGCATCCACACACTTATATCATTTATTCAGCAGGATATTCAGGCAATATGCAGACTTGAAATCTGAACGAAAAAACAGCGGTGAAATCCAGTAATTCACCGCTGTTTTCGGGTTAAATCATATATTTTCCATGCTAAATTCCAAAGCCAATTTCAACATCCCCAAGCTCAGAAACAATTTCTATCGCATTAGGACCTTCGCCTCGTGAATAGTGATTTGAAAAATTATCAAATTCATTATTTCCTATAGTTAAATCTCCTGCCTCAGCGTCAACCGAGACTTTGTATTCTACTTCACTTAGCGAGGACTCAACATCAACATCTCCCGAATCGACTCTTATTCCGGTCTTTCCTCTCAGAACGCCCTGAAGAGAACAGTCCCCCAGTTCTGCCGTTATATCAAGACCTCCGCTTACAATACTTTCACCGCTTACATCCCCATAATCAGTCAATATCTTTCCGCTCTCTAATTCCGTATTGTATATGTCCACATTACCGTAGCTTGTAGCTATGTTCATACTGCCGCATGATACATTTTCTATGCCCACATCCCCATAACTTATATCTATATCTATATTTTGAAGTTTAGCATTTTCCCGGCAGTATATTTCCAGAACAGGGAATGCGTTTTCTCCGCTGAAATCCAGACCTACAGAAGGGCTGTCGGTTTCTGCATTTACTATAAGCACTCCATCTTCAACATACATTCTCGGCATTCCGATGTTTTCTCCGTGACCTATGGCGGCTTTTGTTTCTGAACTTCCCTCGGATATATTTACATCGATATCACCGTTAACTTTCACAGATGTAAAGGTTTCACCCTCCGGCAGGTAAGTATATTCACGGTCTCCGGCAGGTCCTTTTATCCATGAATATTTTTGGGACATTTCCCCCACTCCGTCTATTCCGCCTGTGAAGTACCCTACTACGGACAGCACTATTCCTGCACCTGCCACTATAGCGCATACAGATAAAAATTTCTTTATACCCGGTTTCATACTACTTCACCTCCTTGTTGTATTTCCATTTACCGTTCTCTTTAAATCCCGTAAGTTTCTTTTGTTTTCTCTTTTCATTGCTGTTTTTTATACCTTTTACCATTGCCGATACTGCCAGTCTTACACCCTTAATTACAAGATATCCCAGTATGACTGAAATTCCCAGTCCCATCAATCCGCATCCTATGAAAAAACATGATGTCGAAATTGCGACAGGTATGGCGAGCACTCCCAAAACAAGCGCTCCTATGCTGGCTGCTGCTGCTGCGATAAGCGATAGCAGAAGACTTGCCGCAACGCTTATAAATACAGTGAATGTAACTATTACCATAGTTATAAGCACGATTATTACAGGTATGGAAATCGGCGCCGAACATATTCCTATCAATGTCCATTTAACTGCAGAAAATCCTTTCCTGGCTGTATGAACTTCATCACTGTCCAAAAGTCTTACTGCGTATTCAGACTTTATCTGCGATGCTACTTTCTTAGGAGAGCCGAGCTCGGAAAGCACTTCTTCTTCATTTTCGGCTCCTGCCTCATCAAAGTATTCTTCGTAATACTCTATAGCTGCATCAATTTCCTCATCAGGCAGTTTGGAAAGTTCCTCCTTCAGAATATCGATAAATTTTTTTCTATTCATTATCTCCACCTCCATCTTCCTTCTCTGCTTCCTGCTCTGTCAGCTCATCTTCCGCAGGTTCCGAATTCCGCTCCTCATCAGGTTGCGTTTCTTCCTCACTTTGAATCTGTTCTTCTTCATAAACGGAATTCCCCAGGAATGTATCTATTGCAGTTTTGTACTCAATCCACTGAGTCTTATATTCTTCCAGCTTCTCAACACCCTCTTGTGTAATCGTGTAATATCGTCTGTTCCTACCCTGATATGGTTCATCATATGTTTCACATAATTTTTCTTTTTGCAGTCTTCTCAAAACAGGATATAAAGTCGATTCGGATACTACTATCGCTTGTTTCATCGATTGCGTTATTTCGTAACCGTAAGTATCTCCCCTGCTTAATATTGCCAGTGCGCATGCATCCAGCAGACTGGATTCAATCTTGAAAGCCATCATTACCTCCTTATCTCCAAAGTCTGTTATATTATTTATCATATATGATTTTCTGTCTAATACTATATGATATATAATATTGTTTGTCAATATATATTTTCATATTTTTTTATGAAAATCGCCGCATAAATAAAAAATCAGCTCGGCCGATTCCCTTTCAGCAGCAGAACTTTGCCGCCCTGTTTCCAAAGGCTCGCAGCTATTTTCTGATAGAAAACGGCCGCAGGCAAAACAAATTCAGGTAGAGCGAAGAATCTGCCTGAAAGAAAGCTTAATATTTCGGAAATATCAAAAATAATATTTTCTGCACAAAAAAAGTGTGCAGGTCAGAATCAGAGATTCCTATGCACACATATCTCACGAAAAAGGGGCGTTGCTTCGCAAAGTGCTTTTATTGATATTCCGTCAATATCGAAAAATCAATCTTTCCTGAATATTAATAAACCGCCTCAAAATATTTTGAGGCGGCTGTTCATTAACCTTTTATATTTTTACCGCTGCCTGACACTGTGCGCATCGCCAGTACAGACAGTGAATCTATTATATCATCGCATATGTTTTCAAGGTCTAAATCTTTATATATTACAGAAAGCTCGGTGCATCCCATTATTACGGCGTCGCATCCTTTTTCTCTCATGTGATTCACAACATCCATTATCTCGTCTAAAGTTACATCAAGACCTGCTTTTACACGTCCGTATATAAGCTCGTTTACTTTATCCTGATATTCCTTGTCCGGCGCTTCGCATTCAACTCCCATGGGATTTCCGTAAAAACTGTAAGTCCCGGAAGAAATCGTTCCTTCAGTTGCAAGAATACCGAGCTTTTTAACAGTTCTCGGAGTCTTTCTTTGTTCTGCCTGCTTGAGAGCATAGTTTATGGTTTCTTTGATTATATTTACAACAGGCACATTGACCGCCTTTTCTATATCTTCAAAGAAATAATGGGCTGTATTGCACGGTATCACGATAAAACTGCATCCTGCCGCTTCAAGCATTCGGGCATCTTCTACCATATCATTTACGGGAGACTCATTGCTTTTGCCCATGATAAAATCCGTTCTGTCAGGAATGGTTGCATGATTGGAAACCAGCATATTAATATGCTGCTGGTCCTTTTCAGCTTCAGTCATTTTAATTACCATCTCCATAAAATAAACCGTTGCAAGAGGTCCGACGCCTCCCAATACTCCGACTGCATCTTTCATAATAAGCTCCTGTTACTTTCTTCCCTCAAGTTTTAAAAACTTATTAAATCTTTTTTTCTGCTTGAACATAAAATATTTAGTATAAAGCTTATGGATTATATTCTTTTCGTCTCTGTATTCAAGCGGATTGGATACGCGGCCTTCTCTGTAAAGTCTTTTTACCTGCTCTTTAAGTTCCGGCGTACCGCAGTAAGCAAGCACTATTGATTTAGGAACCACTGTATAAAGGTTTTCATTATTGGCGATTACGATTCTGTCATCAAATTTTTTATTGTAAATCAAGTCGTCAACAATCCATTTCACGGCATTAAATCCGCTTCCTGTTATATAGAAATTGCTTCTTCCCAATCTTGTGTTTACTTCAAAGTATTTGAACTTCCCGTCTCTTACATCGTATTTTATATCGAAATTGGCAAATCCCGTATATCCGGTTTCTTCAAGAAATCTGATGGACTTGTCCATAACATCTCTGTCTACCATATTTATAATAGCCACAGGGTTTCCTATGGCTGCATCGCCATGGTCTTCAAGCACCGTATGACCGAAAGACATGAATCTGACCTTTGAATTACGGTCGCAGTAACATGTAAGTATATACATATAATTGTCATCTCCCGGTATAAAATCCTGAATCAGAAATTTATATCCGTAAGAGCTCTGCTCCAGATTTGAAAGCATGGCTTTAAGCTCGTCCATATTATCGAACTTAAATACTTTTTTCTTTCCTTTAAATTCAGCATAGTGGTACTCTGCACTGCTGGCAGGCTTGGCTATTACAGGAAAATCAAAGGGCAGTTTTATGGGATTTTTTTCTTTAACATCATAGACGAAAGTGTCGGGATAATCCACCCCTGTTTCCTCGCATATTTCGTAAAAGCTGTCTTTTAAAACAAGTTTGTTCAAAAGGTCCTCTTTTATATACGGAATCACATAATACTTTTCAAGGGTATCACGGTTTTCTATTATCATTCTTACATACCAGTCACCGCAGGCAATCAGCAGAAGTTTTTTCTTTTCAGCATACTGCTCGCCTAAACTTACCAGCCTCTTTATAAAAGTATCTAAATCGTTCATCTTAGGTTCTATAATATTGTCTATTATACTTGAATATGAATTAAGCCAGTTTTTAACCGTACTTATGGCTATGGATTTAACTCCGTATTCCTCATGAAAAGATCTCGCCAAACTGTACGTAGTTATATCTCCGCCTAAAATTACCGGAATAAATTCCAATTCATTTTCTCTCATAATTATTGTACCTCTGTTTTTATCATTACATTTCATAATAACATCATTATATTTATATATCAACACTCTTTTCCTTTAGTATTGACTATAAGTATTGGCGGTAAACGGCTTTATTCCACGCCTTTGCCTGTCAGCAGACTTTCCCGATACTTCTAGAGGATAAAATATCCAAAAGTCATCTTTACCATATACATTTGGATAAAATCACATTAATATTAGCTGTAAAAAAATCATAAATATCCAAATATCCTTTATACAGCGGTGTGTTGGATAAAAGTCAGCTCATATCCATAGAATATTTTATAAAAAATAACCAAAACCAGCTTTTAAATCAATATTTTGGATAATCCAGCCTTAGTAAAATCAAAAAATAAGGACTTTTTATCCAAAACTTGCTCCTTGGATGTATTTTTAGATAATTTGCGATATAAATTAGTTTGCGATATAAATAAAGTGTGCAAGACGGAATCGGAGATTCCTTTGCACACATGTCGCCCGCAGGGGGCGACGCTTCGCAAGGTACTTTCTTTGAAGTATACGGAAATCTCGTTTACGATATTTACCATAAATAAAGAGCCGGAGATTTTATATCCCCGGCTCTTTCTGATTTACATTAAAATTAAAGTTTCCAGTCCTCTATATGCGTATGAAGCAGTTTATGCGCTTTTTCCGAAAGCGGTTTTTTGAGGAACTCATCGTAGCTCATCAGTACGGATGGATTTTCATGGGAGAACCTCAAAGGAGCTGTGCTATCCATTCCGTATAGCGTCTTTCCTCTTTCTTCCGCCATTTCCACTCCGTCGTGTATAGGCTGACCGCCGCCGCCTGCGCAGCCTCCCGGACATGCCATGATTTCCACAAAATCATACTCCACTTCACCTTTTTTCAGCGCGGTGAGCAGTTCTCTGGCATTACCCAGACCATTGGCAACTGCAACTCTTATGGCGATGCCTTCGATTTCAAAGATTGCTTCTTTCCAACCCTTTATGCCCCTTACCTTTTTAAAGGCTTCCGTCTTAGGATTCTTTCCTGTCAGCAGGAAATGAGCTGACCTCAAAGCAGCCTCCATAACTCCTCCGGTTGCTCCGAATATTATTCCGGCTCCTGTGGATTCGCCGAACATATCATCAAATTCAGCTTCTTCCAATTCGCCTACTTTGATTCTGTCAGCGTTTATAAGTCTGCTTATTTCCCTTGTCGTGAGAACTAAATCAACATCCTGCCCTGCTTCGGAATCATTGACTTCCTCCACATCACATTCATATTTTTTAGCCATACAAGGCATTATGGAAACAGAATATATTTTCTCAGGGTCAACACCCAGCTTCTCTGCAATATAAGTTTTGCTCATAGCTCCGAACATCTGCTGAGGTGATTTAGCGCTGGAAAGATTGCCTGCAAATTCAGGAAATTCATGCTTGACGAATCTTATCCATCCCGGACAGCATGAAGTAAACAGAGGCCACTTATGCTTTTCTTTTTCCTTAAACCTGGAAACAAACTCGCTTCCCTCTTCCATTATAGTCAAATCTGCGGAATACACCGTATCAAATACGTAGTCAAAACCTATCTGTTTAAGAGCAGCAACAAATTTGCCCATAGTGCTTTCTTCTCTGTAAAGCCCCAGACTCTCTCCCCATGCCGTACGCACAGCCGGAGCTATCTGAACCATCGTTATCTTATCCGGGTCTGCCAATGCATCGAGCATCTTACCAGTATCATCCCTCTCTCTTAGAGCGCCTACAGGACAATGGGTCACACATTGCCCGCAGAAAGTACAGTTCGTTTCATCTATAGAAACATTCTGGGATATGCCAACGGTAGTTCTGTATCCGCTTCCCGACAAATTCCATACTTTCACACTTTGTACCTTATCGCATATCTGTATACATCTCATGCACTTAATACATTTAGAAGCATCTCTTATAAGAGGTCCTTTGCTCTTCCAGATACTTTTTTCCGCTGTATTCTCATAAGGAATGTCAAGGATGCCAAGGTCGTTTGATATCTTCTGCAAATTACAGTTCCCACTCCTTACGCATGTTGCACATTTGCAGTCGTGGTCTGAAAGTATAAGACCTATATTTATCCTCCTCGCTTCCCTTGCTTTCGGACTGTTTGTATATATCTGCATCCCCTCTTCCACGGGAGTATTGCATGCCGGTATCAAAGTATCCATTCCTGCATTTTCAACCACACATGCTCTGCACGCTCCGATTTCATTTATTTCCTTTAAGAAACACAGGTGAGGAATATCTATACCTACTTTTAAAGCTGCATCCAAAATGGTAGTTCCTTCATTAACTGAAATTTTCTGTTCGTTTATAGTCAAATTTACCATTTTTCGTTCCTCCCTCCTCTGAATGCTCCGAATCCGTTATAATCGCATCTCAGGCATCTGCTCGCTTCCTGCATGGCTTCCTCATGAGACATTCCGTACTCGATTTCCATAAAATCGTTTCCTCTCTCCTTAGCATATCGCAGTCTGAGCTCAGCTCTTCCGCAGGATTTCTTATCCATGATTCTAGGATGAGGTATCTCAACATCCACGGATATTTCATGATTATATCCTAAATGTTCATCTATATTTGCCGCTGCAACCTTACCCGCTGCAATTGCATTAATAACTGTAGACGGTCCCGTAACACAGTCGCCGCCTGCGAAAAACCCTTTAACATCGGAAACTGCACTGGATGATTCTGCAACTATGCTTCCTTTAACTACCGGAATTCCGTATTTTTCAAACCCTTGCGATTCTATGCTCTGACCTATTGCCGATATAATTATATGACACGGAATACGTTCTTCCGGCGCGTTGGCAGGCGTAGGTCTTGGTCTTCCCGATCGGTCTGCTTCGCCTGCAATTTGCGGCTGTACCCAAAGAGCGCGTACATTGCCTGTACTGTTGCTCTCGATTTTTGCGGGAGCTTTAAGCTCGACCAGAGTGCACCCCTCTGCTACAGCGCCGTCTATCTCCTCAGGAAGAGCTGTCATATCCTGTTTTCTTCTTCTGTAGACAATCTTAACTTCGGAAGCGCCCAGTCTCTTAGCTGTCCTTGCCACATCCATTGCCACGTTTCCGCCGCCTATGACAACTACGGCTTTATTGTTAAAATCAGGCATGGAATCATCACCGATTCCTCTCAGTATTTCGATTGCAGGGATTACGCCTTTGCTGTATTCTCCGTCCACACCTATAGATTTATGTGTATGAGCCCCTATTGAAATATATACGGCGTCAAATTCCTCCGCAATAGCCTTTACGTTTTCCTCATCATTTATATCAAACTCAGTCTTAACCTCCACTCCCGTGGAAAGTATTGCGTCTATATCCCACTGCAGTCTTTCTCTGGGAAGTCTGTAATTAGGAATTCCATATCTCAGCATTCCGCCAAGTTTGCTTCTCTTCTCAAATATAGTTGGCTTATGACCCATGACGGCGAGAAAATATGCCGCAGACAGCCCTCCGGGGCCTCCTCCTATTATGGCAATTTTTTTGCCTGTGTCGTCCATAGGCTCCGGCGTAGGAACATTTTCACTGCAGTGGTCCACTGCATAACGTTTAATACCTCTTATATTTACAGCAGTATCAACGAGCTGTCTTCTGCATCTTGCTTCACAAGGATGTTCGCAAATATGCGCGCATACCGTAGGAAACGGATTATCTTTTCTTATGAGCTTAACTGCATCATCGTATCTTCCCGCTAAAACGAGAGATGTATATCCTGGAACGTCAACGCCCGCAGGACATAAAGCCACACACGGAACAGGCTGTTTAACATCCTGTATGCTTTCCGCACATCTGTTATGTAAAATATGGGCTTCATAATCCTCTCTGAAACCTGACAGCCCTCTTAATACCATGTTCGCCGCCTCTGTTCCTATTGCGCAGTCAGCCGAAGATTTTATGGCAACCGCAGTACGTTCCAAAAGGTCCAGCTCTTCTTTTGTACTTTCTGTATTTAAATCAAGTATGTTCTCCATGATTTTAAGAAGCTGCCCAATACCTAATCTGCAAGGAACACATTTTCCGCATGACTGGGCATGACAAAGTTTTAAGAATGATTCTGCCATATCCACCGGACACTGACCCGGGGGACTTGCTACAATACGTCTTTCCAAATCTTCATAAAGACCTTCAATGACGACTTGAGCCCTATCTTTTGTTTTAAAATCTAGTCTGCTCATAACGAAACCTACCTCTCTTTTTGTAAATTCTGAAATTTACTACCTTTTATTAATTGTACAACAAAATAGTTAAAAATGAAAGCGGTTTCATAAATTAAATTATACTTTTATATGTTTTTATTTTAACAAACTTTCCAATAGTTTTTTCATCTCTAAAGCTTGTACAGCTTGATTTGCTTGACGTCTTACGGCAGCTGCTCCTTTCATACCTTTTATATACCAGCCTACATGCTTTCTCATTTCTCTGACAGCAATATTGTCACCTTTATGTGCTGATATCAGTGCAAGATGATTAATCGCCATGTGAATTTTTTCATTATCTGTAGGTGGCGCCGGCTTTTCTTCTCCCCTCCAAAGCGCATTAGCTTCCTTAAAAATCCATGGGTTCCCCAAAGCTCCCCTTGCTATCATTACACCGTCACAGCCCGTTTCATTAAGCATTCTTACTGCATCTTCACCTGTAAATACGTCTCCGTTTCCAATTACAGGAACTTTTACGCTCTCCTTAACCTGCGCTATAGCGTTCCAGTCAGCTTTTCCTTCATAATATTGCTGTCTCGTACGGCCATGAACCGTTATCGCAGATACCCCTGCGCTTTCCAATAGCTTCGCCGTCTCGGAGGCTGTATTTTCATTTATTTCAAATCCCATTCTTATCTTTGCGGTTACAGGTTTTGCCGTATTCTTTACCATACTTTCCACTACATCGTAAAGAGTATCGAGTCTCTTTAAAAGAGCCGAACCTTCTCCGTTTTTTACGACCTTTGGAACAGGACATCCTACATTCAAATCAAGTATGACATTCTTTTTTTCGTTAAGTTCCTTTGCCGCAAAAGCCATTATTTCGGAATCGCTTCCAAAGATCTGAAATGCTACCTTTTCCTCATCCTCTCCTATTTCAAGCAGTTTATTAGTCTTCTTATCTCCATACCACAATCCTTTTGCGCTCACCATCTCCGTATATACCAAAGAAGCCCCTTGCTTGGAGCAGAGGCTTCTCATCGACTTATCCGTTATTCCTGCCAGCGGTGCCAGCACAAAAGGTGTTTCAATGGCAAGGTCCCCTATTTTAAAAGGTATCCTTTTCATAATCACATTCACGCCTTTCCATTTTTTTAATCTTCTTGTTTTTTCTGTATATCAATTCAAGACCTTCAAGCGTCAGCATCTTGTCCACATAATCTATACAGTCTATCCCTGCATCAATGAGCGTTGCAAGACCTCCTGTTGCAATTACCTTAACTTCTTTAGTTTCATCCTTGCTGTATTCCTGAAGTTCTTTCTTCATTTTCTTAACTATATAATCAACCATTCCCATATGCCCGTAAACCAGTCCGGACTGCATACTGTTTATGGTATTTCTGCAAATAACATACCCAGGCTCTTCAAGTTCAACTTTCGGCAGTTTTGCGGTTTTCTCAAACAAAGCTTCCGAAGATATTTTAAGTCCCGGAGCGATGGTTCCTCCTATATATTCGGCTTTTTCTGAAACTGCGCAGAAAGTGGTAGCCGTTCCAAAATCTATAATAATCAGAGGGCCTCCGTACTTCGCATGAGCTGCAACCGCATTAACTATCCTGTCGGCGCCCACCTGCTTGGGATTATCGTACTTAACAACCAATCCTGTCTTTATTCCAGGACCTATAACTATCGCTTTCCTGTGAAAATATTTCACCGATAAATGCTGAAGAGTGTACAGAACCGAGGGTACTACTGTGGATATTATAACATCTTTAACATCTTCCACTTCCAGTCCTTCGTATTTAAAAAGCTGCCCTATAATCATACCGTATTCATCAGCGCTTTTATTATTATCTGTTTCCAGCCTCCAGTTGGTAATCATTTTACCTTCTTCAAATACACCTAATACTATATTCGTATTTCCTACATCAAATGCCAGTAGCATGGTTTTCTCCTTTTGCTCTGTTTATTATTTTATTTATAGCACTTAGCTTATTAAATTAATAGGCGGTTAAAAAACCGCCTATCATTATATCATATTATATTAATATCCAAAACACTTTTATTATTTAAGAGTTACAAGAACATCTCCTGCATTCACAGCTGCACCTTTAGAAGCTGTAATTTTATCTACAGTTCCTGCTCCCGGCGCCATGATTTCATTTTCCATTTTCATAGCTTCCAGTATAACGAGAACATCTCCTTTGTTTACAGGCTGTCCTTCAATAACCTTTATATCCAAAACAGTTCCAGGCATTGGAGCTGTAACAGCTCCGGCTCCTCCTTCTGCAGGTGCCGCCGGCGCCGGTGCTGCTGCTGCTGCCGGAGCAGGAGCTGCCTGAGCTGCAGGGGCAGGTGCCGCTGGTGCCGCCGCTGGCGCTGGCGCTGCTGCAGGGGCTGCAGAACCGCCGGCTTCTTCTACTTCAACTGCATATGCTGTTCCATTAACAGTAATATTATACTTTTTCATATCTATCATTTCCTTTCGATAATTCTTTTAAATGACCGTGATTATATTTATCACTCTTAAAATCTTCTGCTTTCTATGCAATCTTCTCTGGCCGCATTAGCCCAAAGAGTAGTTTCTCCGGATATCCTGCTTATTTTCCTAACTACAAGATTTCCCGTACCGCCTTCGCTCTGATATGCTGCAATAGCTGCCGCAATCACTGCTGCCAATGTATCGTCGGCATTGGATGCCGGTGCTGCAGGTGCGGCTACCGAGGGCGTGGCGGCGGCATTTGTCTCTTTAGACGCCTTATCTCCTTTCGAAGTACCCTTCATAAATTTACCCATAATAGCTACAAAAGCCCATAAAAGTATCAGTACCACAAATGTAATACCCATACCCATAAGCATTGTAATACATGAGCCGATTAATTTATCTCCCATGGATAACTGATGCATAGTATCCGGATTTGAGAATATGTCCATTAAACCCATTGTGCCACCTCCTATAGCGGAATATTACCGTGCTTTTTAGCAGGCAATGATTCTCTCTTTGTGCTTAACATATCCAAAGCACTGATAATTCTCTGTCTTGAAGTAGCAGGTTCGATAACATCGTCTACATATCCAAGTCCTGCTGCTACATACGGATTGTTGAACTTTTCTTCATATTCAGCAATCTTTTCGGCTCTTGTAGCATCAGGGTCTTCAGCTGCTTTGATTTCCTTTTTAACTGATGAAATAATATTAACTGCGCCGGAAGCTCCCATTACCGCAATCTGCGCTGTAGGCCATGCCATTACCATGTCTGCTCCCAGTTCTTTATTGCACATGCCTATGTATGCTCCGCCGTATGCTTTTCTGAGTATTACGGTAATCTTAGGAACCGTAGCTTCACAGTAAGCATAGAGCATCTTGGCACCGTGCCTTATAATTCCGCCGTATTCCTGACCTGTTCCAGGAAGGAATCCGGGAACATCTTCGATTGTAAGAAGCGGAATATTAAACGCATCGCATCTTCTGATAAACCTTGCGGCTTTGTCGGAAGCATCTATATCCAAACATCCGGCTCCGAACTTAGGCTGATTTGCTATGACACCTACCGTAGCTCCATCAAGTCTTATAAAACATGTAATCATATTCTTAGCATAAAGAGGCATAACGTCAAAGAATTTGCCGTCATCTGCTATCTTTGTTATTACGTCGTACATGTCATATGCTTTATTAGGATTGTCAGGGATGATATCGTTGAGTTCAGGTATCATTCTGTTCGGGTCATCGTTAGCAGCATAAATCGGTGCTGTTTCCATATTGTTGGAAGGCATATAGCTCAAAAGTTCTCTTACCATCATCAGAGTTTCTTCATCGTCTTTACCCATGAAGTGAGCAACTCCGCTTACAGTGTTGTGAGTTGTAGCTCCGCCCAGCTGTTCTGCGCTTACTTCTTCACCCGTTACGGTCTTTATTACCGCAGGACCGGTGATAAACATCTGGCTTGTCTGGTCTACCATGAATACGAAGTCCGTTATTGCAGGTGAATAAACAGCTCCGCCTGCACAAGGTCCCATAATTACGGAAATCTGCGGAATAACTCCCGAGGATATAGTATTGTTGTGGAATATCTTACCAAATCCCGAAAGAGCTGCAACGCCTTCTTCAACTCTTGCTCCGCCGGAATCCTGAAGCCCGACGATAGGTGCTCCCATCTTGAGAGCCATATTCTGAACTTTAACAATCTTCTCAGCGTGATATTCACCGAGTGAACCGCCGCTTACGGTAAAGTCCTGAGCAAAAGCGAATACCAGTCTTCCGTCAACCTGACCGTATCCCGTTACGACACCGTCGCTTGGCAGTTCTTTTTCATCCATGCCAAAATTGACACATCTGTGCTTGACAAAAACATCAACCTCTACGAAGCTGTCTTTATCAAAAAGAATATCCAGTCTCTCTCTTGCAGTAAGCTTTCCTCTTGAATGCTGTGCTTCAATTCTCTTTTCTCCTCCGCCTTGTGCGATTTTTTCTTTCTTTGCACGGAGTTCTTCAAGCTTATTCATTTATGCTTCCTCCCTTAAAGTATTTTGGATGTTTTGTTAAAAAATCATAAGTATATAAAATACCACTCTCACTATACCGTATCCAATGTGATTTTGCAACTCGTTTTTGTTTGTATACATTATTCATTAAAGATACCAAGCCTTTGATTCTGCTGTGTTACGGGACTGTCATGGATACAGGCATAAGTATCTTTGCAGCCCGGCACTTATAAATATATATCATGTATAATTTATTTCATAGTTCGTAAAACACAGATGTCTCTTCCATATTTTTCCTATGATGAGACGATACTTTGCAAAGGGTCTCATTTGATGCTCCGCTAATATCCATCCATTCAATATTAGCTGTAAAAAACCATAAATATCCAAACATTATTTATACAGCGGTATTTTGGATAAAAACAGCTCATTATTTAAGATTTCCCTCATCAGATTATCCAAAATACTGATTTAAAGTCCAATTTTTGTCAAAAAAATAAAGGATTTTATTAATTATCCTTGCCATTTCATCCAAAACACAGTGTTTATCATTAATTATGGTTATTAACAATTTCTTAACACGTAATATCACAGATATTTTATCCAAACTCATATAGTAAACAGGTATTTTGGATATTTTCATCTATCCTTATTAATGCAAAACCAATTTCGCGTCGAAGGCAGGGTTTTCTTTATACAAAAACACGGCAGGTCTTAAGACCTGCCGTTTGATGCATGCGTCGCATTTTTATACTTCACTGAAATCTCCAAATTTTTTATGAAGAGGATATTTGTCCGTCAGTTCCTTAACTATGGCTCTTGCCTGCTCCATAGCCGAAGCATCCTCAGGATTGTCGATTACAAGAGCGATGGCTTCTACTGTTTTTGACACATCGTCTTCCTTAAATCCTCTGCTTGTCATTGCCGGAGTTCCAAGTCTCAAGCCGCTTGTCACGAAAGGACTCTGCGGGTCGTT
>CABUXV010000014.1 GCA_902495595.1 uncultured Eubacterium sp. | reverse complement strand
TCTTGCACACTTTTTTTATATAATACCGTTTCATTTTAATACTACAAATGGTATACTTAAATGATAATGTGCGTATGATTTCATACATATTTAAGGAGGAAAGGATTTTGAGACGTAATATAGATATTTCAATTTTTATATTAATAGTTATATTGGCGTATAACTCTTTGAGGGGAGGGGCATTTAATGACCCTATGGGCTGGCTGATGGATAAGCTCATGCTTCTTCCGGCTATAATAATAGGTTTGGCATTCCATGAATATGCTCACGCCAAAGTTGCATACAAACTGGGAGATCCTACGCCTAAAATGCAGGGGAGAGTAACGATAAATCCGCTTTCACATATAGATGTTCTCGGATTTGCATCTCTTATATTCGTTGGATTCGGATGGGGAGTTCCGGTTCAGATAAATCCTGCTAACTTTAAGAAAAGAAGAAGGGATGAACTTCTCGTATCTTTGGCAGGAGTGGCAATGAACCTTTTAATAGCTGTAATTTTTTCCTTTGTAGCTAAATTTATGGTTATGGGACTTGGATATGAATTTCTTTCGGGAAATCTGGGGTATATTCTGTGGACAATGATAAACGATATAATCATTATCAATTTGGCGCTGATGATATTCAACTTGATTCCATGCCCTCCTCTTGATGGATTTTCTGTTATATCTGAAATTTTTAATATAAAGCATACGGATTTTTACTGGACTCTTTACAGATACGGAAACTGGATATTGGTAGGGCTTATAGTGTTCGGTGTAACCAGCAGAATACTTTCACCTTGCCTTTATTTTCTATACAATTTACTGAACACTTGGATAATATACTAAATAATTTTTGTCAGCAGGGAGAAATACAGATGGATAATTACTTGGATAAACTTAATAAAGAACAAAGAGAGGCGGCTGTTTGTACTGAGGGGCCGCTCCTTATTTTAGCGGGAGCAGGCAGCGGAAAAACAAGCACTATGACACACAGGATAGCTTATATGATAAGAGAAAAGAATGTAAATCCTTATAATATACTGGCTGTTACATTTACAAATAAGGCGGCAGGTGAAATGAGAGACAGAGTAGAAGCCCTTGTCGGAGAAGGGCTTAATATGTGGATACTTACTTTTCATTCAGCATGTCTTAGAATATTGAGAAGACATGGAGAAGTTCTGGGGTATGGCAATGACTTTGCAGTATATGATCCTACGGACCAAAAAACTGTTGTGAAAAACATAATCAAGGAATTAAATATCGACAGTAAGAGATATACGCCTGCATTTTTTCTGAATATAATAAGCAAATGCAAGGAACAGCTCATATCTCCGGATGACTATATCAAGATAAACGGAGACGATATTAAGCATAAATACATTTATCAGGTATATGCTCAGTATGAGAAGACTTTAAAGAAAAACAACGCTATGGATTTTGATGACCTTCTGGCAAATACGGTAAAGGTCTTTGATAGAGACGAGTCAGTGCTTTTAAAATATCAAAATCGTTTCAGATATATAATGGTAGATGAGTATCAGGACACGAATCAGATACAGTATAGGTTCGTAAAAATGCTTGCGCAGGCTCATGATAATATATGCGTAGTAGGGGATGACGACCAGTGTATATATCAGTGGAGAGGGGCGGACATAAGGAATATCCTTGAATTCGAAAAGGATTTTAAGAATACACGCGTAATAAAACTGGAGCAGAACTACCGCTCCACATCGACGATTCTTGATGCGGCGCATTCTGTTATAACGAACAACAGAGGAAGAAAGGCTAAAAAACTCTGGACGGATCAGGATGCGGGACACAAGATTACATATTACAGAGGGGCAGATGAAAGAGATGAGGCTTACTTTATTGCCGGAGAAATAAACCGTTTGAAAACATCTGACAGAAAGTACAGTGATTTTGCCATACTTTACAGGAACAACGCTCAGTCCAGAACCTTTGAAGAGGCTCTGTCGAGAAGGGATATACCTTACAGGGTCTTGGGGGGACTCAGATATTATGACAGAAAAGAAATAAAAGACATGATGTGCTACATGCGTCTTGTTCAAAATAATGCCGATGATTTAGCGCTTACGAGGATAATCAATGAACCTAAACGCGGGATTGGCGGAAAGACTTTGGAAAAGCTCAGAGCTCTCGCAGGTGTGAGAGATGAAAGCCTTTTTGATATACTTCTAGACAGAGAAGTTATAAGTTCGTTTTCGGAAAAAGTATTTTCAAATATAACAGACCTGGCGGAAGTGATAGAATCCTACAGCCGGGAACAGAGCAATCTTAAAGTTTCTGATATATATGACGGGCTTCTCGTAAAGACAGGGTATTTAAAAGCGTTGGAAGATCAGAATACTATTGAAGCGGAAAGCCGGATAGAAAACCTGATGGAGTTCAAATCGGTAATATACGATTATGAAAAGGATGATGCCAATATTTCGCTGGCAGAGTTTATGGAGAGAATTGCGCTTTTGGCAGAAGTGGACAACCACAATGCCGATGAAAATGCAGTAGTTCTTATGACTATGCACAGCGCTAAAGGACTGGAATTTCCATATGTATTTATGCCTGGTATGGAAGACGGATTGTTTCCGGGCTGGCGCGCTTTTGACCGTGAGGACGGTCTTGAAGAGGAACGCCGTCTATGCTACGTTGGAATTACAAGAGCTAAAGAGAGGCTTTGGCTTACAGGGGCTGAACAGAGAACTCTTTATGGCAAGACTGATTATACTAGAGAGTCTCAATTTCTTCGCGAACTGGATAAAACTCTTATAGAAGGAGATGCTATATTTGAGAAGAAAAAGAAGGAGAAAGCCGATGCTGCGTTTACGGATGGCATAAGCACGCCAAAACCTTTTAAACCCTTTGACCAGCTTAAATACGCAAGACAGCAGACAAAGAAAAAAGTGGAATCAATGGCGGATGGATTTGCTGAAGGAGATAGAGTTTCTCATCCTAAATTTGGTGAAGGAATTGTTGAAAAATGCGATGGAAAGACGGTTTCGGTCAGCTTTGAAGACGGCGTGAAAAAACTGGCAGTAGGCTTTGCTCCCATAAAGAAAATCTGATTGATATGTAAGAGGTTGTTTAATGGAAGATAAAAGAAAGCTTATGGAAGAAAAAGCTGCATTTCTGAATAATGCTGCAAAGGCGTATTATCAGGAAAGCAATGAGATTATCTCAAATAATGAGTATGACCGTATTTATGATGAACTTTTAGCTCTTGAAAAAGAAACAGGGATAGTTCTGGCAGGAAGTCCTACTGTAAGAGTTGGATATGAGATTTTAAGCAGTCTGCCTAAGGAGAAGCATCCTTCGGCTATGCTTTCCCTTGATAAGACAAAGGATACCGAAACTTTAAAAGACTGGCTGGGAGATAAGGAAGGACTGCTTTCGTGGAAACTTGACGGGCTTACCATAGTTTTGACTTATGATAAAGGAGAACTTGTAAAAGCAGTTACGAGAGGAGATGGAGTAACCGGTGAGGTAATCACAAACAATGCCAGAGTATTCGATAACATACCCCTAAATATACCTGAAAAGGGTGATGTAGTCGTAAGAGGCGAGGCTGTAATAACCTATAAGGATTTTGAAAAGATAAATAATACAATAGAAGACGTGGAAAGCAAGTATAAGAATCCGAGGAATCTTTGCAGCGGAACGGTAAGACAGTTAAATAATGAAATTACAGCTAAACGTCATGTGAAATTTTTTGCCTTTTCTCTTGCAAAAGGCGGAGAAAATTTAACAAGAAGAGAAGAGCAGATGGAATTCATGAAAGCTCAGGGGTTTGAAACCGTAGATTACGTCAAGGTTGACAGAGATGATGTCGAGGAAGCTGTTTTGGATTTTGAAAGGAAAATTAAAAAATTCCCAATACCCTCGGATGGTCTTGTTTTGGTTTTTGATGATATACAGTATGGAAAGTCACTGGGTGTAACCTCTAAATTTCCAAGAGATTCTATAGCCTTTAAATGGAAGGATGAAATGAGAACAACCATACTTAAGGAAATACTATGGAATGTTTCAAGAACAGGGCTTATAAATCCTATTGCTGTATTTGAACCTGTAGAACTTGAAGGAACTACAGTAAGCCGGGCGTCTGTACACAATCTCAGCATAGTTAAAGAATTGGAATTGGGAACCGGTGATGAGATAGAAGTGTACAAGGCGAATATGATAATACCACAGATATCCGGGAATTTGACAAGAAGCGGAACAGTAAAACCTCCAGACAAATGTCCGGTATGCGGAAGCAATACTTATATAAATGACGAAAGTGGCGTTGAAACACTTCATTGTCCTAATCCGGAATGTCCTGCAAAGAAAATAAAATCATTTACGCATTTTGTAAGCAGAAATGCTCTTAATATAGAGGGCTTGTCAGAGGCTACACTGGAAAAGTTTATAGATGAAGCAATGATAAAAGAATTTGCAGATATATTTAAACTTTCTGCGTGGGAAGAAAAAATTGTCAATATGGATGGATTTGGGCAAAAATCTTTCGATAATCTTGTTAAATCTGCAGATAAGGCTTCCAATACTTCTCCGGCAAGATTATTATATGCTTTGGGAATACCTAATATAGGTTCGGCAAATGCGAGGATGATATCTGAGTCTTGCAGAAATAAATGGGACAGGATAAGGCGCCTTAATGAGGATGAGCTTGAAGCCATCGACGGTATCGGAAACGTAATGGCAAAGGCTTATGTCTCGTTTTTTAAAGATGAAAAGAATATAAAGACAGTAGATAACCTCATGGAGGTTTTAAATCTTGATGAATCTTTTGAAGAAAACAGTGATGGGGCTCTGTCGGGAATGACTTTTGTCATAACAGGAAAGACCGAACATTTTGAAAACCGGGATGAACTTAAGAAACGAATTGTCTCCGCAGGCGGCAAGGCCGCATCAGCTGTAAGCAGCAAAACTGATTATCTTATAAACAACGACGTCAGTTCATCATCTTCAAAAAATAAAAAAGCAAAGGAATTAGGCGTGCCGATAATTACGGAAAAAGAATTTTTAGATATGCTGTAATATATGAATATACGATTATGATTGAGGTGAAATATGAAACTGGAAACGGGAAAACTGGACAGTGAATTGCTTAAAAGACTTGTATTCGATAAGATAAGCTATAAAAGCAAGGAGGTCAAGGTGCGTCCGGGAATAGGAGAGGATTGCGCTGTAGTAAACTTCGGTGATTATGACTGCATAATGTCTACTGACCCGATTACATCGTCAATAAACGATATAGGGAGGCTGGCTATACACATAACATGCAATGATATTGCATCAAACGGCGTAGCCCCTTTGGGGATAATGCTTGCTGTAATGCTTCCCGAGGGAACATCGGAAGAAGATGTAAGCCATATAATGGAGCAGGCGGCAGAAACAGCCGGAAGTCTTAATGTGGAAATAATCGGGGGACATACGGAGATAACTTCCGCTGTAAAACAGCCTGTTATAGTTTCGACGGCTATAGGAAAGTCTTTGTCTGATAAATCTCAAAGCGGAAATCATATGGATACCGGTGATTTCATAATGATGACTAAATCGGCAGGTCTTGAAGGTGCAGGAATCATAGCATGCGACTATGAAAAGAAATTGGAAAGAAATCTTACGGACAATGAGATTATGAGAGCGAAATCATTTCTTAATCTTGTCAGCGTGGTTAAAGAAGGCATTGCTGCCGGAAGCGTGGGAACTCATGGAATGCATGATATAACTGAAGGCGGCGTACTTGGCGCTGTATGGGAAATGTGCCAGATTGCCCATAAAGGTGCAAGGGTTATAAAAGAGAGTATCCGGATAGAGCCGGAAACTCAAAAGATATGCAATAAGTTTGAAATAAATCCGCTTAGATTGATATCAAGCGGTTCTATGATAATAATAGTTCCTAAGGAAAAAAGGTACGATATGGAATCTGCCATGAAATCTGCGCAAGTGGATTTTAGTATAATAGGTCGGATAGAGGATGAAGATTACGGGATAAAACTTATATCTGAGGATAAGATGGAGGATATAGAGCCTCCTTATGCAGACGAACTTTATAAAGTGGTAGGTAAAAAACAGGATTAAAAACAGCTGATTCGATTATGAATTGAGAAACGATAAACGGCAAGTTGAAAATGAATTAAAAAGACAGAAAATAACTCAAAAATGGATTAAAGATTGAGTTATTTTTTATTTTTTATGTAAATTATAATCAAAAATGAAATTATCTATATAAAAAATTTTGTTATTTTCAACACTTTCAGAAGAAAAATAAAAAAATAAATAAAAATAAAATAAAAAACAGAAATTTGGCACGCAGATTGCTATATATAAATGCGAAAGATAAAAAATGACAATAAACGACATATATTTTAAGTTGGAGGACGATAAACATGTCAGATGTTAAAAAGCCGCTGAAAGGTTTAAAAGTTTTAGATTTTACTAGAGTGTATTCAGGACCGTACTGCACTATGATGTTAGGTGATTTAGGTGCGGATATTATCAAGGTGGAGAGAAAGGGCGTAGGCGATGAAACCCATTACTTTGCACCGATGAAGAATGATGAAAGTGGATATTTTGCTTATTTTAACAGAAATAAGAAGAGTCTGTCTTTGGATTTAAAATCTCCTGATGCAGTAGATGTTATAAAAGATTTGGCGAGCTGGGCTGATATTGTTGTAGAGAACTTCTCACCCGGAGTAGTTGACAGGCTGGGGATAGGTTATGAAGACCTTAAAAAAGTAAATCCTAAAATAATATATGGTTCCATATCAGGTTTTGGACAGACTGGTCCATACAGAAAAAAGCCTGCATATGATATAGTTTGTCAGGCAATGGGAGGATTCATGTCTTTGACGGGTGAAAAGGGCGGAACTCCGTATAAGCTGGGGCCTTCAGTTGTAGATGCGCTTGCAGGAATACATATGGCATTTGCTATAATGGCAGCGGTTCATCACAGAACGGAAACAGGAGAAGGTCAGTTTATAGATGTTGCCATGATGGATACAGCATTTTCTGTTTTGGAAAATTTCGTTGTTACAAAGACTTTGACGGGAACAGCGCCTACAAGAAACGGTAATGCAAATCTTGGTTCTGCTCCGTTTAATACCTTTAAAGCAAAAGATGGTTATGTTGCTATTGCATGCGCCAATAACGGATTGTTTAAAAAGCTGGTAAATGCTATAGGAAGGGAAGACCTTTTAGAAAAAGAAGAATATAAAGAAAACCATCTCAGAAAAGCCAATGAAGATACATTGAATCCTGAGATAGAAAAATGGACAATGCAGTATACTACTGATGAAGTGGTGAAGATACTTGACGAAGCAAGTGTTCCGGTAGGTCCTATAATGGGTATAGACGAGCTTGTTGAGGACCCTCAGATAAAGGCAAGAGATATGCTGGTAGATATAGATAATCCTATACTTGGGAAAGTTACTTATCCTGGAAATCCTATTAAATTTTCGGAAACATCGGAGCTCAGCTTTGAATCAGCGCCGCTTTTAGGTCAGCATAATGATTATATACTTAAAGATATTTTAGGATTTGACGAAGAAAAGATAAAAGAACTGAAAGATAAGGATATATTCTAAATTTATTAGCAAAATCTGTTTGTTGATAATTGTATTTGTCAGGAATAAAATATATTTGCTCCTGATGAAATAGATTTACACGTATAATGAGTGTAATTAAAAGCTTTGAGGGGAACCAAAAGAAAGTTATATTAAATACATTTATTCAAAGCGAACTATAAAAAGAATAAAGTCAGGTCTTCTACAAAGCTTAAATTAGTCTCCATTTAATCCATGAAGTCATTTACGGGAGCCGGCGGTCCGCAAAAGCGGGCTGCTTCCCTGGATGATGATAGTGAAAGAATTAATATAAATATATAACACACAAACTAAATAAAGTATTCTTTAACTTGATTTAGTACTCCTTTTTTAGGTATCCGATAAATGTGAGTTCGTCGGATATCTAAAGCAGGAGATTTGGGATTTTGTTTTTATAATGAGTAAAAGATAAAACTGCGCTTCAGGTACGAAAAAGCAATAGTATATTTGAAGCAGTATGTTTAGGACAGATTGTTGGGGGTATGCGCCATCAGAGTCCCCTCGCACTGGATTATAGTGATGGGTGCATATCGCCAAACTCTGATATAGGCTTAATATAAAATGTCAGCGGCAAATTTGGAATTAATAAATAAATGCTCGTATAACTGCGTTATCTGAAATTAATAGTACAGTTGCCTTTAATAAATAAATTTAAACAATATATAATGCTTTATTGAGGAGGAAAAAATGGAGTTTTCATTAAATGGAAAGACCGCCATAGTAGTTGGCGGAAGTAAAGGACTTGGCTTCGGAATGGCTACTGGTCTGGCGCAGGCCGGAGCAAACGTAGTTCTTGTAAGCAGAAATCAGGAACAGCTTGATGCTGCGGCAGCCGAGATGACAAAAGCTACGGGTAACGAAAATGTAGTTGGATTTGCTACTGATATCACATCTATTGATAATATCAACGGTCTTGTTTCAAAAGTTTGTGATAAGTTCGGTCAGGTTGACATTTTGTTTAACGGAGCGGGAGTAAACAAGAGATTCTCAGCTCTTGAATTTACTGAAGCTGATTGGGATGCAGTTCAGGATACTCAGCTTAAATACGTATTTTTCATGTGCCAGGCTGTTGCTAAGCAGATGGTGGAAAAAGGAATAAAGGGTAAAATAATAAATATAGCTTCGCTTACGAGCCAGCTTGGACTTCCCAACATGGTTTCATACTGCGCAGCTAAAGGCGCTATCGTACAGATAACAAAAGCTATGGCAAATGAATGGGCTGAATACGGCATCAATGTAAATGCTATTGGTCCTGGATATTATGAGACAGAGATGACAGCTCCCCTGTTTAAGGATGAAAAGAGAAGAGCAGAACTGTTCTCAAGAATCCCTCAGAAAAAATTCGGATTGCCTTCGGATTTGGCAGGAGCTGCTGTATTCCTTGCATCTGAAGCATCAGATTATGTTACAGGTCAAGTTTTATATGTAGACGGAGGATTCCTCTGCTGCTAATTAAATATAAATTAAAACTTAAGGAAAGTATATTTAAAGTTATTTAAAAGGAGAGAACCTAAAATGATGAACGGAAATGAGTATAAGGAAAGTTTAAGAAAGATTCACCCAACTATTTACTACATGGGAGAAAAGATTGATTGCGTAGTAGACCATCCAATGACTAAGCCTCATGTAAATTCAGCAGCTATGACTTATGAATTGGCTCATGACCCTATGTATGAAAACCTGATGACAGCTACATCACATTTAACAGGAAAGAAAGTAAACAGATTTACGCATGTACACCAGAGCGTAGATGACCTTGTAAATAAAGTAAAGATGATGAGAATGATTGCGCAGAAGACAGGAACATGCTTCCAGAGATGCGTAGGATTCGATGCTATGAACGCAACATTTATCACTACATATAACATAGACAAAGATCACGGAACTGAATATCATAAGAGATTTACAGAATGGCTCAAATACGTACAGGAAAATGACCTTATGATTGCCGGTGCTATGACAGACGTTAAGGGAAACAGAGCATTTAAGCCATCAGGTCAGGCAGACCCAGACCTTTTCACGCACGTTGTAGAAAAGAGAGAAGACGGTGTTGTTATCAGAGGAGCTAAAGCTCACATGACTGGTATGGCAAACTCACATGAAATGCTTATTCTTCCTACTACAAACCTTCTTGAAGGAGACGAAGACTATGCCATCGCATGCGCTATTCCTGTAGACGCTGAAGGCGTTACTCACATTTTCGGAAGACAGACTAATGACCAGAGAAGATTACAGGGCGATATAGATACAGGTAACTCAGAATATGCTATAGTTGGCGGAGAAACTCTTACAGTATTAGACAACGTATTCGTACCTTGGGACAGAGTATTCATGTGCGGAGAAATCGAATATGCTCAGGACTATGTAGCTAGATTTGCAGCTTATCACAGACAGAATTACGGTGGATGTAAAGTTGGTAACTCAGACGTTCTTATCGGAGCAACTTCACTGATAGCTAAGATGAACGGAACTAACAAGGCAAGCCATATCAAAGATAAACTTATCGAAATGACTCACTTAGCTGAAACTATGTACTGCTGCTCACTGGCATGTTCATATGAGGGCGTTAAGGAAGAAGCGGGAAGTTACTATGTAAACACATTGCTTGCTAATGAAGTAAAACTTAACTGCACAAGAAATATGTATGAAATTTCAAGACTTGCTCATGATATAGCAGGCGGATTTATCGCTACGCTTCCTCACGAATGGGATTTGAACAATCCTGAAACAGGCAAATGGATTGAAAAGTTCTTCGTTGGAAACGACAAGTATACAGCAAGAGACAGAATTAAGATTGCAAGACTTCTTGAAAACATGTCAGGCGGTACAGCTCTTGCAGAATCAATGCACGGTGCTGGTTCACCTCAGGCAATGAAAGTTATGATTTTAAGAGAATCAAACATAGAACAGAAAGAAAAATTAGCTACAGCTCTTGCTCATGTAGAACTGTAAATTAACTAGTTGATACATATCATCTTCCATATGGAAGATGATATGTATCACTTGCATATAAAATAATGTATAAAATGATTGATATAGAGAATTGGAGGATAAACTTATGAATGAAGTTGTAATTGTAGATGGCGTCAGAACAGCTACAGGAGTATTCGGCGGCTCATTAAGCAAAATTCCGGCACCTGTACACGGCGCAGAATGCGTTAAAGCTCTTGTAGAAAGAACAGGCATTAAACATGAAGACATCGACGAATTAATTATAGGAACTCATTTCCAGGCAGGTACGAAAGCTAATCCTGCAAGACAGTGCGGTATATACGCAGGACTGCCTGATACTATCCCTGCTTTTACGCCTAACAAAAACTGCGCAACAGCTATGAAAGCTATGCAGTGCGCAGCACAGTCAATTCAGGTTGGGGACAATGAAGTTGTTATAGCCGGCGGATGCGAAACAATGAGTGCGATTCCTTACATTCTTCCAAAGGCAAGATTTGGATACAGAATGGGACCTGGCAAAATCGAAGACAGCATGCTTCACGATGGACTTGTTGACCCATTCATGAATTACCACATGGGCATTACAGCAGAAAACGTAGCAGAAAAATGCGGCATAACAAGAGAAATGCAGGATAAGTTTGCTGTAAACAGCCATAACAAGGCAGAAAAAGCTTGGGCAGAGGGTAAATACGATAATGACATCGTGCCTATTACAACTAAAGTAAAGGGACAGGAAGTAGTATTTGACCACGATGAAACATACAGAAAGGGAGCTAATTACGAAGGATTTGCTAAGCTGAAGCCTATCTTCAAGGAAGGCGGAACAGTAACAGCAGGAAATGCTTCCCCTATAAATGACGGTTCATGTGTAATGCTGATGATGTCAGCAGATAAGGCTAAGGAATTAGGATACAAACCTATCGCTAAATATATTGCGGCAACTTCAACAGCCCTCAGCCCATCAATAATGGGATATGCACCTGTAAGTGCAATCGAAAAACTCGAAAAGAAGACTGGAATCAGCAGATATGACGTAGGTCTTTATGAATTAAATGAAGCTTTTGCAGCTCAGGCGGCAGCATGCGTACAGGATTTGAAACTTGACCCTGAAATTGTAAATGTAAACGGCGGTGCGGTAGCATTAGGTCATGCCGTAGGCTGTACAGGAGCAAGAATCAGCCTTACTCTTATGAGAGAAATGCAGAGAAGAAAAGTTCAGTACGGAATTGCTTCCCTCTGTATCGGAGGCGGTCAGGCAATGGCTATGATGTTTGAACTTTGTGAATAATAATTGGAGGAATCAGGATGACTGTTAAAAAATTATATGTTGTAGGTTCCGGAGCTATGGGCTCCGGAATCGCTCAGACAGCGGCAACTCATGGAATTAAAGTTACCATGAACGATATCAGCGAAGAATTCGTTGAAAAGGGATATAATAAAATTAAAAAGAGTCTTGAAAAAGCAGTTACCAAAGGAAGAATGACAGAAGAGGAAAAGGATGCAGCTCTTGCTAACCTTACAACTACCGTAGCTTTGGAAGATGCCAAGGATGCGGATATGGTTATTGAAGCAGCATCGGAAAATAAAGAAATAAAACTTGGTATATTCAAGAAGCTGGATGAAATCTGTAAGCCTGAAGCTATTCTTGCATCAAATACTTCCTCGCTTCCTATTACAGAAATAGCAGCTGCGACAAAGAGACCTGAACAAGTAATAGGCACACATTTCTTTAATCCTGTTCCTGCGATGAAACTTCTTGAAATTGTAGTAGGACTTGCAACATCAGATGCAACTTATGAGATAGCTCTTGAACTTGGAAAACAGCTTGACAAAGTACCTGTAAAAGCAATAGATAAAGGCGGTTTTATAGTAAACAGACTTATCGATCCATTCATCAATGAAGCTGTATTCATGCTGGAAGAGGGTGTTGGTACTGCTGAAGATATAGATAACGGATGTAAGTTCGGATTAAACCATCCTATGGGACCTTTAGCGCTGGGAGATATGATAGGCTGGGATGTAATGCTGGCAGTAATGGATGTGCTTTATTACGAATACGGTGACCCTAAATACAGACCGGCTCCTCTTATGAGAAGAATGGTAAGAGCAGGACACCTTGGCGTTAAATCCGGTAAAGGTATTTATGATTATACGAAATAGAGAGGTAACCAATGGAATACAAAAATATAATATTTGATGTAAAAGATGGTATCGGCTATGTAACTATGAACAGACCAAAAGCATTAAATGCTTTGAACACAGAAGTTCTTACAGAACTTGACGATGTATTCAGAGCTATTGACAAAAATGATGATGTTCAGGTTGTAATAGTAACAGGCGAAGGCAGGTCATTTATAGCAGGTGCAGATATAGCTCAGATGAGCGATCTTAACGGAACAGAAGGAAGAGACATGACTATACAGGGTCAGCTTGTAATGGAACTTATCGAAACTATTAACAAACCTGTTATTGCAGCTGTAAACGGTTTTGCTTTAGGCGGAGGAAATGAACTTGCAATGGCATGTGATATAAGAATTGCATCAGAAAAAGCAAAATTCGGTCAGCCGGAAGTAAACTTGGGAATCATACCCGGATATGGCGGAACTCAGAGACTTCCTAGACTTGTAGGAAAAGGAATGGCTAAAAAGCTTATATACAGCGCAGAAATGATTGACGCTCAGGAAGCTTACAGAATCGGTTTGGTACAGGAAGTAGTTCCTGCTGAAGAACTGATTGCAAGAGCTGAAGAGCTTGCAAAGACAATAATGAGCAAAGCTCCTATAGCAATAAAGATGGCAAAAGTTGCGATAAACAATGGATTGCAGACTGATTTGAAGACAGGAGTTCAGTTCGAGGCAGAAGCTTATACAAGTACTTTCGTATCAGAAGACAGAGTAGAAGGTATGAAAGCATTTGTAGAAAAGAGACCTGCTGAGTTCAAAAACAAATAAGAAATTCACATTTTTAAATTTTGAGAACCTTTCCTTAAAGTAAAAGATGCCGCATTAGTAAGAAGCATACTAAGCGGCATCTTTTATTTGTCGTTATTCTATTCCGTTTGGAAAAAGTTCTTTATACTTTCTGAAAAAAGTAGATTGGCTCATATCAAGAAGAGCAGCTGCTTTATATGTGGATTTGCCTTGCTTAAGAGCTTTCTGGAACAAATCTTTTTCCATGTTTTCCTTTGCCTGGGCATAGGTAGGAAGCTGGGTTTGCGAAGATGCAGATTCGGCATCTTCGGGATATGAATCTTCTCTGTTTTGATTAACCTGACCGTGGGGGGGCAGGTATATCGATAATGTTCTCGTCTGAGAGCACAAATTGTTTTTCGATGAAATTTTTAAGTTCACGTATGTTTCCGGGCCAGTCTTTTCTCATTAGAAGCTGGATGAAATTAGGTGAAAGAGCTTTTTCGACTTTATATTTTGTGTTTAAATCCTGTATTGTTTTTTCTGCAAGGAATGGTATATCAGCTTTTCGCTCTCTAAGCGGAGGTATATTTACGGAGACTACATTAAGTCTGTAATATAAATCGCTTCGGAATGTTCCCTCTTCAATCATTTCTTCCAAATCCCTGTTAGTTGCAGTTATTATTCTTACATCAACTTTTTTGCTTTTGGCTCCGCCTACTCTTGTAACTTCTCCGTCCTGAAGAACTCTTAACAGTGCGGACTGCAGATTAATAGGGAGTTCGCCTATTTCATCTAAAAACAATGTTCCCGTATCGGCAAGTTCAAAAAGACCAGGTTTTCCTTTTGCGCTGGCTCCGGTAAACGCCCCCGGAACGTATCCGAAAAGTTCTGATTCCAAAAGGTTTTGAGGTATGGCTCCGCAATTGATTTTTATATAAGGTTTATTTTCCCTGTTGCTCTGTTTGTGTATATATTGCGCAATGATTTCCTTTCCTACGCCGGTTTCACCTAAGATGAGAACAGTTGAGTCCATCTTTGATATTTTTTTTGATATACTTAAAACATTTTCAAATTCACGGCTTCCATAGACGATGTTTTCATCGGAGGATTCTTTCAGAAGCTGATTTTGATACATATCAGCTCTGTTAATTTCAGCTTGAAGTTTATTGCTCAGACTTATAAGCTCGGTTATATCTCTCACATTGGTGATTACGTGTCGTACATTGCCAAGCGTGTCAAATATAGGCGTACCTGTTATAAGTATATTTTTATCATTGGCATTCGTCTGGGTACGAGTAACGGTTTTTTTACTGGATACAACATCTTTTGTAATACTTGTGGAAATAAGACCGGCTGATACTAAATTTTGGATTTTTTCGCCAATAAGCTGTGCTCGGCTGATACCTGAGATTCTTTCGTAGGCTTTATTGACGAGAATTGTTTTTCCCTCTCTGTCTGTAATATAGATGCCGTCATAGGAGTTATCTATGATTTCATTTAAAAATAATTCGTTTTTATGAGCCTGATTTAAGTTTTCACTTATTGTTAATGTGTCGGTGATATTGTAAAAAAAACTTGCAATGGCAATAGTGGTATCTTCATGGATAATAGGCGTACGTTCTGCATAAAGAGTTTTGCCCGATACTATAAACTGCTTTGGAAGAGACATATAATTCTCATATGTTACATTTGTCAGCGGTGAATCGGGAAGAACATCTTCTATATATTGGTCTATCATTTGAGCCTCTGCAGTTTCAAGTAGCGCAGAGGCAAGATGATTTACCATCACGATTTTTCTGTTTTTATCGACAGCTAAAACAGCCATATTAGCGGCCTCAATGTATTGGTCTGTAAAATTTTGAATAATTTTCAAAAAGTGATTATGCGTTTCGTTATCATATGGGAAAAAGCGATTAAGGTAATCGATTATAAATTTTTTTGAAATCATAAAACCCCATTTATGCCGGATTAGGCATTGTCCTTTCTTTTATAAAACTTTGGGATATGGTATAATAAAACGATTATAGCTGGCATAATGCACGGGAAAGAGCAAAAATTTAAGCTATATATAATTAATTATATCACAAGAGAGGGAAAAATACTGTTATGATAAGAAAATACAAGATAGGAGTTTTGTTTTGCGGAGGATGCAATTGTTATTTTGACAGAGAAGCGCTTTATGATGATATAAAACAGTCCTTGAAAAACGAATGTGATTTTATTTTTTATTCGGATGACTCAAATGAAAATTTTGATTTAATACTTCTTATTAACGGGTGTCAGTCTGAATGTCTGATGACTGCTGACTACAGCGCTGATATGCTTCTTATAAATAATAAGAACTATGATGTTTCGGTGAAATTGATAAAAGAGAAGCTGAATATTTCTTAGCTTAATCCTTTATTGACGATATTTAACAATGTTAAATTAACGCATAAGAGCACTTTTCTATTAAGTTTATTTAATGGAGAATGACACGATAAATTCATATGTGAATTATATATAAATTAAAAATGATTTGTAATTCAATTTTGAAGATAAAATAAATTAAATTTTTTGAAAATTAAGTGAAGGCATTTTGGAATGGTTGAAATTACTGGAGTTAAAGAATTTTTTGCAAATAAAAAAATATTTTAATATTGTACTATATGGCATGAAAATTGCTATTTATAATTGTGCATAGGCGCCGAAAGAAAGTTATTATAATTGACATTTATTGTTATTACAAAAGAACTAGTAATTATTGTAAGAAAGGAAAAAGTATGAGTACACAGAATAATGGTGTTGTAGGAGGTGAACGCCAGACTTTTGCCAAAACTCTGGGCAGAGGTGAAATCTGGGCGTTTGCTTTTGGCTCCGTAGTAGGCTGGGGCTGGGTAATGCTCGCCGGAGGCTGGGTAAGTTCTGCGGGCAGCCTTGGTGCTATCATAGCATTTGTAATAGCCGGATTGGTTTGTTGTTTTATAGGTATGGCATTTGCAGAGCTTTGTCCGATGATTCCGCAGACAGGCGGTGTATTGGTATTCACATACAGAGCGGGGGGCTATAAGTTCGGATGGTTTGCTGCATGGTCGATGGCATTTGCATATGTTGCAGTAGCATGCTGGGAAGGTCCTGCATTCGGTTCGGCAGTTGAATACCTGATTCCGGGATTAACAAACAATGCTGACGTATTATACAGCATCGAAGGATATGATGTAAAACTTCCATGGCTTATAATTTCCATCGCAGGAACTCTATTTACAATTGTTTGTAACTGGATAGGAATGAGTTTTGCTAAGATAGTAAACACTATCGCTGCACTTGCCTTAGTTGCAGGTGGTCTTATATTCTTCTTCGGAGGAATTACTTTAGGAGAAGCAGCTAATGCAGTGCCTGCAATAAATAATGGTTTTAGTGGAGTATTTATCGTTTTAATGGCTGCACCTGCAATGTTCGTTGGATTTGATGTAATCCCTCAGTCTGTTGAAGATATGAAGATTCCGATGAAACAGGTTGGTAAAATGGTTATACTTGCTATAGTCTTAGGAGCAGTATGGTACATACTTATGATTTTAGGTTCTTCGTTCGGAGCTCCTGCAGAGGTAAGAGACAATGCAAGCATTCCTGTAGCTGATATAGCAACTTATATATATGGTTCGAAAATATTCGGTACATTCGTTATAATCGCTGGTATCGGCGGTATACTTACAAGCTGGAACGCTATGTATATCGGCGCAACAAGAATACTGTTTGCAATGGCAAGAGCAAAAATGCTTCCGCCTGTATTTGCGAAACTTCACCCTAAACACAATTCACCTACAGCTGCATTGATACTTGTTGGTATTTTAGGTATCGCTGCAAGTTTCCTCGGAAAGAATGCGTTAGGCTGGTTCGTAGATGCAAGTTCATTCGGAACTGTTGTAGCTTATTTGTGCGCAGCTATTGCATTCTACATGCTTAAGAATCAGGAACCTGATACAGAGCGTCCGTTTAAAGCTCCTTTAGGAAAGTTCATGGCTGTACTTGCTATCGTATCTGCTGGATTATTTATCTGCATATATTTACCATTCAGCCCATCAGGCGGTCTTGGAAATATGGAATGGATAATGGTAGGTCTTTGGACTGTTATCGGTATAATACTTGCTATAGCAGTTAGACACAGCAGCTATTCACAGGTTACAAAAGCTGAAAGAGAATATCTCATATTCGGTGAAGAATATGCAAGAAAACATATAATTGAATCAGGAAAATAAACTGGTTATATATATTATTTGATTAGTATAAACACTGCAAATAGGATAATAAATTCAATTTGCAGTGTTTTTTCGTAAGAAATACCATCTGCAATCTTCTGGTGATAGTAGTATACATAACATAAAATATCCAAATGAATTTAATATACGAACTTTTTGGATAAAAATCATTTGTTTTCCATAGGCTATCCGGTATGAATTATCCAAAAGTCTTAATTTTAGTGATGTTTTGGTCAAAAAAATGTGAATATATTCATGAGGATATCTGATTTTTATCCAAAACTCTTATATATAGGAGCATATTGGATATTTACAATTCTTTTCTGTTAAATATAGATGAGATTTTATCCAAAAGTATATAATGTATAGGAGGTTTGGATATTTACTTTTCTTTTTCAAGTGTCCTGGAAAGAAATTGGCGTACCGTTACCTTAAGCTAGGATGTATTGCCGGTCAAATAAACAGCATCTGCTGAACTCTTTCTATTATACAAAAAATGTCCGGCTTTATACCGGACATTTTATTACAATATATATTAACCAAATTTTTTCTAAATAAGCCCCATACTTTTATATTTGTTGTACTTTCTGGAAAAAGTGGGTTGACTTATTCCCAATAATTTAGAGGCCTCATTTGTATTTTTGCTTTTTTTCATTACAGTTTTTATAAGTGAAGCTTCTACAGACGATACTACCTTGTCCATGTTAAAATCATTTACATCTTCAATGGAAGAATTAAGGCTGTTTTCGTCGCTATCATGAGATTTAGTGAAATTAACATAGTTGATAGATGACAGGGTATCTGATTCACTTAATATAAACTGTCTTTCTACAAAGTTTGATAGTTCTCTTATATTGCCTGGCCATTCCATGGTCATTAATTCCAAAAGAAAAGAACTTGTAGCCTGTTTGTTTCCGTTATATTTTTTATTAAGACGCTTTATAAACATTTCTGCCAATGGAGGAATATCCTCCTGTCTTTGTCGCAGAGGAGGTATATTTATGGATATTACATTCAGTCTGTAATAAAGGTCTTCTCTGAAAGTCTTGTTCTTAAGCATCTGTTTTAAATTTCTGTTGGTAGCAGCAATGATTCTTACATCTACCTTTTGTGTTTGAGTACTTCCCACTCTGGTTATCTCACCGTCTTGCAAAGCCCTCAGGAGTGATGATTGAAGATTGATAGGAAGTTCGCCGATTTCATCCAAAAACAGAGTTCCGTGATTTGCCATTTCAAACATTCCAGGTTTGCCTTTAGGGTCTGCTCCTGTAAAAGCACCGCCTACGTAGCCAAATAATTCAGATTCCAGCAGATTAGCCGGAATTGCTCCACAGTTAATTTTTATGTAATTGTTGTTTTTTCGTTCGCTGTTATAATGGATATATTTAGCAACAACTTCTTTACCTACGCCTGTTTCGCCTGTAAGAAGAACTGTTGAGTCCTTTGAGGCCACTTTGGAAGCGAAGTTGAATACGGAAACGGTATTTGGCGCTTCACACACGATATCTTTTAATTTTGAGGGATTAAGAAACTGGTTTTTATATAATGTGATTATATCATTTGATATTTTATTTTCCTTTTCAAGTGCAATAATTTCCGATATATCTCTCACATTTGTCATAACAGCGATAATTTCACCTTCGTCATTAAATATGGGGTTGCCTGTTATCAGTACATTTTTACCTGAAATTAATTCCTCTCGTACGGTTATAGATTTTTTAGCTTTTATTACATCATTGCTTATATGAACTTTCATGATACCTGATTTCATGAGTTCGTCCATGGTCTTGCCAATGTATTCTGCGCGGCTGTGACCTGTGAGCTTTTCATAAGCACGGTTTACGTATATAGTAACGCTGTCTTTATCGGTTATGTATATACCATCGTAAGAACTTTCCATAATCGATAATACGAAATCTTTATTTGTGAATATAGTGTCTTTCATATACATCACCTATTTGTTTTTTGTTCTGCAGAAAATATCTTGAATGATATTTTGGAAATATCGACAAAGTCTACTGCTGAGAAGAAATTGCCGGAGCCGACTTTGCCTTTATGATATAAATGATTTTATAAAGCCATAGGGACAATTATTTCCCCTATGGCTTATAAACGGTGTGGATATTAATAATACGCTACTTTTTTAACATTGGGAAGATGAAATCAAAAATTTCTAATGTTTTGTCAATATCTTCCTCGGTGTGTGCTGTTGAAATGTAAATTCTTCCTCTTGCTGAAGTGAGCCTAACACCGTAATCTCTTGCAAGAAGGAAAAGTTTATCATAGCTTTCTTTATCTACGTTTTCAAGGCAGTCTCTGAAATCAGTAGGAGCTCTGTCGATGCCTATCTGCATCTGACATATTCCATTGTGATGATTTGCATATGTTTTGAGACCATGCTTCTTACCAAGTTCCATGATTCCATCTGTAAGTTTTTTTCCTAATTCGTCCATTTTTTCATATGTACCTGGTTTTTCAAGTTCGGCAATTGTTGCTAAAGATGCAGCGACAGCTATTGGAGTAGCATTGAAAGTTCCGGATGGGTGAACTTTTTCCATGTATTCTTTCTTTCCGCAAATCATTGAAAGCGAGAAACCTGCTGCAATGGCTTTACCGAAGATAGCCAAATCAGGAGTTACTCCGAAGTACTGCTGAGCTCCTCCAAGCTGGAGTCTGAATCCTGTAATAACTTCATCAAATATTAAAAGTACATTGTATTTTTCGCACATATCTTTAACAGCCTGAAGATATCCTTCGTGTGCAAGGATTGGTCCCTCGTCGCACATATATGGCTCCATAAGAACAGCGGCAATTTCATCGCTCTGAGCTTTTAATATCTCTTCTAAAGCCTTTTCGTCATTCCAAGGTGCCAAAACGATATCATCAGCAGTATTTGTACGCTGTCCTGCAGTATTCATGAGTTTGTTTATATGAGTTTTAGGTCCAAGCTGGTCTATGTTTTCTGCTCCGATAGTTACTTTCTGTTCATCTGCCCAGCCGTGATACTGTCCTTCGAATTTCACTATTTTCATTTTACCGGTAGCGGCTCTTGCAACACGCCATGCATGCATATTTGCTTCTGTACCGGAACTCTGGAAACTTACCATCTCTGCGCATGGTATAATCTCTGTTAATTTTTTTGAAAGTTTGCATAAGTCTTCTGTAGGTGTAGAAAACTGTGAACCTTTTTCAAGCTGCTGTCTTACAGCTTCGTTGACTGCTTCCGGAGCATATCCAAGAATCATAGGACCAAAACCAGCAACGTAATCGATGTAATCATTACCGTCAACATCGTACATATGTGAACCCTTACCATGTGTTACACAGATAGGGTATTCTTCATTGTGAGCCTTATGGAAAGAGCTGCTGACACCATCTACTAGATATTTCTTCGTTTCAAAAAATAATTCTTTCGATTTTTCTGTATTAAATTTTTCCATCTCTCGTTTACATATAATCAACCTTTAAAGTATTTTAAAGTGCTGACCATATCCTCCTTTCGTTTCTCGTAAAAGCGTTTTTAAAATGTTAGAAAGTTATTTCATTGACTGCTATTAATTAATGCAAAATATATGCCAGAACTGAATTTTCTGTAAACATTCGTTTATTCGCAGAGTTTATACTTAAATGAATAATAAGAAAAAATCCATTCACGATTTTAAATTCATAAATGAATAGTCGAATCGAAAATGATTTGAAAAACTGAATTTTATAAATTTTTTATAAAATTTTAAACTTTTATTTACAAATGAATACTTCAATGTTTTAAATTTTCAAAATTAAAAGAAAATGTAATGCTTATAATTAATCTAAGTAATTGCAATGATTCTTTAATTATTATAAAATAGCTGTACATTTATTTCTACATTTTTCGACAAATTTGGCACAAGCTTTGCTATATTCATACGTAGTGTAAAATTTGTAAAGGCAACATCATAAATTAGGAGGAATAATAAATGGATTATACAAGTGATATTATAAATCTTGCCGTTGTCAATTTCAGAGTTGCTTCCGGTGAAAAAGAGGTGAACCTCAGACGAATGATGGATATGTCAAGAGCAGCTTCGCGAAGAGGAGCGGATTTGATATTGTTTCCTGAGATGGCGCTTACAGGATATGGACTCTTTATAGATGAGAATATTCCGCAGGATGAAAAGGTGGCTTATGCCGAAACTGTGGAAGGTCCATCGGTTAAGGCTCTTGAAGAAGTGGCAAAAGATGAAGGCATGTATATAGTTTTCGGTATGCCTGAAAAATTAAAAGAGGATGATAATGATATTTATAATTCAGCCGTTGTTTTGGGACCTGACGGACTTGTAGGTTCCTATCAGAAGATACATCCTTATGGTTCAGAGAATATGTGGTGCAAAAGAGGGGAAGAACCTTTTATGTTTGATACTAAGTGGGGACCTATTTCTCTGGGCGTATGCTATGATAATTATCAGTTTCCTGAACTTGCCAGATATTATGCGTGGAAAGGTTCAAGACTTCATTTAAATCCCACTTTTGCAGCTCAGGAAGTACCAAATGAGGGGGCGCATCACGCATTTATCAGATGTTATGCTCCTCATCTTGAATATCTTGTTCTTACAAGTTCAATTTATGTGGCAAGTTCAAATATAACAGGATGGGACAGTGGATGTTACGGCGGCGGCGGAAGCATGGTAATAGGTCCTAAGACAAATCCTTTTGAGGAAGTGGAAGTTACAACTTATATAGGTGATGTAGAAGACCAGCAGGCAAAAATATTTATAGGAACCATCGATTTATCATTGGCGAACCGTCATCAGTGCGGAGAGAATCCATATGGAGGAGGTCCTGACTACAGACCATCCATATACAAAAAACTTTTTAATGAAATAGGTTAATATTATTTTTATATTCACATTTTTATAATTAGGAGGTAATTATGAGTAATCAAAATAACTCAACCGGTGCTGGAGCTCCTGCTGAACTGGCAAGAGTCTTAAAGCTCAGATCGCTCGTATTTTACGGGGTTGCATTCGTTATTCCTTTGGCATTCTTTACAACTTATGGTATAGTAACAAACACTACTCATGGACATGTTTCCATGACATATGTTGTAGCTACGCTGTGTATGGTGTTTACAGCATACAGTTACTGCAGAATGGTAAAAGCTTTTCCTAAATCCGGTTCTGTATATACATATGCGACAGAAACTTTTAATCCTTACATAGGCTTTATCGCAGGATGGACTATCGTTTTAGGATATATGTTCCTTCCTATGTTGAATTACTTAGCTTCAGCTATATTTATACAGGCTGCGCTCCCAAGCATTCCTATTTGGGTTTGGATAGTTCTGTTTACCGTAATTGTAACAGGCGCAAACCTCTTGGGAATAAAGGTAGCTGATATTTTCAATAATATAGTAGTTGTAATTCAGATTATATTCCTCGTTATTCTTCTTGTTATGACGGTAAGATTTATAACAGGAAGCGGTCTTGCTATCGATCTTAATGCTTTCTATAACTCTGAAGAGTTTGCAGAAATAGGTGGAGTTAAAGGTATCGCAGCAGGCGCTGCTATTGTATGTCTTGCATATTTGGGATTTGATGGCATCGCAACATTAGGTGAGGAAGCAATAAATCCTAAGAAAAATATTCCTAGAGCTATAATGATATGCTGTATAGGTCTTGGTACTTTATATGTTGTATTTACATATCTTCTCCAGGCAGCTTGGCCTACAGCTTGGAATGAAATAGAAAACCTTGACGGAGGAGCTGTAGAGGTTATTGCGTATGTTGCAAATACAGGGATGAGTTACTTCTTTATCGCTGCTTATGTAGTAGGATGTATAGCTGCATCAATAAGTGCGGTAGCGTCGGCATCAAGGGTACTTTACGGTATGGGAAGAGACGGACTTCTTCCTAAGAAGTGTTTCGGATACATAAGCCCTAAGTTCCATGTCCCTTCATATAATATAATTATCATGGGAGCATTTGGTCTTACAGCATTGTTCTTCTCACTTACTATAGCATCTTGTCTTATCAATTTCGGAGCTCTGCTTGGATTTACATTTGTAAACCTTTCGGTTATAGGTCACTATTATGTTAAGAATAAGAACAGGACAGCCGGAGACTTTTTCAGACATCTCCTTTTGCCTTTGGTAGGCGCTATATATACTATGTATATGCTTATAAATTTAAGCGGAACATCTATTATATACGGAATAATATGGCTGGTAATAGGCGTTATCTGGCTTGCAATAGTTACAAGAGGATTTAAGAAATCCGTAACTATGAGTTTGGATGAATAATAAGCAATAAATCTTAACACTTAAAAATAAAATAAAAGCCGAAAATCATTTTACATGGTTTCGGCTTTTATTTTTACTCTAATCTAAAAAGATTGGCAGATTTATTGTCTATAGAATGTTGCCAAAAGTGATTAGGTTATTTTATTTTGATAAATTCACTTATACCGTTTTTTATGTCAGGATCATGTCCCGGAAGTATTAGATGGGCAAACTGCCTGATTTTATCGAAGCTTTCATAGGTTTCGGAAACCATGACTACTATATTAGGTTCAAGATTTTCATTTATATTTTCGGCAATATTGCATATATCACCGGAAACGCACAAAACGCCATCTTTTGTATTCAAAAGGACTGACTGATGTCCTGCCGTATGACCGGGTGTAGTTATAACATCCACTCCGGGGAGGATATGCGCATCTCCGTCAATAAAGTTCCACATAAAATAATTTACAGCGTTTTTATCAAATGACGCTTTGTCATAAAAAGGAGCTTCCGGAATTATAGGGTGAAAAGCCTCGTGCCATTCACGGCTTTGGACATAAAAAGCTGCGTTTTTAAATTTACTGTTCCCGCCGCAGTGATCGCAGTGAAGATGTGTGTTTATAACTACATCCACATCATCAGGCTCCCAGTTCATAATTTCCTTTAATGCCTTTGTAATTTCCTGTGAAGGAGACTGAGTTGCTCCCGGTTCTGATTTTCTGTATTCTTTTATATCTCGTATACCGGTATCGATTAATATTTTATGTATTCCGTCAGTAGCGGCTGCGCACCATATGGGCACCTGTATCTGTTCGCCTTTTCCTTTGAAGTGCGTCATGGCTGATCTGTCTAGCACTATGCTGCCTGCTTCTATCGGTACGACTTTCCATAAATTTGATTTCATTTTATTTACTCCTGATAAATATAATAATAATTTTTTTGTTATTATATCATAAAACTTGCTCTTGACGTTAAACATTAAAACGAATATAATTAAACAGTATAAATTGCCTTTTGATGGTTCCGCTTGCATGGTTTGGGTCCTGCGCAATAGGACGCCGTGAACCTTGTCAGGTCCGGAAGGAAGCAGCAATAAGCGGAAGCTCTTATGTGCCGCAGATAAGCCTTCTCCTACGCCTGCGGAGCTTTCAAAGGGCAATTTAATTTTTTGGAGGTAAAAATTTGTATACTGCTTTATACAGAGCTTACAGACCTGAAATATTTGACGAGATATTAGGTCAGGAACATATTGTAAGAATTCTTAAAAATCAAATAGAAACAGACAGTACAAGCCATGCGTACCTGTTTTGCGGTACGAGAGGAACGGGAAAAACGACTACGGCAAGGATACTGGCAAAAGGTCTCAACTGTCTTTCCGAGACGGGAAAGCCATGCGGCAGATGCAGTTCATGCATATCGATAAAAGAAGGAACATTTCTTGATGTTATTGAAATAGATGCGGCGTCAAACAATGGTGTCGATAATATAAGAGAATTAAGAGAGAGTGTAAAATATCCGCCGGCAGCAGGAAGAAAAAAAGTTTATATAATAGATGAAGTGCATATGCTGTCAGCGGGGGCTTTCAATGCACTGCTTAAAACTTTAGAAGAGCCTCCCGAATATGTGGTATTTATACTCGCAACTACAGAGCCTCAGAAGCTGCCTGCAACCATACTTTCAAGATGTATGAGGCTGGATTTCAAAAGGGTTCCGGAAAATGTACTGATAAAAGGAATGGCAGAAATCTGCCAGAAAAGAGAAATACAGGTATCTGAAAGCGCGCTCAGGATAATAGCTGCCAATGCGGATGGTTCTGTAAGAGACGGATTAAGTATACTGGACCAATGTATATCAGGAGGCGATACATTGGTTGATGCAAAGGATGTTCTTGAATTTCTCGGAGCATCAGGTGAGGAAACCTTTGTTGAGCTTACGGAGCTTGTCAGAAAGTCCCGCACTTCGGAAGCCCTGATTTTGCTGGCTGAAGTTCTGGCTGACGGCAAAGATGTAAGACAGTTTATGAAAGACTGGGTAAATCATTACAGAAATTTACTCATGACCAAGTTCATAAAAAATCCTCAGGAGATAATAAATATGTCTATAGAAAATATAGACAGAATAAGAAGGCAGAGCCAGTCGCTGGAACTTTCCGATATAAACAGAGGAATTCTCGAAATATCAAGGACCATGAACGAGGCGAAGTGGTCTACTCAGCCGCGAATACTGCTTGAGCTGGCGATAGTGAAGATGTCAAATCAGGAACCATATACGGATGCCGCTTTACCGCAGAATTCACATAAAGAAAATAAAACTGCATGCAGCGGTACTTCGGATATTTCCGGGGAAATGCATGGACAAGAAGACAGAAACTCATATATAGATAATCACGGTGTGAGAAGTGATAGGCAGACGGACAAAGATATTCTGAATAAAGCGCCTGAAGAAGAGGCGTTAACAGAAGCAGATAAATGTAATGAATCTGAAAGTTATGATTACGACCGCATATGGAAAGCTGTGTTTGAAGACGGGGAAGCTGCAAAAGGAAGCTTTTACATTATAGGCAGCAGCGCAAGGCTTGTCGATATAGACGAAACTTTTTTTACTGTTTCGGCAGATTCGGAACATGTAAAAAAACATGCGGAAAGAAACAGGGCGCTTCTTGAGGAACTGATGGAGAAGCATACAGGCGTGAAAAGAACCATGAAAATTATGGGAAAGGATTCGCCTAAAAAAGAAAATATATCTCAAAAAAACGAAAGCATTGAAGACATAGCTCAGGAAGCGGGACAGCTTCTGGGGATAGATGTGGAAATAAAATAAACTTACTTAGTAATTATTTGGAGGAATTTAAAATGGGAAAAGGAATGAAAGCAGGAAAAAGACCTAAGGCTCCGGGCGGCGGAAATATGCAGAAACAGATGCAGCAGATGCAGGCTATGCAGAAAAAGATGGATGAACTTCAGGCTGAAATAAATGAAATGGAGACAACAGCAACTTCGGGCGGCGGAGCCGTGACGGTTACGGTTTCGGGAACAAAGGAAATAAAGGATATTCAGATAAAGCCTGAAGTAATCGACCCTGATGATGCCGAAATGCTTCAGGATCTGATAATGGTAGCTGTAAATGAGGCATTAAGGCAGATGGAAGAAATTTCTCAGGCAGAGATGAATAAGCTTACAGCAGGACTCGGAATACCGGGGCTTTAAAGAAAATGAGACAGTATGCTAAACCGTTAAACAAACTGATAAATGAACTTTCAAAGCTTCCCGGCATTGGCGGCAAGACCGCTCAGAGACTTGCATTTCATATTCTGTCTATGGAAGATAAGGATGCTTTTGAGCTTTCCGATGCCATAAGGGATGCGAAATCTTCTATGACATATTGTTCTGTGTGCGGAAATCTTACAGACAGTGACCCGTGTTCCATATGCATGGATGAAAGCAGGGATAAAAGCGTTATATGTGTCGTCGAAAATCCTAAAGATGTGGCTGCTATGGAAAAAATAAGGGAGTATAAAGGATATTATCATGTACTTCACGGAGCTATATCACCTATGGATGGCGTAGGACCTGATGATATAAATTTAAAGAGTTTAATATTAAGACTTCAGGATGAAAATGTTAAGGAGCTTATTATAGCGACAAATCCCAATATTGAGGGGGAGGCAACGGCAATGTATATTGCAAGGCTCATAAAGCCGTCGGGAATAAAGGTAACGAGAATCGCCCATGGCATACCTGTGGGAGGTGATTTGGAATACGCAGATGAGGTTACGCTCCTTAAAGCTGTTGAGGGAAGACGTCAGCTTTAATTTCAGTGCTGTTAAGTTATATAGAATAAAAAACAGGGACAGGAATATATTTAAGAGATGATTTGTTTCATCTCTTTTTTGTTGATGTTAAAAACAAAATTTGATACCGAAAAAAGACAAAGCTGATTTTGTTCTGAAATTTTAATGTTTAGGGAGGGGATTTTTATGGATTTCGGCATGGAGACAAGTATTTTTTTAGCGTACACGGCAGGAATGCTTATACTTTATTTTATAGGAAGATTGTTTTTTGTCCCCATTAAGATTATTTTAAAACTTCTGGTCAATAGTATTATAGGCGGAGCTGCTCTTGTAATAATAAAACTTATTGGAGCAAATTTTGGCATAATGCTGCCTGTGAATCCCGTAAACGCAATAATAACAGGACTTACAGGCGTTCCGGGCATCTTAGGTCTGCTGATATATTTTAATTTATTTTAATGTAATTGTATTAATATATGTTTAAGATTTCTTATGGTCTTTTCGCTTGATTATAAATATATATGTATATATAATAGATACTGGACGATTATTTCAATTGGATATATATACTAATTAGGAGGGTTTGATGGGCGTTAGTATTATTACCGCACTTATCGCATTTCCGATAATTATTGCCTTGATTCTTTTAATAACTAAGGGGGATAAAGCAAAACAAGGGCTGGCGGCTTTTTCAACCGTTGTTATGACGGTGGGAGCGATAGCGGTTATTGTGCTGTATTTTGCCTCAGGAGAAAAGTTTTTTAAGGCTGATTATGGTATTTTAAATTATATTGCGATAGTTACAGAAGCTATTTTAGCAGTGATTATAATTTATATAGGTTTTAAGCACAGAAAATATTTGCTTGTATTTTTTGCTTTAATTCAGACAGCTGCTTTGATAATATTTGAGTTTATCAGAGGAAATGGTATTGAAACCGAACATAATTTATACATTGACAGGCTTTCCATGATAATGATGGTTGTCATTGCTGTGGCAGGGGGACTGCTGAGTGTATATGCAAGCACATATTTAAAAAGATATCATGATAAAAATCCGGATGAAAAAGATAAAAGTTCCAGATTTTTATCTTCATTGTTCTTATCAATTTCTGCGATAATGGGTACAGTGGTTTCCAACAATATGATATGGATTTACATTTTCTTTGAGCTTATCGTATTGACGGCATATTACATGATAGGATACGGAAACGGCAGGAATGCACGTGCAATATCGTTGAAGGCTTTAACGGCAGGAATGCTCGGCGGTATTTCATTTGTTGCCGGTATTATTGTTTTAGGCGGAGTGTTCGGGACTTTGGAGCTTAATACTGCAATTCTAATAGGTTCTGTTTATGGCGATATGATAGCTATTCCTGCTGCATTTATCGCATTGTCAGGGCTTGTAATGGCGATTCAAATGCCTTTTTCCGGATGGTTTTTGAAATCCGTTGATTCTGCTGCGCCGGCTATTGCTATGATAAGTTCGGTTACATCTGTAAATGCAGGAGTATTTATAATATTAAAACTTTCGGCTGTATTGGGCATGGGAAACTTTGCAGGAATAATGATAATGATGGTCGGGGGCATTACTTTTATAACGGGAGCATTTACTGCAGTATTACAGATAGATGTACGCAGCGTGATATTACATGTATTTTCGGCTATAACAGGTGTGATTATAGTATGTGCGGGAATCGGAACTGCTGAATCTGTATGGGCAGGCATAATGCTTTTGATTTTCTGTTCTGTTTTAAAACCATTGATTGCAATGTGCGTTGGAAATGCTGAAATCAATACGGAAAAAACAGATGGAAACATTTCTGATATATTTGAAGGAAAACCCGGACTTGCTGCATGTATGCTTGCAGCAATGGCGGCATTATTTATATCGCTCTTTGAAATTGTACTTATGCGGGGTTCAAGCATTTCCTCAGTTGCAGATTCGGGAAATATACTTTTAATTGCAGTCTTATGTTTTGGCTGCGGCGGAATAATAATATGCTTTATAAAATGGATTGGAAGATTTGCCATGCTTTCATCACATAAAGCTGTAAAGACCGGGGAAAGCGAATATGCGGAAGACATTAATTTTGAATCTGAGAATATGGGTTCAGGCGATGAAAGCGTAAATCCGGATAAAGAAAATGTGGGCGCAACGGTAAAGATTTTCGTTGTTTTAACTGTGTTGGTTTGCATTATCTTTCCTCTCATTTCGATGTTTGCAGTCGTTCCGTATTTAAAGATTGCGTTTGGCGGTATATCTGCAGTTATAGGACTGGCAGACAGTATAACAGGTGCAATTATGATTTTATTTGTAATCTTGATTGCAGGTATATTTTACGGAAAGAAAAAAAACAGCCCTTATGTGCCTGAGAATTACGGGGATATTTTGGATTTACCGGGAACGAATGATATAAAAATTAATCATATAAAAAGTATATTTAATGAACAAAAGATAATGACATCAGGATGGGTAGCCTCATCTGTTATGATTATAATAGGAATGGGTTTTATAATAGGAACGCTTGTAAGTTTGTTGGGAGGTGCTGCGTAAATGGTAATTAAGACTGTTGTATCGGTAATTGCTTATTTGGTTTTGGCGCCTTTTGTAGGAGGGTTTCTTACCGGATGGGGAAGAAAAATCCTGGCTGGAGCTCAAGGGAAAAAGGGACATTCTGTAATTCAGCCTTTATATGATGTTAAAAAGCTTCTTGGCAAAAAAACAGACAGCGATAAGTATATACATGATTATTATGTAAAGATATTTCTGCTTTTTGTGATTATTTCAGGCGCGGCATTTTTTGCAGGTGCAGATATGCTGTTTGTAATATTGGCTTTTCTCGTTGCTGATGTATTTTTTATCACAGCTTCTTACACATCAAATTCAAAATATGCACAGATGGGAGCTGAGCATGAGCTCGTAAATATACTTGTAAGCAGTCCGATGGTTTTAATTGGAGCCGTAGGATTTTATATGTACTGCGGCAGCATGAATATAAGAGATATATTGATGGGTTCATTTATGCCCGTATTTCCGCTTATCGGTATTTTTATAGGTGTTGCTGTTTTGTTTGTTATAAGACTTAAGAAAAGCAGTTTCGGTCCGGAGACATATGGGTTTTCCGGAAAAACTTTGGCGTATACAGAAATTGGACGATGGTATGGTACGGTAACTGCTGCCGGTTTTATATTTTTATTTTTCAGCAATGGGAAATTCTGGGGATATTTAATTGGCGTTGCGGCTGTTGTAATTGTATATTCGGTATGTGTTTTAATCGCAGGAAGCCTGTCTGATATGAAATGGAAAACTGCCGTTAAAGCCGCTTGGATTATAGCTGTCGTATTTGGAATAATCAACTTGTTTATGCTGTATGTAACTATGTAAAGGAGGCGCAGGATATGTCATATATACAAAAATCTCCCTGGGTAATTCATTTTGACGGATTTGGTTGTGCCGGATGTTCGATGGAGGTTCAGTCATGTTTTGCACCGCAGCATGATATGGAAAAGCTCGGCATAAGAATGACAGATAATCCTAAGCATGCGGACGTATTACTTGTGACAGGTGCAGTTAATGATAACAATGGAAAAGTATTAAGTGAGATTTACGAACAGATGCTTGAACCAAAGACAGTTGTCGCTGCAGGTGCATGTGCATGCAGCGGAGGAATTTTTGAAAGTTTATCCAATGTATTGGCTGCTGATAATGTAATACCAGTTAATATTTATATACCTGGATGTGCAGTAGTGCCGGAAGCTATCGCAGAGGGCATAATTAAAAGTTTTGATAATATCGAATCTGTAAGTAATCAATATGATGAAGATTTACAGGATAAAGGTGCATATACAACGAGTTCAGATGCAGAAGAGAATGCAGATGAAAAAGAAAAATTACCTGACGGCAATAATGAAGAAGAGGAGGGCAAATAGAATGATTGACATACAGAATATTACATCTATTGAACCTTCACAGTTACTTGACAAAGTTAGGGAGATAAAGGAAGACGGATATAAGTTTTCACAAGCGTGTGCCTGCAAAACAGAAAACGGGTTTGAGCTTTTGTATTCTTTTGATAATGAAGAGCACCTAATAAGTTTGAAATTTAAGATTAACTCAGAAGAAAGTATTGACAGTATAACCTATGTGTACTGGACGGCATTTTCAGATGAACTCAATATGGTTAAAACGCATGGTTTGAATTTTAAACATGTTTCATCGGAACATGCGGAGAATTATTATAATTTCCATGAATTAACCTCATATATGGATAATCCGACAGAATATATTAAAGCTATGGCCGAGTATAAAAATTACAGTCAAATGGTTTATGTGGCCGAACGTATGCCGGGAACATGCAGTTTCGGGAATAGTTTGGGTTATTGTCTGGCAGTTGAGAAGGCTATGGAAATAAAAGTTCCTGAGCGTGCGGAGTATTTGAGGGTTATTATACATGAGCTTTCGAGGATACAGAGCCATCTTCTGAGGCTTTCGTCTTTAGCAAAAAGCATAGGTAATGAAAGCCTTGCGGTTATGTGCTTAAAGGAGAGGGAAAAATTTCTTGATATATTTGATAAAATAGCAGGAAGCAGAATAATGCTATCTCTTTGCCGTATAGGCGGACTTAAAAGAGACATATCAAATGAAACTCTTGATGAAATATCAGATGTATTAGACGAATTCAAAACGGGGGCGGATAAACTGTATAATATGTTTACCAGTGACGTTTCTGTAAGAAGAAGACTAATGGGTATAGGATATTTAGATAAAAAATCCGCTGAAAGTTTTTGTATTGGCTCAGCAGCAAAAGGTTCGGGTATTTTTAGAGATGCCAGAACCGATGAAAATTTTTCTGTTTACGGTAAAATAGGATTTGAACCTGTAACTGAAGAAAATGGAGACTGTTTTGCCAGATGTAAGGTTAAAATCAGAGAAATTTTGCAATCTAAAGAGATAGTAGAAAAAGTTATTGAAGAAATTCCGGACGGTGATGTATTCGTTGATTTTAAGAAATTCAAAGCCGGTGAAGCTGCAATAAGAATAGAACAACCGGAAGGGCAGTCTTTATATTATGTAAAAACTTCAGATTCGGAATTTTTAAAATGCATAGATATAAAACTTCCGGATGCTGCAAATATATTGGGATTTGTTCGGACTGCAAAAGGGTGTGATTTTGTTGACGTGCCTGTTTGGGCGCAGACAATGGATACCTGCGTGAAAGATTTGAAATGGTAGGTGTATGTCATGAGTTGGTTTAAGGTTACTAAAAATACATTTGGAAATTTGTTTGCAGCAAAATCTCCGGGGGATGACTTGGCAGAAATTTCGTCTGTATTTGAGAATGGTAAAAGAGGTAGCATTGATATTAAGACGGATGAATGCACTTTGTGTGGTGAATGTGAGCAGGAATGCGTTACAGACGCTATAAATGTTAACGATTCGGATAGAGTTTGGGAGATAAACAGGATGCAGTGCATATTGTGCGGAGAATGTACTGATGTTTGTCCTGAGGGTTGTCTTTTTATATCAAGCAGCAGGATAGAACCTGATTTCGCTGTCCTGTCAGATATTTTTAATATAGATGAAGAATCAGATACATCCGGTAAGTTGAAAAGTGATACGGAAGAAGATGTATCTGAAAGGACAGATACACCGGAAAATGATGATAAGAATGATGACAGCGCTGAATTCGATAAAGAAAGTTTGAATGAAACTGGAGAAGAATCTTCGGAAGCGGAGAGCAGTGCAGATGCGTCCAACGAAGTTGAAGGCTTTGAAGATGAAAGCGCTGACAGTAAGGCAGAACAGGAAGATGGCGGGGAAGTTTCCGATTATCAAAGTGATAATGAAGATGATTGCGAGGAGTGTGAAACCGCAGAAGAAGATGACTTTGATGAGGAATCTGTAAGTCATGATAATGCGGACGAACTTACATCGCCTGAAAATACAGTGCCGGATTTTGATGAGAGTGAAAATGAAGATTCATCGGAAGAAGTTTGCAAGAAATCCGATGATGAAGACGGAAAAAATGAGGGAATCGAAAAATCCGAAGCTGAAGAAGATGAGAATGATGATGCCGAAACTAAAGATGAGGCAGATGAGCTTATAAGCGGTGAAGATAAAGTTTCCGGGGAGGAAACATCTGAAAATGAGCAAACATCTGAAAATACGGAATCAGAAATCACTGAGGACGGCGATAGTGAAAAAGATATTTCTCTGAAAAAAAACGACGATGAGTCGGAAACGGAAGAAATTCAAACCGAATCAGAAAGTGATAAAGATGGACAAGATAAAGCAGAAATTCAGGAAAAAACATACGAAAAGGCGAATAAACGCAATTCTTCCGGAAACAGAGGAAAAAGAAAGAAAAGGAGAACTAAGAGGTAGTTTATCAATTTAAAATTTTTATAGAAGTCAAAATCCCTTGACATTGAAACCGCTGTAATATACAATTATTTAGCAACTTTATGAAAATAATTATGATGAGAGCAGCAACTGCTCTTAATTTTAGGTTGAACGGAGGACATTAACATGAGAGTAAAAGTTACACTGGCTTGCACAGAATGTAAGCAGAGAAACTACAACACAGTAAAAAACAAGAAAAACAATGCAGACCGTATAGAAATGAACAAATATTGCCCATTCTGCAAGAAACATACGCTGCATAAAGAAACAAAATAAGGGAGTAATACTATGGCAAAGACGTCAAAGGGGAAAGAACAATCTTCAGTAAAAAAGAGAGCGACGGCTGTTGCTGCTCAGAGGGGAAATAGAAAACGAGGCAGCCTTAAAGAATACTTTAAAGGTGTAAAGCTGGAAATGAAAAAGGTTGTTTGGCCTACAAAGAAAGAACTTGGTTCTTTTACGGCTGTGGTGCTTGCTACTTGTGCAGCTTTTGCACTTGTATTTTGGGCAGTTGATACGGGAGTACTGGCTGCTATTAAAGCTGTTTGTTTCTAAAACATTTATGATTGGAGCTTAAAGGTACAATGTGTGAAAATAACGAAAATAAAAAGTTGGATTTAGAAGGTCTTGAGGGCCTTAGAGGTGACGGGGAAGCTAAATGGTATGTTGTACATACTTATTCCGGTCATGAAAACAAGGTAAAAGTTAATATTGAGAAGATTGTAGAAAACAGAGGTATGCAGGACCTGATACTTGATGTTATTGTGCCTACAGAAGACAGAGTAGAAGTTAAAGAGGGACAGCGCAAAGTAAAAACTCGAAAAATGTTCCCGGGATACGTTCTTGTAAAAATGATAGTAACTAATGAATCATGGTATCTTGTAAGAAACACACAAGGAGTAACAGGTTTTGTAGGACATGGTTCAGACCCTGTTCCGCTTACGGTTGAAGAAGTAAGGCGGATGGGAATAGAAAAAATATATATTGATTTGGACGTAGAGGTTGGCGATACAGTGAAAGTTATTAACGGACCTTTCGAAAACTTTATGGGAGTTGTAGAAGAGGTAAATATGGAAAAACAGACATTGAAAGCCAAGGTATCTATGTTCGGAAGAGACACACCTGTAGAATTGGATTTCGCTCAGGTCGATAAGATTTAAGCGGTTTCGATTATATATGACCCTCAGTGAGGGAATTCAGCAGAAAGGAGAAATGAAATGGCTAAGAAAATTGAAGGTTATATCAAACTTCAGATTCCGGCAGGAAATGCGAATCCGGCTCCGCCTGTAGGACCAGCTTTAGGTCAGCATGGTGTAAACATCATGGATTTTTGTAAGCAGTTCAATGCAAAAACTCAGGACCAGGCTGGAATGATAATTCCTGTAGTAATTACAGTATATGCTGACCACTCGTTTTCATTCATATGCAAAACACCTCCGGCAGCAGTATTGCTGAAAAAAGCAGCAGGTCTTGATGCCGCTTCCGGTGAGCCTAACAAAACAAAGGTGGCTACACTCACAAGAGCACAGGCAGAAGAGATTGCAAAAACAAAAATGCCGGATCTTAATGCAGCTGACCTTGATGCAGCAACAGAGATGATAAAAGGTACTGCAAGAAGCATGGGAATCGTTATTGAAGATTAGTAAAGTGGGAGACCCTGGTATCCTTAACCGTTAATTTTTTACAGGATGCCGCATAGTTTTCGGAAATCGTTATTCTTAAGATAAAAAAGTAAAACGGCAGTTAGTGACGTAAGCTGAATTTTGAAAAGAGATGGTTTTGCCGGAAAGAGCGCAGTTGGGTCGTATGAACCACAAGGAGGTAAAAAATGCCTAAGAGAGGTAAAAATTACAAAGAGGCTTTAAAAGCATTTGATAAAGCTGAATTATACGATGTTGAACAGGCTATGGACATCATAACTAAGACTGCAAAGGCTAAGTTTGATGAGACAGTAGAAGTTCACGTTAGACTCGGTGTTGACGGAAGACACGCAGACCAGCAGGTTCGCGGAGCTATAGTTCTTCCTCACGGAGTAGGTAAAACAAAGAAAGTGCTCGTATTCGCAAAGGGTCCTAAAGCAACTGAAGCTGAAGAAGCCGGAGCTGATTACGTAGGCGCAGAAGAAATGGCTCAGAAAATTCAGAGCGAAAACTGGTTTGACTTCGATGTTGTTGTTGCAACTCCGGATATGATGGGAGTTGTAGGAAGACTCGGTAAAATATTAGGTCCTAAAGGACTTATGCCAAACCCTAAATCAGGAACTGTAACTATGGATGTGGCTAAAGCTATAAATGAAGTTAAGGCAGGTAAAGTTGAATACCGTCTTGATAAGACAAATATTATACACACTCCAATAGGAAAAGCTTCTTTTGGAACAGAAAAGTTAGCTGATAACTTTAATGCATTGCTCGGTGTAATAGTAAAAGCTAAACCGGCGGCAGCAAAGGGTCAGTATCTCAGAAGTGTTACAATAGCAGCTACTATGGGACCTGGAATAAAAATAAACCCAATGAAATTAGGTGGCTAAACCTGATTAATGGGGAACATTAAAATAGAAAATAAACAACCATAGACAGCGGGTGGAGTTAAATTGATGATTTGATTTCCTTAATTTCCCGCCGAGGTACAATGTAAATATATTTACCTTGCTGTCTGTGTGACAGCAAGGTTTTTTATAGCGTACCTAAAGTGAATTGATTTCACATCGAATATTTAGAAAGGAGAATACGCAATAATGAAAGAGGCTTATAAACAGAAGCAAGTAATAATTGACGAGATTAAAGATAAGTTTGAAAGAGCTGAATCAGCAGTAGTTATAGATTATATCGGAATTACTGTTGCAGAAGCAGATGCGATGAGAAAAAAGCTTCGTGAAGCTAATGTAGACTATACTGTTTACAAGAATACACTGGTAAACAGAGCTATAGAAGGCACTGAATATGAAGCTTTGGCAGAAGTATTGGAAGGTCCGAGCGGATTTGCTTTCAGTTATGATGATGCGACAGCACCTGCAAGAGTTCTTAACGACGCAATGAAAGAATACAAGAAAATGGAATTCAAAGGTGGTATCATCGAAGGTGAATACTACGATAAGGAAAACATTGAAAAGATTGCAGCTATCCCATCAAGAGATGTTCTTATTTCAAAGTTCATGGGAAGTATCCAGTCACCTATGGCAAACTTTGCAAGAGTTGTTTCACAGATTGCAGAGCAGAAAGAAGCATAGGGAGACCTATCCCTGTGAGGGACGAACAGCAGGAAGGTCCCCCGTCAGGATTGCAGCACTTTAGTGCGTGGCAATCTACGGCGAGAGACCTATCTTTAAGAACAGGATAGGCGAAAGACCTATTTCTGAAAATAGGATAGGCGAAAGACCTATCCCTGAAAGTTGGGAAGTCAAAAGACAAGCCCAAAAGCCGGATAGTCAAAACCTATTCGAAGGAATGCTTGCATGATTAAAGCATATCCTCATAAACTGGATAACAGAAAATTTCTGTATCAGAATTATAGATGTAAAGGAGAATTTAAAATGAATAAAGATCAAATTATTGAAGCTATAAAAGAAATGTCAGTTTTAGAATTAAATGAGCTGGTAAAGGCTTGTGAAGAAGAATTCGGCGTATCAGCAGCAGCAGGCGTAGTAGTTGCAGCAGCAGACGGCGGTGCAGGAGCAGCTGAAGAACAGACTGAATTCACAGTAGTTCTTAAGGAAACAGGAGCAGAAAAGATTAAGGTAATCAAAGCTGTAAGAGAGATCACAGGTCTTGGTCTTAAAGAAGCTAAGGAATTAGTTGACGGAGCTCCTTCAAATGTAAAAGAAGGCTGCGAAAAGGCTGAAGCTGAAGGCTTCAAAGCTCAGTTAGAAGAAGTTGGAGCAGTTGTAGAATTAAAATAAACTGACTTTAAATTCTTTATAAGATTTGAGATTTAATAATAAGGAGCTGTCGTACTTAGTGAAATGAACTAATGCGGCGGCTCTCTTTTTATAGTATAGGAAATATAGTAAAACGAGATTCCGTATACTTCAAAGAAAGTACCTTGCGAAGCGACGCTCCTTGCGGGCGACATATGTGCAAAGGAATCTCTGATTCCGTCTTGCACACTTTTTTTATCATATATGAAATGTTGTTTTACTCTATTGGGAGTGTTTTGAACTTTGATATTGGGAGCGGCAGCTTTTGCGAATGCAGTAAATACTTTGTTAGTCTGAATCAGGATATGAGCAGATATCGCGGCGCAGCATGATATTTCAGTAAAAAATTATCCAAATTTTTTCTTCGTGCTATACTTTTGGATAAAATCCTACTGAAATTGGCTGCGGAAAAAATGTAAATGACAAAGATTCTTACATATAAGAGGGCTTTGGATAAAAGATAGGTGATATATTACATATATTCCCATAAAAATAACCAAATGAGGGCTAATATTAAAATTTTGGATAATATGCCTTGGAAAGATCCGGAAAACAGATGAGTTTTATCCAAAACCTATGTTTTAATGGTGTTTTTGGATAATTTATATGTATGATAAAATTCAACATCACTCTTTGGATAGTTTTCGGTATTCAGCAATATTCAGTAATGCTTCTGAAATAATGTCTGGTGAATTCGGCGCTGCTAAATTGCTGTTCGATTACTATGGGAGTTTCGACATTGTGAGGAAGATATTCCCCGCATTGTTTCAGAATATGTTTTTTGCTGCAGGTCCTGCAAGTCCGGGGCAAATATCATTGGAATCAAATTAGCTTCTTATCTTAATAAACCTTTTAAATAGAAAATATGTTTAAATTTACCAAAATAAAGTTATAATCTTAATTAGATAATAGATATTTTGAAAAAAATACCATTTAAAGCTTGACTATTTGACAAGTATGTGATATGATACTAAACTGCCCTGCAAATGTAATTTGTTAAATATATAAGGAGTGATGACTATGCCAAATCCGATAAAATTAGGTAGAAAAGAACGAATGACTTTCGCTAAGATTAATGAAGTTGCAGACATGCCGAATTTGATTCAGATTCAGACAGATTCGTATGACTGGTTTATCAAAGAAGGTCTTCGCGAGGTTTTTGAGGATATCTCACCGATTAAAGATTATGCTGATAATCTAATCCTTGAATTCATCGATTATTCTCTGACAGATCCTCCCAAATATGAACAGGAGGAGTGTAAGGAAAGAGATGTAACTTATGCAGCTCCGATGAAAGTAAGAGTAAGACTTGTAAATAAGGAAACCGGAGAAGTTAAGGAACAGGAAGTCTTCATGGGAGATTTTCCTCTCATGACTGAAAAGGGTACGTTCATATATAATGGAGCCGAAAGAGTTGTTGTAACTCAATTAGTGCGTTCGCCCGGACCTTATTATGATAAAGAAATAGATAAGTCAGGCAAGGATTTATTTTCGACCACTGTTATACCTAACAGGGGCGCTTGGCTTGAGTATGAAACAGATTCAAATGAAATAATATCTGTAAGGGTAGACAGAACACGAAAACAACCGGTTACTACTCTTCTCAGAGCCTTGGGAATGGGAAGCAATCAGGAAATTATAGATATCTTTGGTGAAGAACCAAGACTTTTAAGAACTTTGGAAAAAGATACGACTACCAATTATGAGGAAGGTCTCAAGGAGATATACAAAAAATTAAGACCAGGAGAACCTCCTACAGTTGACAGTGCGCAGTCTTTGTTTAATTCAATGTTTTTTGACCCAAAGCGATATGATTTGGCAAAGGTGGGACGATATAAATACAATAAAAAGCTTGGGCTGTTTAACAGAATATTAGGCGCAGTAGTTGACGAAGACGTAATAGACCCTAATACAGGAGAGATTCTGGCCGAGAAAAATCAGAAAATAGATAAGGAACTGGCATTACAGATTGAAAATTCCGGAATTGAGTTCGTAATGGTACAAAGTCCGGTTGATGAAACAAAGGTTACAAAGGTAATCGGAAACCAGTTTGTAGATATAAAGACATATATTGATTTTGACATATCAGACCTCAAGATAGCAGAAAAGGTTTATTATCCCGTACTTATGGAAATCCTTCAGGAAAATGAAGACCAGGAGTCCGTAAGAGAAGCTCTTAAGCTCAGGAAGAATGAGCTTTCTCCTAAACATATTTTGGTTGCGGATGTTATTGCATCTGTCAGCTATCTCCTCAACCTGAACTATGGAATAGGAAATACAGATGATATAGATCATTTGGGGAACAGAAGACTAAGAACAGTCGGAGAACTTTTGCAGAATCAGATAAGAATAGGTCTTTCCAGGATGGAAAGAACCATAAAAGAGAGAATGACAACACAGGATATTGCGGAAGTAACTCCTCAGGGTCTTATGAATATAAGACCGGTTACAGCAGCAATAAAGGAATTTTTCGGAAGTTCACAGCTTTCGCAGTTCATGGATCAGAACAATCCACTGGCTGAACTTACTCATAAGAGAAGACTTTCCGCTTTGGGACCGGGAGGCCTTTCAAGAGAAAGAGCCGGATTTGAAGTAAGAGATGTACATCATTCTCACTATGGAAGAATGTGTCCTATAGAAACACCTGAAGGTCCTAATATAGGTCTTATAGGTTCGCTTACAACATATGGAATCGTAAACGAGTATGGCTTTATAGAAACTCCGTACAGAATAGTTGATAAAAGTACAGGCAGAGTTACGGATGAAATCCAGTATCTGACTGCCGATGATGAGGAAGATAAGATTATTGCACAGGCAAACGAACCTTTGGATTCGGAAGGACATTTTGCAAACCTCAGAGTTGCAGCAAGAGGCGAGGGCGGAGAAATAGACCTCGTTCCAAGAGATGCTGTAGATTATATGGACGTATCGCCTAAGCAGGTAGTATCAGTTGCGACTGCACTCATACCATTTCTTGAAAACGACGATGCCAACAGAGCGCTGATGGGTTCCAACATGCAGCGTCAGGCAGTGCCTCTTCTCGTAACGGAGGCTCCTATCGTAGGAACAGGTATGGAACACAAGGCCGCAAAAGATTCTGGCGTAGTAATACTGGCGAAGCATTCCGGAACCATCGACTTTGTAGATGCGGATAAGATTGTCATACTTAGAGATGACGGCGAAGGCAAAGATGAATATAAGCTTCTTAAATTTAAGCGTTCCAATCAGGGAACCTGCATAAATCAGAGACCTATAGTATGCAGAGGAGAACATGTAGATAAGGACGAAGTAATTGCAGACGGTCCGTCAACGGATAACGGAGAAGTTGCTTTAGGAAAGAACCTGCTCATAGGCTTTATGACATGGGAAGGATATAACTACGAGGACGCCATAATCCTTAATGAGAGACTTATCATGGAAGATGTACTTACATCTATCCATATAGAAAAATATGAAGCGGAAGCCAGAGATACAAAACTCGGACCTGAAGAAATAACAAGAGATATTCCTAATGTAGGGGAAGATGCTCTTAGAGATTTGGATGAGGAAGGCATTATAAGAAAAGGAGCAGAAGTAAATTCATCCGATATTTTAGTAGGAAAGGTTACGCCAAAAGGCGAAACGGAGCTTACTGCAGAAGAAAGACTTTTAAGAGCTATATTCGGAGAGAAAGCAAGAGAAGTAAGAGATACTTCCCTTAGAGTTCCTCACGGAGAAACCGGAATTGTCGTAGATGTTAAAATATTTTCACGTGATAACGGCGATGAACTTCCTCCTGGAGTGAATAAGCTGGTAAGATGTTATATTGCAACGAAGAGAAAAATAAGCGTCGGCGATAAGATGGCGGGAAGACACGGAAACAAAGGTGTTATTTCAAGAATACTGCCTGAAGAAGACATGCCGTTTTTGGAAAACGGACAGCCGTTGCAGGTAATGCTGAATCCTCTGGGCGTTCCTTCACGAATGAACGTAGGTCAGGTACTCGAAGTACATTTGGGACTTGCGGCAAAGAGCAAGGACTGGTATATAGCGACGCCTGTATTTGACGGCGCTAACGAAAAAGATATTATAAAACTGCTTTCGGAGAACGGATTTGACGAAACAGGAAAACTGCGCTTAAGAGACGGACGAACCGGAGACTATTTTGACAATCCTGTAACCGTTGGATACATGTATATGCTGAAACTTCACCATTTGGTAGATGATAAGATACATGCCAGAAGTACAGGTCCTTATTCACTGGTTACACAGCAGCCTCTCGGAGGTAAAGCACAGTTCGGCGGACAGCGTTTCGGAGAGATGGAAGTTTGGGCGCTGGAGGCATATGGAGCAGCATATACTCTTCAGGAAATACTGACTGTAAAATCCGATGATATAGTAGGCCGTGTAAAGACATACGAAGCAATCGTTAAGGGTGAGAACATTCCGGAACCTGGTATTCCTGAATCGTTCAAAGTACTGATTAAGGAAATGCAGAGCTTATGTCTTGATGTTAAAGTTCTAACAGAGGATAATGAAGAGATAGAGATAAAAGAAGTAAGTGAAATCGAAGATATCCCGGCTATTGAGGATATGGTAGATGTAGAAGTTGAAAACGATGCGGATGATGAAAATGAGGACGATGAAGATGTCGTAATCGTAGAAGAATATGACGAAACAGATGATGAAAACGACGATTATGACTCTGAAGAAGAACTTGAGGAAGAGGCATCAGAATTTAAAGAAGAATTATAGGAAAGGGGACGTGACCAATGAACGATAACAATAATTATGAGTTGAATAATTTTGAATCCCTGCAGATTGGGCTGGCATCTACAGAAAAAATATTAAGCTGGTCCCACGGTGAGGTTACAAAACCTGAGACTATTAATTACAGAACTTTAAAACCGGAAAAAGACGGTCTTTACTGTGAGAGGATATTCGGCCCTACTAAGGACTGGGAATGCCACTGCGGTAAATACAAAAGAATCAGATATAAAGGCATAGTATGCGATAAATGCGGCGTTGAAGTTACGAAAGCCAAAGTAAGAAGAGAACGTATGGGTCATATCAAACTGGCCTCACCCGTATCGCATATATGGTATTTCAAGGGAATTCCTTCGAGAATGGGACTGGTGCTTGATATATCGCCGAGAACACTTGAAAAAGTGCTTTACTTTGCCAATTTCATAGTTACAGACCCAGGCAATACAGAATTTGCATACAAAGAGGTTCTGACAGAAAATCAGTACAGAGAGGCAAAGGATAATCCCGATAATAAATTCAAGGCAGGAATGGGAGCAGAAGCTATAAGGGAACTTCTATCTCAGATAGATTTGGATGAACTGTCCATTGACCTTAAAGCCAAACTGACTTCGGCCACAGGACAGAAGAAAATAAGAATAGTAAGACGTCTCGAGGTAGTTGAGGCATTGCGCTCATCAGGCAACAGACCTGAATGGATGATACTGGATGTTATACCGGTTATTCCTCCTGATCTGCGCCCTATGGTTCAGCTGGACGGAGGAAGATTTGCAACTTCCGATTTGAATGACCTATACAGACGTGTAATAAACAGAAACAACAGGCTCAACAGACTGCTTGAACTGAGCGCTCCTGATATAATCGTAAGAAACGAAAAGAGAATGCTTCAGGAGGCTGTTGATGCTCTCATAGACAACGGCAGAAGAGGAAGACCTGTAACAGGTCCCGGTTCAAGACCTCTTAAATCCCTTTCCGACATGCTTAAAGGAAAGCAGGGACGATTCAGACAGAACCTTCTGGGTAAGCGTGTAGACTATTCCGGCCGTTCTGTAATCGTTGTAGGTCCGGAGCTTAAATTCTATCAGTGCGGTCTTCCTAAGAAAATGGCGCTGGAACTGTTCAAGCCTTTCATAATGAAAAAGCTTGTTGAAAACGGAAATGCTCACAATATAAAGAGCGCCAAGAGGATGGTAGAGAAAATAAGACCGGAAGTATGGGACGTACTTGAAGGTGTTATAAAAGAGCATCCTGTAATGCTGAACCGTGCTCCTACTCTGCATAGATTGGGCATACAGGCTTTTGAACCTGTGCTGGTTGAAGGTAAGGCTATTAAACTTCATCCTTTGGCATGTACTGCATTCAATGCGGACTTTGACGGTGACCAGATGGCGGTACACGTACCGCTCTCAGTGGAAGCGCAGGCAGAGGCCAGATTCCTCATGCTTTCGGTAAACAATATACTCGCACCTAAAGACGGTTCCCCTATCACAACTCCTACACAGGATATGATACTGGGAAGTTATTATCTTACACATCCGGGGCAGGAAGAAGGAAAGCGAACCTCAGATGCCGAAAAGGGTGACGGCAAGGTGTTTACGGATATGTCCGAAATGCTCATGGCATATCAGACAGGTATGGTAGGACTGCATGCAAGAGTAAAAGTAAGAATGTATGCCGGAGAGGAAGACTCCAGGGGAAAACTGGTAGAATCCACAGTAGGAAGATTTATATTCAACCAGAACATACCTCAGGATCTTGGATACGTTGAAGACAGAGAGAATGATCCGTATTCACTTGAGATAGATTTCCTGTGCGATAAGAAGAAACTGGGACAGATAATAGACAGATGCTACAGAATCCACGGAAATACTGAAACAGCGGTAATGCTGGATTATATCAAGGATATGGGATTCCATTATTCTACTATTGCAGCTATAACAATCGGCATTTCAGATATGGAAATTCCTGATGAAAAGGCAACGATTATAGATGAATCGGAAAAGCTGGTAGATAAGTATGAAAAAGCTTACAGAAGAGGTCTTGTTTCCGATAAGGAAAGATATGAGAAAGTAATAGAAATCTGGAATAAAACTACCGACGATGTAGCAGATGCTCTTATGGAATCCCTCGATTCCTTAAACAACCTGTTCATTATGGCTCACTCGGGAGCAAGAGGAAGCAAAAACCAGATAAGACAGATAGGCGGAATGAGAGGTCTTATGGCGAACGCTACAGGTAAGACTATAGAAATTCCTATCAAGGCAAACTTCAGAGAAGGTCTTTCTGTACTGGAATACTTCATTTCAACAAACGGTGCAAGAAAAGGTCTTGCGGATACGGCTCTGAGAACTGCGGACTCGGGATATCTTACAAGAAGACTTGTAGATGTTTCACATAATGTAATCGTAAGAGAAGATGACTGCGGCACCGACGAGGGAATTGAAGTAAAAGCGTTTACAGACGGAAAAGAAGTCATTGAGAAGTTAAAGGACCGTATCGTAGGCAGAACAGCGCTTACGGATATATGCCATCCTGATACAGGAGAAGTTCTTGTGGAGCAAGATTGTGAAATAACCGAAGATGTGGCAGAAGCAATCGAAGCTGCTGGAATTGAATCCGTTGCAATAAGGTCTGTAATGACTTGTCACAGCAGGACAGGTGTATGTGCTAAATGTTACGGCAGAAACCTTGCTACGGGAGAAGGCGTGAATATAGGTGAGGCTGTAGGTATAACAGCAGCCCAGTCTATAGGCGAGCCGGGAACCCAGCTTACAATGAGAACATTCCATACCGGAGGTGTTGCAGGTTCTGATATTACTCACGGTCTTCCAAGAGTCGAAGAGCTCTTTGAGGCAAGAAAGCCTAAGGGTCTTGCAGTAATATGCGAAGCTGACGGAACTGTCGTTTCAATAGAGCCGACTATGGACAACAAGACAAAGGTAAAGGTAAGAGGTGAAGAGGAAAAGGTGTACGAGGTTCCTTACGGAGCAAGAATCTGTGTAACAGAAGGAGACTATATACTTGCCGGAGACAATATTACAAGAGGACCTCTCGACCCTAAGGATATATTGAGACTTAACGGTGTCGAAGGAGTATACCAGTATCTGCTTAAAGAAGTTCAGAGAGTATACAAACAGCAGGGTGTAGATATCAATGACAAACATATAGAAGTTATCGTAAGTCAGATGCTTTCCAAGTTAAAGGTAAATGACCCTGGAGATACGGGACTTCTTCCTGGAGGTCAGTACAGCAGAATAGAAATCGATGAAGCCAATGAAGCTGCGGTTTCCAAGGGAGGACGTCCTGCTGATGCTGAAAATCTGCTCCTTGGTATTACTAAAGCTTCACTTGCAACAAACTCGTTCCTGTCAGCAGCATCTTTCCAGGAGACTACAAGGGTTCTGACAGATGCAGCAATAAAGGGCAAGAACGATAAACTTCAGGGACTTAAGGAAAATGTAATAATCGGTAAGCTTATACCTGCGGGAACAGGAATGAAGAAATACAGGTCCATAGACCTTGATTACGGTGTCAACACGGCGCTTATAGAAGCTTATAAAGAAATGCAGCGTGAGCTGGATGCGGATTCCGAGCTTGAAGAAAACATTGAAGATATAGTGCCTTCAATGGGAACAGGTGAAGATATGGCTGTGGCTGAGGAATTTGCAGCAGCGATTGAAGCTCCTGAAATAGTTGAATTAGACTAAGATGGATTATTTAAATGAATGGTTAAACATGGTCAAATAATATTGACACACCATTGAATAACATGATAAAATGATTGATGGCTTTGGGCTTTTATGTCCAAAGCCCAAGTCAGTTTATGGCCTGCTTGGATTTTCTGATTCATACAGGCGTATACAAACATATGAAGAAAGGAGAAAAAGGATGCCTACAATTAACCAATTAGTACGTCAGGGCAGAACTAGCAGTGAAAAGAAGTCAACTGCGCCTGCTCTTGGAAAGGGTATGAATTCCCTGAAGAGAACAGCAACAGATGTTAATTCGCCGCAGAAGAGAGGCGTTTGTACTTCTGTAAAAACAGTTACTCCTAAAAAGCCTAACTCGGCTTTGAGAAAAGTTGCCAGAGTTCGTCTTACTAACGGTATAGAAGTTACAGCATATATTCCTGGTATAGGTCATAACCTTCAGGAGCATAGTGTTGTTCTTATCAGAGGCGGAAGAGTTAAAGACCTTCCGGGTGTAAGATACCATATCGTTAGAGGAACTTTAGATACTGCAGGTGTAGCAGACAGAAAACAGGCTAGATCCAAATATGGAGCTAAGAGACCTAAGAAGTAGTAATCGGTAATTTGGAAGTGCCTTTGATATATACCAGTTGCCTCTGAATGCTGGGCATAATATGGATTATCAAATGAGCGCCGCGGGAGCATTTACCGGACGTAAGACGGTGTATGATTTGCCGCCTGAAGAAATTCCGGTAACTGCAAACGAGTACCGACTGTAAATTAATAAGGAGGGAAGAGAAGT
>CABUXV010000013.1 GCA_902495595.1 uncultured Eubacterium sp. | reverse complement strand
TTTTCATATTGCTTTCCATCCATGACATGGATTTTGCCATCATGCCCGGTTCTTCTTCATAGCTTCCGTATGCTTTCAGAAGGTCGCTTGTTTCATTTTTTAATCTTTTGTGGTCATTTCTGGATTCCGTTACTATTTCCTTGAGCTTTGGGTCTTGTATTTTTTCTAAAAGCTGGTCGAAAGTATATATACCCATCTGAACCCCTAAATTAGTTTCGTTTAAAAGTTTAAGCGTATCTTGATTAGCCATTTTATTTCTCCTTTTTTGTATTAGTATTCTCATATTGATGTAAATAAATACGCAGCTTAAAATTTTAAAAGTAGTTATTGAAGCTGATTATATTTAATGTTAACATTGTCTGCGACAGATAATTTCAGAGGCGGAAAAAATAATGAAGAAAGATTTGAATAAAAAAAAGATATTTGCGGCGGTATTAATAGTTGTGACAGCTGTTAATCTTAGAGCACCTATTACGTGCGTAGGTTCCCTTATAAATATGATAAGCGATGATTTCGGACTGTCTGCGGGATATGCAGGTTTTATAACGACGATTCCTCTTCTTGCTTTTGCGGCAGTTTCTCCTGCGGCTGTATTTATAAGCGAAAAGCTAGGTGCCGGCAGAATTATGACTTTTAGTTTTATAATTCTTAATGTGGGTATTCTTATGCGTTCTTACGGAGCAGAGGTGGGAATTTTCGCAGGAACTGTTGTTATGGGTTCTGCAATAGCTATTGGGAATGTATTGCTTCCGGCGGTAATAAAGAGTTATTTTCCTGAACGGATAGCAGATATGACAAGCCTTTACACTGTAATAATGCAGGTTGTATCGGCTTTTTCGACAGCTGTAAGCGTACCATTGGCGGTAAGTTTCGGATGGGAATCTTCCTTATCAATCTGGATTATTTCTGCATCTTTAACCGTAGCCGTATGTTTTTTTAACTGGAATCTTAAAATATCAAATGACAGAGCAGGGCAGGAGAATAATATTACCCGGGAAAAAAGAAGTATATATAGAAAGCCCATGACTTGGTGGATTACATTCTATATGGGTGTACAGTCATTGATTTTTTATTCTTTTATAGCGTGGCTTTCGCCTATGCTGCAGGATAGAGGATATGGTCAGGATATGGCAGGATACGTATTATCGGCATTCGTTATCATGGGGGTGGCGGGCTCTGCTGCACTTCCATTTATTATGAAGAGGAATAAATCGCAGAAGATGACCGGTATATAGCTGGGACTTATGTATTTTGCAGGGATATTGGCGGTAATCTTTGCAAAAGGTGAATTTATAATGATAGCCGGTATAATGTTAAGCGGATTCTGTTCCGGAACCTGCATAAGTTTTTCCATGTCTTTGTTCGGGCTTCATACTTCAAACGGAGAGGACGCATCAAGGCTTTCGGGAACAGCCCAGTCGGCAGGATATTTGCTTGCAGCGGCAGGTCCTGTAGCTTTAGGGAAGTTATATGAATCTACAGGGCAATGGCCGGTGTGCTTTTTCGTACTTTTACTGTGCGCGGCATTTTTGACAGCAGCAGGGCGTATAGTAGGCAGAGAAGAAATTCTGTGAAACGCTTAAAGATAAAAATATATGATGTTAAAAAGCTCTGACTTTTGTTTAGTCAGAGCTTTTATACTTTATTTTTGTTTTATTGTGCTATCCCGCACCAGTCGCATATAGCGGAAGCGATTATTTTAGCTGATTCTATAATTTCATCGGCTTTTATTGACTCGTTTAAACTGTGAGCAAGTGAAATGTCTCCCGGTCCGTATACGACAGCGGGAATTTTCCCTTGATTTCCAAGGTGGCGGGCATCGCAGGCAGAGAAAGTAACTTCATTGAGTTCTTCTCCTGTAACATCCTTTCCGGCTTTTATAAGGACATCTGCAAAGCCGGATGATTCAGGGTACTGGTAGGCGTCATCGTAGTGAAGATATTTTATTACAGGAGGATTTTCTTTAAGCCACGGATCTTCAGCCGATGCTTCATCGATTACATCTTTAAATATTTGTTTTATTTTTCTTAGACCTGTGATTCCTGTTCCAAGAGCAGGAGAGAAATAGGCTACTCCGCTTATAGTACAATCTTTTGCAGTTGATGTGGCATAATTTCCGCCTCTTACCATACCGATTCCCATGGAAAGACATATTTCATCTTTGTTTTCTTTTGCTTCTTTTCGCATGAGACCGTTTATGATTTTAGGAAGTTTTTCTATGGCGCTTATACCGTGGGCTTTGCCTTCTTTCCAGCGGCTTCCTGTATGGACTTCCTTTCCCTTTACGAAGATTTCCCAGTAAATGCCTCCTCCAGAACATTTGGAAAAGTTTCTTGAACCGGTAGGTTCGGGGATTATTGCAGCGTCAGCTTTGTAACCTCTTGCGACACATGAAAGTGAGCCGTTTCCCGAGTGTTCTTCATTTACGACGCTTTCCAGGTAAATGTCTCCGTTGAGTTTGATTCCGCAGCTTATGATTGCATCCAAAGCCTTAGTCATGGACCAGAGCCCGCCTTTCATATCGCAGGAGCCTCTTCCGTATATGATTCCGTCTTTTTCTTCGGCGCCAAAGGGTGCAACGTCCCATTCATTGGGATTTCCGATGGTTACTACATCAATATGGCCGTTTAATATAAGTGAATGTCCCTTTGAATTGTTTTCGCCTTTAAGGCAGCCTACTACATTGGGACGTTCATCATAGTTTAGAATGTCTGCATAAGGCGAAGACATGAGCTGTTCATATGTGCATGTATCTTCAAATTTCAGCGGCAAATCAAATTCCGGCTGCCATCGGGACGGATACTGAGCTACCTCTGGATATTTGTCGAACAGTTCCTTTATATCAGGCTGCCAAGTATCTGTTTTTAGTCCCATTTTTTCGAATTCGGCAGCCATAAAAGTCTGACCGTCTTTTTCTTCGCCTGTAAGAGTAGGGATTTTAACGAGTTCTTTAAAGTCGCTTAATATTTTGTCTCTGTTATCATCTATCCACTTAAATATGATTTCTTTTTTTGCATTTAACATAATATACTTCCTCCTTACTTATTGCTCATCAGTTGATTTGACCTTGATTTTAGTTGAGAGAAGCGCAAGAACCACCATAAGGATAAACAGTATGCTTATGAGTATGAATATGTAAGTCCAGTTTCCTGTAGAATCTATAATTACTCCGAATATTATGGATTGTATGGCAGCTCCCATGTATGCCGCCCAGTCCAGTATTCCCGTGGCTGTGCCTGCAAAAGCTCTTGTGCCGAAATCTGCTGCAAAAGCCCATACAAGACCGTTTATGGCAGAGAAAAAGCCTGCGATAAGAAGTCCTATTGAAGCTGCTGCAACTGAATGCAGGTTAGGGAAGATGAATACCGAAGCTGCCGCGCATATACCGCATATTATAAGAGCGGGTTCTCTTTTGGAATGAAATACTTTATCGGATATTATAGGCATGAGAAAATATCCTAAAGCCATTCCTACCGGCAGAACCACGGAACTGAAAATCCCGCTTTCCACATTCATATCCATTACTTCCACGTAGTAAAGAGGTATCCATGTGATAAGTCCGTATCGTGCAACTCCCACAATAGCTATTATGAACATGAAAAGTATAAATTTAGGATTTTTAATAAGCAGAATGTAAGGATAGAGTTTGCCTTTTTCCTTAAGTATGCGCATACGTTCCTCTTCAAGTTCGGCTGCCTCTGTGTTTTCTTCCTGATAAGGTTTAAGTCCAACTTTGTCAGGTTTGTCTTTAGCCATTATTACGAATACTACGGCGAGTATTATCATAGGAATAAGAGGGTAGCGGAATGCTGCTCTCCAGCCTTCATCGGGAGCAAGGGCAAAAGAAGCCAGTATGCAGAACCATGCGAATATCTGTGCAAGCCCTGAAAACCCCGTTATGATACCGCTTGAAAATCCTCGTTTTGATGACGGCCACCAATTTGCGCTTAAGGCGATGCCGGGCGAAAATACCATGGATTGGGCGAATCCGTTAAGACCCCACAGCACAGCTATGAACAGGAGGGAATACTGGAAGCTTATAATAAAATTCAATATTACAGATAATATGATTCCTATGCAGATGAATTTTTTATTTCCTATTATTTCTCCCAATCTGCCCGAAAACAAATGGCCGAAACCATAACACCAAAACAATGTTGAGGTTATTATGCCGGCTTTTCCTGCATCTATGCCAAGTTCATCAATCATTTCAGGAAGGGCAAGACCCATGTTCATTCTTCCGTTGTAGAAGAATGCGTACATTACAGCGAATCCGAAAAGTGTAAGCATGGCATATTTTTTGAATTTTTTATAATCCGTATCTGAGTAACCAAAATTTTTCATAATTCCTTTCCTTTCTTTCGATTATTTTAATTTTTCAAAATATTGTGATATAATCTACTTTAACTTTATACACTTTCGAGTGATAATAAAAATATGGATTGCTTATGGCATATATAAGGAGAAATTATGATTACAAATATAGATATGGAGCTTTATAGGATTTTTTTTGTTACAGCAAAGACCGGGAGTATTTCCAAAGCTGCCGAAAAGCTTTTCGTTTCCCAGCCTGCCGTCAGCCAATCCATAAAACATCTGGAAGAGTCTCTTGGAAGTCAGCTTTTTATCAGAAAACCGAGAGGCGTGGTGATGACGGAAAATGCAGCAGAACTTTATAAAGAGCTGGAAAATGCTTTTTATATTTTTCAGGCTGCCGAAAGGAATTTTTTATCACGTGCTAATAATACAGAAGGGGAGCTGCGCATAAATGCTACGGAGATATTGATAAGGTATGCTTTGCTTCCGTATCTAAATGAATTTTCCAAGAAATTTCCAAATGTGAAGATAAAACTGAGCAGCAAAGGCACTCCCGATGCGCTAAAAGATATTAAAAGCGGAAAAACTCACATAGCGCTTGCCACTCTGCCTGCATCTTCAAGCAGCAGCCTTAAAATAATGCCGCTTTTTACTTTTCATGACTGCTTTGTGGCAGGGAAGGACTATGAATTTCTTACCAAAACCAGAAGGTCTTTGAGAGATTTAATGAGATACCCTGTGCTGGTGCTGAGGGAGGGTATGAATTCAAGGCAGTATCTTGAAAAGCTGTGTAAAATATACGGATATTCACTTGAGCCGTACCTGGAAGCGGAAAGCATTGATACTCTGATACAATGCGCTCTTTACAACTGTGGAATTTCTTTCATAATACGCGAGTTTGCGGAAAGAGATATTGCAGAAAATAAACTTTTTGAAATTCCCGTTGAGGAAATAATCGAACCTCGCCATATAGGTATAGTCACACTGGATTCAGCCATGCCTGATTATGCATTGCATTTTATAAAAGGACTTAAGGAAACTTTTTAGTTAATATATCCTTTTATATAGCTTGACATTTTCAGGATATTATTATAAAGTAATGTCAATGTAACATTTTAATGGAATAAAGCGAAACAACAGTAATGTGGTTTTGTGGTTGAACGGAGGAAGAGTATGAAGAGAAAATTGTTGTGCATCGCAATGGTTATGATAATGGCCTTTGGAGTTTTTGCCCTGTCGGGATGCGGCGGAGATGACAAAGCTGCGGATTCCGATAAGCTTATCGTAGGTCTTGACGATACATTTGCGCCTATGGGTTTCAGAGATGAAGCAGGAGAGCTTGTAGGTTTTGATATTGACCTTGCAAGTGCAGTAGGTGAAGAACTGGGAATGGATGTTGAATTTAAGCCTATCGACTGGAATGCAAAGGAGATGGAGCTTGATTCGGGTTCAGTTAGCTGTGTATGGAACGGAATGTCAATAACTCCTGATAGAAAAGAAAATATGGCTCTTTCGGATAAATATTTAAATAACAAAATAGTTTTAATGACTCTTGAGAATTCCGACCTTGATGTTAAAGCGGCAAGTGATATGGCTGATTTGAAAATAGGTACTCAGGTTGATTCATCCGCTTTGGAAATGCTTAAATCAAACGAGGCATATGATTCATTCAAGGATAACGTAAGCGAATACGATACTTACGATACTGCTATAATGGATTTAAAGGCAGGAAGAATAGATGTTATAGCAGTAGACCAGGTTCTCGGTGAATACACGAATAAGAATCTTGGCGGAGAGCTTAAGGAATGTACTTATTCTCTGGGCGATGATTACTACGTAATCGGTTTCGCTAAAGATAACACAGACCTTAGAGATAAAGTGAACGACGCTATAAAAACTTTGGTTGACAATGGAAAGGCCGCAGAAATCAGTGAAAAGTGGTTTGGAAAAAATATCGTTGTATTTGAACCGTTAGAAGACTAACTTTTGATAGAATGATAAAAAAGTTGGGCGGAATTATCTGTCCAACTTCTTTTATGTTTATAGAAAACTCAGCAGAGAATTTTTAATATTTTTGGAAAGGATTTTTGTAACATGGATAAAATAATGGAATTCCTGCCATTTATGCTGGAAGGCACGGTAGTTACAGTAGAGTTATTTGTACTTACTCTTGTACTTTCTCTTCCCCTGGGACTTCCCATAGCTTTAGGCAGCAACAGCAGAATAAAGCCTTTAAGCTTTATCTGCAAAGTTTATGTATGGATATTCAGAGGAACTCCTCTGCTTCTTCAGTTGTTTTTCTTTTACTTCTTTTTCCCTATAGTTTTAGACATAAAGATGAGCGTATTTATAACAGTGGTCCTTACATATGTGCTTAATTACGCTGCGTATTTTGCGGAAATATACAGAGGAGGCATAAACAGCATAGACAGAGGTCAGTATGAGGCTGCTCATGCTCTTGGCATTTCAAAGAGACAGACAATGATGGATATAATATTGCCGCAGACTATGAAAGCAACTTTACCTCCCGTGGTAAATGAAGCTGTAACCCTGGTAAAAGATACAGCTTTAGCATCAACTCTTCCTATTATAGACCTGATGAAAGCGACTAACAGTGCAGTAAACAGAATGACCGATATGACTCCTTTTCTGTTTGCAGCGATAATTTATCTTATAATGACATTCGTGCTTACTATAGTTGCAGGACGAATGGAAAAATATTTTTCGAGATATGATGCAAAGGAGGAAGGCTGATGGGAAAAGAGCTTATACTGGAAATGAAAAATATCGTAAAGGATTATTCCGGTCTGAAAGCAGTGGATGATGTAGATTTTTCTATGAATAAAGGCGAGATTGTAGCTGTTATAGGACCCTCGGGGTCGGGGAAAAGTACACTTCTGCGCTGTATAAACGGTCTTAATACGGTAACTTCAGGAGAGATAAAATTAAATGGTGAAACAGGCATGGTTTTTCAGCATTTTAATTTATTTCCTCACATGACTTGTATCGAAAATATAACTTATGCGCCGATAAAAGTTAAAAAGATTAAGAAAGAAACTGCTTATGAAAGAGCGAGGGAACTTCTCAAAATGGTCGGTCTTGAAACTAAGGCAGATGTGTATCCGGCTCATATATCAGGAGGACAGAAGCAGAGAATAGCTATAGCAAGGGCTCTGGCCATGGACCCTGATATAATGCTGTTTGATGAACCTACTTCAGCGCTGGATCCTGAAATAACGGGGGAAGTTTTAAATGTAATGAAAAAACTTGCCCAAAATCATACGACCATGATAGTTGTAACACATGAGATGGGATTTGCAAAAGAAGTCGCAGACAGAGTGGTATTTATGGACCAGGGCAAAATCGTTGAAGAAGGACCGCCATCGGAAATATTCGACAATCCTAAGAATGAAAGACTCATATCATTTCTGGGGTCGATGCTGCGTGTTTAGTAAAGGATACACTGCTGACGGGGATTATGGGATATGCTTTATAAGCGTTAATAATATATGTGAAAATGAATTTTAAGGGGCTGCCGGCATGTTTACTATTTTGTTTAAGGCAAACGGAAAAACATGTGAGTGACAGCTCCTTTTCTGTTTTTATCTGGATACTCCTGCATCCAAAGTATCTGCAAATACAGGGGTAGGCATACCGAATCCTCCGGCTACTTCAAGAAGCTGGCCTGTTACAAAAGCTGATTCATCGCTTGCAAAATATGTGCATGCATGGGCTATTTCTTCAGGTGAAGCCATTCGTCGTATAGGTGTATGGCGCAGGAAAAAATCCTGAAAATCATCGGTTAAATTGTTTTTTACTGCATCCGTGGCAGTCATACCGGGCGCAACTGCATTGCAGCGTATGTTTTTACGGGCTGTATGGGTAGCTATAAGCTTTGTCATATAGTTTACGGCAGCTTTGCTGGTACCGTAGCCTATTTGAGAAACATCCGGATGAGAACCGGAAAGGGAAGAAATGTTTATAATGCTGCCGCCTTTGCTCATGTGAGGTATAGCCGACTGGGAAGCGAGAAATACGCTTGCTAAAGTTTTGTCTACAACATTAATGAAGTCTTCGTATTTTGTAGAACATATATCCTTATCTATTTTGGGATTTGACCCTCCGAAATTATTTACAAGTACGTCAATTCTGCCTTGCTCGGATACCACTGTATCTATCATGCTTTGATAGGTTTCGTGTTTTTCGGCGTCATTGTATACGGCGTGTACATTCAATCCTTTAGCATTAAGTTCATCTGCCATTTTCTCGGCAGCATCCATACGGCGGGCGCCGATATAGACAATAGCTCCTTCGCGGGCAAATTCTCTGGCTATACAAGCTCCTATTCCTCGTGTTGCAGCTGTAACCAAAGCAATTTTATCTTTAAGTCTCATTTGATTTTCGTATTGAAATGCCTAGTGTTTAAAATCATACTGTGACATATCAATACATTCCTCCTTTCATTTAATGTTCAGATTATGCAAAATTATAATATTATAATTTTGGGGTTAATAAATAATTATAATAATGGACAGTGCTGAAATAAACCTTAAATCTGTGATGATTTTAAGAAGATATGGTGATGAGGTGAAAAAGCCGATGCTCTATTATCCTTGTATAATGATCGAATAAGTATCAAAATAATTGAGGATTTTTCATAAATGTGATATTATTTTTTTAATTAGTATTGCCTGGGAGGTGTTATTTAATTATGTCAGATTTCATATTGGAGCCGAATGAATTCATAGTTTTTAAAGCTGAAAGCGTTTCCAGAGGCGAGGTGTTTAACACTGCTTCAAATGAATTAGTTCTTACAACTCAAAATATTGTATATATAAAAAGAGGTATTTTCAATAAGGTTAAAGAGGCCGTTAAATTTCCTTTAAATGAAATCAAAATGTATGATGGTGAACCGCAGGTAATGATTAACAGAGCTAATTACAACAGGCAGGTAGATATTTATTTTTTGAATGGAAATGAAAGTTTTTCGTTTTTGTCGGTTACCGCTAAAAAAGATATGGCGGTATTTGTGAACGAGATTTCCAGAATTATTACAGGACATGATTCTTACAAACTTGATGAACACGATTTTCTATCTATACCTGTCCCCGGAGTTGATAATATGATTGATGTATTTAAAGGCACGGTAGATGTGTTTAAAGATGCTTTCGGAATTCCAGCCAATGAGAAGCCGGTTAGGAAAAAGCCGAGGAAGATAACCAAGCAATGCCCGTCGTGTTCGGCGCCGATTACAGGATTTGAAGGTGAGAGCGCATGCTGCGAGTATTGCGGTACCCGGCATATTTTATAAATTAATACGGCAATAATTAATATTTTAAATGATTTCAATTTTTTCTTGACAGCAATAATTCTCTGTGGTATAAACATAAAGATGTCTAAATCAAGGCATAAAATTTAATACCATATATAATAAACAGACGGAGAGAATGATGAGAGATAATTTCAAATTAGTTGGCAAAATTGAAGATATCAAAGGCAGAGAAAGGGAACGACTTACTTCCTTTGGAATTGATTTTTCCGTTTTTAATAATTGTTATATTTTACCCGGTTTTACAGATGTACATGTACATTTAAGAGAACCGGGTTTTTTATATAAGGAAACGGTAAAAACGGGAACTTTAGCAGCTGCGGCAGGAGGCTTTACCGACATATTTTCAATGCCGAATCTTAATCCATGTCCGGATTCACTGGAAAATCTCAAACCCCAGCTTGAAGCTATTGAAAAAGATGCGCAGGTGAATGTATATCCTTACGGAGCTATAACCGTAGGAGAAAAGGGCGAGAATCTTGCAGATATGAAATCTTTGGCGCCTTACGTAATAGCCTTTACAGATGACGGAAAAGGGGTCGCCTCAGAAGAGAAGATGATAAAAGCAATGGAAGAGGCAAAGAGATTGGACAAGCTCATAGTGGCTCATTGTGAAGATGAAAGTTATCCTAAGGAAAGTTCTGAAAGCGAATGGAAACAGCTTGAACGCGATATTGAACTTGTAAGAAAAACAGGCTGCAAATACCATATGTGCCACGTTTCAACGAAAGAATCCGTTGAACTGATAAGACAGGCTAAAGCCGAGGGTCTTGATGTAACATGTGAAACGGCGCCTCACTATCTTACTTTAACGCGTGATGAGATAGAAGACTGCGGAAGATTCAAGATGAACCCTCCCATTAAATTTGAACAGGACAGACAGGCGCTTATAGAAGCTATAAAAGACGGCACAATAGATATGATAGCTACAGACCATGCTCCGCACAGCAGAAGAGAAAAGGAAGGAACTTTTGCAGACAGCGCATTTGGGATAGTAGGGCTTGAAACGGCTTTTCCCGTGCTTTATACCCATCTTGTGTGCAAATGTGTTATTTCCCTGGAAAAACTCGCTGAATTGCTTTATAAGGAGCCTAGAAAGCGATTCGGATTTCGTGCCTTGAGTATTGAAGAAGAACTGCTTTACGAAAAACCCAGCTTTGCCATATGGAATCTTGATGATGAATATAAAATAGAGCCTGAAAAATTCATGACGAAAGGAAGAAGCACTCCATTTGAAGGCTGGAAAGTAAAAGGAAGGTGCATGATGACAGTTTCAGGCGGAAAGCCGGTGTGGAAAGGGGAGTACAGATAGCGTTATGAAAGAAATTGATTTAAAGGTAAAGTCAAACATAAAGATCGCAAGCAGAACATATGAGCTCGTGCTTGAGTGTGAAAGAGGAGAACATGAGATAAATGCTCCCGGACAGTTTATAAATATAAAACTCCAGGGCTTTTTTTTAAGAAGACCAATATCCGTATGTTCATGGGAAGAAGATAATATAAAGATAATATATAAAACAGTCGGTAAGGGAACGGAAGCCTTAAGCCTGTACAAGTCCTCTGACTACCTGAATATACTTACCCCGCTTGGAAACGGATTTGATGTGGAGGATATTCCGTCTAAATGCAGAAACGTAGTTTTAATAGGAGGCGGAGCAGGCGTTCCTCCCATGTACGGACTTTGCAGAGAACTTGCAGGCAGAGGTATAAAACCTACAGTAATTTTAGGTTTTAATGAGAAAAAAGAAGTTTTTTATGCAGATGAATTTAAGGAGCTTGGAGCTGAAACTATGATTGTCACATCAGACGGGAGCACAGGAAGAAAGGGTGTTGTAACAGATGTACTTAAAGACATTAATTGCGAATACTTTTTCACCTGCGGTCCTGAACCTATGCTCAAAGCTATAGATAATGCGCTTGAAGATAGTATTGAGGGTCAGATGAGCTTTGAAGAAAGAATGGGATGCGGATTTGGAGCGTGTATGGGCTGTTCCTGCAAGACCAAGTACGGAAACAAAAGGATATGCAGGGAAGGGCCTGTAATGAAGAGAGGTGAGATAATATGGTAGATACTAAAGTACAGCTTTGCGGAATCCAGCTGGATAATCCTGTTATGGCAGCCAGCGGAACTTTCGGATACGGATATGAGTTTGCAGAGCTTTATGATATAAACTGTCTTGGAAGTTTCTCTTTCAAAGGGACTACTCTTGAGCCTCGTTTCGGAAACCCGACGCCGCGTATTGCAGAATGCAGCGAAGGTATGATAAATTCCGTGGGGCTTCAAAATCCGGGAGCTGAAAAGGTAATAGAAGAGGAACTGCCCAAACTCTCAAGATGTTTCAGTAAGAAAGTAATGGCAAACATCGGAGGATTTTCAACGGAGGAATATAAGCAGGTAGCAAAGATGTTCGATTCATGCTCCCAGATAGGATGGCTTGAGATAAACGTTTCATGTCCCAATGTTCAGCATGGAGGGCTTGCTTTCGGTACAGATGCGAAAGCTGCTGCATCCGTAGTAAAGGCAGTTAAGAAAGAGGTAAAAAAGCCCGTAATAGTCAAGCTTTCGCCAAATGTAACAGATATAGCCGAAATAGCGCAAGCATGTGAAGATGCCGGGGCAGACGGAATTTCCCTAATAAATACCCTTCTTGGAATGAGGATAGACATAAAAACGGCAAGACCTGTCATAGCAAATAAAATGGGCGGATTTTCGGGACCTGCCATATTTCCGGTAGCTTTGAGAATGGTTTATCAGGTATATGAAAGGGTAAAAATTCCTGTAGTCGGAATAGGAGGTATATCTACAGCAGAGCAGGTTATAGAAATGATGCTTGCAGGAGCATCCGCTGTTCAGGTTGGAGCGGCAAATCTTACAGAGCCTTATGTATGCAGAGATATAATCGAAAGTTTGCCTGAGGCCATGAAAAAATACGGGATAGAAAAACTTGAGGATATTATAGGAGGTGCTCATAATGGGTAAAGATGTAATAATAGCTTGTGATTTTAAAAGTAAAGATGAGACTATTGATTTTCTTAAAAAATTCGGAGATAAAAGACCTTATGTGAAGATAGGCATGGAACTTTATTATGCAGAAGGTCCCGAAATTGTAAAGGAACTGAAAAAAAGAGGCCATAAAGTGTTTCTCGATTTAAAGCTTCACGATATACCAAACACAGTGAACAGAGCCATGAGAGTTTTATCAGCGCTTGATATAGATATGTGCAATGTGCATGCGGCAGGGACTGTAGAAATGATGTCCGCAGCCTTAAAAGGTCTTGAAAGAGAAGATGGCAGAAGACCTGTTCTTATTGCTGTAACTCAGCTCACATCCACATCCCAGCAGCAGCTCGAATCGGATCTGATGATAGATGAAGAAATGGAAAAGGTAGTAGCCCATTACGGGTACAATGCTAAGGTAGCCGGACTTGACGGAGTTGTGTGCTCGCCTCTTGAGTCGGAAAAAGTACATGGAGTATGCGGCGATGATTTTCTTACGGTTACTCCAGGCGTCAGGTTTGCAGATGATGATAAGGCTGACCAGAGGCGTGTGACAACTCCTGCAAGAGCCAAAGAGCTGGGGTCGGATTATATCGTAGTGGGAAGGAGCATTACGGCATCGGATAATCCGCTTGCAGCATATGAAAGATGTGTGGATGAATTCGTAGGATAAGAAATTTTAAAAATTATAAGGAGATATTATCATGGATGTAAAAAAAGAAATAGCTAAAAGCCTTTTAGATATAGAAGCGGTATTTTTAAGACCGGAAGAACCTTTTACATGGGCAAGCGGAATTAAAAGTCCTGTTTACTGTGACAATCGTCTCATTCTTACAGCGCCTGAAGTAAGAACAAGGGTGGAACAGGCTATAGCAGATGTAATAAGAGAAAACTATGCTGATGCCGATGTGATTATGGGAACAAGTACAGCCGGAATAGCTCATGGCGCTATAACGGCTCACATGCTCGATATGCCTATGGGATATGTACGTTCGGGAGCTAAGGACCACGGCAGAGGAAACAGAATAGAGGGAAGATTGGAAAAGGGGCAGAAAGCAGTAGTGGTTGAAGACCTTATTTCCACAGCAGGAAGCGCTGTAGAGGTAGTCGAAGCTTTAAGAGAGGCAGGCGCAGAAGTGCTGGGTATAGTAAGCATATTTACATATGGAATGAGAAAGGGACTTGAAAGGCTTGCGGCAGCAAACGTAAGAAATATAAGCCTTACTGATTTTGATACTGTTGCCTGTGTTGCAGCGGAAACAGGATATATCAAAGAAGAGGATATAAAAAGACTTATGGCATTCAGAGACAATCCACAGGATGAAAGCTGGATAAAGGGATAAGGAGGAGAAATATGAATCATTTAATTGACATTATGCAGCTCACCACAGCAGAAATAGATGATATGATAGAGGTTGCAAAAGATATTATAGAAAACCCTGATAAGTATTCTCAAAAATGCAGGGGCAAGAAGCTGGCAACTCTGTTTTTCGAACCATCAACGAGGACAAGGCTGAGTTTTGAAGCGGCTATGTATGAGCTGGGAGGAAATGTTTTAGGATTTTCGGAAGCGCAAAGCTCGTCGGCAGCAAAGGGAGAAAGTGTTTCGGATACCATAAGAACCGTAGGAGCTTATGCTGATATTATCGCAATGAGGCATCCTAAAGAAGGCGCGCCCATGGTTGCTTCAAGAAAATCTACAGTTCCGATAATAAATGCGGGAGACGGAGGACATAATCATCCGACGCAGACGCTGACGGATTTGCTTACTATAAGCAGAGAAAAGAACAGATTTAATAATCTTACAATAGGATTGTGCGGGGACCTTAAATTCGGCAGAACTGTACATTCACTGATGGGCGCCATGTCCAGATACGATAATGTAAAGTTTATTCTTATTTCTCCTGAAGAATTGAAGATACCTGAATACCTTAAATACGAAGTTCTCGAGAAGAACGATATAGAATACGTGGAAACGACAGATTTGGAAAGCGCAATGCCGAAGCTTGACATACTTTACATGACAAGAGTTCAAAGGGAAAGATTTTTTAACGAGCAGGATTATATAAGACTTAAGGACAGCTATATCCTAACGCCTGATAAGCTTGAAAATGCAAAGGAAGATTTGAGTATACTTCATCCTTTGCCTCGTGTAAATGAAATTTCCACATCTGTAGATGATGATCCGAGAGCAAAATATTTTGAACAGGTTCTGAACGGAAAGTTCATAAGAATGGCGCTTATTTTAAAGCTTCTGGAGGTGAAATAGATGATTGTAGGAAAGATTGAGAACGGAATAGTTTTGGATCATATCAAGGCTGGATGCGGAATGGAACTTTATAAAATACTTGGTCTTGATTCCCTTGACTGTCAGGTAGCGCTTATAAAAAATGCGGACAGTAAGAAAATGGGTAAAAAAGATATATTGAAAGTCGACAGGATAATTGATATCAATCTTGATGCCATAGGATATATAGATCCGGGGATAACCGTAAATATTATCGAAAATGGCAAACTTGCAAAGAGGACTCACATAGACCCGCCTGATGAAATTACAAATGTAATAAAATGTAAGAATCCGAGATGTATAACGACTACAGAGCAGGAACTGCCTCATGTATTCAGGCTTACGGATAAAGAAAACAGGATATACAGATGTATATATTGTGAAAGCAAGGCTAAATAAAAGATATTAAAGAGAAAGCCGTTAAAGGGATGCAGCAACTTTAACGACTTTTTTGTATAGGAAATAGATTATATAAGCAAAATTTGACGCCTCTACTTTGCGTTGATTGAAAGGAATTAGTTTTGCTGTTAATATGGGGGTATGGGAGGTGAAGCATAACATGATGGATTCAATTAAGATAGGATCGTTGATATGTGAGCTCAGGCTTAAAGGCGATATGACGCAGAAACAGCTTGCGCAAAAGCTTAATATAAGTGATAAGACGGTTTCGAAATGGGAGAGGGGAGCAGGATTTCCCGATTTGTCTCTGCTGCCGGATATCGCCGATATATTTGAAATAAATCTTGAAGATTTGCTCAGAGGAGAAATCGATACCAATGATACAGTAGGAGGAAATATGAAAAATATAAAATTTTATGTTTGCCCAAATTGCGGCAATATGATTACATCTACAGCGGCTGCCAACGTATCATGCTGCGGAAAAAACCTGGAAGAACTTGTTCCTGTGAAAGCTGAAGAACCGGAAAAATTATCTGTAGAAATTATAGACGGAGAGTATTACATATCTTCAGACCATGAAATGAATAAGGAACATTACATTACTTTTGTGGCAATAGCAACAGGAGACAGCGTTAATGTAAAAAAACAGTACCCTGAATGGGATTTACAGGTGAGAATTCCGAAAATGCATGGAAAATTAATATGGCACTGCAGCAACCACGGACTTTTTTATCAGCTTATATAGCTTTATTAATATAAACAGTTTTAAAATACCAGCATATATGCACATAATAAAGATATATTGGGTTATAGGTAAATTTTGCTTGACAATCAGAATAATTGTAGTATGATTAATGTATACTAAAAAGGTAAAATAAATGAGAACAAGTTAATCAGGAGGTAAGGAAAATGAAATTTTATATTTGTGAGCATTGTAAAAATATAGTTACTTATGTGGAGAACAAGGGCGTGCCTGTAATGTGCTGCGGTCAGAAAATGACTGAATTAGTTGCAAATACGACAGATGCCGCTCAGGAAAAACATGTTCCGGTAGTAGAAAAGAACGGAGATAAAGTTTCAGTAACCGTTGGTTCGGTTGAACATCCTATGACAGAAGAACATCACATCGCATGGATTGCCATCGAGACAAAGAACGGAAGTCAGATAAAATATCTTGACCCGACAGGTGCTCCTAAAGCTGAATTCTCACTGGCAGATGACGAGCTGGTAGCTGTTTATGAATACTGTAATCTTCATGGACTTTGGAAAGCGTAAGCTTTCCAAAGCTTTTTATATAAGGATGTAGTTTGATATGGCTGTAAGATTAAATGAAAACAAGGAAATTGTAGATACAATAAGAAAAGGCCTTAAAAATAAGAACGGGTATTGTCCATGCCGCATTGAGATAAGCGATGATACGAAATGTATCTGCAAGGAATTTAAAGAACAGATGGCTGACCCGGATTTTGAAGGATACTGTCACTGTATGCTGTATTATAAATCTAAAGACTGAGGATATAGGGGGATGCATTTGCAATGTCTAACTTGACAAAGCGGGCATTGGAAGAGTCGGCTGTAAAACTGCTGGAGGAAAGACCGCTTGATAAGATTAAAATAAAAGACATAACCGATGACTGCGGCGTTACGAGAAATACTTTTTACTATCATTTTCGGGACGTATATGATTTATTGGAACGTATATTTGAAAGCCAGGCTGATGAAATACTTAAAAAGTATGATAATACAGGCGACTGGAAAGATGTATTTCTGAATTTGCTTGAATATCTCTATGAACACAGGAAAATGGTATATCACGTTTATTATTCCGTAAGGCATGAAGACCTGGAAATATATATTTATAAAGTTGTAGGCAATTATGCCCTCAGGATAATAGAAATGCAGGAAGACGGAATATATATAGAAGATAGAGTTAAGACTATAGTTGCTGATTTTTACAGAAATGCTTTTGTAGGCGCTACTATTCAGTGGATAAGAGATAACATGAGAGATAAACCATCGGATTTAGCAAAACTTTATGGAAGCATGTTTAAAGGAACCGTAAGGGAAGCTGTTGAAAGCGCGAGAAAAGTTACGGAAAAGTAATTTGATAATCCCTATAATATTTTTAACAAAAACAAGGCTGTGCACAAAATTTGTGCACAGCCTTGTTTTTGATTATGGAGAGATAATTGGAACAGCGTTACACTATTTTTGCACATTTAAAGATATAAGAGGTGAAACTTAATGCTTAAATTTGGAGAGGCTGTTACGAGAAAAAGAAAGCTTATTTTAATAATAGCTGTATTGCTTCTGATTCCGTCATTTATCGGAATGATTATGACAAGGATAAATTACGATGTTCTTGATTACCTGCCTGATGATATACAAACGATAAAAGGACAGAATATACTTCTTGATGAGTTTGGAAAAGGCGGTTTTTCGATGGTAATGGTAGAAGGCATGGAGAAAAAAGACGTCTCGGATTTAAAAAGCAAAATAGAGAAAGTCGATAATGTGGACAGTGTAATATGGTATGACAGCATTTTGGATGTATCTGTTCCTTATGAAATACTGCCGGAAAATATATATGATGAGTTTAACAGCGGTGATACGACTTTAATGGCAGTGTTTTTTGATAAATCCACTTCTTCCGATGAGAGTATGAAAGCTGTTTCCCAAATACGTAAACTGGGCAACGAGCAGTGTTTTGTAAGCGGTATGACAGCTTTTGTTGAAGATTTAAAAAATCTCGCGGAAAAGGAGGAACCTGTTTATGTAGCCATAGCTGTATTGCTTTCCTGCATAGTGCTGGCGCTGTTTATGGATTCATGGATAATACCTTTATTGTTCATTTCGGGCATAGGCATGGCGATACTTTATAATTTAGGCTCTAATATTTTTATGGGTGAGATTTCTTATATAACAAAAGCTTTGAGCGCGGTACTGCAGCTTGGTGTTACGATGGATTATTCCATATTTTTGTGGCACAGCTATGAGGAGCAGAGACAGGATAAGATGAAAAGCAAGGAAGAAGCCATGGCAAATGCTATAGCGAGCACTGTGACATCTGTTGCAGGCAGCTCTATAACAACCATAGCAGGATTTTTAGCTCTGTGCTTTATGACTTTCACACTGGGAATGGATTTGGGTATTGTAATGGCAAAGGGTGTACTGTTTGGTGTTATAGGATGCGTAACGATACTTCCGTCTCTCATTCTTACCTTTGAACCTGTTATACAGAAAACCAGACACAAAGGTCTTATGCCTGAATTCAATAAGATTTCAGATATAGTTACAAAGAAACCTGCTCTGTTTGCTGTGGTTTTCATAGTTCTTCTGATTCCTTTTTCCATAGGTTATTCAAACACGGAAGTTTATTACAACCTTGACAAAAGTGTTCCGGATAATCTTCCCTTTAAAATAGCCAATGATAAACTTGGAGAAGAATTCGACATGAATACTACCCATATGCTTTTGGTAGATGCTGATATGGATAAAAAAGATGTAGCAAATATGATGGAGGATATAGACGGTGTGGACGGTGTAAAGTACACCTTGGGGCTGGAAAGTTTTGTAGGACCGTCTGTTCCTGATGAAATACTTCCGAAGAACTTGGAGCAGACTGTCAAAAGTGAAAACTATCAGCTTCTTATAATAAATTCGGAATATAAAGTTGCAAGTGATGAAGTCAATAACCAGATTGATAATATAAATAAAGTGGTAAAAAAATACGACAGCAAAGGTATGCTTATAGGCGAGGCTCCCTGTACAAAAGATTTGATAAATATTACCGATAAAGATTTTAAAGTTGTAAGCATCATTTCAATTCTTGCTATCTTTATTATAATAGCTTTAGTCTTAAAGTCCGTATCTCTGCCGATTATATTGGTAGCTGTAATAGAACTTGCTATTTTCATAAATCTGGGTATTCCTTATTATACGAAAACAGTTCTTCCCTTTATAGCTTCCATATGCATAAGCACTATACAGCTTGGCGCGACGGTTGATTATGCAATTCTTATGACTACAAGATACAAAAAAGAACGCCACGATGGCAAGGATAAGCATGAATCTGTAAGGATTGCCCATCTTACGTCGATGCCGTCTGTCACAGTAAGCGCATTAGGATTTTTTGCAGCTACTTTTGGCGTAGGTATATATTCGGATATAGATATAATAAGTTCTCTGTGCAGCCTTATGGCCAGAGGAGCAATTATAAGTATGCTGGTTGTTGCGTTTATACTGCCTGCTATGTTTATGATATTCGATAAAATGATATGCAGAACCAGCAAAGGTTTTCTGCCTGATAAAAATTAAGAATTATAAATGATTGATATATGGGAGGGTATGAAATGAATGTTAAGATGATAAAAGGAAAGAGAATTGTATGTGTTGCAGCGGCTGCATCATTAGCTTTGGCAATGACTTGCACGCCTGGATTTGCATCTGAAAATCAGGTGAAGAATATAAAAGATGAAACTGTCTATATAGTAACTGATGACAAGGGTGTACAGAATGATATTATAGTGAGCGACCATATTAAAAATAAAAATTCCGATGATATGATAAGCGATAAATCCAATCTGAAAAATATAGAGAATGTAAAGGGTGAAGAAAAGTTTAAAAAGGGAGAAAATGAAGAAATAATATGGAATTCAAAGGGCAGAGATATTTATTATCAGGGAGAGGCCGGTGATTCAGTACCTGTTTCGATAAACGTAAAGTATTATCTCAATGATAAAGAAGTGAAAGGCAGCGAACTTGAAGGGAAAAGCGGAAAGGTCAAAATTAAAATAGAATATCAAAATGAAAAAGATGTACCTTTTGCCGCAGTAACAGGAATGATCGCAGAAGACAGCAGTTTTAAAAATGTTGAAATAAACAGCGGAAAAGTAATTGATGATGGTGAAAAACAGTTTATAGTAGGAATGGCTTTTCCGGGTCTTGCAGACAGCCTTAATATTTCTTCTGAGGAACTTGGTTTTTCTGATACGGTTGAGATAACAGGCGACGCTGATGGCTTTTCTGCCAAAGATATGATGAGCATAGTAACAAATGATTTTTTGGACGATATAGACGGAAGTTTTAAAGAATTAAATCTGGACGGGCAGATAAGCGCACTTGATAAAAGCGCTAAACAGCTTTTAGAAGGAACGGATACACTTTATCAGGGAGTATCCATGCTTAATGATAATAAAGATGCGTTAACAAATGGTGTAAATTCATTGAATACGGGAACAAGAAATTTATCCTCAGGCATAAAATCAACTATGGACGGCAGTAAAAGATTGGCAGATGGAACAAAAAGTCTTTCTGAAAATCTTAACAGCAGTCTGGGTGAAATGAAAGACGGCTCTGAAAAACTGCAAAGCGGAAGTAAAAATTTGTATGATGGGATTCTTAAGGTGAAATCAGGCATTGACGGGGAATCCTCAGCTGCGCCGGGACTTTTAAGCGGCGCAGAATCAGTTGTGTCAGGACTGGGCGAAGCGAAACAATATCTGGATAAGAGTCTGGAGCAAAATAATGCAGCTGCCGACTATCTTGAAGTATTGCATAAAGATGGAAAATTAAATGATGATGAGTACGGTAAATTAGTTCAGTATATTACAGAATCAAAATCATATCAGGAAGGTGTTGCATCCAAGATGGCAGATGACGGAAGTTTAAAATCCGGCGCTAAGGCCGTTGCATCAGGCATAAATAATATTAAGACTGCCTTTGACGGAAATGGAACGAGTCAGAATCCCGGGCTCGTATATGGCTCAAAATCACTGTACGAAGGGACTAAGTCGTTAAAGGATGGGCTTTATCAAGCCACAGCTGACAGCGATTCCCTTACTTTCGGAGCACAAACACTTGTAAAAGGAGCGGATGAACTTTTGGCCGGGGAACAGCAAGTGAACAGCGGCGCCGAAGAACTGGCTTTTGGTATGAACGAGCTCAATAAAAAATCAAGCGTGTTTGCAAAAGGGATAAGTCAGCTGGATATAGGTTCCAAGACGCTTAACGAAGGAATGAAAAAGTTTTATTCTGAAGCTATAGAGAAGATTGTTTCACTTTATAATGATGATTTAAAAGGGAAGAGCGAAGATTTAAAGCAGTTAATAAAAAACGGAAAAGATTACAATAATTTCTCCGGAATTTCCGGTGATATGGATGGAAGCGTAAAATTTATATACAGGACGCGAATTTCACAGTAATAGAGTCTTGATTTTTTCATTGTGTGGTGTTAATATTGTAGCATATTGCAGAAATTAGCGGATAAAATTTAACTTTGCCTGACTTTAGCGGTTTAGGCAAAGTTTTTATGTTGAGGTGGTGGACAATGGAAAAAGAACAGGAATTGGAGCAGCTGAAAGAAAGCTATAAACCGGAAGACGGCAAAGAACATTCTCTTAACAAAATGGGAGAAATGCCTGTAGGCAAACTTATCATTAATATGTCGTGGCCGGCTGTACTTTCTATGCTGATACAGGCTCTTTACAATGTAGTGGACAGTTTTTTCGTATCACTTATAAGCGAACAGGCGCTTGCAGCGGTAACATATATATTTCCGATACAAATGCTTCTTATATCCGTAGGTGTCGGCACTGGTGTGGGAATTAATTCACTTATATCCAGAAGACTCGGGGCAAATATGCTTGATGATGCCAATATGGCGGCAAATCACGGATACAGACTGTCATTTTTTAATTGGTTTTTATTTGCATTCATAGGAATTTTTCTTTCAGAACCTATCATGAATTTGATGTCCGATACGCCTTATATTGTTGAGAGCGGAACAAGTTACATGTCAATAATAACTATTGCATCTATTTTCTTGCTTGTACAGGTTTCTACGGAAAAAATACTTCAGGCAACAGGCAACATGAAACTTCCAATGATATGCAGCATAGTAGGCGCTGTAGCAAATGTAATACTGGACCCTGTGCTTATTTTCGGAATCGGTCCTTTCCCTGAAATGGGGGTAACAGGAGCAGCGGTGGCTACTGTTACAGGTCAGTTTATGTCAATGGTGCTGGGACAGATAGTGCTGTTTAGGGGAAAACATCCAGTAAAGGTGAAATTGTTTGGATGGAAGATGAACGGACGTATTATTAAAGATATATATGCTGTTGGCGCTCCTGCTATTTTAATGCAGTCTATAGCTTCTATCATGCAGTTTGGAATGAATATCATATTGGGTGGATTGAGCGAAACAGCAGTAGCTGTAATGGGAGTTTACGGAAGACTTCAGTCATTCATATTCATGCCGGTATTCGGACTGAATCAAGGTGTTCTGCCGATAATGGGATATAACTACGGGGCGAGAAACAGAAAGCGTCTTATGGAAACTTTTAAAAAAGGATTTATGATAGCGTTTATAATAATGGCGCTTGGAATGATACTGTTTCAGCTGTTTCCGAAAGAGCTGCTTGCGATTTTCAATTCGCAGAACAATCAGGATATGTATGATATAGGAATACCTGCGCTGAGAACCATAAGCATATGCTTTATTCCGGCATCCTTTGGCATAATGTCATCGTCTATTTTTCAGGCTACAGGGCATGGATTTATGAGTTTATGGGGTTCGCTTTTAAGGCAGCTTATAGGTATACTTCCGCTTGCATGGATTTTTTCCGTTATAGATGGACTCGGACTTGTATGGTTTGCATTTCCGCTTGCAGAGATTATAGGAATGATATACTTTGCTTTTGCATTAAGACATCTATATAGAACAGAAATAAGAAGACTGGATATATTGCAGGAAAATACATACTAAAAAGAAAAAATCCGCAGATACTGCTCTGATTTTAATGAGATGTATCTTGCGGATTTGTTTTGTTACGGATAAATAATTTCTATATTTTTTTGGTCATCTTCTCTGTATTCTGAATCCATTTTAACAAGGTCATATATGAGGGTATCCTTAAGAAGATGAGACCATACAGTGTAAGTCGCTTTTATGAAACTCGTATTCAACGGTATTTTTTTTGAAATAAGGGGACAATCATAAGGAAGCTGCTCACATTGATATATAAGATATAGATTGTCTTCATCATCAAGATGCGGTGCAAGAGGAAAAAATCTGCATTGCAAAGGACGCATGCTGCGATGGCATACAGGTGCTGTTTTACATTTTATAAAATAGACATAGCCTCTCCAACTGTCGGGAAATTCATATTCCTCTGCGCGGTCCTTTTCCCAGTGAATCCAGCTTTCATCTTTTGTAAAAATTTTATCTTCTCCCGGCAGAAGATAAATGCCGAAAGTGTCACTATCAGTGTAATTGCAATGGTTTGATTCGTTTTCGCATGTACAGCATGCTGATCCGCACAATAGACCGCAGTCGCCATTAATTGGAGAAACTTTATCCAATAACCGGTATATTGCTTTAAATGTGTCTTTTTTGATTGAACTTTTCATAAATCTATTATACAATAGATTCTAATCTAATGAAAGTAAAAATAAAAAGCTACATATATATAATATATATGTAAAAATTTTTTGATTGAATAATAAATGATTGAAGGGAAGATAGTTATGAGACTGGGAGTAGATGTAGGTTCTACAACGGTAAAATTGATTTTGCTTGATGATAATGCTAAAGTTGTTTACAGCAAGTATCAGAGACATATGTCAAATGTGTTTGAGACGGTAGCTGAACTGCTTGGTGAAATGTATGGAAAAGTAGGCAATATCAGTTTTAGACCGGTAATAACCGGCTCAGGAGGATTGTCTCTTGCCAAGGTTCTTGGAATACCTTTTGAGCAGGAAGTAATTACTTGCAGTGCGGCGGTTGAAACGCTTATTCCGGAAACGGATGTAGCTATAGAACTGGGGGGAGAAGACGCCAAGATAACATTTTACGGACAGACAATAGAACAGAGAATGAACGGTACCTGCGCAGGTGGTACCGGAGCTTTTATAGACCAGATGGCAGTGCTGCTGAATACAGATGCTATGGGCCTTAACGAGGCCGCCAAGAAACATACGATGATCTATCCTATAGCTGCGAGATGCGGAGTGTTTGCAAAAACAGATATTCAGCCGCTGATAAATGAAGGTGCGCCTATAGAGGATTTGGCAGCTTCAATATTTCAGGCAGTGGTTAATCAGACTATAAGCGGACTTGCGTGCGGTCATACGATAAAAGGAAAAGTAGCATTTCTAGGCGGTTCTCTCTCATTTTTATCTGAACTAAGAAAACGTTTTATAGAGACGCTTGACCTTAAAGATGACGAAATAATATTTCCGGAGGACTCGGAGTATTTTGTTGCTATCGGAGCTGCGATGAACGCTTCGAAATACGATGAGGTACAGTTTAAAGATATCATAGACAGGATAGATACTGCGGATCCTTCATCCATGTCTGATACAAAACACATAGCGCCTCTGTTTAAAGATGAAGAAGATTACGGCAAGTTTCAGAAGAGACATGAACAGCATAAGATAAAACGTAAAGATATAAGGGAAGCTAAAGGCAGAGTATTCTTAGGTATTGATGCAGGTTCCACTACTACAAAGGCCGCTCTTATCGATGAGGACAGAAATCTTCTTTATTCCTATTACACAGGAAATGAAGGCAAGCCCCTTGATGCGACTATAAATATGCTTAAGGAGCTTTACAGTCTTCTTCCTGAGGATGCTTATATTTCGAAAGTGACAACGACCGGCTATGGTGAAGGTCTTATAAAAGCTGCATTTAAGGCAGACTTAGGTGAGATAGAAACAATGGCTCATTACAAGGCGGCGGAAGAATTCCTGCCTGGAGTTGATTTTATTCTCGATATCGGCGGACAAGATATGAAATGCATGAGAATAAAAGACGGAGCCATATATAATATCATGCTCAATGAAGCTTGCTCTTCGGGATGCGGTTCATTTATAGAGACTTATGCCAAATCGGTTAATATGGATGTACGCGATTTTGCAAAGGAAGCTTTGTTTGCAGATTCACCTGTTGATTTAGGCACAAGATGTACTGTGTTTATGAATTCAAAGGTTAAGCAGGCGCAAAAGGAAGGTTCTACAATAGGGGACATTTCCGCCGGGCTTTCCTATTCGGTAATAAAAAATGCTTTGTATAAAGTTATAAAACTGAGAAATCCCGATGAAGCCGGGAATAAAATCGTAGTTCAGGGCGGAACATTTCTGAATGATGCCATATTAAGAGCTATTGAAGACATTCTGGGAAAGGAAATAGTAAGACCTGATATTGCAGGACTTATGGGAGCTTACGGCGCTGCTATTATAGCTTTAAACAGCAGCAGTGAAGAGGATGTTTCAACTCTCATAAAACCCGAGGAAATTGACAGCTTTAATGTAAACATAAGCCATATAAGATGCAAGGGCTGTGAGAATAACTGTCTGATGACAGTAAATAAATTTAACGACGGCAGAAGGTTTTTTACAGGAAACAGATGTGAACGCGGTGAGGGCAAGGTTTTAGAAGAAGAAAATAAAGTACCTAACCTTTACGAGTATAAGTTCAGAAAAATATTCGGTTATGAACCTCTGGAGGAAAAGGATGCCAAAAGAGGTGTGGTTGGTATACCACGGGTACTGAATATGTATGAAAACTATCCGTTTTGGCATACTTTCTTTACAAAGCTTGGATTTAGAGTTGTGCTTTCGCCTGTTTCAAATAAGGATATGTATGAAAAAGGAATGGAAACCATATCATCCGATACGGCATGTTATCCGGCTAAGATGGTTCATGGGCATATAAAATGGCTGGTGGACAACGATGTAAAATGGATATTCTATCCGAGCATAAATTATGAACGCAATGAAGATGATAAATCTCAGAACCATTACAACTGTCCTATAGTTGCTACATATCCGGAAGTTATAGCAGGAAATATGGATGATGTATTTGATTCCATGAACGTAACATTTACCCATCCTTTCATTCCTTATGATAACGATGATTATCTGGAAAGAGAACTGTTTAAAATTCTTGATATAAAGGGCGTATCAAGATATGAAATAAAAGAAGCTGTTAAAGAAGCAAGAGATGAAGATATCAAAGTAAAGGCTGATATAAAATCAAAGGGCGAGGAAGCATTGAAATATGCTGAGAAACATGGGAAGAAGGCCGTTGTTCTTGCCGGAAGACCATATCATCTGGACCCTGAGATAAATCACGGTATAGATAAAATAATAACTTCCTTTGATATGGTTGTTCTGACCGAAGACTCGGTAGCGCATCTCGGAGAGCTTCCAAGACCTATAAGAGTTTTAGACCAGTGGATGTATCATTCAAGACTTTACAAAGCTGCTAAATTTGTGGGAACTACAGATGATGTGGAAATCGTGCAGCTTAATTCTTTCGGCTGCGGACTTGATGCGGTTACTACTGACCAGGTGGAAGAAATTACAAAGAACAGCAATAAGCTGTATACGGTTTTGAAGATAGATGAAGGAACCAATATGGGCGCTGCCAAGATTAGGATAAGATCCCTTAAGGCGGCTATGGATGAAAGAGAGAAGAATCATGTAGTACATAAGGAGTATGATTCTTCGTATGAGAGAGTTTATTTCACAAAAGAGATGAAAAATGACTACACGGTTCTCATTCCTGAAATGTCTCCTATACATTTTCAGTTTCTTGAAACTGCTTTGGCGTGTGAGGGATATAAAGCCAAAAGACTGCCTACAGTAGATAAGAATGCTGTAGATGAAGGTCTTAAGTATATAAACAATGATGCCTGCTATCCTACTATAGTGACGCTGGGACAGATAATATCCTACTTAAAATCGGGAGAAGTCGACTTAAATAAGGTTGGTATATTCATGAGTCAGACGGGCGGAGGCTGCAGGGCGAGCAATTATGTATCGCTTTTGAGAAAAGCTCTTAAAGATTTAGATATGCCTCAGATACCGGTAATATCCGTGAATATGGCAGGGCTGGAAACAAATCCCGGATTTAAATTCACCATAGGAATTCTTAAAAGGTGTCTGATGGGTATAATATACGGAGATTTATTCATGAGAGTTTTGTATGCGACAAGACCTTATGAAAGGGAACAGGGCTCTGCAGATGCGTTATATGAAAAATGCACAAAGCTTGCTAACGAGAATATTATCTCAGGCAGTCTGAGTGAGTTTAAGAAAAATGTTAAGTACATAGTAAACGCCTTTGATGAGCTGCCTTTGCTTAATATAAAGAAACCAAGAGTCGGAGTAGTCGGTGAAATACTTGTAAAATATCATCCTAACGCCAACAATGATATCGTTGATATTATAGAAAAAGAAGGCGGAGAGGCAGTAGTTCTGGATTTAGCTGATTTCTTCTTATATGGAATGTACAGCAAGGAATTCAATTACAATAATCTGTCAGGAAGTTACATGAACATGATTGGAAACAAAGCGGCGATATCTGTTATAGAGTTCTTCAGAAGACCTATGAGAAAGGCCCTTAATTCAAGCAAGCGTTTTCACCAGCCTATGCGTATAAACAATATTGCAGATAAGGCTTCTGAGATAATTTCTCTTGGAAACCAATGCGGAGAAGGATGGCTGCTTACCGGTGAAATGGTGGATCTGATAGATGACGGCGTTGAAAACATCGTATGCATGCAGCCGTTTGCGTGTCTGCCTAATCACGTTACGGGAAAAGGCATGATGAAAGCGCTGAGAAAGCGAAATCCTATGGCCAATATAGCTGCCATAGATTATGACCCGGGGGCATCAGATGTCAACCAGCTTAACAGAATAAAGCTGATGATGGCTACTGCACATAAGAACCTTGAAAAAAAAGAAAAAAGCCAGGAATACGGAAAGGATAAAGCAGGAGCATCGGAAAAATCAAAGAAATATAAATATCATACAAGACAGACAGCAGGTATGTAAAAATGAGACGTCTTTTTCATCTTCATGAAAGGGACGTCTTTTTTATAGTATAGGAAATATCGTTTTACGAGATTTCCGTATACTTCAAAGAAATACTTTGCGAAGCATCGCTCATTGCGGGCGGCATTTCGTGCATAGAAATCTTAGATTCCGTATATTTCCGCCTTTCTTCTAATATTTTATAAAAAATACATTTAAAACATCACGAAACAATCTTACAGAGCTGAAATAGAATCAGGCTATAAGATTGTTTTTTTGTGGAAATCTATAATATATGCAAAGGAAAAAACATATTGGATAATTTTAACTTATGTTTTATTTTGTACTTAAGTTTAAAAATGATTGACAATATAAAAACTGAAAATTATAATAATACTAAATCATTGTTATTTCATTTTTGAAAGGAGTTTTAAAATGACTGCTGAGCCAAGACTTTCGGCAAAGAATACTAATCTCACCCCGCTTAGGAAACTGGGATATGAAGCCGGAATAACAACCGAGTCAATAGTTTACAATATGTTCTATATTTATTTTGTAATATTTCTTACAAATATGGTAGGACTGAATCCTGTAATGGCAGGTACTGTATCATTGATTTCTGTGTGCGTGGACGCTATAACTGACCCTATACTGGGCTGGATAGTGGACCATCCGAAGGTAAATCAAAAGAAATTCATGCTTGCGGGCGGTATACTTACAGGAATTTTGCTTACCTGTACGTTTATAGTCGTAGACGGCAGTCAGGGATTTAAGTTTGCCTATTATGTTATAACATCTTCACTTATGTGGTGTTCTTACACTGCATTCTGCATACCTTATTATTCATGCTGTGCGCAGATGACGGATGATTATGATGAGCAGACGAAGATAAGAGGAATTTCTTCAACTATGAATGGCTTTGTAATATATGCAGGATGTGTATTCCCTATACTTTTCATAGGATTTTTTACAGGAATGGGAATTTCAGATAAGATTTGCTGGACATTGGCTGCTGCATGTATAGGCGGAATTTCCATCGTATTCGGACTTATAAACTATTTCTCCATAAGGAATGTTAAGTTTATAGAAAAGGCTGTTGATACGGAGCCGGAAAATATCTTAAAGACTTATAAAGATATTCTGAAACTTAAGCCGATGAAATTTTTCATTCCGTGGGTTTTCTTTTACCTGTTTGGTTCTGCCATGGTATCGGCTAATACAAATTATCTGCTTATATACGCAGCAGGCACTGACCCGGAAGCTTTGGCAGGAACTGCTGTAATGACCTTGCTGTCATTTTTTATTCTGTCTCCTATATTTACGCTTATATCGACCAAGTGGGACAGAAAAGTTGCGGTTGTAATCGCTTTCGGAATCACTATGGTAGGTGTTGTCGTATGCAGGATAATCGGCGTTGACAGCTTGTTTATGGTCTACGTTCTTACTGCATTAAATGGTTTTGCGTTAGCCGGTTTTTGGTGCATGTTCTATGATTTTTCCTATGATCTAATCGAACTGGATGAATATAAGAACCGCAAAAACAGAGCAGGGTGTATAACTTCATTTCCTCAGCTTGTACAGAAGTTCGGAAACGCAGTAGGTCTGCAGGTTATAGGAATAGTGCTTGCAATGGTGGGATATGATGCTGCGCTTGAGTCTCAGAGTGCTTCTGCTGTAAGCGGTATACAGAATATATCCACGGTTTATTTAGCCATATGCTTGGCAGTTTCAATAGTCTGCATTATCTTGTATCCTGTAAATAAAAAAGTATATGCAAGACTTCAGGCAGCAAATGAGAGACGCCGTGCAGGCGAGACGGATTTTGTGGACCCTGAAATAGACAAAATACTGTAAATAAAAAGTTTTTTAAAGGAAGGTGTATAAAAGTGTCTAAATTACTCAATGAATATGATTATGAGGCTGTGCATGCCCAGGCGCAGGAACTGATGAAGAACAGAAAGCATTTAAAGCGAAGCGCAGTTGAAAAGTATATGAAATACTTTAATGAAAAATGTTCAAAATCAAAAGCAGAAACAGCTCTGGCAAAGAATGCAGTTCCCGGAGGAATACAGCATAACCTTGCAAATAATCATCCCTTTGCCCTGGCTATAGAGAAGGCGGATGGACCTTATCTTTATGATATAGACGGAAACCGATACATAGATTTTCTGTGCGCAGGAGGTCCGACTATACTGGGAAATAACTGGCCTGCCGTAAGAGATGCTTCCGTGAAACAGATAATGGAGAATGGGCCAGTATCGGGACTTTACAGTGTTTACGAGAGAGAACTGGCGGAACTTATAAAAAAATATTACCCTACAGTGGATCTTTTTAGAGCGCTGGGAAGCGGTACGGAAGCCGATTTGGTAGCAGTACGTTTGGCCAGGGCATTTACGGGCAGAAAACATATTATTCGTTTTTCGGGAGGATATCATGGATGGAGCGACCAGCTTGTTTATAATGAAGGCTGTACGGCTGAAATGATGAAAAACGGCGTACCGGCAGAATGTTTCCAAAATACTCATGCAGTACCTATCAATGACATAGACGCACTTGAAGAAACAATAAAGAAGTATGAAAAAGATGGAGGAGTAGCAGCATTTATTATGGAAGCTGTAGGTCAGGACAGCGGAGCTGTACCTACGACTAAAGAGTATCATAAGGCAGCAAGAAAATTATGTGATAAGTATGGCATGCTGCTTATTTACGATGAAGTTGTTACGGGATTCCGTCTTGGAATGGGCGGGGCTCAGGCGATGTTTGGAACTAAACCTGACCTTACGGTATTCGGCAAAATAATAGGAGGCGGATTCGCCGCATCAGGAGGAGTCGGCGGAAGAAAAGAAATAATGTCCATGCTTACTGCAGGAGTGGATGCAAGTGACGATATAAAAGTAAAGGTAGGCGGAACTATGACAGCTAATCCTCTTACATCCCTTGCGGGAATTACTGTAATAAAGGAGCTTGAGAGACTTAATGTACATGAAGCGCTTGATAAGGCATCGGATTACTTTATGAGAGGAATAGCCGAGCTTACAGAAAAATATGATGTACCTTCCATATTGTATCACCATTCGTCTATACTTCACATAGACGTGAGCGGAGTGCAGCACGTACCTTACTGTATTGACAGCAATGACGCGCAGTTTAGAAATCAGCTGGAAGATGCGTATATGAATTATATTGAATTTTCAATGGCATTGGCAGCAGAAGGTCTTATAATTGCCAATGGAGGAAAGACGTATTTGCCTTATGGCAGCATTGATATTCTCGATGATGCTTTAGCTGTGTATGAAAGAGTATTCAGCCAGTATGAATAAAAATTTTATTTTACTGTGAAATCGGAAATGGGAAAGGAAGAATAGAAAATTAAAGCTTTGATTTTCTATAAAAATAGTTGTGAAATGTATAGCAGCATATGATTTTGGAACAAGCGGTGTAAAAGTGGCGCTTGTAGATGATGAAGGAAAAGTTTTAGCTATAAAGGAGAAAGCATATCCTTTATATAAACCAAGACCCCTTTATGTTGAGCAGAATCCGGAGGATTACTGGGATGCAGTTTGTGAAGTAACCCATGGGGTGATTGAAGATGCAGGAATTGAAGCTGCGGCGGTGAAAGCTCTTTCTTTCAGTGTTCAGGCTGTAAATATAATACCTGTGGATTGTGACGGAAATATTCTTTACAATGCTATAAGCTGGCTTGACGGAAGAGCTGAAAAGCAGGCGGAAGAAATAAACAGGAGATGCGGAATGGAACTTGTAAGAAGTCAGGACCATCAGTCCAGGCTTCTCTGGCTGAAAGAAAATGAACCTGAAATATATAAAAAAACTAAATATTTTTTGGACTGCAACAGTTTTCTGCAATATAAGGCTACAGGTGTAATGGCTGTTTCTTCCAATCATCCCGGAATTATAAAAAGAGCTCCGGAAATTCAGGCATATTATGATGCGACATATGCTGATATAGATGGGAGTAAGTTGGGCCCTACAGTAGAAGCGTGCAGGGAGTATGCTGTTCTTGATGAGAATGGTGCGAGTCAGCTTGGTCTTATGAAAGGAACTCCGGTATTTGGAGGGATGATAGACGTTACTGCGGCAGCTGCCGGATGTGGATGCTGCAAAGACGGCGATGCTCATATTTATCTTGGAAGTTCCGGATGGCTGTCTGCGCTAATAGATCGTGTGTATGAAACTTCTGAAGGGTCCTATCAGCTCAACAGTATAAACCCTGAATTGATGATATACGGGGGATGTACCAATAGCTGCTGTCTTATGTTTGAATGGGCCATAGACAGATTCTATAAGAAAGAACGAAAGGAAATGGGCAGCGGAATTTATGATTTTATAGAAACGGAAATATCAAAGATAAAACCGGGATGTGAAGGTCTTCATGCTGCTCCTTGGCTCTTTGGAGAACAGTTTCCAATTACAGATCCTTTTGTTAGAGCCAGTTTTTTCAACATAAGCGAAAAGCACACGAGAGCTCATTTTATCCGCGCTGTTTTAGAAAGTTTGTGTTTCAGCATGAGAGGGCAAATTGAAGTTTACAGAAAAGACTGCGGGAAAAAACTTTCGGAAATATTTGTAAACGGCGGAGGCTCTCTGTCTCCTCAATGGATGCAGATGATGGCGGATATCTTGAAAATTCCTGTATACGTACCTAAAGAAACACGTCATTCCGGAGCGGTGGGAGCTGCTATTGCAGCTGCCATAGGTTTAGGATGGTGCAGTATGGATGATACAAGTAAATTTATAGGAACAGAAAAATGTTATTATCCTGATGATACTACGGCAGGATTTTATGACGAAAAATATGATATCTTTTATGAACTATATGATTCCATAAAAGAATTGTCAAAAAAGATTAACGAAACAACGTAGGTTATGGAGGTAAACTCTTATGGATATAGTTGAAAATCTCAAAAATGAAATCGTGGAAACGGTTAAAAAAGAGTATCGTTTTCAGATGGTGAATATGTTTGAGGGCAATGTATCGGCAAGGTACGAAGACAGAGTATTTATAACGCCATCTCAGGTGAACAAGGATATTATGGAATCTGATATGATTATTGAGACGGATATGCAGGGAAATATTTTGTATCAGAAAGAGGGGATGAAACCATCATCGGAGCTTAAAATGCACCTTGAAGTTTATAAAGTCCGTCCTGATGTGAAAGCTGTAGTGCATAATCACAGCTGTTATGCGACAGCTTATGCTGTAAATGCTATGCCGATAGTATCCGATGCACTTACCGAGATGAATATTACATTTGGAAAAGTTCCGGTTGTTCCTTATGGAACGCCTGGCACGGATAGAATATACAGGGACTTTGATAAATACTTAGGCAATTATTTTGCTGTGCTTTTAGCTAATCACGGTGTTCTTGCTTACGGTCCCAATCTTGAAATGGCATTCTCTTTTGCAGAGGGAGTGGAGAAAATAGCCAAAACCCTTTGTATCGCCAAAATGTTGGGTGAAAGTTCACCTATACCAAAAGAAGAAGTCGAGGCGCTGAGGGATTTTGGAGAAAAAGGCAGGACAGCGGCTATTGAGGCGTTAAAGAATGGCATGAAATAAAAATTTATAATACCTTGTGATAAATAATAGATAGTGTGAATGGACGGCATGTAAGTGTCGTTCATTTGCATTTCATTTAAAAAGTTGGTATTATATCATTACCAATAAATAGGAAAAGGTGCTGGACCCTATGAAAGAATTAAGTTTAACAGAAAAGAAAAAGGTCATGAGCATGAATAAAATTGTTCGCGACTCTCTGCATTATTTTGAAAAAAACGGATACTATAATACTTCGGTAGATAAAATTTGTGAAGAAGCAATGATTTCAAGAAGTACTTTTTTTAATTATTTCGGGAATAAAGAAAAAGTAATAAAACTTATAATGGAAGATGGACTTCAGGATTTAAAAGATGTAATAGGAAGCGTTGATATCATGTCTGAGGAAGACCCTGTGGAATGTCTTATGAAGATATTGGTATTTCAGCTTAAAGCTACAAAGAAATATAAAAATACGACTTTTGTCTTTTACAGGATGATGATGGAAGATGAAGAATGCTGCAGGATTAAAAATTCATTTGACGAAGAAATAGCGATTCTCGTTGAGCAGATACAGGAGAGACTGGAGTTTAAGAACAAACAGTCGCGCCAGTGGATTAAAAATGTGTTTGGAGGAGCTTTTTTAGATATAGTAATACTTACACCTGAAGAGGACTGGGAGAAGAGCGTGCGTGAAACCATAGGCGGTGTAATAGAAATGATGAAATAGATAATCAATTTGATTTTCATACGCCTTGAATTTAGATATTTTAGGGTGTATAATCTTTAAGAGAAAAAATTATTAAGGTGAGGAGGTGTCTCCATGGGAAGACACGGGACAATAGCAGGAAGAAAAGCGGCGCAGGATTCCAAGCGTGCAGCTATGTTTACAAAATACGCAAGGGCAATAATAGTAGCCGCAAAAGCAGGCGGTGACCCTGATTATAACGCAACACTCAGAGTTGCTATAGAAAAGGCAAAATCAATAGGTATGCCTAACGATAACATAAAGAGAGCTGTGAAGAAAGGAACCGGCGAACTGGCCGGAGAAACTTATGAAGAACTCAGTTTTGAAGGTTATGGCGTAGGAGGCGTGGCTGTAATAGTAGAAGCTCTTACTGATAACAGAAACAGAACAACTTCAGCAGTGAGATCGACTTTTGACAAACACGGCGGAAACCTTGGGGCTCCGGGATGTGTGTCCTACATGTTTTCAAGAAAAGGAATATTAATTATAGAGAAAACAGATGAAATAGATGAAGACGCTTTGATGGAAACAGCCCTTGAATCAGGTGCGGAAGATATGATAACTCATGAAGACAGTTATGAAATACAGACTGCTCCGGAAAGTTATACAGATGTACATAGTGCTCTTACAGATGCCGGATATGAATTTGTGGATTCGGATGTGGAGTTCGTTCCGTCAATGGAGGCTGCGCCAAAGGATGAGCACGATATTAAAGCTCTTAAAAAGATGATTGATGTACTTGAAGATAATGACGATGTTCAGAAAGTTCATCATAACTGCAGCATAGATTTGGAAGCCGTTGAGCTTTAGCATTATATACTACTTGAAAATTTGCATAATTGTATTATAATTATGTTAAGGTTAGTTTAAATAAAACAGCATATAATAGAATTGAATCCTGAAGTGCGCGTTGAGGTGCTATAATTCAACCTACATTGTGACATTGGGAGTCCGAGTTTTCGTCAGCGGATGTCAAGCCCCGCATAATAGGGGACGGCAGAAGCGGAAATAGGGCACCCCCCTATTGAAAGATAGGGTGTGAATTATATCCTTGACGGCATGTCGGGATTATTTTTTTGCTGTAAAAAAAAAATAGGCAGTTTTCAGAAAAGGATATTTTACCATATTTGCATAGTTTCAATAATCAGGATATTTATTCGCTTTATTTCTGTAATCGGATTTTTAATAGCTAAAAGTTTTATGTAAACAAATTTTTTCTGAAAAATATCCTTTTTAAACTATGATTTTCAGAAAATAGTTCTCAAAGATATCATCTATCCAATAAAAGCATGAAATATATTGGATGAAATCATATTAAATAGAAATTTTTATAATTTATATGCTGGTATTCTATAGATTAAACTAATTAATTTGTTGGAAAGTACAATTATAGGTTTACATAAAATAAAAAATTCTGAAAATCGAGCATAAAAACACCTTTTTTTCAGAATTTGATTTTGGCAAGGACTCAATACTAGATATCATTATATGATTTTTCCAACTCTTTTTGCCATATAAGCCTAAAATTTGTCAAAACCCCCTTGATTTTAGATTTTGTTTGTCTTATTATTATGTTAGCACTCATAAAACTTGAGTGCTAACATAATGCGGATGAAATAAAGAAAATATATATGAAAGGATGATTGTTGTTATGGCAAAAAAGCAGTTTAAAGCAGAGTCTAAAAGACTTTTGGATTTAATGATTAACTCTATCTATACTCATAAGGAAATTTTCTTAAGAGAGCTTATATCAAATGCAAGCGATGCGATAGATAAGCTTTATTATCACAGTTTAACCGAAGGCAATACAGGTATTTCCAGAGATGATTTTTATATTAAAATTGAAGCTGATAAGGATGCCGGAACTCTTAAAATCATAGATAATGGTATGGGGATGAATAAGGAAGAGCTTGAAAAAAATCTTGGTACTATTGCTAAGAGCGGCTCTCTTGATTTTAAATCCGAAATGGACAAAAAAGAAGAGATTGATATTATAGGTCAGTTTGGTGTTGGATTTTATTCTGCTTTTATGGTAAGCGATAAAGTTAAGGTTTTAAGCAAAGCATTCGGAAGTGATGAGGCGTATGAGTGGGAATCGGAAGGAGCTGACGGATATACCATAAAAGAAGCATCAAAGGACAGCTGCGGAACAGAAATAACTCTTACGTTAAAAGAAGATACAGAAGATGAAAAATACAGTGAATATTTAGATGAATATCAGATAAGAGGTCTTGTTAAGAAGTATTCGGATTATATACATTACCCTATTCAGATGATGGCTGAAAAACATAGAATCAAGGCCGGAGATGAGGAGAAAGAACCTAAAGACCAGGAATATGAGTCGTATTTTGAACTGGAAACATTAAACAGTATGGTTCCTCTGTGGAAGAAGAGCAAAAGTGAACTTAAGGAAGAGGACTACAACAATTTTTATAAAGAAAAATTCTATGACTTTACAGACCCGGCAAAAGTTATTCATACCAATGTAGAAGGAGTAGTCAGCTATACGTCGCTTTTGTTTATACCTGGAAAAGCTCCGTATAATTATTATACAAAAGATTACGAGAAAGGTTTGCAGCTTTATTCTTCGGGAGTTCTTATCATGGATAAATGCGCTGACCTTTTGCCTGATTATTTCAGTTTTGTCAAAGGTCTTGTTGATTCGCAGGATTTGTCCCTTAATATTTCCAGGGAAACCCTGCAGCATGACAGACAGCTTAAAGCCATCGCAAAGAGACTTGAAAAGAAGATAAAGAGCGAGCTTTTATCTATGCTGAATACAGACAGAGAAAAATACCTGGAGTTTTTCAAGAATTTCGGGCTGCAGCTTAAATACGGACTTTATGACAGCTATGGCGTAAATAAAGAAATGCTTAAAGATCTGGTTATGTTTTATTCTTCAAAAGAAAAGGCTCTTGTTACTTTGTCTGAATATGTGAGCAGGATGAATCCGGAGCAGAAGAATATATACTATGCAAGCGGTGAGAGCACGGATAAAATAGATAAACTGCCGCAGACGGAGCTTCTCAAAGATAAGGGGTATGAAATACTTTATCTGACTGATGATATAGATGAATTTGCCCTGCAGATTCTGCATGATTTTGATGAAAAAGAATTTAAGTCAGTGTCGGCAGATGATTTAGATTTGGAAGAATCAAAGGAAGAAAAAGAAAAGGCGGAAAAACAGATTGAAGAAAGTAAGGATATGCTTCAGTACATGAAAGATGCTTTAGGTGATAAAGTTTCAGAAGTACGGCTTACCCAGAGGCTCAAGAGTCATCCTGTATGCCTTACCGCTAAAGGCGGTCTTTCCATAGAAATGGAGAAAGTACTTAATTCGATGCCTGTCGATGATAAAGTTAAGGCGGAACGTGTGCTTGAAATAAATGCAAATCATCCTATTTTTGATGCTTTAAGCAGCGCCTTTGAAAGCGATAAGGAAAGGGTGGGAGCTTATGCAAAACTGCTTTACTCTCAGGCTTTGCTTATAGAAGGGCTTCCTATAGAAGACCCGGTTGAATTTTCAAATGAGGTTTGTCAGTTAATGACAAAGCAATAGGTATATGATATAATTTAGCCTGCATGGCAATTAAGCCGTGCAGGTATTTTTTATGAAAAGAGGGGGAATATAATTGAGCACATTATCTTCGGTTGAAATTTTGGAAAAAACATCGGATGCCAGTATAGGAAAGGCATCGGGTTCATTTTGGAAACTTCTGATTCTGGCAGTTCTTGCTGGAGCATATATAGCTTTCGGGGCTCAGGCATCGGCTATGGCATCCTTTAATCTTACTTCAGATACAGCGACTCTCGGACTGGGAAAACTTGTTTCTGCCGCAGTATTTCCTGTAGGGTTAATGATGGTAGTCATGTGCGGAGCAGAGCTGTTTACAGGAAACTGTCTGATGATAACAGGCGTTTTGGAAAGAAAGATAAAAGTTTCGGGAATGCTTAGAAACTGGGGAATAGTATACATAGGAAACCTTATAGGATCTTTAGTAATAGTTGCATTTATGAGCTGCTCGGGTCTTTGGGAAAGCGGCGGAGGTCTTCTTGGGGCTGCTGTTGTAAAAACGGCGGTTTCGAAGGTAAGCCTTGATTTTGGCAGAGCTTTTGTACTGGGAATTATGTGTAACTGGCTGGTATGTCTTGCCGTATGGATGGCAACGGGAGCTCACGAAACCGTAAGCAAGATTTTTTCCATATGGTTCTGCATTGGGCTGTTTGTGCTGTCGGGATTTGAACACAGCGTTGCGAATATGTATTTTATACCGGCGGGAATAGCAGCCTCGGGAAATGATGCTTTTGTTCAGCTTGCAGGAGTGGATACCTCTGTTCTTACAGCGGGAAATTTTGTGTTAAAAAATTTAATTCCCGTAACATTGGGCAACATAGTAGGTGGAGGAATGTTTGTAGGTATTATTTACTGGATAACAAATAAAAAACTGAAATAGAGAAAATATATGAGAGAGATAAACATAAACGAAATACAAGGATTCAGTATAGGAAACGCCCAGGATGAAAAAGGCGGTACAGGGTGCACTGCAATATTGTGCCCAAAGGGAGCAGCAGGAGGAGTAGATGTAAGAGGCGGCGGACCTGCTACCAGGGAAACCGACCTTTTATCACCTGTAAAATTCTGTGAGGAAGTATATGGCATAATGCTTTCCGGAGGAAGCGCCTACGGTCTTGATTCTGCCAGCGGAGCGATGAAGTATCTTGAGGAGAGAAATATAGGATTTGACGTGGGAATCGGAAAGGTGCCGATAGTATCAGGCGCTTGTATATTCGATCTCATCGCAGGAGACTTCAAATGCAGACCGGATGCAGATATGGGATATAAGGCTTGCGTAAATTCAGAAAGAAATCAGCCCGAAATGGGCAATTACGGAGCCGGCACGGGAGCAACCGTAGGAAAATTTGCGGGACCTGAAAGAACTATGAAAGGCGGATTGGGGTTTTATGCCGTAGAAATAGGAAAACTTAAAATAGGTGCTGTGGCTGTTGTAAATTGTCTGGGAGATGTTTATGATGCCGATACGGGAGCTCAAATAGCAGGGATGCTTTCGAAGGACGGAAGAAGTCTTGATAATACGAGGCGAGTAATGTGGGAATCCATAGAGCGCAGGCGCAATGTATTTACGGGAAATACTACAATAGGCTGTATTATAACCAATGCAAAACTTGATAAAAATCAGTGTAATAAGCTAGCATCAATGGCTCATAATGGTTATGCCGCCGCCATAAAACCTGTGCATACATCTGCAGACGGGGATACTGTATTTTATCTTGCAAAAGGAACGGTTGAAGTGAATCATGACGCTTTAGGTGATTTGGGAGCTTATGTTATGGCCAAGGCTATAAACAGCGGTGTAATGAATGCGGAATCTGCTTACGGATTCAAATCCATAAAGGATATTAAAGGTGAATAAATGAACAGAATAGCTATAATTGACGGAAACAGCTTAATAAACAGGGCTTATTATGCAATGAGAAATCCAATGATAACCAAAGAAGGAATATTTACTCAGGGCATATTCGGCTTTATAAACATGATGGAGAAGATTAAAAAAGATTATGAGCCAACGCATATGGCAATAGCTTTTGATATGAAAGCTCCAACTTTCAGGCATAAAGAATATGAAGACTATAAAGCGGGACGAAAGAAAATGCCGCCGGAGCTTGCCATGCAGATTCCTATTCTTAAAGATATTCTTAAGGCGATGAATATAAAACAGATAGAAATCGAAGGATTCGAAGCAGATGATATTATAGGAACCATTGCCAAAAGAGCCGAAGAAGAAGGACTGGAACCTTATATCATAACAGGTGATAAAGATGAACTTCAGCTGGCAACAGATGTTACGAAAGTAATCATAACAAAAAAAGGCGTCTCTGAATTTGAGATGTATGATAAGAACGCCATGATTGAAAAATACGGGTTCACACCTGACCAGTTTATAGATTACAAAGGTCTTATGGGGGACCAATCAGACAATATACCGGGAGTACCGGGAGTTGGTGAAAAGACTGCTTCAAAACTTATTCTTGAATTCGGAAATATAGAAAACCTGCTGCTGAATATTGAAAATATAACTCCAAAGGGAGTGAGAAATAAAATTGAAGAAAATTCACAGATGGCAGTAATGAGCAAAAGACTTGCTACAATAAATGTAAATATTCCTATGGAAATCGATTTTCAGGAATATCTTATTGAGACGCCGGACTACGATAAACTTATTGAAATATATTCAAAGCTTGAGTTTAATAAATTTCTTAAAAATTTAAATGTAAAAAATAATAGTGATTTTTCCGATAAGAATATTGATGAATCTGTAGTTATAAAAGATACGTCCGGATTTGAACGCGTTTTGGTTAAAGAGGATTCACTGCTTGAAAATATAGATTTTAAAGGCGAGACTGTAATAAAGGTGTTTGGAGATTACAATCATATTACGGCGCCGGTTATAGAAGGAGTGGCAGCCATTAACTGCAATAGTTATTATTATTTTGACTGCACATCTTTATCCGGTTTTTTCAAATGGTTTGAGAGACAGGATATATCAATGGCAGGTCATGGACTTAAGAAATATTACTATATGTTCATGTGCAATGGCATAACCAAGTTCAACACTTCCTTTGACACTGAGATAGCTCAGTATGTAATTGATTCGGGAAGGAGCAATTACAGTTTATCGGCGCTTTCAAACGAATATCTTCATATTACGGTGGAAGATGAAAAAGAATTTATACTTCAGAACGGTCAGGTTGATATGTTCTCTGACTTGGCTGAAAGCTATATGGAGTATGGGTTTAAAGTCTGCTCTGCTGTATTGAATTTAAAAGAAGCCCAGATTAGAAAAATAAATGAAGAAAATCTCGACAATATATTTTATAATGTGGAGCTGCCATTGATAGAAGTAATGGCTGCAATGGAAAAAGAGGGGTTTAAAACTGATAAGGATACTCTTTCTGAATTCGGAAAAATTCTTTCTGAGGAAATAAGCAATTTAACTGAACAGATATATGACTTTGCCGGAGAACACTTTAATATAAATTCTCCTTTTCAGCTCGGTGAAATACTTTTTGATAAGCTGGGTCTTCCTGCAGGAAAGAAAACAAAGAGAGGCTATTCTACAAGCGCAGATATACTTGAGAGAATAAAGGATAAACATCCAATTCTTCCTTTAATCTTAGAGTACAGGACAGTCTCAAAGCTTAAGAGCACTTATGTAGACGGACTTATACCTCTTATAAACAGTGAAGACGGGAAAGTTCATGCACATTTTAATCAGACCGTCACTACAACAGGGAGAATAAGCTGTACGGAGCCTAATCTGCAGAATATACCTATAAGGCAGGAAATGGGCAGAAAACTGAGAAAAGCTTTTGTTCCCGAAAATGAAAAATGTATTTTAATGGGCGCCGATTATTCTCAGATAGAACTAAGAGTTCTCGCTCATATGTCAAATGACGAATCACTGATAGACTCTTTTAACAATGGAGAAGATATTCACAGGGCAACGGCATCCCGGGTTTTAGGCATCCCCGAAAATGAAATAACAATAGAGGAAAGAAGCAGGGCAAAAGCTGTAAATTTCGGCGTAATATACGGTATGAGCGGGTTTGGACTTTCCACGGAACTTAACATAACCAGAAAAGAAGCCGATGAATATATTTCTGCTTATTTTGAAAAACATGCTGCTGTAAAGTCTTTTATGGATGAACAGGTAAAGCTATGTAAAGAAAAAGGTTATGTATCAACACTGATGGGAAGAAAACGATATATAAAAGAAATCATGGCGACCGGTTATATGGTCAGACAAGTAGGTGAAAGGCTTGCGATGAACACGCCTATACAGGGAAGCGCAGCGGATATAATAAAAATCGCAATGATAAAAGTATATAAGGCGATAAAGGAAAAAGGCCTTAAATCAAAGCTCATACTGCAGGTTCACGACGAGCTTATAATAAATACTTACGAGGATGAGAAAGATACCGTAAAAAAACTTTTAACCGAAAATATGGAGAATGCATATAAACTCGCAGTAAAATTAAAAGCAGACCTTAATGAAGGTTCTAATTGGTATGAATTGAAATAAGGAAAACTTTATGGATAAAGATATCAAGAAAAAAAATATAAAAGTTATCGGACTTACGGGAGGAATTGGAACAGGTAAATCTACCGTTGCCGATTATTTAAGAAAAAAGGGATTTTACCACATAGATGCAGATGAAATAGGAAGACAGCTTACAGATAAGGGAAGTCCAATGCTAATTAAGCTCAATGAGGCTTTCGGACCTGATGGCGATATGGGCAGTCCCGGAACAGAAATATTAAACAGGGACGGAACTTTAAACAGAAAAGCGCTGGCGTCTATAGTGTTTTCGGAATACGAAAAAAAGGAACGCCTTGACAGCATAATGCTGACATCTATCATAGAAGAAATTGACAGATTAATCGAGCGCTGCAAGAAAAGCAGTTCAGATGAAGATGTTTTTGGTATATTGGTTGATGCTCCTCTGTTATTTGAAGCAGGACTTGATAACAGATGTGATAAAATTCTTTTAGTGGTAACGGATATGGATGTCAGAATAAACAGGGTCTGCAGCAGAGACGGAGTGAGCAGGCAGGAAGTAAAAGACAGGATAAACTGTCAGATGGGAGATGAAGAAAAAATCAGTAAGGCTGATATAGTTGTAGATAATTCAGGCAGTATAGAGGAGCTTTACGACAAGCTGGAGGAGATTGTAATAAAGGAGATGGATTTACTTGAAGCGTGATGTATTGTATTCCATTGGAAAAGTATCTAAAATATGTGATGTTTCGCAGAGAATGCTCAGATATTACGAGAAGATAGGACTGATAGTTCCGGACCAGGTGGATGAACAGAGCCGGTACAGATATTACAGCATCAATACCATGCAGCAGGTTCAGATAATAAGATATCTTGTAGACAGCGGTTTTTCCATGGAGGAGATAGGTAAGATTCTGTCAGCTTCTGATATGGAAATTTTTCAGCATATGATTGAAGGCAAAATAGACGAGACCTGTGAGAAAATGCGTTACTACAATCAGAGGATGGACAGCCTGAAAAGCTGGCATGAAGTTCTGGTGGAAGGTCAGTGGATATTGAAGCACAGGCAGATAAGCATTACTACAAAGTATTTTCAGAACCGTCAGCATTTCTGGTATGAGCAGGAACATGAGCCGGGAGATTCGGATGCTCTGGCATACCTGGAAACTGAGTATTTCACTATGTCAAAGAGAAACGGACACTCTATGGTAGATGTAGGAGGAGCATTCTGCATATTATATGATAAATATAAAGAAAGACTCGATAACAGTTATAAACGTACGGTGCTTTTGCAGCTTGTGAATGCCAATAATAAAAGCATGGACAGTGTTGTTGACTTTGGCGGATTTATGGTAATATCGGGATATCATATCGGTTCGCTGAAAAAAGTATCAGAAACCTACAATAGACTCTTTGAGTGGGCAGATAAACACTCCTTCCGATTAAGGGGAGACTCTGTGGAAAGGCATGTGGTAGACATTTATTCCACATCGAATGAAGATAATTACGTTACCGAGATAATGCTTCCCGTACTTGATGATACTGAAGCTTTTGAATTGGTAAATCGATATAAGAAAGTTTAACATAATGTTAAACTTTCTTTTTGCTTTTTATCCGATAATATGACAGAACATCGGCAGAAAAATAAAATAGAATAATTGATTTCAAGTAAAATCATCGGTTTTATGGAAAATTTTTACGGATTTTTTTATGATTTTTCTGTTCAAAAATAATATTTATCATGCTTGACTTTTACATTATGTAAAATGGTATAACATAATAGTAAAAAGTTTTATTTAATTGTTGCCATGCCCTGAGTCATGAGTGCTGTATATCCACATTATTACCTGCAGTATTCTATGTATCAGGGTTTTATTTGTAAGAATTTAATTTTTTTGTTGACAAAAGTATGCGAAATCCGTACAATATAGGAGTGCTGATTTTTCAAATCAAAAAGATTTTAAAATAATCTTTGCTAAAATTTAATTTGCGGCCTTGGCGGAATAGGCAGACGCGCACGTTTGAGGGGCGTGTGGGAGACCGTACCGGTTCAAGTCCGGTAGGCCGCACCATTTATAACAGAAGGCTTATATGTCTTCTGTTTTTTTGATGCAGCATTTAAAATTTAATCTTTGAAACGAAATTTTGCTTTTTATGTTTGAAAATATGTTATAATAATTATTAAACTTCTATTTAAATTATATTTTTTACTGAAAAAAGGCTTACAGTAAGGAGTAATTAATGAAGGTTTTGCTTATAAACGGCAGTCCGCATCAATTCGGATGCACTTACACAGCGTTAAGGGAAGTAGCGGATACTTTAAACAAAAATGATGTTGCTACGGAAATCTATCATATAGGCGCAGAGCCTATAAGAGGCTGTGTAGGCTGCGGCAGTTGTTTTACCACCGAAAAATGCGTTTTTAATGACGGTGTAAATGAAATTTCACATCGTTTAGTGGAATTTGACGGAATAGTTGTAGGTTCGCCGGTGTACTATGCAAGTGCATCAGGACAGCTGTGCTGTTTTTTGGATAGGCTGTTTTACAGTACTATGCGCAACGGCAAAATGGCGGGGAAGATAGCTGCGGCGGTTGTCTCATGCAGAAGAGGCGGCGCAAGCTCGGCTTTTGACAGAATCAACAAGTATTTTATGATAAATAAAATGACTGTGGCGACCTCCCAGTACTGGAATCAGGTTCATGGAAACAAACCTGAAGAAGTGCTTCAGGATATTGAAGGTATGCAGACAATGAGAACTCTCGGCGAAAGCATTGCTTACGCCATAAGAAACAAGGACGCAGGTCTTAGGCAGAGAGTTAAACAGCCGGAGTATGAACGTCCTATTTTGACTAATTTTATCAGGAAGAAATAGGTGCATAGATGGACGGTAAAATAAATATAAGCGAATTTTACAAGGGACTGGATGTAATGTTTCAGCGTAAAAACAAGGCTGAAACCATGCAGTATATGGAAAAGTGGCTGAGAGATGCCGAGCTGAGAAATGATACCTCCGGAATCGTTGCGGTAAGCAATGAACTAGGAGGTCTTTGTCGTGCAACAGGGGAGATAGACAGGGCTAAAAAACTGTATAGAACTGTTTTGGAACAGTTGGAACGCATGGGTCTTTCCGGCTCTGAACATTATGCGACTGCGCTGATAAACGCCGGTGATGTTTATGTAAATTCGGGGGAACTGGGCGAAGCCCAGCGATTGTTTCTGCAGGCGCGGGTTTTGCTTGTAGAATGCGGTCTTGCAGGAGATTACCGGATGGCGGCCTTAAATAACAATATAAGCATGGTATACAGACAGACAGGTGAATTTGATAAAGCGGAGCAGGCTCTCGACATAGCTTTTAATATTATTAAAGGACTGCCAGAATGCAGAGGGGAGCTGGCAACTACTTACATAAATTTAGGTGAGCTTCAAGTTAGGCAGAATAAACTTGAAATGGCAAAGGAGAGTTTTTTGTCTGCGTGCAGAATGTTTGAGGAAGATGGCGGTATTGATGTACATTACTCGTCAGCGTGCGCGGGACTTGCTCAGGTGTATTATTTAAAAGGCGAAAAACAGGAAGCCATAAGGCTGTATGAGAAAGCAATGGCTTTGATAGAACGTGATTTCGGAAAAACCGAATATTATCGGCTTATAGAACAGAATTTAGCTAAAGTGAAAGGATTTTAACCGATGAAAGGACTGGAGCTTTCAAGAGCATATTTTGAAGAGTACGGAAGAGATTTAATAGAAAACAGGATGTCCGGATATAAACAGTATATAGCGGCAGGTCTTGTAGGAGAAGGTTCCGAATGTCTGGGATTTGATGATGAAATTTCCCAGGACCATGATTTCGGACCGGCATTCTGCATTTGGGTGCCGCGAAAAATATATGCGCAGGCAGGAACTGCTCTGCAAAGCGCCTATGACAGTATGCCGGCTGTATACAGAGGGTATACGAGAATTATGTCGGCGCAGGGAGGAGGGAGAATAGGAATTTTGCCTCTTGAAGATTTTTATATCAAATATACAGGTCTTGACCATGCTCCTAAAGATAATATGGAATGGTTTAAAATCCCTTCGGGATTTTTGGCAACAGCTACAAACGGCGAAGTTTTTATGGATAATTTAGGGGAATTTTCCGAGATAAGAAGCGCGCTGAAATCCTTTTATCCGCAGGATGTACTCAGGAAAAAACTTGCAGCTAAATGTACGCTTATGGCTCAGTCGGGACAGTACAATTACGCCAGATGTATGAAACGCTCGGACAGTCAGGCTGCATATCTATCCTGTTCGGATTTCGTTAAACATTCCATGGCGGCTGTATATCTGCTGAATGAAAGCTATATGCCTTATTACAAATGGATTTTTAAAGGCGCGGAAAATTTCAGCATATTAAGCGATGCGGTGAAAAAGCTTAAGGATATTACGGTTTGCCCTGATACATCAGAAAACCGTATTAAAAAAGAGAACCTTATAGAAAGCGTGGCGGAAGATGTGGGAAAGGAACTTAACAGAAGAGGACTTACAAGAACTACAGAACCTTTTCTCCAGGCTCACGGTGAGGAACTAATGAGAAATATATCCGATATGAGGCTTAAGAATCTGCATATAATGGTGGATTTTGATTAAGGAGTTTTTTGTGAGAGAAGAAATAAAAAGAAACGGTACGCCGAAAGACGGTCTGATTAACGAAATAATAGAAGCTGAATGGAATATGTTTGATAAAGTTCAGAACATAGGAGGCAGAGCAAGCTGTCAGGATGATGAATGGACCTTTTATGTAATGAGATTCAGTCAGTTTACGGCATTCGATATAGAAATACTAAACAGTTATAAGCAGGATATATTTGAGGCTGTGAAAAACGACAGAAACCTTGTTATGGAGAAATATGCATATATGATGGAGTTTACGGAGCCTGAATATTTCGACCGCAATTTGAAAAGCAGACTTCCTAAAATATCTTTACAGAAATCCAATATGGTTGACAGAATCGCTAATATTTTAATAAGGTGCGAACAGGTTTTCAATCTTAAATATCCGGCGCTTGGCGGAAGAGGCAGGGCTGTTTTGGGAAATGACGGTATGGATGTTTCCTTTCATGTATACACTATAGGGGAGCTTAAAACTTATTCTGAGAGAACCCTTAATCTATATTATCAATATTTACAGAAAATTAATGCGGAAGTGGAGTCTGAGAATCCTTCGTTTAAAATTCACCGCGCAACAGTTGAGTTTTATGGATATAAATCTTTAGATGATGCAGAATTTAAAATAAAGGGTATGTAGACATGTAAGGAGAAAAAGCTATGAAAGAGCAGGAATTTTACTCTATCGGTGAAGTAAGTAAAATCTGTAATGTATCCAAAAAGGCTTTGCGCTTTTATGATAAGATAAATATAATATCTCCAGATTATATTTCGGAAGAAAACAAGTACAGATATTATAATAAGGAAACATTGTTGTTCGTACCTGTTATAAAGTACTTTAAACAGATGGGATTTAAGCTTGAAGAAATGAAAGAATTTCTGGAAAGCGATACTTATGAAGTCCATGAGAAAGGATTCAGACGTAAGATAGATGAGCTTAAGCAGCTCAAAGAAAATATAAATGTTTCATATACATCGGTAAGCGACTGGTACGATTTGATTTTAGAGGCTGAAAGCGTTATAGAAAACAATGTTACAGAAGTGTCCGTAAAATATATAGAATCTTTAACTGTATGCTATGTGGAACAGGAGTTTACCCATAACTACATGGAGTCCATAATCAACATAGAGTGGACGAATTATCTTGAGAAGATAGGACATGCTATAACAGGA
>CABUXV010000012.1 GCA_902495595.1 uncultured Eubacterium sp. | reverse complement strand
GAGAGGGCATACAGTCAATCAGAATATATTCATAGTCCTTCTTGATATCCTTCAGATAATTACGAAGCGTCAGTTCCCTACTCATGGCGTTTACAAGGTTCATCTCCATAGAGGACAGTTCCAGATTCGCCGGGATCAAATCAACGCCCTCCCTATGGTGTAAAACGCCTTCCCCTTTTTGAATTTCTTCCTCCCGGATTACCTTTCTCATCAGATCCGCCAAGGTAGTATTTAGATGATCCCCGTCTTTCCACCCAAGACAGGTAGTTAAATCTCCCTGCGGATCTGCGTCAATGAGCAGAACTTTTTTCCCTTCTTTTGCAAGTCCGATTCCCAAGTTGACTGTGGTTGTGGTCTTTCCTACGCCTCCCTTTTGATTACAGATAGCCACTATTTTCGAATCCTTCATCATCCTCGTCCTCCTCAAGCTCGTCATCTTCCTCATACCTTGCCTCGGCAGAGGACACAAAGCCGTTTAGAATCGCTTCCTTTGTCTCCTCGGACTGACAGGCAAAGGAAGCGATCTTGATTCTTGCGTGGTAATCACAGAGCGCCGCCAGCATATACATCAGATCAATTGCCTCATCCAGTTCATCTTCCTGATAAAGCTCTCTGATCTTCATCAGCGACAATAGATACATTTCAGGATCATCCAGCATATCTGCGTAAACATGATCCACCGCATAAAATACCTCGCTTCCAATCAGTTCAACCCCATGCAGAAAATGGCTTTCTTCCTGTCCTTCATTTGCAGCTTCAATCACCAGTTCAATTCTTCTTACATTCTTCATTTTGCATCCTCCTATTTTGAGCAATAAAAAAAGCCACTTCATGATTGAAATGGCTATGTAAAACTGATCGTTCTTCTATATGAGAAGGCGGACACTTATTATTCAGTTATATGCTAAGGACTTTAATCAGCAGTTCGTCTACCGGATCTGTGTATCTCCCCTGCCTGATTAAATCATTTTTTAGTTCTATGAGACTCTGGACTACTATTTTTTTCTCTTCTGCGTTAAGAGAAAGATAAAATTTTTTCTTGAACATATTGCCGACCTCCTTTTTTTCATAGTAAAACAACTTGATAAGTTATGCTATTGTACGATTACATTTTTCCTGCAAAAAAATCATTATTTTAATAACGGAAAAACTTCCGATTTTACGCAAATCCATCCCCAATTCATCCCCAATTAACGCGAAAATCCCCAATAATATCCCCAATTTTTTACCTTTATATGGTATTTATATGCGTCTGTATCAGTTTTCAAAAATCGCTGTAAGTATTGAAAAACAGCAGTTTTCAAGGCATTGTAAAACCCGAAGCCATTTTGACCTCGGGTTGATTTCGTGGTTGCGGGGACAGGATTTGAACCTGCGGCCTCCGGGTTATGAGCCCGACGAGCTACCAACTGCTCCACCCCGCGATATCAGATGTGATAAAAATCATCATATTGTATTCAATTATTGGTGCCGGAGACCGGGGTCGAACCGGTACGATCGATAAGGATCGCAGGATTTTAAGTCCTGTGCGTCTGCCAATTCCGCCACTCCGGCAAAATATAATCTGAAGTCATATTAACAACTTCAGATTCATAGTTGGCTCCAAGGGTGGGGCTCGAACCCACAGCCTATCGGTTAACAGCCGAGTGCTCCACCATTGAGCTACCTTGGAATATTTAGGTTGTATCCCGTAACGACAAGTAGTATTATACAATAAATCATTACAGGATGTCAACCTATTTTAATCACAAATTACTAACTAATTTAATTAATTTTTCTTGCCAAATCGCTTAACCAAAGTCTTCTTCTCTTTATCCTTTTCATCTGTTCTTTCCAAGCTGCCAAGGGTATCATCTGATTCACTTATATCAATATGCTCAGGCTCCATCAGTGCTGGTTCTTCTTCCTGAAGTTTCTTGTCTTCCTGCTCGATTTCCTTAACAAACTGAGACCTCTCTTCTTCCATATTATGCTCTATAAGTTCTATTTTATCCCTGTATTTTTTAATATTAGCCTTATCATTTTCCTCTTCATATATGGCCAGCAGTTCTTTCATGGTTTCTATGTGACTTCCATTAAGCTGCAATACCTTTTTAAATGCGCTTACAGCATCCGCGCGGCGCCCTGTCATTTCATACCCTACGCCGAGATAATAGTTTAAAGGCCACCAATCGTTAAATCTGCTCGACAGAAACGGCTCAAGTATGTTTATGCCATCTTCATATCGCCCTGCCGTTATTTCATTGCATCCATGTTCTATCTGTCTGGGCTCTTCAATTTGATTGATTCTGTTTCTGATTTCCTTTTTATCCTTGCTGTTTCTGCTGAATTTAATAAATCCTCTCCATGCAATATCGGCCTTTGAATAAAGCCCCATATTTAAGTAAGCATATCCTAAGTAATAATACCCCTGTGCAAACCTGGGATGAGTCTCAGTAAGAAGCTCAAACCAGTCCAGTGCCTCTGCCTTGAATCTGCCCACGTATTCCTCGTTTCTGCTGTTGAGATACATAGCTCTGCAGGCTCTGGCATAACTGTACATACCATGCAGATAATCGTACTGCATACATAAAGATGCTCTGAAATGTATACAGGCATTATCCATATCCCCTCTTTCCGCAGCATCACGGCCTTCTTTCATCATGCCTTCATAAATTTTATAATTGTAAAGCTTCTTTAATATTGCCACGTAATCTTTAGTATGTTTAAAATGAGGGTCACAGCCCATTACCCATGCCATATTCTCGGCCAGTACAAGCATATCTATACCCTCTCCGCCTGCAAATTCTTTTATTTCCTTTTTTCTTAAAGGGATAGGCACTCCTTTCATCAGCTCCTCAGCCTTCGATTTTTTCATAAATTCCTCTGAGAATTCCACAAATACAAATTTATTCAAATATTTTTTAAAATATTTGCCTATCCTGTCTTCCCTAAGCTGAATATCCGATTCTTCTCTTGTTCTTATGACAGTTCTGGTTATTCCCATAGCCTGCGCAAGGTTCATTTTTTCTTTACTCATAATATACCTCTCTGAGTTTTACAGTGCTCTGAATCTTTCATCCTTAAACATGTTTTTATTTTCCATGGCAACCCTAAGTGTATTCATCATAGCTTCTTTATCATACGGAAGGTCTCCTCTAAGTGATACGTAGTTTGACGCATGATTGCTTCTTAAAACACATTTTTTAGTTACATTGGTATGCTTCAGCATCAGCAAGGTTTCCGCCATAACCTCCTCAGGGCTTAACAGCTTTAATTTCCCTGATTCAATATCTTTAGCCATAGGAACATTAGGTTCCACAATGAGAGTCAGAAGACCTACATAGGAAGGTTCCATTTCAGTTATCATAGTACCTGTCTCAATAGCATGCTCTTCCCAGCCGTCTTTTCCGGCAAGTCCTGAAATAAATGTAACAGACGCCTGCATTCCACACGCTTCAATCTTCTTAACACCGTCGATAAGCTGCTGCCTTGTCTCTCCTTTGCATACATCCTTAAGAACCTTGTCACTTCCCGATTCCGCTCCTATATAAACCATTGTAAGACCTGCATCCAGCAGCTGTTTCATTTCTTCATCGCTTTTCTTTATAACATCGCTTGCTCTTCCGTAAATCGAAACTCTTTCGCATTCAGGAAAATTTTCCTTTATATAATCCAGTATCGGCATCAGCTTGTTGTTTGAAAGCGCAAGCGCATCTCCGTCACACAGAAAAATTCTCGGTACACTTCTGTACTTTGCTCTTGCCCATGCCAAATCTTCTAATATTTCATCCAGCTTTCTGACTCTGAACTTCTTATCCTTAAACATTTTACAAAATGTACATTTATTATGAGTACATCCTATGGTTACCTGTACAAGCAGGCTGTACGCTTCACTGGGCGGCCTGTAAATATCTCCTTCGTATCTCATAAACATCTCCTTTTCATACAAATACTATATGTTATTACAGATATTACATTTTTTCAGGTGCTTTTATTCCTAATAAAGACAATCCGTTTTTAATTGTTGCCTTAGCCGCCAGCACCAATGCGACTTTGGAAGTCTTCTCATCTTCATTTTCCACAAGTATGTGTTCATCGTGATAAAACTTATTAAATGCCTGCGCTATATCAACTATATGCCGCGTAACTACAGACGGTTCATATTTTTCACCGGCCTCTTCAATTACCTCAGGGAATTTGTATATGAGCTTTATAAGCTGATGTGCGCTTTCGCCTGTTATATATTCGGAATTAAAACCGGATTTTGCTTTTTCTGCAATATCATCTCCTGCATTTCTTAAAATGCTGCATGCTCTGGCATGAGTATACTGAACGTAAGGCCCCGTTTCGCCTTCGAAATTTAAAACCTTATCCCAGGAAAATACATAATCCTTTATTCTGTAGTTGGAAAGTTCATTGAAAATAACAGCACCTATTCCCACTTCCCTTGCAGTTTCCTCTACGTTTTCAGTATTGACATTTTTCTCCTCTATTATTTTCTTGGTCTGTTCTACGGCTCGGTTTAAAACATCCTCAAGAAAAACAACTCTTCCCTGCCTTGTCGACATGGTGCCTTCTTCCATGCTTACAAGTCCGAAAGGTACATGAACACAGTCCCGTGCCCATTCATATCCCAGCAGTTCAATAACCTGAATCCACTGCTGAAAGTGAAGGTTCTGCTGAGAAGCTACCACATATATATTCTTATAAAAATCATATGTCTCTTTTCTGTACACAGCAGCCGCTATATCTCTTGTAATGTAAAGCGTTGAGCCATCCGATTTAGTTATAAGAGCCGGAGGCAGGTCATAATCATCAAGCTTTACTATCTGCGCGCCGTCATCTTCTATAAGCAGACCCTTATCCTTAAGTTCATTGACAAACCTCGGCATTTTATCAGAGTAAAAGCTTTCTCCATTATACGAATCAAATGTAATCCCCAGCATGTCGTAAACACGGTTGAACTCCTTAAGGCTTTCGTCCCTGAACCACTGCCAGAGTTCCACTTCTTCCTGTTCTCCCTGTTCAAGCCTTGCAAATACAGCTCTTGCTTCATCTTCAAGAGCAGGATCTTTTTCAGCTTCCTCATGGAATTTCGTATAATAAGAAAGCAGCGATTTTATCGGCTCATTTATTACATCTTCTTTGTTGCCCCATCTTCTGTATGCACATATCATCTTGCCGAACTGAGTTCCGTAATCTCCAAGGTGGTTTATTCTCATAGCATCATACCCCAGGAAATCATATATTTTATAAATTGAATTTCCTATTACAGTACTCCTTATATGTCCGATATGAAAAGGTTTCGCAATGTTTGGAGATGAATATTCCACAATTACTTTTTTACCGCCGCCTATATCGCTTCTCCCGAAATCATCACCCTTTGATATTACCTCGGAAACAACTTCCTCTGCAAATTCTTTTTTAGAAATGAACATATTGACATAAGCGTTAACATTTTCAACCTTGCTGAACAGATTCTCACCCTGCACTGCTTCCGCTATTGTTTTAGCTATCATTGGAGGGGCTTTCCTCAATATCTTCGCAAGCTTAAAACATGGAAAAGCATAGTCCCCCATTTTACTATCCGCAGGCGATTCTATCATCGCCAATATTTCTTCCCTTTCCACACCCTCGATATGGGGCGTTAAAATATCCGCTATTTTTTCTTTGTAGCTAATCATATTTATTCTCCTTATTATCTATCATATTGGCTTATTTTAATTTTATTATGGTTACTCCATCGCCGCCCTCATGATAACTTCCCTTTCTAAAGCTTTTAACATTCTTATGTCTTTTAAGTGATTCATGAATTCCCTTTCGAAGTATGCCTTCTCCTCTGCCATGAATCACTGTTACTTCTTCCAGTCCCGATATAAAGGCATCATCAATATATTTCTCCACATCCATAACTGCATCGTCAAGACCTTTTCCCCTCACATCTATACTTGAGGAAATATTCTGAGCCTTTGCTCTGTAAAGTCTGCCATAGTTTGACTTCTTAAATTTTTTTCGGGATGAACCTGTGTCTATAAGCATTATATCCTGAAGATTAACGCTTATTTTCATCATACCCACCTGAACCTGAAGATTTCCACGGTCATCCGGTTTTGAAATAATCTCTCCGTTTTGATTCAAAGTCAATATCTTTACCCGTTCTCCGGGCTGAATATCATCAGGATTTACAGGGTTTTCGTTAGTTTCCCGTTTTATTGTATTCCTGTTTTTCCGCTCAAGCTCATTCAGACGCTTTCGGTTTTTATCAAATCTTAAATTCCTCTCGCCTAAACTTTCCAGCTTTGCCAGTTCCCTAAGCTCTTCCTGAACTTCTTTTGAAATATCTTTAGCTTCTCTTACAATCTCACGAGCTTCTTCTTTTGCACGCTCAAGCTCTCGCTCTTTGCGCTCTTCAAATTTTTTTATTTTCCTGTCAAGCTCTTCTTTCTGACGCTTCATCTCTATATTTATAAGTATTGCCTCATCCCGTTCCTCTTCAGCCCTCTTTTTATCCTCTTCCAGAGATGAAATAACATCTTCAAAGGCAATATCGCCGCCTTCAAGCAAATCCTTTGCCCTTCCTATTATATCCCCTGAAAGTCCCAGCTTTCTTGAAATTTCAAATGCATTTGACTTTCCGGGAATACCTATATTCAGTTTATAGGTCGGACTCAGAGTTTCTACATTAAACTCCATAGAAGCATTCTCCACTCCGTCTGTAGAAATTGCGTATTTTTTAAGTTCCGTATAGTGAGTTGTAGCAATAGAATAAGCTCCTTTGCTCGCCAAGCTTTCTAAAATTGCTATTGCCAGAGCCGCACCTTCCGTTGGATCTGTGCCTGCACCCAGTTCATCGAGCAGCACAAGACTTCTGCCATCCGCCTCAGATACTATATCGACAATGTTCTTCATATGTGATGAAAACGTGGATAAACTCTGTTCAATACTCTGTTCATCTCCTATATCTGCAAATATATTTTCATACACAGATATGCGGCTTCCCGGATTCACCGGAATATGAAGACCTGTCTGAGCCATAAGAGGCAGAAGTCCTGCAGTTTTTAACGTTACAGTTTTACCGCCTGTATTGGGACCTGTGATAACAAGTGTCTTATATTTTTCTCCTAAATATATGTTAACAGGTATGACCTTTTCATCGTCTATGAGAGGATGCCTTGCTTCTTTAAGTTCCATGATGCCTTCTTCGTTGATTTCAGGCTCTTCACCATTCATCAGCACCGAAAGCCGTCCTTTTGCCATAAATATATCGAGCTTTAGCATAAGCTTCTGATTATTTTTCAAATCATGATAATGTTCCGATACACCTTCCGAAAGCTCCGTCAGTATTCTGTTTATTTCAGCCTTTTCATCAAGCTCAAGCTGTCTCAGCTCATTATTAAGATTAACTATGGACTGCGGTTCTATAAATAAAGTTGCTCCGCTCCCGCTCTGGTCATGAACTATTCCCGGAATCCTCCCCTTGTGTTCCTGCTTTACGGGAATTACATATCTTCCGTTTCGCATTGTAACAATCGAATCTTGCAGTATGGTCTTATTATCAGATGAACTGATTATATGATTCATCTTGGATTTTAAAGCTTCATTTTGTCTCGTTATGCTGCGTCTTATGTTTCTTAGTTCAGAGCTGGCGTTATCGGCCATCTCATCCTCGGATATTATGCATCTGTCTATTTCATCGGCAAGACTTCTGTGAACTGCTATAAGCTCCGATATGGAAAAAATTATGGGAAGTTCCGGTACATCGCCTTTTAAAAATGAAACTATCCGTTCGGCTGTTCTCATATTGTAAAGAACTTTCAGAAGCTGCGCCATTGAGAGAGTTCCTCCCTTTCTTGCAAAAGAAATAATCTCTTCAATATCATAAAAACCACCGACAGGTAAAGGCCCCTTGTAATTTATAAGCCTTACCGCTTCTGTGGTTTCTGCTTGACTTTCCCTTATTTCAGACACATCACGAAAAGGCATAAGCTCTGAAATTGTATTCTTTGTCATTTCAGAGCCTGCCTGTTCTTTTAGTAATTCTATTATCTTATTGTATTCAAGTATATTTAATGTCTTTTCTTTCATTTAAAGCTATCCATTATTGTTCTTGTACTTTTCAAGCTCTTTCTTCAGCTGAAGGTTTTCCATCTGAAGGTCAAAGAAACTGTTTTCAAGTTCCCTGCACTTTTCCTCCACTTCCTTGACAACCTCGTCCATGCTGTTTTGAGCCTGTACCTTTGCATTCTCAACCATTTCTCTAAGCTGCTGATTTTCAGCTTCTTTTTGTTTTATTTGATTTAAAAGCTCATCTTTCTGTAAAACTATTGCCTGAGTCTCTTCCTTATAATCCATATAATTTTTCTTGGATTCATCCCAAAGCTGTACATAATGCTGGGCATCCTTTTCAAGCTGTATGTTCATACGCTTAAGTTCTTCTATCTCCTCCAATGCCTGAAAATACTCGCTTGCAATATTTACGGCTGAAAGAACTGCTATATTGGAAGTCGTCGCACCGGCAGCCTTAGCCGCTTCTGTTATCTCCTGCATCCGCATATCAACATGTGCAGACACCTGAATAATTTCTTCCTTTGATTTATCGCCGGCAATAACATACTCCTGTCCGAAAATCTTTACTTTTACCTTATTATTATTCTCCATAAAAACTCTCCTACATTTCCCTCAGAACTGCGTTTAACTTTTCTCTGAGTATTTCAAGTACATTATCATGCACCTTTGCAACATCCTCATCAGTCAAGGTTTTTTCTTTGTCTCTGTAAGTTAAAGTAAATGCAACGCTTTTCTTTCCTTCATCAACCTGTTTTCCTCTGTAAACATCAAACAGTCTAATATGTTCAAGAATATTTCCCGCTTCTTTCTTTATAAGCTCTTCTATTTTGCCGACCTCCATATCTTCGTCAACAAGAAGCGCTATATCTCTTGATGTAGCAGGATATTTAGGAAGCGGTTTATATACTATAGTTCTGTCAGCATGACGCTGAATTGAATCAAACATCAGCTCACAGCAGTAAACACGAACACCGCTCATTCCGTATTTTTCCGCTACATCAGGATGTATTTCTCCCATTATTCCAAGCTCATCATAAAGCTCAGGACTTTCTTCCGACGCAAACTTTGATTTTACAGATATCCGCGCGCATCTTCCGGGATGATAAACTCCGTATTCCGATTCGGAAATAAATACAGCGTCTTCAATTCCCATAACCCTAAACAGTTCTTCTATAACGCCTTTAAGACTGTAAAAATCCTCATCTTTTCCGTAAAGACCTATACAAAGCGAATGCTGCTCATCAGGAAGAGCACTTTTGTCCAATATGTTCTCAACGAAAGTATTACCAATTTCAAATGCCTTAACTGTTTCTATATTCCTTGAATAATTTCTTCCCAAAACTTCAAGCATATTAGGAGTAAGTATGGTTCTCATAACGGAGTTTTCTTCTCCCAGAGGATTTATAATCCTGACAAATCCTCTTTCCCATGAGTCTTCTGCTATTCTCACATTATCCACACCTTTAGGGCTTACAAATGAATAGGTCTGTATCTCATTCAGTCCCATAGCGCATAAGGATTCCCTCATAAGATTACGCAGACTTCTTTCCTTTGGCATTCCAGCTTCTGTATTTCCCTTAGGTAGGGTCACTGGCAGTTTATCATATCCGAATAGTCTTGCTACTTCCTCTATATAATCTTCCTCTTCCATAAGATCCTGTCTTACCGTAGGAGGGGTTACAGTCATAACATTGCCGCTTCCGGAAACTTTTATTTCCAATGATTCAAGCATCTGTGTCATTTCTTCCCGGTCTATATCTATACCCAAAACATGATTTATTCTGTCAACTCTTATATCTATAGTTTTAGCTGCCTGAGGATTAGGATAATTATCCACACTTCCCCTGCACACCTTTCCTGCGCCTATAATTTCAATAAGTCTGCAAACCCTGTCTGCTGCAGCTTCACAAAGATTTGGGTCTATACCCTTTTCGAATCTCGAAGATGCTTCGGTCCTCAGAGTGAGTTTCTTCGAAGTGTTTCTTACACTGTCGCCGCTGAAATTAGCCGACTCAACTATTATCGTAGTCGTATCATCTTCGATTTCAGAATTCAGACCTCCCATAACGCCCGCAATCGCTATCCCTCTCTCAGCATCTTTTATGAGAAGCATATCATCGCTTAGCGTTCTTTCAGTATTGTCAAGAGTCGTAAATTTCTCTCCATCCTTTGCATTTTCTACTATTATCCTGCCGCCTTTTACCTGATTAATATCAAAAGCATGAATAGGCTGACCATATTCGAGCATTACAAAGTTTGTAATATCCACTATATTGTTTATAGGTCTCATTCCTGCATACATCAGTCTTTTCTGCAGCCACCACGGAGACTGCTGAACCTTTACGTCTGTTACGATTCTGGCTACATACCTTTTACAGCTTTCGGGATTCTTTATATCAACAGATACGTAATCCTTTGATTCACCCTCACCATTTTCTTCTTTTATATCGATATCAGGGTATTCAATAGGTTTCTTAAATGTCGCCGAAGCTTCTCTTGCCATTCCTACCATAGCAAGACAATCAGGTCTGTTTGGAGTTATTTCAAAATCAACTACCGCCTGCTTAAGACCTAAAGCTTCTGCGAAATCCTGCCCCGGTTCATATTTATCTTCTAAAATCCAAATCCCATCTTTATGAGCTACAGGCACAACTTTATCTTCAAAACCTAATTCTCCTGCGGAACATAACATACCAAAGGATTCCACGCCACGGAGTTTTCCCTTTGTTATTTTAACTCCGCCTTCCTGCTTTGGCTGACCGTGAAGCGGTCCCGGTATTCTGCTCTTATGCAAAGCTACAGGTACATAAGCGCCTTCAAATACATTTGGAGCACCCGTTACAATCTGTATATTTTCATCCTGTCCCGCATTTATCTGACAAACAACCAGTTTATCTGCATCAGGATGCTTCTCTATCTTCTCGATTCTGCCTACTACTACATTTTCTATTTCTTCACAAAAATGCTCGCAGGTTTCCAGATTGGAACCCGACATAATCATTCTGTCGCAGAATTCCTCAGTGGAAACGTCTAAATCTATATAATCTTTAAGCCATTCTATTGGAACTAACATCTCCGCCTCCTATTTAAACTGATTTATGAAACGCATATCGTTTTCATAAAATAATCTGATATCATCAACACCGTATTTCAGCATAGCAGCTCTTTCAACTCCCATGCCGAAAGCAAATCCCGTATATTTTTCAGTGTCCAGTCCGCCGACTTCAAGAACATGTGGATGAACCATTCCGCAGCCGAGAATTTCTATCCAGCCGCTGCCTTTACATACCCTGCATCCTTTTCCTCCGCATTTAAAGCATGATACATCCATCTCAGCGCTGGGCTCTGTGAACGGAAAATGATGAGGTCTGAACTTAGTTTTGGTACTTGAACCGAACAGCTGCTTTGCAAAGCTGTCCAGTGTCCCCTTTAAATCTGCCATGGTAATTCCCTCATCAACCACGAGACCTTCTATCTGATGAAACATCGGCGAATGAGTGGCGTCAGGAGTATCACATCTGAAACATCTTCCCGGAGAAATAACCTTTATCGGAGGATTCTGCTTCATAAGAGTTCTTACCTGTACAGGAGATGTCTGTGTCCTTAACAGAGTATCCTCTGTTATATAGAAAGTATCTGTCATATCTCTTGAAGGATGGTTCGGACCTGCATTAAGCGCATCAAAATTATTGAACACAGTTTCAACTTCCGGACCTTCAACTATGGAAAATCCCATATTCATAAACACCTTTGAAATTTCCTCCATAGTTATGGTCAGAGGATGTTTTACCCCTATATTAATTTCTTTTCCCGGTTCTGTAACATCTATTTTCTCAAGCCTGAACTGAGCTTCTTTCGCGGCTGATTTCAATTCATTAAATTTATTTTCAAGAATTTCTTCTATTTCTCCGCGGACTTTATTCGCCATCTGTCCTGTAGTTTTTCTTTCTTCAGGGGATAATTTTCCCATTCCCCTTAAAATCTCGGTAAGCTGTCCTTTTTTGCCAAGCAGCTTTACTCTCACTTCGTCCGCTTCTGAAATTGAAGCAGCTTGACCAAGTTTAATTTTCGCTTCTTCTAAAATTTTATTTAACTGAGCTTGCATATTTTTACCTCTCATTTATTTTATTCCGCATGACTGATACATCAATATGCCGGCAGCTACGGCGGCATTCAATGATTCTATGGAACCCTTCATGGGGATTTTTATCTTTATATCCGAAAGCTTAATAAAATCACCGCTTACCCCCTGACCTTCGTTTCCTATGACAAGGGCAGTATTCTCACTGATATCCGTATCATAATAAAAAACATCCGTATCAAGGCTTGTTACGGCAATTTTCCTGTTGAACCTTTTCAGTTCCCTTACTACATTATCGCATTTATCACCATATATTATCGGCATCCTGAAAAGAGAGCCTGCAGCAGCTCTTGCTGCTTTGGATGAATATATATCAGCACATCCGGGCATTATCAGCACTCCGCAATAGCCGGCAGCCTCCGCAGTCCTGATAATCGTCCCCATATTGCCGGGATCCTGAAGCCTGTCCAAAACTATTATATTTTCATTGCCCGAGCCTAGAATTCTATCTAAATCGCAAATCCCGTATTCTTTCTTTTCAGAAACTGCTATTATACCTTGCGATGTCTTGGTGTCAGCCAAATTTCTAAACAGCTTTTCTTCTAAAATCACAGTATCATAATCCGAACATTCAATATTCAAATTATCATAAATTGTACAATCACCATCACATACGATTAAAGTTTTAATACCGACGCCTGCAGAAACAGCATCTTTTATCGGCTTTAAACCTTCAATCAAATACATTCCCGTTTCATCTCTGTATTTCCGTTTTAAAAGCCGGTTCACGAATTTGTAAGTAGGATTATCTTTGGATCTAATGATTTTCATACCTGCCTAAAACCTAACAATAGCCGGCATAAAACCGGCTATCGAAATTCTTACCTTTCTGCTTATCTCTTTAGGAAAGTCGGAATATCTATTCCTGACATACCTTTGTAAACATCATCTGAAGATGATTCAGCTTGTCCGCCGGCTTCATTATACTGTTCTGTTTCGCCTTCAGCAGGTCTGCTGTTAGGTATAACCGGGCTGTTTAAAATGTCCACATTCTGAGGTTTCTCAAAACCTGCAGCTATTACTGTTACAGCAATTTCATCATTGAGGTCTTCCTTAATTGAAGCACCGAGAATAATGATGGCATTATCATCAGCTTCCTCATCAATTCTTGTCGCAACCTTATCAACATCAAACATTGTAAGGTCTCTTCCGCCTGTAATATTGATAAGAACAGCTCTGGCTCCCGAAATCTCAGTTTCAAGAAGAGGACTGTTGATTGCACCCTGAACAGCATCTTCAAGTCTGGTTTCGCCCCTGCCTTTGCCTACGCCCATATGTACAATACCTCTGTCTTTCATGATAGTTGTGACATCGGCGAAGTCCAGATTGATAAGGGCATCATCAACTATAATATCAGATATTCCCTGAACACCCTGTTTGAGTATTTCGTCAGCAAGTTCAAATGCTTCCAGAAGCGAAGTCTGCTCCTGAACGGTTTCAATCAGCTTGTCATTAGGTACAACTACTAATGAATCAACATATTTTTTAAGAAATTTTATACCGAGTTCTGCATGTTCACTTCTTTTTCTGCCTTCAAATCTAAAAGGTTTCGTAACTACTCCCACGGTAAGTATTCCCATATCTTTTGCTATCTTGGCTATTATAGGAGCTGCTCCTGTTCCTGTGCCTCCGCCCATTCCGCATGTTACAAATATCATATCGGAACCGGCTATGAATTTTTCCAAATCCTCCAAATTCTCCTCGGCAGATTTCTGACCAACTTCAGGATTTCCTCCTGCGCCCAGTCCCTTTGTAAGCTTTTCGCCTATCTGTATCTTAGTTTCGGCCTTGCTTCTGGCTAATGCCTGCTTGTCCGTATTAACGGCTATGAAAGAAACCCCCTTCATGCCTGCTTCTATCATTCTATTAACTGCGTTACATCCGCCGCCGCCAACACCGATGACTTTTATCTCCTGCAGCGTCGAGTCATTCATCTCAAATTGTAACATTCAGAAGTACCTCCTGTAATTTTTTAAATAATTCCATTTTTTATTATAACATATTAATTTTATGGCGTAAAGGAACAATAATTATTGCTCCCGATGTTGATAACGCCACTTTCCACGTCTTTTTGGTACAAATCAAAAACAACTGTTTTAAGCGTGCCGTTCTTCATACATTCTATCAAATTTTTGTAAGAACCTTTACATATTAATCCATCATATATATATGCACTTACCGTATTTCCGCTTATGCTCAGTTTTTTAAAATAAAGGTCGCCGGTCTCTGCAGTTTTTATTATATTCATAGCCTTCTCATATATCTCTGTTTCCTTAACTTCTATATCTTTTTTAAGTTCTGCTTTATTAACTTTTATATTCTCCACTAAAGTAACTTTCTGCGCTTCTTTAGTTATATCAAGCACCATACCGTCATTATCGGCAACCACATATTTTTTTCCGTAAGAAAACTGAGCTTTTCCGCTTCTTTCCTTTACGGTAATAACAATTTTATTGGGAAGTTTCCTATCCACATTTACATCTTCAATATAAAGGTTCTTCTTTATTCTCCTCTGTGCAAACCACGGATGAACATCAAACAGATTTTCTCCTGTCTTTATCTTTGAAAGCTTTATTATTTCTTCATCGGAAATCTCATTATTTCCTGCGACCGCAATTCCGTCCACAGCAAAATATTCTATATGAACAGCAAAATAAATACCTGTGCATATTAAAACTAATATAAAAAACTTTAATAAATACCTTTTTTTCTTTCTTCTTTTCTTTTTAATATTTTTTTCTGTACGATTGTTCCTCTTCATATTCTGTGATTTCTCCGCCAATCAAACCCAATTTATCTTCAAGTCTGCTATACCCTCTTTTAATATATTTAGTATTATATATATGTGTAATACCCTGAGCGGAAAGCCCTGCTATCAACAATGCGGCGCCTCCTCTGAGGTCCTTTGCTTCTACACTTGTGCCATACAATATATTGTTATTCTTTATTATAACTTGTTTTCCGGATATTTCAACATCTGCACCCATTTTTATCAATTGTTTTAAATATTCAAATCTGTTTTCAAAAATATTTTCTTCTATTACACAGCTTTTTCCGTTTTTGCAAAGCATAGAAACAATCTGAGGCTGCAAATCTGTAGGAAAACCCGGGTACGGCGCTGTGGATATGTCAGCGCTGATAACTTCATTTCCTTCCGATTCTAAAGTTATATCGTTTTCAGTACAATTTAAATTCAAGCCGCCCTGCTTGAGTATATTTATGAAACTCTCAAGATACTTTCCCTGTGCACCTTGAAGTTTTACTTTTCCTCCCGCAGCGGCTGCCATTAACGCATATGTACCTGCCTCTATTCTGTCAGGCATTATTTTATAAATACATCCTCTGAGCGATTTTCCTCCGTATACTTCTATTCTTCCGGTACCTGCCCCCGAAACACATCCTCCGCACTTATTTATGTAGTCTTGCAAATCTATTATTTCCGGTTCCCTGGCACTGTTTTCTATTATGGTTTTCCCTTTAGCCGAAACAGCAGCTAACAAAAGATTTTCTGTTGCTCCCACGCTTGGATATTCAAGTTTTATTTTAGCCGGCTTTAACCGATCTGCTTTTATTATTATAGAATCGACAGTTCGCTCTATTTCCGCCCCCATCTGCTTTAGACCGTTTATATGTATATCTATAGGCCTCTTTCCTATGTTGCATCCGCCCGGATTGCTTATTACAGCCTCTCCGAACCTGGACAGGAGCGAGCCTGCCAGAAAAACACTTGAACGCATTTCTTTCATCAGCTCATCGGGTATTTTCCATCGGGAAATACCTGTTGCATCCACTTTGATTTTATCTCCATCCTTTTCTACACTGCATCCCAGAGCAGACAATATTTTCAGCATACTGTCCACATCTGAAATTTCAGGACATAACTCAAATATGTTCTCTCCTTTAGTTATAACCGATGCTGCGAGTATAGGCAGCACTGCATTTTTTGCACCGCTGATTTTTACTTCTCCAAAAAGCTTTCTCCCGCCATTTATACGATAAATTCCCAAAAAAAACACCTCCATAACATATTCTATAATATGATGGAGATGCTGTTCGCGTTACTATTTAATAAATGCAGTTATATTATCACATATTATTTTAGCCGCATTTTTCGGCGCGCACATTAAACTTTTCTTTGACATATCATCAAGAATTTCACTGTTATTCTTCATCGTTAATATTGTGGAAATCAAATCCTTATTATTTAAGTCTTTTTCCTCCACAACCATGGCTCCGCCCTTTTCGGCTACCGCTTTTGCATTAAAATACTGGTGATTTCCCGTAACTACCGGCGACGGAATAAATATGGCCGGTTTGCCGCATACTGTCACCTCCGCCACGGTAATTGCCCCGCTTCTGCTTATCACCAAATCTGATGCAGCTAAATACTTATTCATATCGCTTATATATTCCATAACCGATACATTTGATTCAAGTTTAATTCCCATGTCGTTTAACTCATTTAGTATAGCATCGTAATAAAACTTTCCCGTAGCTAAACAGATTTTAAAGTTTTTCGTTCCGTTAAATGTTTCAATTACATTCAGCATTGCCTTGTTTATCCTTCCGGCACCCTGACTTCCGCCGAATGCCAAAAGAACAAAATCTTTATTTTTAAAGCCCAGTTCTTTTCTTGCTCTGTTCTTATCTATATTAAAAAAATTTTCTCTGACAGGATTCCCTGATACGATATGCTTCTCAGGATGTTTGAAATATTTAGAGCCGTCTTCAAATCCCAAAAATACTTTTTCAACCTTTTTTTCAAGCATCTTATTGGTAATTCCGGGGAAAGCATTCTGTTCGTGAATGTAAGTAGGAATTCCTATTTTCTGCGCAGTTTTAACAACCGGAGCACTTGCATATCCTCCCGTGCCTATAACAACATCCGGTTTAAACCACTCCAAAATCTCCTTTGATTTCTTATTGCCTTTATTCAGTTCCTTTAAAACTTTTATATTTTTTAAAGGTTTTTTTCTGTTAAAGCCCTGTACAGTTATTAATTCTATGTTGTATCCGTTCTCCGGAACAAGTTTTTTCTCCAGACCTCTCTCTGCCCCTACGAATAAAATCTGAGCATCGCTGAATCTGTTTCTTATTTCATCTGCAATAGCTATCGCCGGATATATATGTCCCCCGGTTCCGCCTCCTGTCATAATAACTTTCATTTAATCGACTCCTGTGTTTTTAGGCTCGTGCCTTGATATATTAAGCAAAATCCCAGCAGAAAACATAAATATAAGCAGAGCATTTCCTCCATAACTTATAAATGGCAGATTTATCCCTGTAGGCGGCATAGATGAAGTCACTACGGCGATATTCAAAATAACCTGAATTCCCACCATGAGCACTACGCCTGATGCTAACAGCATGCCAAACTGGTCCGGAGCATTTATAGCTATATGGACACCTCGCCAAAGGAAACAGCAGTACAACGCTATCAGCAGTATAAGACCGATAAATCCAAGTTCCTCCCCTATTATTGCAAGTATAAAATCATTTTGCGGTTCTGGCAAGTAAAGATTCTTCTGAACACTTTTGCCAAGCCCTACTCCAAACAGTCCTCCGGAGCCCAATGCAAGCAATGACTGAACAGCTTGATAGCCCTCATTTAAGGGATCCTGAAACGGGTCAACGAAACTCGTAAGCCTCTGATACCAGTAGCTGTCTTTCATAAAAATCAATATACCGAGTATTCCTCCTGCACCAAGTCCAGCAGCTCCGAAGAAATATCTCCACTTCATCCCTGCCACCAGCATCATCGATACAATTATGCCGCAGACAGTTATTGCTGTAGACAGGTTAGGCTGCTGAACTATCAATACACCGTATACAGCCGCCACAGCTACCAATGGCAATATTCCTCTGGTAACCGATTTTATTCTTTCAGGCTTCTCACTTAGAAACCATGCAACAAATAATATAGAGCAAAGTTTGGCTATCTCGCCTGGCATAATTGTAATCGGACCGGCTTTTATCCAGCGCGTTGCATTGTTCGCCGTATGGCCAAGAGGCGTAAATACCAATACGAGCAATATCACTCCTATTATAAGCGCCGGTATAGCCAATTTTCTATATCGTTTATAATCGAAAGCAGCTCCGAATATCATAGCTCCGAATCCTAAAACCACCCAAAATCCATGACGAAGCAGGTAACTGTACGCAGTTCCATCCTGACTTATGGAATAATAGTAACTGGCGCTGAAGACCATAATTAATCCGAAAATTACAAGTATGGCTGTAAAAATCATAAGCAGGAAATCCCCTGATTTTAAATTTTTCCTTTTTCCCTTTTCACTCTTTCTCAATTCTAATCTTTACCTTTCCAATGCCCTTACACAAGACTTGAAGTGATTGCCTCTCTGTTCAAAACTTGTATACATATCCCAGCTTGCACATGCAGGCGACAGCAACACTATATCCCCGGGCTGCGCTATCCTGTATGCTTCCCTTACACACTCTTCCATATCCTTAAGTATTACGGAATTGGTAAATCCCGCTTTCTCCGCAGCCTTTTTTATTTTAGCCGCCGTTGCGCCCATGAGTACCAGCGCTTTCACTTTTCCGTCAAATGATTTTACAAACTCGTCATAGGAAGAGTTTTTATCAAATCCCCCGGCTATAAGTATAATATTTTTTTTCATGGCCTCTACAGCCTTTATTGATGCATCCGGATTAGTACCCTTCGAATCGTTTACAAACTTTATTCCGTCTATCTCATTGCATATTTCTATTCTATGTTCCACGCCCCTGAATTCACGCAGGACTTTAGCTATAATATCTTTATCTATTCCGCCAAAATACGCTATAGCACATGCAGCAAGAGCATTCTCCAAATTATGTGCGCCGGGGATATTAAGCTCCTGCGTTCTGCATATTTCAAATATTTTTCCCTCTCCGTCCTTTACAACTATATTGTTGTTTTTAACATATGCGCCAAAATCCAATTCATGCAGACGGCTGAACGGTACCGGCTTCGCATTGCAGTTTTCAAACAGCTCTCTGCACTTTTCATCATCGTAATTCATTACACAGTACTGTTTCTTATCCTGATTTTTAAATATCTGCGCTTTTGCATCTATATACCGCTGCATAGTTTTATGTCTGTCCATATGGTCGGGAGTTAAATTTAAAATTGCAGAAATTTCCGGGCGAAATTCTTTTGTTGTTTCAAGCTGAAAGCTGCTTGTCTCCGTAATCATCCAGCTGTCGTCTCCATCCGAAAGAGCTTTTGAAATAACCGCTACACCTATATTACCCACTACATGAGTTTCTCTTCCCGCCGCTTTGTATATTTCTCCAACCAGTGTTGTCGTTGTTGTCTTGCCATTTGTTCCGGTAATCGCTACATAATTTCCCCTGCCTACTCTGTAAGCAATTTCAAGCTCTCCGATTATCTCAGCACCTGAATTTTCAGCCTCCTTGATAAATGGTAATTCCGGAGAAACCCCGGGGCTTAAAATCAGAATATCAAATATGCTCATATCTTCCGGTTCTTTTCCCCAATAGCACTTTACAGACTTTTCTTTCAAAAATACAACAAGCTGAGGATCCACATCTTCCTCTTTTTTATTATCCTGTACGTAAACTTCCGCTCCAAGCTTTGCCATCGCCTGAACCGCAGCCTTACCTGATTTTCCTGTTCCTATTATAAGTACTTTTTTATCTTTAATATTATATGCTCTATATTTTGACATGATATCATCTCCTAAAAAATCCTAAAACTTAAAGTCCAATGTGCTGTCATCTATCCAATCATTCCCAAACCTATTATGCAGCAGATTATAGAGAATATCCAAAATGCTATTACTACCTGAACTTCCTTATATCCGCATTTTTCAAAATGATGGTGTATCGGAGCCATCTTAAAAATTCTTTTGCCGCCGCTTATTTTAAAATACCCTACCTGAAGCACAACAGATAAAGCCTCTATTACATATATAAGACCTACAATCGGAAGCAGCAGTTCCAGCTTCATTACTATAGCTGCAGCCGCAAGTCCTCCTCCCAAAGCCAAAGACCCGGTATCTCCCATAAATACTTTGGCAGGATTTTTATTAAAAACTAAAAATCCGAGGCAGGCGCCGCACATAGCGCTGCAGAAATATGCGCCGGAAACTATTCCGTAAGTTATTCCTGCAACTGCAAAGAATAAAGAAACAAAGGCAGTCACTCCCGATGCCAGTCCGTCAAGTCCATCGGTCAAATTCACTGCATTTGTCATAGCAAGCACCACAAATACCACAAACGGTATATACCATATACCAAAGTCTATATATATATCAGCAATAGGTATATAGACAGATGTACTTCCAACTGTATAATTAGCAAGATACACTGCCAGTATCACGGATATTACAGTCTGCAAACCGAATTTCTGATATGCTCTGAGTCCCAGGTTATTCTTTTTAATAACTTTCAGGTAGTCGTCAAAAAAACCTATAAGGCCAAAACCAACAAAGACTAAAACTATTACAGCAGTTTCCAGCGCAGTATTTCCGCCTCTAATGATTTCCGCTGTAATTGCAGCAGCTGCAGCGCCTATAATTATTGCTATTCCTCCCATGCTGGGTGTACCTGCTTTGGAGAGATGCGACTGCGGACCATCCTCTCTTATATTCTGCCCAGCTTTCTCTCTTAAAATCGGAATTTCGAATTTTGTTATTATAACCGTTAAAATAAACGAAATTAACATAATTATCCCTATACTTATATAATTCATGACGACTCCTAATGATTCAAAATATTTTCTACCACCTGTTCCATCTTCATTCCTCTGGAACCTTTAACTAAGATTATATCCCCATCTTTGATAAAATCATCAATATCCTTGTAAAAATCTTCTTTTTTTTCATAATATGCCGTTTTTAAGGCTCCGCCCGATGCTCCCTCATATATTTTTTCGGCCTCTTCGCCTATTGCTATGAGAACGTCGATATCAAGTCCCCGGGCAAACACCCCTACGCCAAAATGCTGTCTTTGGCTTTCGTCACCAAGCTCAAACATATCCCCTAAAACCGCTACTTTTTTAGATTTCCCCTCACTGTTATCTAAAACTTTTAATGCGCCTTTCACAGAATCAGGACTTGCGTTGTAAGTATCGTCTATGACTGTAACCCTGTCGTTTTTAAGTTTCTTAAGGCGGCTGCCCGTAAGGCTTACACGCTCAAATCCACGCTGAATTTCATCGTCCGAAACTCCCAGAAGTTCAGCTACTGCCACTGCTATAGACCCGTTTGCAGCGTTGTGTCTTCCCGGAACCGGAATTTTTATTTCCTTTCTTCTGTGCAAATGTTCTAAAGAGAATTTTATACCATCGAGACCAAAATCGTCAATATCGGAAATTATATAGTCGCTTTTCCCGTTTTCTCCTATGGAAATCTGCTTATAATTTCCTTTTGTGGTCTCTTTTCTCAGATATTCACCGTCATTTACAAATATCAATGTCCCTTCTTCACCATTATAAGATGTTATATGCCGAGAAACTTCCATTTTGGCTTTAAAAATACCTTCTCTGCTCCCGAGACTTTCTATATGCGATACCCCTATATTTGTTATAACCGCAATATTAGGTTTTACTATTTCAGCAAGCCGGTCTATCTCGCCGAATTCACTCATACCCATTTCCAAAACAGCAACTTCCGTATCTTTGCTAAAGTTAAATATCGATAACGGCAAACCAATAAGGTTATTAAAGTTTTTCATATTTCTGCCGCAATTGTACTTTTCGCTCAGTACATAATATATCATATCCCTTACAGATGTCTTTCCAACGCTTCCGGTTACTGCAATTTTTTTTATATTCAAGGATTCAAGATAGAATTTTGCCAGTTCTCCAAGGGAATAAACCGTATCTTCAACCATTATAACATTCGTATTGTTTTTTTCTGCGCTTTCCATCCATTGACCGCTGTGAGATACCAGCAAAGCTCTGCATCCGCTTTCCATAACCTGCGGTATATACTTATGTCCATCATGAGTTTCACCCTCAATAGCCACAAACAAATCTCCAGAGGAACATTCTCTCGAATCATGCTTTACCGCCATTACATATTCATCCTCATTTCCACACAGAAGAGTACCGCCAACAGCTTTTAAAATTTCTTTAACACTTAATTTATTCATTTTATTTAATCATTGTACAAGTAAATCTTGCTACCTTTCTTAACTTTGGTTCCTGCTGCAGGATATTGCTTTGAAACTATAAAATCTTCTTTAGCTGCAACGTCTTCATCCATATCGTAGGATAAACCTTTGCCCTCTAATATACCTATAGCTTCGCTGGCATTCAATCCTGCCACATCAGGGATTTCTATCTTTTCCGAATCCGACTTTTCCTGACTTTCTTTACTAGGAGAAACATTCATATACCGCAATGTATCAGATAAAATTTGCTTGGCTCCCGGACCGGCTACAACTCCTCCGTATTTAACACCCTTAGGATTATCCACTATCAAAAGTACCGCAACTTTAGGGTCATCCATAGGTGCCATCGCTATACAGGAAGAATAAGTTTCATCAGAATATTTGCCTGCTTTAGGTTTATTTGCCGTACCGGTTTTTCCTCCTACATTATAACCATCTATCTTAAAAGTACCGCCGCCGCCGCTGTCAACTACAAAGCTCATTATCTCACACATTTCATCCGCAGTCTCCTTTGACACAGTCTGCCTCACAACTTCCGTATCAAAAGTTTTTACTGTATTTCCGTCAGAATCTTTAAGCTCTTTTACAAGTCTAGGTTTCATCAATTTACCTTCATTGCCAAAGGAACACACTGCTGTTATAAGCTGTATAGGAGTAACCGCTATACCTTGACCGAATCCTATGGTTGCCAGTCCTACAGGTCCCGCATCTTCTTTTCCTTGAAGAAGCGCAGTTGTTTCACCGGGAAAATCTATTCCGGTAGTTCCCGTAATTCCGAAAGTTCCAAGATGATCATAAAACTTATCTATACCGACTTTAGTAGCCAGCTGTACAAATACAGGATTGCATGAATTACCTACAGCCTCCTGTAAATTCTGATGTCCGTGAGGTCTTCCTGTCCTCCAGCAATGTATTGTCTGTCCGGCTACATTTACCGACCCGGTGCAGTTATATGTACTGTTTGGCGTCGCCGCACCTTCTTCAAGCGCTATAGCAGTCGTAAGAAGTTTAAAAGTTGAACCCGGCTCATATACATCCGATATCAGCGAATTTCTCCACATCTTATTCCAGTATGATACTTTATCTGAATCCGACATTGCCGCCAGCTTTTTCTTTTCAGTATCACTAGTAGGTTCTTTAGGATTATTAAGGTCAAAGTCCGGAGTCTGGGCCATAGAAAGTATATCGCCTGTCTTCGGGTCCATTACTATTGCCATTACACGGTCTGCGCTTGTCTTTTCCATCACCTGATCTAACGCTTTTTCCGTATAGTGCTGAATAACCTGGTCCAATGTAGTAACTACACTGTATCCATCTTCTGCCTGATAATACTTCTCTTCTCCATATGAAAGTCTGTTTCCGCTTGTATCAGTATAATTAATCCATCTTCCCGCTACACCGCTCAAATATGTATTATATTGAAGCTCAAGCCCCGATAAGCCAGTGTTGTCATCTGTTACGGAACCTATGGTATGTGATGCAAATGCACCAAGAGGATAATCTCTCTTGGAATCTTCCGCTATTTCAATTCCCGGCAGTTTTGCATCTCTTATTTTATCGGCTACATCTTTATCTACGCCTTTTTTTATTTTTACAATACTCTGTTCCTTAGTAATCAGTTTTTGTACTTCCTCATATTCCATTCCCAAATTTTCTGATAGAGTTTTTGCCACATTTTCAATTTTTGTATTCTTTTCTTTTTCCGTTTTTCCGCTCTTCACATCTGTCGGTCTTGCCCATATAGTGTAACAAGTTACACTAACAGCCAGTTCATTTCCGTTGGTATCGTATATAGATCCTCTTTCCGCTTCTATAGGGGTATCTCTTGTTTGCTGCTCCACAGCTTTCTCGGAATATTCACTGCCTCTTACTATCTGAATCCAGCCCAATCTTATTATCAGTAATAACAGGCAAATAAAAACAAGCCCCAAAATAAATATTAAATTTCTTTTACTATTATTGGATGATGATGTCATTTTTCTCCTCTAAAAACAACCCGGACATCATAACATTATTTAACTGTTTAACTGTCCGGGGTATATACTCAATTTAATTATCATTAACTAAAATATATTATATTTTTATTACATCAATTATATGCCTTTTCCTTAAGCACTTCGCTAAATCCCTTTTCAGGTATATCATCCATTGATATGTATACCTTATTTCCAGATTCGGGATAGGTCATACCAAGCCCGCTTATAGCTTTACTCTCAATATAATTTATATTATTTGTACTGTAAAGTTTTGCCTGAAGATTTTCAATTTCTCCTTTTAAAACATTATTTTCTTTTATCATTGAATTGATATTATATCTTATATTAGCAGAATATGCGGTTATAATTATTAACATAATCATAACCGCGCCTACAGCTAAAACAGCAGAAAAAGCAATTTTTCTTCCGTTGCCGAAAGGCAGTGCAACTTTATGCTGCGCCCGCTTTTTTCTTCTCTGCCTGGGCTCAGGCTGAGGTTTCATGTCAAAGCCATATTTCTGATAATTTTTTTGATATTCATACCATCTTTCAGGTTCTATCATTATTTACCCCTTCTTTTCTATTACTCTTAGTTTTGCACTTCTTGCCCTAGGATTGGATTCAAGCTCTTTTTCATCTGAAATAATAGGCTTTCCTGTAACTTTAACTACATCTGCTACTTTACCGCATATACAAACAGGCAGTTCTTTCGGACACGTGCAAGGATTCAGCCTGCGGTTAAAGGCATCTTTAACTATGCGGTCCTCTAAAGAATGAAAAGTAATTATACAAAGCCTGCCTCCCGGCAATAAGACATCACAAAATCGATCCGTCGCTTTTTCAAGCTGTTCAAGTTCGCTGTTTACCTCTATTCTTATCGCCTGAAAAGTTCTTTTAGCAGGATGAGGTCCCTCTCTTCTTGCCGATGCGGGTATTGCACTTTTTATAATTTCCACCAGTTCCCCTGTGGTCTCTATGTTTTTATCCTTTCTTCCTTTTACAATAAAATCGCTTATCCTCGAAGCCCACTTCTCTTCCCCATACTTTCTTATTATTTCTGTCAGTTGTTTTTTGTCGTACTTATTGACTACATCATAAGCAGAGAAAGAATCCTCACGATTCATTCTCATATCCAGAGGCGCATCCTGCATATACGAAAACCCTCTGTCCTTATTATCAAGCTGATATGATGAAACTCCTATATCTAAAAGCGCTCCATTTATGCCCTTTACACCTATGGAATTCAACACATCTTTTATATCTGCATAAGTACTTTGAACTAAAATAACATTGCATTTAAGACTTTCAAGTCTTTTTTTCGCGGCTGACAAAGCATCTTTATCGCGGTCAATACCGATTAGAGTTCCTTTTTCACTGAGACGCTTTCCTATTCCCAGAGAATGCCCTCCGCCGCCAAGCGTTCCGTCCACGTATACACCATCAGGCCTGATTTTAAGGTTGTCCAAACATTCCTTATACAAAACCGGTACATGTCTAAAATCCATATTGTTCCATACCTTCCGCTATTTCACTTGCACTCATCAATTCACCGGTATCTTCATCAAGCTCCTCATGCCACTTTTCTTTGCTCCAAATCTCAATAACCCGATTGCTTCCTACTGTAATCAAATCCTTTTCAATTCCAGCATAGTCAACTAAATCCTGAGGAAGTTTAAGTCTGCCCTGCTTGTCCACGTCGCACTCCGCAGCAGAAGAGAGAAAATGTCTCTTGAGCCTTCTTGCATTTGGATTTGAACTTGGCAGTATCTCCAGCTTCTCTTCGACAAACTTTTCCCATTGTTCAAAGGGATAAACAGTCAGACATTCATCTAGTGATTTGGCAACTATGCATTTGCTGCCAAGCTCATGTCTGAATTTTGCAGGCACTATTAACCTAGTTTTACTGTCTATAGAATTGTAATATTTGCCTACAAACATAGAGTCCCTCCCATTGTGATTTTACTCCATTTTAAACCACTTTAAACCATTTAGCAACAATTTCACTCCCCAACACGTTATTTTTACTCCAAAAATTTTTTTATATAAATATTTAAAATTTGTAATAACCCTAAAGGGCACTATATATCGTATTAAATTACTTTTATATTTCGATATATAGGATTAATGTAATCCAGGATAAAATCTTACAAAAAAAATCGCAGAAGTAAAAAACCACTTCTGCGATTTAAAAATATTTAAATTCTATATTTCAGTTAAATCAATCTTTATGTTATGGTCTATTTTCAAAGTTTTGTCAGTAACAAAGCAATCATATGCGCAGATATATACGCCTCTCTCTTCTGCTTTTTTAAGCGAATATGCAAAATTTTTATGAGTTTTCCAGTTGGGCTTAAATAAGCTTATGCCTTTCATCTGAATGATAAAAACTATTCCGGCCCAAAAGCCTTCGTCTTTTGCCTTAATAAGCTCTTCTATATGTTTTACGCCTCTTTCTGTCGGTGCATCCGGAAACAATGCAATATTACTTTCCTCAAGAGTCACACCTTTGACTTCCAAAAATGCTTTTTTCCCTTCAACATTTTCCATATAAAAATCAAATCTTGAATTTCCATAGACCTTCTCGCTTATTACAGTCTTTATATCTGAAAAGCTTTCAAATATTAATTCTTTTGATTCTAAAGCCTCTCTAACAACTTTATTGGGCGCTTGAGAATCCATGTTTACCAAAATCCTTTCTCCGTTTACATTTTTTTCAACTGAAACAAGAGAATATCTTAACTTTCTGGTTCCCATACATCCGCTGAAATCCTCAAGATAAACTTCTGCTCCCGGTATCAGCAACTCCCTGCATCGACCGGTATTCTTCACATGTACCTTTTCTCGCTTTCCTTCTATTTCTACATATGCTACAAACCGATTAGGGCGCTCTATAAATTTGCCTTTGCATATATTGTTGTATTTCATTAAACTTCTCCAAATAAAAATTACAAGCTATCTTCATCACAACTGCCGAAGTATCAGATGATTTATGGTTCCTCATGTTTTACACTCTTAACCTTCTCATAAATACAATTAAAAAGAGCCGTATCATCTGACACGGCTCTTTGATATTTAATTTACAATCCCTGTATATCTCTATGCAAAAGCTTTTGCTCCAGCAGCCTTAGCATCTTCTGCGAACTTAGGATCGCCGAATTCAGGTCTCTGATGGTCCTTAGGAACCATGAGAGTTCCAGTACCGTAAGCGCACAGTTCAGGAGGATTAATCATTTCTGCTGCTGAACCATTGATTACATTGCCGTTTTCATCTTTTGAATCTTTCATCCATTTGTAAGCGAAGAATTTACAAGTAAATGAAGTGTTGCCAACCTTTTCGATGTATCCGCCGTATTCCATCCAGTCACCAGCATATACAGGAGCAGTATATCTAACTTCTGAATATCCAACGAATAATGATTCGTCACCGAACAGTCTGATAGCTAATTCAGTACCAACATCTCCCCATGCAGTTACAATGTGAGCACCTTCTACTAATTCTCCAGCATAGTGAGCATCTCCTGCTGACATTCTTGACTTCAGGTTAACATATTCACCGATAATCTTTGGATTGTTTTCTTTTTCCATAATGCAGTCTAAAGGTGTTTTCATTTTTTTATTCCTCCATATAAAACCATTAAATATTAGTTAAAACAAATTTTTATGGTTTTAGTATACTCTTCTGAAGGTGTCTCGTCAATAGTATTGTGAAACTTTTATCTAAATTTGATTTTTCTTATTTTTCTGACTTATATATAGTTCATAGTTTTGTCATTAATCGCTAAATATATCAACGAAAGTAATTGCTTTTCAGCTGAAAAATTCCACTCTTTTTTAAAGAAAATATTTGAATTTACTGCATTTCAGCTTTTATTTAAATTTTATATTTTTTTAGATAATTTATTATAATACTTAAACAATTTTTTATATAATTTTTACTATTTTTTTGCTCTACAAATTGAATTTATTGGGCTATAGACGATTATATTTTTATTAATCAGTCATTTTTCAGTTGCCTACCGTTGTATACATTGATATAATATTATCGAGGTGAATAAGATGTATTTAAATATTACCACACGAGCTAATGACAGGAAATATCTGTCTATCGTACACGGATACAGAGATGAATATGGAAAAGTAAAGAAAAAAACCATAAAATCCCTCGGATATCTGGATGAACTTCAAAAAAAGTACGATGACCCTATATCCTATTTTAAATCCATCGCTAAAGATATGGATGAAAAACGAAAACTTGAACAGACCGGATATTCTATTTCCATTAATAAAAACGAAAAACTTCTTCCTGGTTTTAAAGGAACCAAAAATTTCGGATATGCAGCGCTGGTTAAAGTATATCATGAGCTAGGTATTAATAATTTTATAAAAAACAGACAAAGACACACCAATGATAATTTTGATGCAAATGCTATCATGCAGCTCATTGCATATGTTCATTTAATATCAAATCATTCAGATAAATCTTCTTTTTCAAGCAGACATCTTCTATTTGAAAAAAACAATTATACTGAAAAAGAATTCTACCAGAGCCTTATGTTTCTTTACAAACACAAAACAAATCTGCAAACATGGCTTAATGAAGAAATGAAAATATATTATGACAGAGATGATACCTTAATATATTACAATATACACAATTATTGTTCTCCCAGCCATGTCATAAAAATAGGAGTATTTACAGATAAAAACAATATTCCGGTTACATATGAACTGTTTCCATGTACAAGCAATTACAGTTCAGCGTACCGTCCCGATTTTGCCGAAATCAAATCTGCATTTAAAATGAACCGTATGATAACAGTCTCTGACAAAGCTATATTAAACGGCGATAGTATCTGGAAAATAATAAACACGCCTAGCAATGACGGATACATATTTAATATACCAGTTCACAGTACTTGTCGTGAACTGAAACAATACATTCTAAATGAAGAAGAATATGAGTGGGTTAACGGCGAATACAAAAGAAAGTCCAGAATTTCTTCGCGAGCTATAGAAATCACGCTAAAAAACGGAGAAAAAACAAAAAAGATAATAGAAGAGAAACAAATCGTTTTTTACAGCAATAAATACGCCAAACGCGCTAAAAGCAATGCTTTTGATGGTTATTACGTATTATTTACAAGTGAATTACATCAAGATGATGACAAAATTATAAATACATACAGAAATTTATGGAACATTGAGCGCAGATTCAGATTGACGAGAAGCACCCTTGAAATAAGACCTGAACACATATCAGTTCACCATTATATCGAGATGCATCTTATGAAATGCTTTATGTCTTATATATTAATAAAAATGCTTGAAATAAAACTTGACTGTAAATATGATGCAGAAAGCATAATAGACTCTATTTCAAGCTCAACATGTATAAACATCAATGAAAACTTATACATCCTAAGCTATTACGATGAAGTGCTGAAAGATATAGGCGAAAAAACAGGCATACCTTTTGATAATAAAATAATGTCATTGCAAAATATAAAAAATATCCTATCCAATGCAAAGAAATAAATTTTCTTAAATATGAACATTAGTTAGGCTAAATCCTAACTAATGTTTTTTTTAATCCATCTGCTTAAACGATTTGCCCAGCTATTAAAATAATTCGGCAGACAAAGTTTTATTAACATTTTAAACTTCACCGCACTCTGCAAAGTTCTGCGTTTTCTATCTTCACCGCGACACTTCTGCCGTCTCTCTTCCACAATAAAGGTTTCTACCTAATAGCGTATTTACCATATGAAACCTCCTGCAGCATTTCATAATCCAAAAGCTCCAATTCATTTCTTTGATATGATATTATTCCCTCTTTCTTCAGCTTCTTTATTGCGCGAACCACAGAAACGCGGTGAACTCCTGTCAGCCCTGCCAATAATTCCTGAGTTATTTTCATATCACGTATATACGGATTATATCTTTTAGCAATAAAATAACTCAGCACTGTCTGACATATTTTCTCATATGCCGAACATGACTGGTTTTGCAAAGCTGCGCTGTTTGCCAGTCTAAAATCCAGTGAACTTATCTCTATTACCTGTTTGAGCAGCTCCCTGTCTTCCTGCATAAAACTTAAAAACTCCTCATATCCAAACTCATATACTTCACAATCGGTAAAAGCAGCAGTACACGGAAATATGGACTGTTTATGTGCGCAGTAATGAAATCCTATGGGATAGCACGGTACTATGAGAAAGCTTTTTTCAAGCCCGTTATAATTCATCAATGTTTCGATAACCATGCCTTTGTTAAGGTAATACAGCTTGTCTGCAGTCTCCCCGGTACGATAGAACACATACCCCTTCTTTACTCTTCTTCGCCTTTTTTCTTTCAAGTACGCTTTTATCGCCGAGCCTACATTATCGGAAAACAGCTCAGGTATAGTAAAGGGAGATAATGAAAGATACAGATTTTCCTGCTCCGTCAACTTTATATTCTTAACCATCTAATATTCATCCTTTCGTCTTAAGTGTAACCGCTACTACTTTACTATAATCCAAAAATAGCGTTTAATCAAACATATAAAATATTGAATTCAGAATATTTGTTCAATAATCGGTTAATTATTCACATTAAGTAAGGAGGTAATATTTCAATGGAAGAAAAAAGTTTAGTCGTTCAAAAAACAACAAAAAAAGACTACATATCCTGGCTGGTAACATTCAGCACACCTATAATCATAATGCTGCTGCCTCTTGATATGGAAACAGTAATGCAAAGATATATTGCTATCACAGCATGGGGACTGCTCTGCTGGGTAACAACTATCATCCCTGCCGGTCTTACAGGTTTGGCTCTTCCCATACTCTATATGTTCTGCGGAGTAGTTCCTGCAGACGTGGCATTTTCTTCATGGCAAAATTCTATGGTATGGAACACTATAGCCATCGTATTTATAGGTATAGCCTGTGATAAAAGCGGTATCTCCAAACGTATGGCTTACAGCATTCTGCTTAGAATGAAATGCAACCTAAAAGGTCTCATATGGGGGTTTGCTGTAGCTGGCATGCTTTTAACTTTCCTGATATCCGACTCCATGTCCCGGGCCATTATATTTATAACCATCGCCATGGGTATATGCCGGGCTCTCGGCATTCCCTTTAAGAGCAAAGAAGCTTCCGCCCTCGGTCTTGCCGCATTTTTCGGGATGAGTGGACCATCTATAGGTATATTACCTGCAACAAATGCTTTTCTAGTAAGCGCTATCTATAAAGATATTACAGAAACCCCATTGGAATATCTTACCTACCTTCTGCATAATCTTCTTCCAAGCATTGCATGGACGGTACTTTCCGTTATATGTGTAATTAAGGTATTAAAAATCAAAAATACCGATGATTTTGATGCAAGGGAAATATTACAAAAGAACAAAGATGAACTGGGTATCATAACAAAGAGAGAAATTATGGTGCTTACTGTTCTGATTTTATGCGTTCTCAACTATATATTTATAGGAAAAATAGGTCTCGACCCACTCATCGTACCTGCAGTTATACTTCCTCTGTTCTTTTTGCCAAAAATCGGCATACTCACCAACAAAGATTTCGATATTTCCGATGTCAAGGTTCTTTTTGTAGTCACAGGCGCAATGGCAGTGGGAAATGTAGCAAGCGCTATCGGTCTTGTGGATATCTTTATCGAATCTATAGGACCCGCTCTTACCCAATCTTCGTTTACCATGGCGTTTGGTACATTTACCATCGGAAGTATAGCCAACTTTATATTAACACCTATAGCTATTGTATACACATTGACAGAACCTTTCGTGGGTATGGCCATGTCTGCCGGAATGAACACCTTGCCTACAATGTATTCCCTGAGCTTCGCAACAGATATTTACATTTTTCCTTACGAGTTTGTTGTTTTCCTCGTATGTTTTGAATTCGGCCTCATAGAATACAAGCACCTTATAAAGGTAATGGCATGGCGAGTTTTGTGCGGCTTTGCCATATTCCTGCTGATATGCATACCTTTATGGAAAATTTGCGGTATCATGTGATGCCTTACCTCATGCAAATAGATAAAACACAATATATACAAAAGATAAGGAGTTTTTACAATGGGAAGATTTTTAAACATCGGAATTATTCAAATGCCGGTTACTGCCGACACTGCTGAGAACTTTAGGTTTCTTGAAGAAAAAGTTGACAACCTTATGAAAAGCTATCACAAACCCGAACTGATACTTGGCGTGGAAAGCATAGCTTCTTTCACACCGGATACCATCCCTGGAAGAATAACCGGATATTTCTCCTCTATAGCAAAAAAGCACGGTATATACTTCATCCCCGGTACCATATCTGAAAAAAGTGATGAGCTGCCAGAAAATATATTTTACAATACGGCAGTAGTTTTCAATCCCGACGGAAAGCTAATAGCAAAATACAGAAAGATGGCCCCATGGCGTCCTGCCGAACAATTCTCAGCTCCCGGAAACCAATACTGTGTCTTCGATATACCGGAAAAAGATACACATATAGGACTCCAAATATGCTACGATTTAAATTTCCCAGAAATTTCAAGAAATGAAACCCTTATGGGTGCTGAAGTTCTGATAAAACTCACCATGGATCCACAAGAGCTGTATCTTCTAAACAAACACATCCATTACACAAGAGCTTTGGAAAATCAGGCATACCTAGTGTCAACCAACGGCACCGGTTTTTTTAACGCAATAAATCTATACGGCAATTCTCTCGTTATCAGTCCCGAAGGGAATGTTCTTTGTGAAGCAGGACAAACCCCTTGTGCTTTTACGGTAACCCTAGACCTTGATCTCGTCAAAAGATGCCGGCAAAAGGGAACAATGTTCATGGATCATTATTTGAAACATCTATATGAATATAATTTTCCTGCACCTTTTGCATCCGACCTCAGAAGTGCTCCCGTATTTGAAGACCTCAATAAGGCTCCTGTAAGCCCGGAAGAATATGACGAAAACATCAGCGATATCTTTGAGAATCCCATTGGAAAACGTGCGCCTAAGGATGTCAATACAGAACAATTGGAAAGAAATCTCTCAGAATTTCTCAGCAGCAGAAAATTCTGATGATATGTTCCGAAATATGGGTTTATACATACATGTAATATAATATTGTATTTCAAAAAAACCCCTGAAAAATTACGTTTTAATCTCATGAAATGGCATAAGACACGAATTTTTCAGGGGATTTCGTTTTACATATATTATAATTTAAAACCAGATAGGGCTACACATTAAACAGGAAGTGCATTACATCACCGTCCTTAACCACATATTCTTTACCCTCTGAACGAATAAGCCCTTTTTCCTTCGCCGTTGCCAGATTCCCACCGCATTCTATAAGTTTATCGTACGCAATGGTTTCTGCGCGTATAAATCCTTTTTCAAAATCAGTATGTATCTTTCCGGCTGCTCCCGGCGCTTTAGTTCCTCTTTTAACTGTCCAGGCGCGCACTTCCGGTTCTCCTGCGGTAAGAAACGAAATTAAATCCAGCAGTCGGTAAGATGCTTTAACAAGCTTATCAAGACCTGACTGGGCAATCCCCAGTTCTTCTAAAAACATTTCTTTTTCCTCATCGTCAAGCTCTGCCATCTCAGCTTCAATCTTAGCGCACACAACAACTACATCAGAATCTTCCGTTTCCGCAAACTCTCTTACACGTTTTATGTATTCATTGTCTTCACTTGCTGCGTCATCCTCTGATACATTTGCAGCATAAATAACAGGCTTATATGACAGCAAATCCAGACTTTTTACAAATTCCGCTTCATCTTCATCAAGTTCCATAGCCCTTGCAGATTTGCCCTGAGCTAAGAAATCATTAACTTTATTCAAGATATCCAGTTCTTTTTGAAGACTTTTATCGCCTTTTAAATTTTTAGTGGTTTTTTGAATTCTTCTTTCCAGCACTTCCATATCCGATAAAATAAGCTCCATATTTATAGTCTCTATATCTGAAACAGGATTTATCTTTCCATCAACATGAACTACGTTAGGGTCTTCAAAACACCTCACTACATGGACTATTGCAGCGACTTCACGTATATGTCCCAAAAACTTGTTTCCCAGGCCTTCGCCCTTAGAAGCCCCTTTGACAAGTCCGGCAATATCGTAAAACTCTATCGCCGTATAAACGGTTTTCTTGGAATTATACATTTCATGAAGCACTTTAAGTCTTTCATCGGGAACGGTAACTACACCTACATTTGGCTCTATTGTGCAAAAAGGATAATTGGCAGCTTCAGCGCCAGCCTTTGTTATCGCATTAAAAAGTGTACTTTTACCTACATTTGGCAAACCTACGATTCCTAATTTCATAATTTAATCTCCTTATATTAATAAAATCAAACTCTGTCAAAATTGTTTTTTTCCTGTCGTCTCTTATACCTTTTATACAGGACTATATATCCGATAATACAAACTGCGATTATAACAATGCTTATAACCTGTGCCTGCCGAAGCGCTCCTATCATCAAGCTGTCCGTTCTGAGACCTTCCACAAAAAATCTCTCCAGTGAATACAGAATTCCGTAAAGCAGAATTACCTGTCCCTGAAATCTTCGCCTGTTATCCACATATATCAAAAACAAGAATAATAAAAAACACCATATAGATTCATATAAAAAAGTAGGATGATATGTCTGTCCATCTATCATCACTGCCCAAGGCAAATCCGACGGGCCTCCGTGAGCCTCCGAATTAAAATAATTTCCCCATCTTCCTATTGATTGAGCCAGAGCTATGCATGGTGCTGCTAAATCAAGTATATTCAACGGCTTTATCTTCCATATAATACACAAAATCAGAGCTGCGCCTATACCGAAAATTAAACCTCCGTGAATAGCGAGCCCACCTAGACGTATATTCAGCATTCTCACTATATCTCCTGCATACATATTCCAGTTAAACAGCACATAATAAAATCTTGCGCCTATTATTGCCGCCGGAACGCAGATTATAATAAAATTTAAAATCCTGTCAGATGTAAGCTCATGCTTTGGCGCTCTTGCGCAGCATATGGCAGCAGCTATAGCTATACCCGCAGTTATAAGCACGCCATACCACATTATATCTATATTAAAAATTGTAAAGGCTATAGGATTAGGCTGAGGCATTATTTCTCCTCTCTGTTTTCATAATATGTATAGTTTATCTTAAAATCACTTTTTTATTATACTAAAAAAGATGGGACTTACGCCACATCTTTTTTCTATTAAATAATATTGAGGCTCAGGTTTACTCCGCCTGTACATCTTTCGGATCCGTAGCAAGCAGAAGTTCTGCCGATTCACCCATTAAATAAACAGTGTACAGCTGCTGATTATCTTCCCCATGATTTTTAATAAATTCATCAGGAGTTTCAACTTCCAGCTTTCCGTCATGTATACATGCAATACGCGCATCAAAACCAAAATCTACGGTCTTATTTATATTGTTATCAGCCAGATAATAGCCTTCATCATATTTTGAACTAGGTACAACTTCCCGTTCAGCGATATTAACTTTATACGAATCTTCGCCCTGTTTTTCAATAGTTACCAATCCCAAAACAGTTTCCGCACCATCATTTAACAGCTGCTGTGAATACTCCTCAGCCAGATATTCACCTGTAATTTCCGGTTCATTTATGGTTGACCCCGACTTGTCCTCCCCGCATCCGCTTAACATCGCAAAAGAGAAGACACATAGCAATAAACTTAAAATTATTAGTTTGATGTTTTTCCCCATTTTTTCTCTCCCAAAATATTTTGTTAAAAAATATACTACTCTAAATAGCATTTTACACTTGGAATGGCTACTTTTCAAGGGAATTGGAAAAATATAAAAAATTTTTTCAAAAATTCCCTAAAATAAAATATCCAACCTTAATATACCATGTAAAATTATTAAACTTTCTTAACAAAACTCGTACCGCAATGAGGACAATGTATATTTATCTTTCCCGCATTCTTGGGAACTCGAAGTTTTTCACCGCATCCCGGACATCTCAATATTTTATTGTTTTTATCTTTGCCGGATGCAAAGCCAAAGCCGCCGCTGTTTCCTGCTCCGCTTGCACTTGACTTTCTATTTCCTCTGAATTTTCCCTTAAAGTTATTTTCAAACTTTAAATATCTTTGGTTTTCCATATATCTTGCATTAATATTTCTAGAAAACATACGGCAGTAAATATAAATCAGCAATATGACAGTTATAAAATTTAAAATATACCATCGCAAAATAATATTTATAATTATAAATACCAATGCTAAAATCATAAGACGACGATTCAAGTCATCATTTCCGTATCTTCCCCTCATGAAGTTCGAAAACCACATGCCAAATCTACCCATTAAATACCTCCTGAGCAGCTTCCACCGATTTCATGGCATCCTTACAATAAAAATCAGCGCCGATTTTCTCGGCATAATCCTCTGTAAGTACAGCGCCTCCTACCATTATCCTGCAATCAGGAGCCGCACTTTTAACAGCTCTTATGGTCTCCTCCATGCTCTTTAAAGTAGTTGTCATAAGAGCGCTTAGTCCTACCAGTTTTATATTCTTTTCTTTTACTGTTTCAACTATTTTTTCCGGCGGAACATCTCTGCCTAAATCAATAATATCAAAACCATAGTTCTCCATAATTACTTTGACAATGTTCTTGCCTATATCATGTATATCTCCTTTTACAGTAGCTATAACCACCTGTCCTATTGAAACCGTCTGCCTGTCACTTTCCGCAAGGCAGTTCTTCACAACGTCAAAGCCTGCCTGAGCTGCTGTAGCTGCCTGCAGCATCTGGGGCAAAAATATAGTGCCTTTTTCAAATCCCTGCCCAACTTTATCAAGAGCAGGTATTAAATATTTATTTACCACAGTCATTTCGTCATGATTTTTTAAAATCTCTTCTACCGCTGCAACGGTCTCGCCTTTCATTCCTTTTTCTACACAATAAAATATATCATGGGAAACACTGTCTTTTTCTGTAGTTTTGGTGTTTTTTCCATCTTTTTTATGTGAAATCGCGGAAGTTTCCAAAGACATATCGCTGTAACGCTCTATAAATGCAGCCGCATTTTCATCATAATTTTTTAAAACATGAAAAGCATATATTGATGCCATCATATCTTCACTGTTAGGATTTATTATCGGCAAATCCAAACCACATTCCATCGCCATAGTTAAAAATGTTCTGTTTATTACAGGTCTTAAAGGCAATCCAAAACTTATATTTGATACACCCAGAGCTGTTTTAAGCCCCAGCTTGTCTTTAACCATCTTCACGGCTTTTAAGGTCTCATTCACTTCTTTTTGCTGAGCCGAAGCCGTAAGAGTCAAACAGTCTATTATAACATCCTCTTTCTTTATGCCGTATTCCAAAGCCTTCTTGAGAATATTTTCTGCTATAGCGAACCTTTTTTCTGCTTTATCGGGAATTCCGTTTTCATCAAGAGTAAGTCCTACTACAGCTGCTCCATATTTTTTTACAAGAGGCAAAATAGCCTCAATCGAACTGATTTCTCCATTTACCGAATTAACTATTGCCTTTCCGTTATATACTCTAAGCGCCGCTTCAACAGCTTTTGGATTGGATGAATCTATTTGAAGCGGAAGACCTGTTATAGACTGCAGCTTTTTTATAACTAACGGAAGCATTTTTACATCGTCAAGCGACGGAACCCCTACATTTACATCAAGTATTTCAGCTCCCGCATCTATCTGTTCTACTGCCTGAGAAAGAATATAGTCAAAGTCTTCATCAAGCAATGCCTGCTTTAATCGTTTTTTCCCCGTAGGATTTATTCTCTCCCCTATGACAGTTACATGGTCTACTTTAACGACAGTATTTCCACTGCATACTCTAAGTACACGGCAATCACCATCTTCTTTGCCGCAGACCTTTTTAAAACTGCAAATATCATTTGATGCCATGAATTTATCTGCCGCATTTCTCAGACCTCTTATATAATCCGGATTTGTTCCGCAGCATCCTCCTATCATGTTAATTCCCTCTGCAAGATAAGATTCCATATTATCGACAAATTGAGAACAGGTAATATCATATTCTCCCGATTCAGGATTGGGAAGCCCTGCATTTGGTTTTGCAAATACAGGCAAATCAGTAAGTTTTCTCAATTCTTTAGCCATAGGAAAAATCTCAGCAGGACCAAGAGAACAGTTGATTCCCATTGCATCCACGCCAAGTCCCTCAAGGGTCAGTGCCATGGATTCAAGGCTGACACCTGTAAAAGTTCTCATATTTTCTTCAAAAGTCATCGAAACTATAACAGGCAAATCGGAATTTTCTTTTACGGCAAGCACCGCGGCCTTAACCTCATATAAATCAGTCATAGTCTCGATTACTGCAATATCCGCATAATCTCTGCCTGCAATTACAATCTCGCTGAAAGCCTCATAAGCATCTTCAAAAGCCAGCGTTCCCATGGGCTCTAAAAGTTCACCAAGCGGACCAATCCCCAGAGCAATCTTAACATCTTTATTTTCATTATCCCGGGCTGTTTGAGCAGCGGCCATGGCCGATTTAACGCCGTCGTCCAGGTTTCCTTCTATTTCATTTATTTTAAATCTGTTTATCCCGAAAGTAGATGCATATATTATATCCGAACCGGCTTTTATATACTGGGAATGTATATCAGTCAATATTTCCGGATGCTTGTACCCAAACTGAGTTGTCGTCTCATTGGGAGCCATTCCCGCACTTTGGAGCATCGTTCCCATAGCACCATCTAAAACATATATTTTATTGCCAAAATCAATCGCCACAGAATTTTCCTTCTTTCCTAATTGCACATTTTTCCTTTAAAACACATTCGCTGCAAGTTGCTAATTTTCCTTTAACCGGCCTGTCAGAAATACCTATCAAAGCCGTAACCGATTTTCTTGGTATCATCAAACTGTTTGATGTAACATTAAGACCGATTTTTCTTTGCCCGTCTATATACCTTACTACGTCCTTTTGACATTCGATGGGAAAATCACCATACCCGGGGCTGAATCTCGATGTTGTATAACCATCAACATTATCATCAATATATTTGGAGAACTCGTCGCACACATACTCGATAAGTACAGACGCGCCGCAATCCATAATAACTGCCATAGCCATATCCTTTATCTGCGTTTTCCTTATGAGCTCATCTACACCAGAGCCAAGAGTAGCACCCATAACAGCAACTTTTTCACATCCTTCAAGATGTTTTATAACAGAATTTCCCGAAGTTTTAATATCTTTCTTCTCCATTATTCTGTAAATTGCTTTAGGTCTTGCCGACAGTAAAAGCATTTTCTCTGCTTCTTCCATTCTCCCTTTAAGAATATCATCTGCTTCTTCAGACATATTCATAGCTCTTAGCCATATACTCCTGTCAATAGGTTTCTTTATCTCTATATTCATAATTATAAAAGGTCCTTTATATTATCATATACTTTTAAAGCTACCTTCGGATTGTTCATGGTATAAAGGTGAATTCCATCTGCGCCGTTTACTATTAAATCTCTAATCTGATTTACGGCATATTCAATACCAGCTTCAAACAAGCCTTCTGCATCGTGCTCATACAGCCCTATCATTTTCGTAAATTCGTGAGGAAGACTTGCTCCGCTGAGAGCTACGGTTCTTTCTATCTGCCTTGAATTTACTATAGGCATTATGCCTGCGGAAACAGGAACTGTTATTCCCATCAGACGCGCTTTGCCTATAAACTCATAAAACAGCTGATTATCAAAAAATAACTGAGTTATGAGAACTTTCACACCGGCCCCTATTTTATATTTCAAGTTTTGTATGTCTTCATCCAGTGACTTGCTTTCGTAATGCCCCTCAGGATAGCACGCACCTAAAATCTCAAGATTATCATTGCATTTTCTCTGTACTTCTATTGCAAGTTCATTAGCATGCTTGAATTCTTTCTTTATATTACCCTCATCTGCAATATCTCCTCTTAAAGCAAGTACATTTTCTATATCGGCATCGGCAAGTCTGCCTATCATTTCCTCCACATCTGCTTTGGTAGAGTTGACACAGGTCAAATGAGCAGCAGTCTCAATCCCGTATTTCTTCTTTATATTATAAGCTATTTCACATGTAGAATTATCTGCCATGTTGCCTCCTGCTCCGTATGTAACACTTATAAAGTCAGGATTGCATACGCTTAGCTGTTCTACTGTATTGTAGATAGAATCAATATTAGACTTTTTCTTGGGAGGAAATATCTCCAGTGAAAAAACAGGTTTCTTTTTATCGTATAATTCAGGTATCTTCATTTTATCATCTCCACTGTTATTAACTTTATTTAGCTTTATATTATACTCTTTTAAACAAGTGATTGCAACTAATCTGCTGGTATATCGCCCGGCTCTTTGTTATAATTTAATTAAATTAAAAATTACTCGAAGGGAAATAAATTTATGAATAATTTCAACAAAAAATTTGATCATACTCTTTTAAAGCCCGATGCTTCTCAAATGGATATATTAAAAATATGCAGGCAGGCCACCGATTACGGATTTGCTTCCGTCTGCGTAAATGGATATTATGTACCTTTTGCATACAGACAGCTTAGAGATACAGATGTGAAAGTTGCCTCTGTTGCCGGCTTTCCTCTCGGTGCTATGTCTTCTTCAGCAAAACTATCCGAAGTTGAAGATTCTCTCAAAAACGGAGCACAGGAAATTGATATGGTCATAAATATAGGCGCTCTAAAAGACGGCAAATACGAATACATAAAAGAAGAGCTTTCTGCCCTTTCCGAAGTATGTCATGCTCAGAATGCTCAAATAAAAATAATACTGGAAACATGTCTTCTTACCGATGAAGAAATCAAAAATGCCTGCATAATATGTGAAAAGTCAAGCGCAGACTTTGTTAAAACGTCTACCGGCTTCAGTACAGCAGGAGCCACACAAAAGCATGTAAAACTTATGAAAGAAACAGTGGGCAATCGTGTTAAAATCAAAGCATCAGGAGGCATAAGGACTTTAGATGACGCCCTAAAAATGATTGCCGCCGGAGCAGACAGACTGGGATGCAGCGCCTCTGTCGATATAATGAAAGAATACATGAATCGTAAACTTTAACCGATACAGCGATATGTTTTCCTAAAACAAACATCCATAATAAAAACAAATATGAAAAAGGCTAAATTATCCAAAACCTCAACATATAACATGCTTTTGGTTAAAATCCTGCTAATCTCACCAACTAAAAAATTGCTAATAACCAAACACATCGTATAAACCAATGATTTGGATAAAAAGTTGCAGATATTTTATATTTTCCTCATATTTTTGACTAAAACAGCTTATAAATCAAATATTTTGGATAATCCAACCTTTCCAAACCCGTCGAACAAGTGATTTTTATCCAAAACATGCGATAAAGCCACGCTTTTTGTCAATCCTCCTAATGCATAAAAATCAATTGAATAGATGAGAGTTTTAATTCTCTTTAAAAAAAAACAACCACTCTTTGCGAGCAGTTGTTTTTTTAAGTTTATAATTAATATAACAGACTTTTTGATAAAAAATTTAATCAGCAAAGCTTATATCAGGCTTGCTAAATGACCTATTGTCCTAACCATCTGAGATACATAACTCATTTCATTGTCATACCATGCAACAACCTGTACTTCGAATACACCTGTTCCGCTTCTTTCGACAAAAGTCTGAGTAGCATCAAACAATGAACCGTAACTCATGCCTATAACATCGCTTGATACAATCATTTCTTCATTGTAACCGAAAGACTCATTTGCAGCTTCTTTCATCGCATTGTTTACACCTTCCAAAGTTACCGTTTCAGATGAATCCTTAAGAACTGCTGTCAATATAGTGGTCGAGCCTGTAGGAACAGGAACTCTCTGAGCCGAACCGCTTAATTTCCCTGCAAGTTCAGGAATAACAAGACCTATTGCCTTAGCTGCTCCTGTAGTATTAGGCACTATGTTTATAGCTCCTGCTCTTGCTCTTCTGAAATCATTCTTTCTATGAGGACCGTCAAGAATCATCTGGTCTCCGGTATAAGCATGTATAGTAGTCATAAACCCTGTTCTTACTTCCCTGTAATCATTAAGAGCTTTTGCCATAGGCGCTAAACAGTTGGTTGTACATGATGCTGCAGATACTATATTGTCTTCCTTTGTAAGAATATTTTCGTTTACTCCGTAGACTATAGTAGGAAGGTCATTTCCTGCCGGAGCTGAAATTACTACCTTCTTAGCTCCCGCATCTATATGCGCCTGAGACTTATCCTTTGATGCAAAGAATCCTGTACATTCCAGAACTATATCAACGCCTATCTCTCCCCACGGAAGATTCTTAGGGTCAGCTTCCTTATATACCCTTATTCTTTTGCCGTCTACAGTTATACTTTCATCATCATGATTTACTTCGTGAGGAAAAGTTCCCTGCACGCTGTCATATTTTAAAAGATATGCAAGCATTTCTGTAGTTGTCAAATCGTTGATTGCCACTATTTCAAAACGGCTGTCCCCGAACATTTTTCTAAAAGACAATCTTCCAATCCTTCCAAATCCGTTAATTGCAATTTTTGTAGCCATAATTACCCTCCTTAAAAACAATTAGTTTTCCATTTCATAATATTATCAATAAATTTACAATCTATTTTTCCTGTATCCTCAAGATACGTAAGATATCCTTTTGCTGTGGACGAAAGCAGTACCTGCTGTGTCACTCTTGCACGTATATTAAGACGTGTATACATTTGCTGCAGTATACTATCAATACCCGCATATTCACTGCATATGTCCTTTATCAAGTCCAACATCCAGTTAATATTGTCTATATTTACATCTATTGTCTCTGTAATATCGCCTTCCGCCTCACCATGAGAAGGGATAAACATCTTTCCTTTTAAGGATTTCAGTCTTTCCAAAGTTTCGATATAAGCTCCTATGTTATATATGAAGCCAAAATGGAATTTGCTTATATACTCTCTGCTTAAATATGAATCCCCTAAAAACCATACATCATCATCAGTCTTAAACCCTATCATACCGAAAGAATGTCCGGGAAGAGAAATATATTTTATGCCCTTTAATTCTACACCCTCAATAGATTTAAATCCTATTTTGCCCGGATGTTCAAATACTGTTCTCAGCTTTCTCACGGGATATCCTCCGTTCATATATGCAACTTCAAGTTCCGGATAATGAGCGAAAGCCATATCATAATCAGTACAGTATGCAGGAACACCGTATTTTTCTATCAAATATTTATTACCGCCTATATGGTCTATATGCGTATGTGTATTCAGTATATATTTAAGTTCCCAGCCATTATTCGTTATTATCTCGTCTATTTTCTCTCCATCACCAGCCGAGCCCGTATCTATCAAACATATTTTATTGTCTTCAATATTGTATATACCTATATTAGTATCATGTTCTATATAATAAGTTTTATTACCAACTTGTCTTAATTCCATTAAAAGGCTATTCTCCTAAAAATCATTAATCTATATTGCTGTTTGATTATTCTTTAAGTATTATACAATGTTTATTAAATATAGTAAACATGTTTACTTCCGTTTTATACCAATAAAACGCTTTTTATTCCGTTTTATACTATTAAAGCTCAAACTAATCAGCATAGCTGGCGGTTCTTTATTCCTTACTTCGGTTCGCAACCCTAGCTAAAGCCATCACAAAACAAAAAATACCTTGAATTTATTAAAATTCAAGGTATTTAGCATCAATAGCAAGAGTAAAATTCTAACTTTTACTTGACTTATCTTTTTTCCCGTGTTTTATGGCTATAATGCACGATAAAGCAAAGCCTCCCCATAGACCTCCACAGCCTATAATCATCATTATTATCGCTCCTGTGCTCATTACGCCACCTCCTTTTGGGAAATTTTATCAAGGTCGGCATATCCTTCCTTGCCTTTTAAAGTGGTCAAGAAATCTGCCAAAATAACTACCATAAGAATACATCCCCATCCGAAAACGTTCACATCAGCAGATGAATACTCACCATATCCATTGTAAATGAAATCTTTTGTATTGAGGAACAACATAACTCCAAGAACAATAGTTGTGACTATCCTAAGGGAATATATCCACCACTTTCCTATGCTGAAATTCGAAAATTCATTCGCTTCTCTTCTCAGCTTTTCAGGATTAAAGAATCTTGTTATAAGGATTACCTCTATAACCCCTCCCGTAGCAACGCCTATATTATTGATAAAAGCATCTACTATATCCAGAATGTTCATTCCTGCACCGGTTATGAACAATATGCTCAAAACAAATGTTGGAACCAATACTATGGTTACAGCTTTTTTATGCTCTATTTCAAATTTATCGTGAAAACCTGAAACTACCGCCTGCAGAATTGACACCATCGAAGTAACTCCTGCCGTAAGCAATGCTCCGAAAAAGCATACGCCAAATACTGCATTAAGAGCCGGAAGCGTACTGATGGCTGTCGGGAATGTCATAAATGCAAGTCCTATTCCCTGTCCCGAAATATCTTCCACCGCTACTCCCTGCTGAAACGCCATAAATCCCATGATACTGAATACACCTATACCGGCAAACAATTCAAAACCGTGGTTTGCAGTAGCTGTTATAAACGCGCTGTTTACAACATCAGTTTCCTTAGGCAGATAACTTGAATACGCCAGCATTATAGCAAATCCTATTGAAAGACTGTAGAAAATCTGTCCATATGCAGCAACCCACACGCTTGGTTCTTTCAGCGCTGACCAGTCAGGTTTAAACATATATTCAAGACCGTCGACAGCTCCCGGAAGCGTAATTCCTCTGATTACCAATACTAATACTAATACCATTAAGATAGGAAGGCATATCCTGCATGCCATTTCAATTCCCTTGCTTATACCTTTATACATTATTACAGCTATAGCAGCCCAAACTATCAAAAATGGCAGTATGAGGTTTGTCTGTATACCTCCCAGATTCAATGCGCTGTCCGTAACTCCTAAGTATTCAAGAAAGAAACCCGTAGGGTCTGCACCCCACGCTTCTGTAAAGGAAAAACCTATATAACTCAAAACCCATACTATAATTGCAAAATAATAAGTGCCTATTACAAAAGCCACCATAACCTGAAACCAGCCTACCCACTCAAATCTTCGGTTTATTCTTGCCCAGGTAACAGGAGCGCCTCCTCTGTATGTTTTCCCCATTGTATACTCCAGTATAAGTATGGGAATTCCCGCTGTAATTATTGCGAAGAAATAAGGAAGCAGAAATGCTCCTCCTCCATTGGTAGCTGCTACATAAGGAAATCGCCAAAGATTTCCAAGACCTACCGCCGAACCTATGGCTGCTAATAAAAAGCCAAGTTTATTACTCCATTGATCTCTCAAATTTTTTCAACTCCTCAAAAAACAATAAAAAACAAATAACTTACTTAAAATAATTCAAAATTACGCACTTGTCATTATATATTGAATTTACACTTTATGTCAATAAATTTTCTTTTCATACATTTATTATGTAATTTTTTTGTTTTATACCCACAAAAATACCGCCCCGGCACTTAAAAAGTGCCTAAGGCGATTTTTTATCTTATACTGATTCTCATCTGCAGATTCAGACTTTTACATCAGTGCCGTATCTCTGTCCGACAGTTCCTTATAAGTGTGATACTTATTCTTAGCCTCCTCTTCTGTCATCGCAAAGAGTTTATCTGCTATATCAGGGAACTCTTTAGACAGGGATGAGTATCTTATCTGATCCAGTATAAATGACCTGAAGTCAGCAGTAGGCTCCTTGGAATCCAAAATGAACGGATTCTTTCCTTTTTCTTTAAGAAGCGGATTGTATCTGTAAAGATGCCAATATCCTGCATCTACAGCGTCTTTTATATTTTCCTGAGACTTGCCCATTCCTTTCTTAAGACCGTGATTGATACATGGCGCATAAGCGATAATGATGGATGGTCCGTCATAGCTTTCTGCTTCTATGATAGCTTTCATGAGCTGATTTTTATCTGCTCCCATACCTACCTGAGCAACATATACGTAACCATATGACATTGCCATCAGACCTAAATCTTTCTTCTTGATTCTCTTTCCTGATGCTGCAAATTTTGCAATTGCTGCTGCTGGCGTAGCTTTTGATGCCTGACCGCCTGTATTGGAATATACCTCGGTGTCAAATACGAGAATATTTATATTTTCTCCCGATGCCAGCACGTGGTCAAGACCGCCGTAGCCTATGTCATAAGCCCATCCGTCTCCTCCGAGCGCCCAAACCGATTTTTTAACCAGATAATCTTTAAGCTCTATAATTCTGTTGCAGAGCATATTTACGATTTCATCAGTTGTGCTCAGGTTCTCTATAACCGATATAACCTTATCGCTCTTCGCCCTTGATTCTTTACCGTCATCTTTGTATTCAAGCCATTCTTCCAATGCTTCTTTGAGAGTTTCATCTATATCAAGCTCCATCATAGCTCTCATAGTATGCTCTATCTTTTCTCTCATCTGCTTAGCAGCAAGAAGCATTCCGTAACCATACTCTGCATTGTCTTCAAACAATGAGTTTGCCCATGCAGGTCCTCTTCCCTGTTCGTCTTTGCAGTAAGGCATTGAAGGAGCTGACGCACCCCATATAGATGAACATCCTGTTGCATTGGCGATAAGCATTCTGTCTCCGAACAGCTGAGTTATAAGCTTTATATAAGGAGTTTCACCGCATCCTGCGCAGGCTCCGGAAAATTCTATATAAGGTTTAGCAAACTGACTGCCTTTTACAGTATGAGTATCGACTTTTTCTTCTTTTCTTGAAATCTTTATTCCATACTTCCAGTTTTCGGCTTCTTCCACTACATCAGCATAAGGTTTCATTATCAAAGCCTTTTCCTTGGCCGGACATATATCCGCGCAGTTTCCGCAGCCTAAGCAGTCCAATGCCGAAAGCTGCATTCTGTATTGCAGACCATCCATTCCTTTTCCTGTAGCCTTAATAGTTTTGAAACCTTCAGGTGCGCCTGCTTTTTCTTCTTCATCAAGAAGCACAGGTCTGATAGCAGCATGAGGACATACAAAAGAACACTGATTGCACTGTATACATTTATCAGCCTGCCATTCAGGAAGATAAACGGCTACGCCCCTCTTCTCATAAGCAGAGGTTCCCGAAGGGAAAGTTCCGTCTTCTATTCCTTCAAAAGCACTTACAGGAAGATTATCTCCCTCCTGACTGTTCATAGGCATAAGAATCTCTTCTATGAATTCAGGAAGCTCTTCGTATTTTTCCTTGGTGTTTTCTACGTCAGCCCATGAATCCGGTACTTCAATCTTTCTTATAGCCGTAATACCTCTGTCTACAGCAGCGCAGTTCATATCAACTATGTTCTGGCCTTTTTTCTTATATGTTTTGTCTATACCTTCCTTTAGGTATTCAACTGCGTCATCTATAGGAATTACTCCTGTTAATTTAAAGAAAGCAGCCTGCATTACCATATTGATTCTGCTTCCAAGACCGACTTCCTCAGCAATTTTCCATGCGTCTATTGCATAGAAGTTTATATTCTTTTTAGCCAAATCTCTTTTAACTTTTGCAGGAAGCATCTTATCTATTTCTTCATCGCTCCACAGACAGTTGAGAAGGAAAGTACCGCCCTTCTTTAAATCTTTTAACATATCATACTGTCTTATATAAGCCTGATTGTGACATGCCACAAAATCAGCCTGATTTATAAGATATGTAGACTGAATAGGATGTTCTCCGAATCTCAAATGCGATACCGTAAGACCTCCAGATTTCTTTGAATCGTATGCAAAGTATCCCTGAGCGTACATGTCTGTCTTATCGCCTATTATCTTTATAGCGGTTTTATTGGCGCCTACAGTACCATCCGAACCAAGTCCCCAGAACTTGCACTTAATCGTACCTTCCGGTTCTCTTGCGATACCTTCTGTATACGGAAGGGAATGCCCTGTAATATCATCTTCAATACCTACGGTAAAGTTGTTCTTTGGCCTCTTATGATATAAATTATCGTAAATAGCGTGAACCATTCCCGGCGTTGTATCTTTTGAACCAAGACCATAACGTCCTCCATATACTTCAGGCGCGTTTCTTTCACCGTAAAGCAGCGTTTTAACATCCTGGTACAAAGGCTCTCCGAGGGCTCCCGGTTCTTTTGTCCTATCTAAAACAGCGATTCTTTCAACGGTTCTAGGCAGTACTTCCATAAAGTACTTTTTCACGAAAGGTCTGTAAAGCCTTACCTTTATGAGTCCGACTCTGTGACCTTCTGCAACCATCTTGTTCATCGTTTCTTCTATGGTTTCACATACGGATCCCATCGCTACTATTACATTTTCGGCATCAGGAGCTCCCACGTAATCAAACGGCTTATAGCTTCTTCCTGTAAGCTCGCTTACTTTATCCATATAGTCAACTACAATTTCAGGTACAGCATCGTAAAATTTATTTGACGCTTCTCTTCCCTGGAAGAAAATATCAGGATTCTGCGCAGTACCTCTTATAACAGGATGCTCCGGATTCAAGGCTCTGTCTCTGAATTCCTGCAGCGCATCCCAGTCGACCAGTTTTTTGAAATCGTCATAGCTGAAAACTTCAATTTTCTGTACTTCATGTGAAGTTCTGAATCCGTCAAAAAAATGAAGGAAAGGAACTCTTCCCTTTATTGCAGATAAATGAGCTATGCCGCCCAAATCCATTACTTCCTGTACTGAACCTGATACCAGCATTGCAAAACCTGTCTGTCTGCATGCCATAACATCGGAATGATCTCCGAAAATACAAAGCGCATGTGTAGACACACTTCTTGCCGCTACATGAAATACTCCCGGAAGAAGCTCTCCTGCTATCTTATACATATTGGGAATCATTAAAAGCAATCCCTGTGACGCTGTATATGTAGTTGAGAGCGCTCCCGCTGCCAGTGAACCGTGTACAGCTCCGGCTGCTCCTGCCTCAGACTGCATTTCTGCAACTTTAACCGTCTGTCCGAATATATTTTTTCTTCCATATGCCGCCCATTCATCTACTACCTCTGCCATCGTTGATGATGGTGTAATAGGATAAATTGATGCAACATCGGTAAATGCATAGGAAACATGAGCTGCCGCCGTATTTCCATCCATTGTTTTCATTCTTCGCTGTGTCATAATTTTCCTCCACCTCAGTTATGTATTATTCATATAATACTAATCTAGCACAAATTAAGTTCGCCTAATATAGCCATTGTAATGTTAGTATTAAACGGTACTTAATACTATAAACTTTACCGTAACTGATATACTTTGTCAACCATGTACTTAAAATTATACAAAATACATATTAAAACTTAAAATACATTGAAATTCCAATATAGGTTCAGTTATTGCAGTATATTTGTCCGCTTGTTTAGACTACTGTTTGCTGATATAATGTTATTATATTTTTATTTATCATGCAAGAGGAGCACAAAACGTTGAAAAACCATAAATACTGGAATCACGAAAAAGAATTTGATACAAAAACTCTCATAGAAAATATAGATGAATTATCTGAAGACGGCGATGGCAGCCTTCAATCCGATATAAATAAAGCAGTACAAATCGGCAAGGAAAAATCGGAACAAGATTCTTCCGACCCGAAAAAAAGTGATAAAAAAATCACTAAAAATATTTCCGATTCAAAAGAACTGTCTACATTCAAAGAATATATATCTGATTCAAATAAAACTAAAGTTTATGAACCTCGTCCACTCACTCCCGATGATGATATATATGAAGATGTACTCGAACAGTTCGCAAGCGCGCCGACCAAACCTAAATACTGGTTTGAGGAATTCGGAGATTACTGGTCATGCAGCTGCGGTCACATCAATAAAGGCAGCCGATGCAAAAACTGCGGACTTGAACGAGATTTGCTTCGCTCTCTTTTTATCCTTCACAAACCTGCCGATGAACCAGGAAAACTAAATAAAAAATTAAAAAAGGCGAAGGAACAAGTTGACAAAGAAGAAAAAAGACAGGAAGAGATAGAAAAACAAAGAAAACAGCTCGAATCTTTGAGAGGCGACACTTTATCTGTAGTTCCCATCGAAGAAGATATGTCATCCGATTCCGATGATGAAAACAATAATGACGCGAAAAACGACGACGATAATACAGCCGATACAGAGATTTCATCATCTGAAGCAAACGAAAAAAAGGACAATGATAGCGAAAACTCAAAATCCCCTGATGAAATTCCATCCTCCCTGTCTGAAACAAGCGAAAATAAAAATGAAGATGACAACAAAAAAACATCAAAAGATGAAAATTTAAAAAGCATCGCAAATAAAAATCTGCCTGTTCCGGTCAAGGACTCCGCAGATAACAACAATTCAAAAAAAAGCAGTAAATTTTTAAAATGGCTGGGTTTCAGAAAAAAGATTATCATAGCTATTGTTGTCTTACTTCTTTTGGCATCAGCCGGGGGTTTTGCCGTTTACAAATATTTAGCTGCACCCGCAATGCAGTATAACGAAGCAATCAAACTTCAAAATGCCGGAAAATATGAAAAAGCTATCGCTAAATTAGAATCTCTGGGCAATTACAAAGATTCTAAAAACCTCATTTGGGAATGCTATATTTCCATAGGAGACGAACAGTATAAAAACAGTCAGTTTCAGGAGGCCATAGAAACCTATAATATTGCTATGAAGCTTAAAGAAAGCGACAGTATTCAATCTAAGATACGCAAATGTCATATAGGTATGGGAGACCTTTACTATGAATCCGGTGAATTCGAAAAAGCCATCAGTTCCTACACAACCGCAATGGAAATGGAACGAACAGATTCACTGCAGGAAAAAATCAATAAAGCAAAATTCGGATACGTAAAAGCATATCAATCCAAAAGAACAGAACAAGTGGAAAAATATATGTCAGAACTGATGGTAGCCAAATATCCGGGAATACAAAAAATTCATGATGCATATTATGCTTGGCATGTAAAAATAATAGTCAATACCTCTGAAAATGATTTAACCACAGATGCTGAAACGATAAGCCGCAAAGATACTGCTTATTTCCATGCTACATTAAGCGGAGGAGAACCTTCAGAGCAGATTGAGCTGTATTATGAAGCAATATGGCCAAGCGGTTCAAGCCAAATATACAACTTGGATTCTAAATGGAAAGACGGCTCCAATATAACCGCTCGATTCCAATACCCTATACCCCTTTTCGGTTCTGAAGGAAAGCTTACTTTCAAACTGTATGATAAAAGTACAAATGAACTTTTGGGAACAGACAGTGTAACATTTCAAAATTAAAATTTAAAATATAAATAATTTGAATTATAAATCGGCTTCAATCAAAAAGAGCAGTCATTAATGACTGCTCTTTTCTTTATATATTGTAGCTCTCTTCTTTCATCTTTCCCGTCTCTTACTCGATGATTTCTGTTACTACTCCGGAACCTACTGTCCTTCCGCCTTCTCTTATCGCAAATCTAAGTCCTTCTTCTATCGCTATCGGTGTTAT
>CABUXV010000011.1 GCA_902495595.1 uncultured Eubacterium sp. | reverse complement strand
CACTATAATCGATTTAATATTATGCGCGGAAATTTCCGCTTTAACGCTGCGCTATATTAGAAAAGAGAATATCAGTTGTGCACCGATTCGCTGCTCTGCTTTAATATTTCACCTGTTGCCGCATCGATTTCAAAATCATAATCCATCTTATCGTACCTTATTTCTATTTCGTATACCATTCTGCCGTCCTCAGAATCGGCTTTTGTTTCTGTTATATCCTTTGCTGATGCTCCCTTGACATTGGAAAGAGCAATTTCCTTAGCTTTTTCTGCTCCTATATCTGTATTTGCAGATGCATTCTGTGATGAGCCTAAAGCATTGCGATCAGCACCATTTTCAGTACCTGTCCTGTTAGCTGAGCTTTCTGTGATTTTTCCGTTCCTTGCAAGCATCTGGAATTCATACAGCATATCCGCCTGTATTATCTGTACGTTATACACCATTCTTCCGTCATCAAATTCCTTATTTACAAGCACGCTGTCCGCTTTGCTGTCATCGGCTATCTGATCCGCTGCAATCTGTTTAGCCTCCGCTTCGCTTATTCCTCCCACAAGACCTGTAAACCAGCATCCTGCGCCTGCAAGAACAATCAATACTACTACGATGGTGATTATTATACCTTTTTTACTTTTTTTCTTATTTTCCATCTTTTTTCCCCCTTGATTTATAATTTAATTCATATTATATCATTAAAATTAGATTACCATTACTGCAAAATTAGAATTTAATTAAAAATTTATCCGTGTGTATAATGAAAGAACCCACGCATATAATATGCACGGGTTCTTTCCGGACTTATTGAAATGATATATTAAAAGTTTGCTTATTTCTGATTTTCCTGCTCTTCAGCCTCTTTTATCTCATCTTCCCTGAAAAAAGATTTTAAAGTTACATTTGCAACTGCCGCGTCAACTATATTGGCGCACGAGTTTCCGATTCTCTCAAAACTGTGAAGAATCGTAGTGAATTCATTTGTAAGCTCTGCCTCACAGTCACCTTTGTTAACACGTTTCACATGGTTCTTTCTCATTTTTATTGTTCTTTCGAGAACTTTATCTTTATTGTTTATTATTAACTGAGCATTTTCCGTATTGCCGGTTTTTATCATACGCATGGCTTCTTTATACATATTTTCTATCATTTCCAGACTTTCGCTCAAATCGCTTGTAGCTTCGCTTGAAAATTTCTTCTTGTGCTCAAAGCTGTGTTTCAAAGCCTCCGTTGCTTCAGAGCATAAAGTCTCAGTTCTTTCAACATCGCTTAGTATGTACATCATCCCCGCCGTCTGATTCGCCTGTTCTTCCGTAAGCACTCCGGAAGAGAAAAGATTTGCAAGAAAATCCACGATTCTGTCATACAGCCTTCTGATTCCTTCGCTGTCTTCTTTTATCTTGCGAATCTGTTTCATATCCTGACTTTTTACGGCGTGATTCACTCTTCCCATCATATAGTAAACCAGGTCGCTGCAATGTATGATTTCTCTTGCAACCATTTCAAGCGCGGCAGCCGGCTGACCTATAAGCTTGTCCTCCAAAAATATTGGATCTCCCTTATGCGCAACTGTCTGTTTGCCGTCAGGTATAAGTCTTGTAACGATTTTTACCATGAGCCATATAAGCGGCAGCCATATAAGCGTCATTGTTACATTAAACAGCGTATGCGCATTTGCTATCTGTCTTGCGATTACTTCAACCTCAGGTCCCTTTGTGGAAATCATCTGTATGAAAGCGGCATACGGCTTTATGAGCCAGATAAACAAAAATGCGCCTGAAACGTTAAATGTACAGTGAGCAAGAGCTGTTCTCTTTGCCGATTTGCTCTGACCGATGCTTGCAAGTATCGCTGTAATAGTAGTTCCTATATTATCTCCAAGCAATATAGGAATAGCTCCCTGAAGTCCCATTATGCTTGTAACTCCGTCTGGTCCCGCCTGTTCTGCAAAGTTCTGCAATACCGCTATTGTCGCGCTGCTGCTCTGTACTACAAGAGTCATAAGGGTTCCCACACCTACGCCTAAAACCGGTATGTCAGAAACACGGTCTATCATCGATATGAATACGGGGCTTGTTGCCAAAGGCTCCATTACGCTTCCCATTATCTCTATGCCTTCAAATAAAAGACCAAAAGCAAATATGGTGGCGCCTATATTTTTGATCTGTTCGGATTTAACCACAAAGGATACTATAAAACCTACGAATATTATGATAAAAATATAATCGCTTATATTAAATGCCAAAAGCTGAGCCGTCATGGTAGTTCCGATATTAGCTCCCAAGATAACCGATATACCCTGCTTAAGAGACATAAGTCCTGCGCTTACAAAACCAATTACCATTACCGTAGTCGCGCTGCTGCTCTGAAGTACGGCAGTGGTAACAGCTCCTGCAAGCACTCCCATTACAGGATTAACCGTAAGTACACCTAAAATCTTTCTCATTTTATCTCCGGCCGCTTTTTGAAGAGATTCACTCATCATATTCATGCCGAATAAAAATATTGCCAATCCTCCCAGCAATCCGAAAATTATTTGTGCTGCTTCACTCATTTTATCTCCTCTTTCAAATCTCGACTTTATTTCATAATTTTACACTTTTCAAACATCAATATTACCGTCCTTTTACATTATAGTGTTCTTATGTTAATTTTCTTACAGACCGATTGTTAATTCTATATTAATTTTACGCAGAATATCTTTGGTACTTTAGTCGTAAAAAGCCTTATAACTTGAACATACAGGAAATAGAAATGTTAAGATTTTATTAAAAGAAAAGGATTAATAAGCTGCGTCAGCTATGATAAAATAAATTAAATTAACAAATGAATTAAAATTTAAAGGAGGGTTAACCATGAAAAAATTATGCTGTGCATTATTCGGTTTAATGCTGATTTTCTCTTTGGCATCATGTTCCGAAGAAAATTCCGCAAAAATGTACATAAACGCAGCAAAATTAGATCAGCAGGAGCAGTATATGGCAGAGCTTCTGAAATCAACTTCCGAAACCCAAATATATGACTTTAGTCTTGATGACAAAATAAACAGTATAAAGATTAAAACATATCAGCTTACAGACGGAAGGTGGGAGATAATGTCAGAAAATGAATCCCTGGAATTTACGGATTCAAAGGGACGAATAGCTCTCCAGTTTGAAGACATATCAAATGAACTGAAAGTTTCCGTTCAGGGCGAACACAGCAATTCCGCCTTTTCTTATTTGGGAGAAATAAAAAACGATAATGATAATATGAGCATATCCACATCCGCCCTTACCGATACAGAAAAGATTTCCTATGAAAAAGAGATTCCTTTGGCTGTGCAAATAATCACCTCAAAAGATGAAGTGAATTCATACGACCCTTCATATTTCTTCAAACCTGATGAGTATGAAAAATACGGTTACGAGCATGTATACGCCGTTACTGTAACGTTCATCAAGGGCGCGGACTATTAGTCAGGTAAATCAGACATATAAGCGGGCAGCCCCTCATCATATGATGATATCATTAACGTATGATTCGACGCTATCTCTTATACAAAAAAACCATTGCACAGCTAAAACAGCATATATGCAATGGTTTACTTATTTTCTATGTATTTTTCGTCATTATCTCTTACTTATGGAGCACTTCGGCAAAGGCAGGTAGGAACTGCTTTTTCCTGGACACTATGCCTTTCAGAACTATTTTGCTTTCTTCCTCCGATATGCCGAAAGCCTCGCGAACCATCTTATCAGCCATATTCCCATAACACAAAAGCTCCGTATTGGTTTCAACTATATTTGTCATCATAAGAAACATCATATCCAGGTCCTGATTCTTGGCAACCACCTCCAGGTAAGGCTCCACCTTTTCCTTGATATCGTCGAATTCACTTTCATCCAGTGAACTTATCTGACTCACGCCAAAGGAATATCCTTCATTGGAGAAAATCTTAAAGTCCTGGTAACATATCTCTTCCGGAGTTTTCCCCTGAAGACTGCTGCCCGCTTCAAACATCTTCTGAGCCATTTCCTCAATGTCAATCTTGGCAATCTCTGCGAGCTTTCGACAGGTATTGCGGTCCAGAGCTGTACACGTAGGCGATTTGAACATCAGAGTATCCGAAATAATTGCCGATGCCAAAAGCCCCGCAATTTTTTTATCCGGCTCTATGCCCATCTCATCGTACATCTGAGTTATTATAGTCGCCGTACATCCTACCGGCTGGTTTCTGAAATACACAGGTCCTAACGTCTCAAATCCTCCCAGTCTGTGATGGTCTATTATTTCGATAACCTCGGCTTTCTCTATTCCGTCTACCGCCTGGGTTATCTCATTATGGTCAACGAGAACTACTTTTTTACGGTTCATATTGAGCAGTCTTCTTCTCGAAATCAGCCCTACATAATTTCCATCCTTGTCAATTACGGGGAAATTGTGAAATCTATTGGTCTTCATTATATTTTCCACATCTTCCACCGAATCGCCCATCTGAAAAGTCACCAGATTTTCGCAAGTCATAAAAAAGCTGACAGGAATGCTCTGGTTGATAAGTCTTGCGGTGGTAAAGGTATCGTGAGGCGTACTTATTATTACACAGTCCCTTTCCATTGCCAGTTTTTTAATCGTCTTCGTAGGCATGGAACCTTGACACATTACGAGACATCTCGCCCCAAGTTCTATGGCTGTAAAGTGAGTTTCAAATCTGTTCCCCGCAATTACAAGATCCGATTCCTGAATGAATTCTTCCATCAAATCAGGACTTGATGCGGCGATTGTAACCTTGCCTTTTTCAAAACATTCGTTATCTCCTCCGCATACAATATGACCGCCTAGAGTTTCTGCAATACTGGAAAATTTTGTTTTCGCAAATGCCAGCATACGGCTGTCGCTTTTATCCATATAGGACTGCGCTATATCAGTAATGGAAACTATTCCCTCAAGGCTTCCGTCTGAAAGAACAGGTACCGACCTTGCGCCCTGCTCCTGCATATACTCCCACGCTCTTTTAATTGAAGCGCTGTTTTCTATACCCTTTATAAGATTAAGATCTATATCGGCTATCTCAGGCTGTACTGTTCCCAGGTATTGAGGAGGCTGCATATCAAAATAATCGAGAACAAATTTCGTTTCTTCATTTACAAGTCCTGCTCTGCACGCTATATACTCTCCGCTGCCTGTCTTGCTTTTCAAATCAGTGTATGCTATGGCGGAACATATGGAATCCGTATCCGGATTCTTATGTCCTATCACATAAATTTTTTCTTTAGCTTTCATGTCTTCCTGATTCACTTTATCTCTCCTAAACTTTATTATAAAGCTTTGTTTTCAAAAAGAGGAATATTGCCCAAAGAAATAACATCTTTATGTTCTTCAGGGTTTCCCTCCGTTAAAATTGCAGCCTCTGCAACTACCTCTGCTCCTGCACTCTGAGCGAGTTTTCTTATAGCTTTTACAGATGCTCCCGTGGAAATAACGTCATCGACAATTATAACGCGTTTGTTTTTTATAGTTTCGGCATCTATACCGTCAAGACACAAAGTCTGCTCTCCTTCTGTAGTAATAGATGAAACATTTACAAGCAGAGGGTCTTTCATATAGGCTTTAACGCTTTTTCTTGCAACAATATATTTGGGAAATTTAAGGACTCTTGCAAGTTCATGGGTAAGAGAAATTCCCTTAGCTTCCGCAGTCATCAGAAAATCCGCTTCCGGCAATTTGTCTTTTAGCTTTTGTGCGGCTGCAACCACTATTTCACAGTCTCCAAGTATAACAAAGGACGCTATGCTGAATTTATCATCCAGCTTTATTATCGGAAGTTCCCTATGTACTCCGTTTATATCTACAGGATATGTCTTATCATTCATTACAGTACCTCCTCATACCTAGAACAAGCCCATGCTGGTCATCAAAATCTTAACTGCAATACCGGCGGCAAGTCCGAAAAAGGGGTCCACTACAGCAGTAACTCCCATGGCAGCGCAGGCAGCAAACATAATCACAGGGTCAGCAGAGCCAAACGCCAGCCCTGCATTATCAGGGATTGTAACCAGTATTCCCAGAACAAATAATGTTCCTGAAATTGCCTGAACAGGAACTACTTTCGCCAATTTTGTAATAAGTCCGCTCAAAATAATTATAGCCATAAAAGCCATCAGAAGTATTCCCGAAAGCACAGGATGGTCGGCAGCCGCCGTAGCTGAAATTATAACAGATACAGGCGCTCCTCCAAACAAAGACGATACCATATCGGCAACACCTGAATAAATGGAAATATGGTCAGCATTTGCAACGGTTCCCGCGATATCCGCCGTAATTCCTCCATATGCTATGTTCCCGCCTATGGTAAGACATATAACGCTCAGCGCCCCTCTTACTACATTGAAATTAAATGTAGGCTTCATAAGCTTAAGCTTTCTTGACTCTTTCTGCGCCTCTTCATCCCCAACGCTTATATCTATTTTCATTATCTTGGCGGCAATGGAAGTGGCTATAACTCCGCATACGATAGTCCATACCAAATCTTTTGTAATAGCATAAACAGTTATGGCAACAATCATGGATACAGTCCCCAGACGCTTATCTTCCTTGACGAGGTCAAAAGCAACTTTACCTAAAAATATGCCTACGCCCACCATCATGGCAGATACGATTTCTTCTCCTGCGAATTCCATAATGGCATTAAGCAGACCAAGTCCGCCTAAAATTAGCATTGCAACGCCGCCAAAGAAGATTATGGAAGCTCTTTCTCTTATGTTGCGTCCCATGCTTCCGCCCAGTGTAATGGTTTCCGCCTGAAATGAAATAGGTACAGCTGAATTAAATGCCAAACATCCTCCTATACCCACCATATATGCAAATGCACATGGAATCATTGCAAAACCGAAAGACATTGCCAAAATAGCCTGAGTGGTGGCGTCAAGACAACCGCCCAAAGCCGCTAAAATATCGTTTAAACTCATAATATTAATGCTCCTTATTAAATGCTACATATAAATTTATTCAACAACTACATCTGTAAACTCGCCTTTGAGTACATCCACAAGTCCTCTGTTTGAAAGTCCTCCGTCAGGAATAACTACAAGGGTCAAAAGAAGACTCAGTGTAAATACCGGGTCTGTAAGGGTTCCTCCCATTTTTTTATACGCTTCGTAAAAATCATCAAAGTCTTTTTCCAAATCCTCGAAAGGTTTGTCCGTCATAATGCCGAAAATAGGCAGGCTTATAGATGCCTTAACCTTTCCGCCTGATACCAAAACAACGCCGCCCTGAATATCCGTTACTGTGTTTACCGCTTCACATATATCTTCATCATTTGTTCCTACCGCAACTATATTCTGACTGTCCTGTCCTATGGAGCCTGCTATGGCTCCTTCTTTCAGTCCGAATCCTCTGATAAGACCTACGTTATGGCCTTTGCCTCTTCCGTATCTTTCAAGGACAACACCTTTAAGTATGTCCCTTTCCCTATCAGGGCTTATATGCCCGTCTTCAGCTTTCATCGATAAAATGTCTAAAGAAGTTGCGAGTGATAGGTCTTCGGCTGTAAGAACTCTTACTTTTGCTTCCTGTCCTTTTTTACAGTTCAATTTGATTTTATCCGGCGTTATCTTCTCCAGTTTTATGGATTCAAGCGCTTTCTTAGGATATGAATGACGAGGCAGTGAGTAAGGCTTTGCTACAGCCTCTCCGTTCAGCCATACCATCTTGGTATTGAAATCTTTAAGATTGTCAACCAGCACCATATCTGCTTCATATCCAGGAGCCAACGCTCCAACTCTATGGTCAATTCTGTAGGCTCTTGCGACATTAATGGTTCCCATCTGTACTGCTTCCAGAGGGTCCACTCCCTCTGATACAATCTGTCTCAATACGTAGTTCATGTGTCCCTTGTGAACTATATCCTTTACATTGATACATCCATCTGTAGCCAAGAGCAGTCTTGATGTATCGGGAAGTTTTTCCGTCAGTTTGCCTGCATGTACAGGATCTTCGAGAGAGCCTCTTCTTAAAATCACATGCACTCCCAAGCTGTATTTTTCAAAAGCTTCTTCAACTGTAACAGCCTCATGGTCTGTGCGAATCGGACCTGTTCCGTAATAAGCCATGGCGTCTTTTCCCACAACACATGGCGCATGACCGTCGAACATAAGCTCCTCGTTTCTGCCGTAAGCCAGCATTTTCATCATTTCCGGCTCTCTGTTTAAAATCCTCCCAAAATCCATAGTCTCCGCAACACCTGTTATAAGCGGTATGCTGCGGCTTTCTTTCATTGAGTCAAGCGTAACTTCAAACCCTGAGTCTTCCAGCACAGGAGCTGACGGCACGCATGGCGGTGTATTCAGACAAACCTTAAGCGGCGTTTTCTGAAAATCTTCAGCAAGCATTGCCATCCCTTCATTTCCCATAACATTCACTGTATCGTGAGGATCCATTACCACTGTAGTAGTTCCCCACGGAAGAACACCCTCTGCAAAAGCCGAAGGTGAAACGTAAGCCATTTCCACATGGGTATGAGCATCTATGAGTCCCGGTATAAGGTACTGACCTTTCGCATCAAATATCTCTTTAGCTTCTATCTTTTCATTTTCCGGATAAATACCGGCAATACATCCATCAACTATTGCAACGTTTTGCACTGCAACACTTCTCAAAAATACATTTACAACATTTGCATTGCATATAACAAGGTCTGCCGGAGCCTCTCCCCTTGCTACTGCAATGCGTCGGGCTATCTTTGCAGCGTCTTGTGAAATTGTCATCTTATCCTCCTTTTGTAATGTCCTATCTGCCATCTTTATAAAATATATTTCCGTGTTTCCGTGCCTCATTAAAACATCACGCAAACATATTAATGATAGCATTTTAGCAAACAAATTTCTACAAAAATTTCAGCATCGAATACATATGGAATCTTTAACCAAAATATGCAACGAACGCAACAATACAGAGAAATTATCCAAAATTCCTATCCGCCATATACATTTGGATAAAATCCTATTAATACGTCCTGTGTAAGAATTGTAAATATCCAAAATCCCCATATATGCAGAGGCTTTGGATAAAAATCAAGTAACCTTGTGAATATATATACGTTTTTATAACCAAAACAGCCTTTAAATCAGGTCTTTTGGATAATCCTGCCCGGCTGACCCGGAAAAAACAAAAGATTTTATCCAGAAAGTTCGTATATCAAGCTCATTTGGATATTTTGTATTATGTAAACTATATACCTGCACACTGCCGCTGTTAGTTTTTGCTGATTTCAAATAATCGCTATACGCTGCTTTTGATAAAATACAAATTTTTCGCTTATAGAAAAGAAAGGAACATTGCAATACGAAATCAAAAATTTCTCTGCAATTATACCGGTCTGGGTGAGCGTAATTTCCCATGATGATTTCTCCTAGGTTTAGCAAATATGTAAGCGCCCATAAAGTTAATATTTAATATTTCCTGCATAATAAAAAAAGTGTGCAAGACGGAATCAGAGATTCCTTTGCACACATGTCGCCCGCAAGTGGGGGAGGCTTCGCAAGATACTTTCTTTGAAGTATACGGAAATCTCGTTTTACGATACTTCCTATACTATAAAAAATCCCCCGATTCCAGGGATTGGAATCCGGGGCCACACGAATGTGATTTTCTGGGAAGCTGCGTCGTTAAGATGGGTCTGCGCCTCAAATTACAACCTAGCTTCACTTCGGGCAATGCTGACAGTGAACTTTCCTGCAACTCGTTTTCCGTCGTGATATTGTCTCATCGTTGGTCGCCGCGCATTAAAGTGCTGCGACATATACCCCTTTCCGGGATGCATGTGACTGCGGACATTCCGCTGCGTTCATATTCAATCGCGTACGAATCGCAGGGACAAGTGCTGCAAAAAAAGATGCTATCCTTATGGATAACATCTTTAAAAAATTTCTTTTTTCTGTTTGCTGCAATTACGTTGCAATTAAGCTTCAATCTCGTACCGATTCGGTACTTTTCTGCAAGTTCCACAAATTGTAAAATCTTATAATTGCAAGTCTTCCAGCGTTTTGAAGTGCCGCCGTAATTATCTCTTTGGTAATTTCGATTAACGCTTTGATATCTTAAAACGTTGAAATTTACAGGTTTCCAAAAGGCAATGTTGCAAGTAAGCTGCAATCAGATAACCTTTCACGCTGTGTCCTAGTGTCAATAACCTACCTTATATATACTATTCTCGTTCGACGCACTATACTGTATTAGCTGGTTTACCATGCCTATTTTTCAAGTTTTTCATTCTTAATTTAGCATAATCCCCGTTTCTGTTCAATTCTAATATAATATTGTCATACTAAAAATCTAATACCTATTCATTTTCCTCTATCTCAAAGCCGCACGCCCTAAATTTAGTCTTGAATTCACCTATGAAACCTTGAATATCCGATTTATTAATCAATATAATAAGATTTTTTCTTGCACGGGAACAACCTACATAAAACAACCTATAAGCACAAAGCGGTCCATATACTGTGCTTTCTTTTAAACATTCTTTTACATTTGTAACATTCTTTTTGTTAATATATTCGTCCATCTTAGCTTTAAGCAAGTGCTTATAATATGGATTTGTTTCATTGTCCATAATAAACGCATGTAACAAACTATCAATACCATTAGATACCAATTTATAACTATCTGATTTCAGTCCAGAACATTTTATTCCTATAGTAGCCTCAATCTCTCTAATCATACTGCTATAGCTGTAATAAAATTTGTCAAATTCAGATAATGTAACGTCTGTATTACTCCATAGACTAAAAAACTTTGACATATGAATGGGCGGATTGTTACTATTGTCAGCAACAAACACAACAGTATCGTGACTTTCTCCTTTTACTCCATGTTGAGTAGAAACACTTGGATTATTTAAATAATCTGAAAGCACCTTCACTTCTTGAATATTTACATTCCTTACTAATTGATAATCAGAATCCTCATCAATAACAGCATAAAATTCTTTTTTGATGAAATCTTTTTCAAGACAAACATCTAAAAAATTATCAATCGTTGTCGATGTACCATTATACGAATTGACAAGCATATCTAATTGTGCTTTTATAGCACTTTTATCCGCATGTTGTTTTATAGTATACTTTTCAGAATTACAATACACTTGATGCTTACGAATATTCCTAAGAACTTCGCCATAACATCCTTGCATATAATCTCTAATCATTTGGTCCACCATAAACAAAAAGCTTAATAAAACATCATTGTTTCTTGCTTCTTCTTTTGTCAAAATATCAACCGCACTATATTTCCTTCCAAATCGATATTTCTCCATTTTGTCATATGCAGCATACAAATCACCGGCACCTATATTAGAAAAGCGAGATTTGTTTGATAAAAATAGTATCAATGCATCCTCACAATGCACTCTGAGTTCTGACACACTTTTATCCACATCAGTTGCAATAATCACTTTGGGCAAAAAAGACATAACATCATTACTATTCTTTTCATATGGATATTGTTTCAATTCTTCATCATTATAAATAAAATTCAAAATATCAACTATTTTAGGAGTAGTTCTATAATTCGTGGAAAGACTAACAGACCTATTAAATGTATTAAATTGTTCTTCAAACTCTCCATTATAATTCTTGTATATTTGCTGCATCTTGTCGCCTAGCAAATAAAGTTCACTTTTCTTACCAACTACTGATGTATAAAAAATATGGAGAACATCAGCTGCAGTATCTTGATATTCATCAATAAATATAAGTTGATATTTATCAGATATTTTTTTCTTTATTATCGGAAATTTATCAACAGCTAATCTTGTAAATGAGATTAAATCGTCATGGCTTAATGCTCCCCTATATAAGGAATTGAATGGTGCTTCATTATATGAAATCGCTTCAATATTAGTGCGTACAGTATCTAAATCTATTTTTCCATACTTTTCCTTATATCTCTCATTGCTATCCGTCCAAGTACTCTTTTGCTCAAAATTTTCTATACGCTCAGCAATCTGACTCTCATAAATCTCCCAGTAAAGATCTATAATTGAAGTGTGCGAGAAAAAGCTTCCTATAAAATCATTGATAAAACGATGTATAGTTCCAAAATAAACTCGTTTACTATCTAAATCTCTACCTAACTCTTCAGCCGCTCGATTAGTATAAGTAATGCATAAGACATTATCGTTAGGATTTTTCAAAAGATAGCTTTCAATCTGTCGTTTAATCCATGTGGTTTTACCACTCCCCGCTGGAGCGTTGACCAAGAATATGTTTTCAGCTATTCCATCAACCATTGTAAACCTCCATTTATGTATTCTGGCATCATTTCTTCAACATATCCATTCATAATTACAGAATACATAAAGTCCACCTTTTTCCCCGAAGTAGACACTAAAACATCTCGTATTGAAATATTATCATCATCAGATATCACAGTTTCATCTTTTTTATTAGGAATCGAAAAATCAAGTTTTGATTCTTCCTTCTTCTTCTTCCATTCACTTTTCTTAAAAATTGTACTCACATCTATATCAAAATACTTATTAATCATTGCCTCTTCTAAGGTCCTTGCGTAACCATCTTTATTAGTCTGAAAGCATATCGAAATCAAATTATCAAATACATTTTCCTCAGAGTCTTTCCATTTGTACAAGTTTGATGCAGTCGGATTGTCCGTTGAATGATTGATGGAATAAAAATGTTTTATTGTTGCATTTGTAGTCTCCGAATTTCCAATTCCCTCAATGGTTATTTCATCTTTTCCATAGTCTATATCTGTAATAATTAGCGACTTTATTCCTAATAATCTAATCAACTGTTCATAGTTTTTAGCATATGCACCACCAACCTGAATAAATGCCACATATTGTTGACTTAATTTTCGATACTTCTCTAGGGTCATAGCTTTTCGAATAAACAATCTTTCTGTATCACCTTCATAAAAAATCGCCTTATCTGCAAAAATAATTTCTGAATAGCCGATTTCAAAGAACCAATCGAAAAAATTTGCCAATTCATTATCTACATTATCCTCAGAACTTTTCGATTTGCTTAGAAGCACAGATAAATCATATAATTTACTCTTGAAGTTTCCTACATGTCTAATTACTCGTAAATGCGAAATACCCGCTGCACGAACCATTTCATTAGAATGTGTTGTAATCAACCCCTGTAACTTTGACTGATAATAATCCAACAAGTACTTAATAAAGACATGTTGCATTTGCGGATGCATATGTGATTCCGGCTCTTCTAAGAAGAACATGTTAACTTTAAGTGGGTCTATGCTCTTTTCATATTCTTTTAATTGCAAATGAATATAAATCATATTACTATAACCAAGACCTTGAGATGATTCCCCTAAATAATACCCATCTACATTATAAGTAGCGCTTGTTATTCTCTGGAGCAAATCACTGATATCCTCTTCTGTTACTTGCATATCCAGCATCAATTCGCCGGATTTACCGCCATTAGTTTGTTCCATAGCAGTAATTGTATCTCTTAATGATTTTAAAGATGTATCACGAACAATCTTATCTATCTCCTTTTCTTGAATAGGTTTAAGAAGTTCATCCGGTAATCTTTCAATAAGCTCATTCCAACTATCATCCAATTTAACCATTCTAATCAGCTGCTTACTCAACATATGAGAATGATCTGACTCATCATCATCTAAGGGCCTGCTGGCTTTAATAAAACAAAAATGAAATAGCTTTCTAAATTCCTTAGCCTCATCAAATTTGCATTTATTCTTGTACTCATTATCACAAAAATATCCAACAGAAGTGGTTGATTGAACATAAAGACTTACAATTAATTGCTTTAAATATCTTTCTTTAACCAATATATTATTCTTATCTTTTTCAGCAGATTCATCTGTAAGTTCACTCTTGTCTTCTTCAATTTCTTCAAATCTATGCTTTATTTTTGAAAAATTGTTTACTATTGCCTTTACTAACCTTGTACGCATAATTTCATAGTTATAAAGGAAGTAAAAATCATGTTTATCTTCATCCAAATCCATAATATAATCCGCAAACAACTTTATATCATCTGTTTGTGGATTATATGAGACATGTACTTTGACACTTGTTGTGTTCATCAAATGCGTGGGCACCCCTTCATCTTTAGGGATAAATTTATTTACAAGTTCACCTTCGACATCCTCTGCGGACTTTCCACCAGCAAAAAATTCTTGAAACACGGGATAAGCCCAATCAACCCATTCCTGTATGTTTCCTGCCGGAATATCAGAGACACTATAATCTGACTTTTCATCAACAAAAATATTTTTAATCAAATTAATTAAAGAGGTTTTACCACTATTATTAGCACCCGCTAATATAGTAACCCCCTCATCAAAAGTCAATTTTGCTTCTTTAAACTGTCTATAATTTTCAACAGTAATACTTTCTAATTTCATTACGTCGCATATATAATCCAATCGTGTTAAATAGTACTTGGATTTTCCTTTCTCCCAGAACTCTGTGGGTAATTAAAGAGATTTGCTGTTGTAGCATTCAGATACAATTAAAGTTCCATTTCTTCTCCATTATATATAAACCTTGCATATTCTTTAACTTTGTCGGCCTTCTGCGCCCATTTATCGGAATATATCTCACCTGCACTCTTAATACTCTTAAATCTCACCTGAATATTCAGGTCGATATAATATTTTCCATCTTCCTTATACACATATCCGTAATCATGTCTTGTTGCAGACGGACGGTCAAATTGTGTATTTCTCATAAGATATTCTTCAAAATAGTCTCTGTTATACAAATGATAACAAAGTACATCTCCGTCCTTTTTAATGATTATATAGCCTCCTGTTGCAGCCTCATATCCATCCCATTCTTTGCCTGCAGTCATTCCAAATGCCGCAGCCGTAAGCATTTTCTTGAATTTATAGCGATATACATTCTTCTGTCTATAACCCAACGGATTGAATTCAGATAACATATCTACAAATATATTGAAACATTGAAATTTACAGGTTTGCAAAAGGCAATATTGCAAGTAAGCTGTAAGCATATAACCTTTCACGCTATATCCTAGTGCCAGTTGTGCCGCCTTCTACACATAATCAATTATACGCTTAAGTTCATCCGCATATTTTATCATTATATTGTTAGTTTTTTTAAGTCACTTATCAATGCCGTATATTCAGGGAAACACCTTTGTATTTCCTGCGGATAGGAAGTTTTGTTTTCTTCTAGCGATTTATTATACCATGCCCTAAACTTTGCTTGCCACATTGTAAGATGCGGTCTCAGCCCACTATTTAAAACTCTTGTAGTTAATTCAATCAATCCCTTAGCATCACTAATTCTCTCAGCCGGAATATCTTCAAGAAGAGTTCTTATAACTTTAAAAGCTTCATACCAAGAATCATATACTTCACTAATGACATCATTGTTCTCATCAAATTTAATACCAATTTTCCTTGTTGTAAGCTCAATCCATATTTTATAAGCAATTTCTCTTATCCTACCATCATATTTAATAGTTACATAACTAGTACCTATACCAATTTTTGCCTCTTCAATTTTTATAGTCCTAAATGTAAATTTCTTATATACTCGTTTTATACTCCATGATGCCAATACAACCAATATAATTATAATAATAATTGCTAACCAATTAACACTCATTACAAGGTTTTACCAGCCCTCAAATTTAATAGAAATAACATCCATATTATTGCACCTCCTGTACCTGGCGAGCTAAAATAATTACTCTACTCAAAATACTTATTAAGGCAACCAACATCACCTTGGCGAACACTATCTAGTGATTCTTCTGAATAAAACAATACTCCATATCTTTTACTTTTTGAAATAAGTTCAATGAGTTCTGACAAGTTGTTTAGAGTAACTTTTGTTTTTAAAAACGAAGGGAAATCATCAATATCTTTTGTTTTTATTGAAGCAATTCGGATTCCCAAATTGTCAGCCACACCAATCTCATAAGGCACCCACCATGATAGTCTTGTTTTATCAGAAATAATACATAACAAAACATCGCTCAACTTTAATCCATTAGCTATTGACTCTACAATTTTTGCATCATTCTCAACCGATACAGCTTCTTGTAGATCTAAATCGAAAGTATCAAGATAGATATCAACACCTAATTGATTTGTAAGAAAGTCTCCGAGTTCAATAGCAATATGTTGATCTTCTTTCTTGTGTGAAATAAAAACACAAATTTTCTCACCCTTTATCTCTCGAAAATACACAAGGCTTTTATCTGCTCTATTCATATTTTCTCCTTAATGAGATACTCCATGTCGCTTACACTTAGCATTATATTTCATCATTTGATTGGAATTCTTAATAGCCCTTGCCCTAGTTTTTCTTGCTGCATACGCTTCTTCTATCCAGTTATATAATTCTTGTTTAGAAGTTGGATAAGTATAATACCTAGCATAACCTAGATCATTTCCATTAGAATCTCTTGAAATATTTTCTAAAACTCTATCAGGTAAGGCGCCTTTTTTTCCCATATAAGGAAGATTAATTGCAATCAGTCCATTGGGTAATGTATTTCCTTGCTGAAGTGAGGCTTTTACTTCCCAATCAACATAACGTCTGCTATGAGTACATGATCCCACAAGCACAATTGTTACTGTGGAATCTTGTAATTTTGTTTCACGAATTTTTCTCATAATATATTCAGGATTTGTGCTGTCAAAATCAAAATCCCCATCTTTAACTCCAACAGTTTTTGCCATAAATACATCTGAAAAATCTTGTACAAATTTGTTTACCTCATCTTGATCTCCGTGATAATATGAAATGAAAACGTTTCTCTTGTTGTTAAATAACATTTATCTGCTCCTCCTATACTATATAATTGCTCCCCATTCTTCGAGAGTATAATACTTTGTTAGCTTATAATGAGCATCTGCAACGGTGCTAAACATTTGTTGGTCGACCCTATGATTTATGGGAACAGTGAAACCAAAAGCAGCTGCTTCACGGATACTCGGTAAGAAAGCACCCATATATATTGGTCTATCGTCACGATTTCTCTTTAAATACAAATAGTCTGCATCATCACGAATTTCTTTCTTTAACTGAGCATATTCTTCTTTAATTTGCGCTGCTGACATGCTACTACGATCAGAATCATCTATATAATTTGAAATAAGTCGTTTGAGATGAGCTACACGATTGATGTAATTTACCATCACAACTGCAAGCTCAGAATCTGACATGTTTTTATAATCCATTTATAACCCTCTCTTTCATTATTAAGATCTAATAAAATCCTTTATAACCACTAAATCCAAGCATATATACAGCCATTGCAATTGCTAAATCTTCTGGCTCTGCTTCTAAATGCTGTGCCCATGTTTTCAATTCTTCCATTACAATGTCATTAGGAATTTTAACATCTTCCATCGAATTAACTACTTTTTCAATAACTCCCGGAAGAACCATACACATCTTATAAAATGCTTCTTCATCTCCTGTTACCATTGCATAGAATTGATCCATGCTTACTCGTCTGATCAGCTTATGCCCAACTTTCCTTTTATCAACAGTGGTCTCCCACTTAATGTTTTGAGAACGTTGTGCAATAGCTTCAACAAGAAAACATGCACAGTCATCGTCATTTAACAATTGATTTTGCATTTTTATAAATGTTTTCCCTGCTGATGCTGAATTCATAGTATTATGCTTATTTTTCATTTCAACATACACTGTATGTACCGTTCCTGCCTCAGAGATTTCAATGCCATCAGGATTTCTATATATTACATCCCAACCACCGCTCTCACCATTCGGCGGAACTTCACAATTTGTAATATACTGAAAAATACGCTGGTGAAAGTACCCAATATCATTATTATTTGATTTATCACGTTGCCTAAAGATTTCATTGCTGACAATTTCATCCCATGTCGAACGATATACAGTTTTATCAAAAATAAGCTTAATAGGGTCAACAATATTTTTATTGAATCGTTTTAAATCAAAAGATTTAAGCTTTTCACCATACTTCTCAATTGTTGCTTTTACATGATTTTCAAATTCTTCTTCAGTAATAAATGATAATGGCCACATTATAAACACTCCAATCCTTCCTTAATCTTTCGTGCTATATCATAAGCTAAATTAACTGGCACCGCATTGCCAATCTGCTTATACTGCTGTCCTACGCTTCCGCAAAACTCCCATTCATCCGGAAAAGTCTGACACCTTGCATTTTCTCTAACAGTAAATGGTCTTGCCTCAAGCGGATGGCATCTATCTGTCTGTTTTTGGCTAGGTGATGTTAATACTGTCAAAGAAGGCTCATCTAAGCTTAAACGTCTAAGTATGCCCGTTCTTCCGCCTTCCATATCCCAACAGCTTTTCATATATTCTTTTGCCTTATCTTCCGGTATATCTCTCCAGTATCCGCCAGGAGGAACCATTTCAAAAATTTCTTTTTTGTATTCAGAATAACTTGTACCTACGCTCTCTGGACAATCTAACAATATATCTCTCAGCACAGGTTTATATTTATGTGGTTTTGGAAACTCAAATTTTATTTTCTTTACAAGGTCATTTCTTATTCCTATGGTAATCAATCTTTCTCTTTTCTGAGGAACCCCATAATCCCAAGCATTCATTACTCTTATCTGATTTTCAGTAATTGTATATCCTTCCTGCTCAAAAATATATAAAATAGTTTTATAAGTTCTTCCCTTATCATGACTTCTCAATCCTTTGACATTCTCAAATAGGAACATTTTAGGCTGTAATTTATTCAGAAATTTAGCATAATGATAAAATAAAGTTCCTCTTGCATCCTCTAACCCTAATCTATTTCCTGCATAAGAAAATGACTGACATGGTGCACCACCGGAAAGTAAATCAAGCTCACCTTTCTTTAAGTTAAAATATTTTTCTAAGTCCAGTTTGGAAATGTTTGCTATATCATCATGAATAACATTCCATTTTGGTCTATTTTTCTTTAAAGTAGTAGCTGCAGCTTTGTCAAATTCAATTAATCCTAATGTATTGAATCCTGCTTTTTCGACACCTAAAGCTAATCCACCTGCTCCTGCAAATAGTTCAATAGTAGAAAACTTTCTTGTCTTATTTTCTACTACAACATCCATCATATCGCCTATATTACAATCAAGTGTGGCACAGATTTTTTCCACACTTTCCATCGAAACAGTTTCTTCTTTTCCTAAGCGTGCCAGTACATTAAAACTAATACCTGAAGCCTCTTTTAACTCTGTGCGATTCATGTCTCTTTCTCTTAAAATATCCCATAACTTGTCGTAACTAACCGCCACTTTAATACCTCCAAAGGTTTCTATTATATCTCAATCGCATTCACAATAATCTAACGATAACGTGAGATTATTTATATTATATCATCGCAAGAACATTTGTTCAATATTATTTTTTATAATTCATCGCTAATATCGTTCGTTTTAAAATTAAGCCCAAAATATAAAAGCGCCCCCGATTCCAAGGGTTGGAATTCGAGGGCTTGTCCACGCTTTTATTTTATCACTATATACTTAATCTCTAAAGTTCCTTTATTTAAATCTGCCTACATATTGGGAGTACCGGACTTACTAACATTTTATTAACTCCTGATACACTACTTCCCTCGCTCTTGCTCGTATATTATTCATCTTTCGCACCCAAGCCATCATATCCTCAGCTTTAAGCTGTTCATCCACGTTTTCCTTAACTGCCATTTCATCTACCAGTTTCCGGAACATTTCCTGTGCCTGCTTGTCTATATCAGCGAGATGATCCCCAAGCGTTCCGTCAATCAGCATCGTGTAATACACTGCCTTTTTATTCTCCTGCAAGTATCTGCCATGCATCTGCCCAAAGATTCCTACCAGTCGTTCTTCTGACTCATCAACTTTCAAATCAGGAATGTAATAGTCACCCTGCAGCGTATAAGCAATACCTGTCTTTTCATCTCTGATGTGTTTCTTCTTTTCCATTTTTCCATTTTCATTTCCTCCATTCATTATATAAGCATTACCTTAACGTGCATCTCTGTCACGATTTATAGTCTTCTTAAGCCTTTCTCTGGTTTCATCTAGCAACCTGAAAAACGCTTCATTTTCCGGTTTTACTATCTCAGACAGCTTCTCATATAGATACCTTTTTACAAATCTGTTTAGTGTTCCCACTGCTCTATCTATGATTCTAATGACCATATCTGTTGCAGTTCCGTAATCTTTTACCGCTGCTATTATCGGTTTACTCACTTCATTTTTCTTAACTGCCACTAATATTTCAGTCGGAACTCTGTAGCTTAGTGCCCTACTGACTGAACGATTCCAACGAAGTCTTTCCGTATTATTTTCACGGATAAACTTTGCATTCGGGTTGTTTTTACCGACTTTCTTAGTCGGAAGATATGGGCTGTTTTTCGAAAATACTCTCATCAGAAGTCTTGAATCATTCATCCTCTCATTCATTTTTTCTGCATAAGCTTCCTTAACTTCTCCTAGAAAAGACTTCTGTTTAAACCTTGGCTCTTTCTTTTCAAATAAATGCTCCTCGTAAACTTCTCCCTTTTTTATCACTTTACAGCCATGTCTAATGCTCCCGTCAGTCTCAAGAATTTCCTTTTTCGTTCTGACCTTTTTTCCTGATTCATCGTAAAACATATTACGTGAAGCTACTTTTCTTATCGGTTCTTCAAGCATTTTTCGTTCCGAAAATATTAAGTGAATGTGATAGTTCGTCTTCCGTTTGTTATGATGAAGTGCCGATATACATTGAACTCCGTACTTACTTTTAAAGAACTCCGTATACTCACGAAGCAACTCATTAGGTTCATACTGCACGAAGCTTTTTGGCAAAGCTATGATTAGTTCCCTTGCTTCAATGCACTCACCTTCCGTACCGCTTTTCTTAAAAGTATCATGATTTTCTTTCACTAGTTTTGACCAAAACCGGCGCTCTGTCGTTTCGTAAATCGCATACAAATTTTCCTGTTTCGCTGTACTGGTAATATAATCAATACGACCTTTTGCATTGTGCAGCTTGGTCATTTGGATAAAAATGTTCTGTTCCATTCGCCATCACTCCCTTTATTTTTATCATCTATGTTCCTCCTCGCTGCTAAAGCGAGGCTGCCCCGCAGGGCGAAATACCGGGAGCATAAACCGTTAGGTTTGTGCGATGGGTGTATTTCGCTCTCAATCGCCGAGGGCTTAATCACCGGCTCTTTTGCTTTTATAAATCGGGCAATATACTATCTGTGCCCTGAAGCTCTGCTTACATTCACCGGTGCATTTACGACATTTTTCATTGTAGGTTCTTCTGCCATTATCGCTTATGAAGAAGCTCCATTCTTCCTTGTCTTTTTTACTTAATCTCGGCACTTATACCACCTCCCTTTTTACTGTAGCGATTTGGTGCGCTTTTTTGTAAAAATCTCTTGTTAAAACCACTTTTATTCCGCAAATCATATATTCCCTTACCGCAGTACCTGTTACCAACACAATCATTTTTAAGCCTCAATATTGATACCTTGTAGGTCACATATTTACTACTTATTAAAATCTCTGTTCATTAAATAGGTAGCAATCTTAATACCTTTTTTATCACTTTTACCTACTCCTATAAATCTCATTATTGCTACCTCTTATATATCTACCATACCAGCACCTTTAAGCTGCGCTTTCTTTTATAAACTTTCCTCTTGCAACAAGCCGCCTTCTTTTCTCTTCTGCAATAATATCATCCAGCTCGTTTAGCTTGCCTTCTGCTTCTTCCTTCGTCTCTATTTTCGCCCAGTCAGTTGAGAAGCGATAGGTGGTTGGCTGATGACCAAGTCCACCTCTGTCACAAGTTATAAACCCCAACGCCTCCAGCATCCGTATAGCCTTTGAAATGGAATTTCTGCTTACACCTTTCTCAACTATCGTGTCATACGGGCAGATAACTTTATTCCCTGTATAATCCCCTCTGTATTCCATCCTGAGAATAATGTAAACTCTTACAGCCACTGCACTAAGAGCTATAAATGCCGGAGATTGTAGTTGGTCATCATAAAACGGTGTGAAATGGTTGCTCCCATATCCTCTTGTAGCAAATGACGGTGGCGGAGCACTCTTTCTCTTTGCCATGGCATTACTCCATATGAGAATCCTTATTTACATTAGGATTATGGAAGTATCCCGTTTCCTCCCAAACCTTTTTGTCCGGGCAGTAATAATTGTACTCGCTTGAGCCGTCCAACTTAATTGCTACTCCGAACTTCAGGAAACCCTGTTGTAAACCGATTCTTATATAATTGGGATCCTTGCCTGTTGCTTTTGCTATCTCACTGATTTTTACATTTCTTCCGGTAAACTTCGGTAATTCGATATATACTCTTTCATTTGCTTCTGCTCTCATTTCCATACTCCTTTCACATCATTGTTGCACTTTCACTCTTTTTCAGAGCCTTTCTTGCTCTGCGCTCACATTATATAGAACCTTTTGGGCTCTGTCAAGTATTTTTTATATTTCTATTGACATACTATTTTCGCATGGTATAATACCCTTGAAAGGTAGGTAACTTATATGACACTAGGTGAAAAGATTAAACATCATCGTAACGTGAAAGGTCTGACCCAAAAACAACTTGGGGATATGGCCGGGATACATGAAGTGACTATAAGAAAGTATGAAGCAAATAAAATATCTCCCAAAAGAGACCAGCTGGAAAGCATAGCTTCATGCTTGGGAGTTCCTCTAAACGAATTCATTGATTTGAAAATTGTTACAGACTCTGATGTACTGCCTCTGCTATTTGCTATAGACGAGGTTTTTGACATTGAAATAACATCTGATGACAACAAAACTTTCAAAATGGAATTTAAGGAACCGATGTTAAACCATTTTCTTCGGGATTGGCAAAGTATTAAACAGCTTTCTGAAATCGGCGGAGTCAGCCCGGAAGATTATGAACTTTGGAAAAATATGCGTTCAAGCTACACCAAAACAATTAAATAATAAAATCTCATAAATCTCAGGTCATGTTCCCTTAATTAGAAAGATTACATACATACCAAAATAGAAGGGAGCGATATTATGAGATTACCAAATGGTTATGGTAGCATTTCCAAACTATCAGGAAATAGAAGAAACAAATTTATGGTTCGTAAGACAATAGAAACAGAATTGGATCACGAAAATGGCAGGGTAAACTACAAGCAAGCTATAATCGGCTATGCTCCGACAAAAAAAAGGCTTTAGAAATGCTCAACGACTACAATCAAAATCCGTATGATGTTTCTGCATCCAAGACGACCTTCGAAGAGCTTTACAGAAAAGTATATGCCTTTAAGGAACCTCTTGTAAGCAAGTCATCGCTTGATGCCTATGAATATGCATTTAACAACTGCCGGGTTTTGCACAACAGAAAGTTTGCTGATTTGAGGTTGCAGGATTTACAAGATGTCATAGACAAAAGCGACAAGAATTATCCGACACTGAAAAAGGTTTATGTATTATTTCGCATAATGTATGAATATGCCATGAAGTATGACCTTGTAGGAAAAGATTATTCAGAATTTGTTGACCTTACAGCCAAAAAAGCTTCTCACGAAGCCAAGGATGAAGAAGAGAAACACTTAACCCATGACGAAGTTAAGCTCATGTGGAAAAGAAAAGATGACAGGTTCTGTCAGAGCGTTCTTGTCCTTATGTGGACCGGCCTCCGTATCTCGGAGTTCCTTAATCTAAAAAAGTCTGATGTGTTTCTTGAAGAGCGTTACTTTATCATTCCGAAAGGAAAAACCGTTAACGCAAAACGAAAGGTTCCTATTGCCGAAGCCATATACCCGTTCTTTGCAGACTGGTATCACAACGGCAACAGTGAGTATTTATACCTTAACGAGAAACACCCGGAAAATCCTGTTAGTTATGATCAGTACCTTAAAACCTTTAAGCAGCTAATGAACAGCATGGGTTTGAATTACACACCTCATGCCACAAGGCACACTTTCACATCACTTCTTGCAGATTTAGATGTGTCTTCCACTATTAGAGCAAAGCTCAATGGACAGTCTTTGGGAAATGTTACTGAAACAGTTTATACACACTTAGACTTAAGCGTTTTGCTTGAGGCAGTAAATAAACTGGAATGTTTTATTGAGTAGTGCCTACTCTATAAGCACAGACTTTGTCTATGTTGAGCTGCGCGCCAAATTTACAATTTGGGCAGCTCATAAAAAAAGATGCTATCCTTATGGATAACATCTTTAAAAAATTTCTTTTTTCTGTTTGTTGCAAGTACGTTGCAATTAAGCTGCAAGCTGGTACCGATTCGGTACTTTTCTGCAAGTTCCACAAATTGTAAAACCCTGTAATTGCAAGCCTTCCAGCGTTTTGAAGCGTCGCCGTAATTATCTCTTTGGTAGTTTCGATTAACGCTTTGAGAACTGGCTTGCTCTTCTCGCTTTTTTGAGTCCGTATTTCTTTCTTTCCTTCATTCTTGAATCTCTTGTAAGGAATCCTGCTGCTTTTAATGCAGGTCTGTAGCTCTCTCTGTCTGCTTCACAGAGTGCTCTTGAAATACCGTGTCTTAAAGCTCCTGCCTGACCTGTGTATCCGCCGCCTTTTACGGTCGCGATTACATCGAACTTGCCTTCGCATCCTGCGATTTCAAAAGGTCTCTTAACTTCTCTCTTTACGATTTCCTGCGGAAGGTATTCGTCGAGAGATTTCTTGTTTACTGTGATATTTCCGTTACCAGGGATTAATCTAACTCTAGCAACTGAAGATTTTCTTCTTCCTGTTCCGTAATACTGTGTTTTTGCCATCGTTTAGTTCCTCCCTTCCCTAAATATCCAAAACTTCCGGCTTCTGAGCCTGGTGATTATGCTCAGGTCCTGCATAAACCTTTAACTTCTTGTACATCTGTCTGCCAAGTTTGCCATTAGGCATCATGCCTTTTACAGCGTGTCTTACAACTTCTGTCGGATGCTTTTCCATCATCTTTTCAAAAGTCACTTCTCTAAGACCGCCCGGATAGCCGGTATGTCTCTTGTAAATCTTTTCTTTTCTCTTCTTGCCTGTTACCTCTACTTTTTCGGCGTTGATAACGATAACGTAATCTCCGCAGTCAACGTGAGGTGTATAAGTCGGTTTGTTTTTTCCTCTTAAGATTGCCGCAATCTGTGATGACATTCTTCCGAGGTTTTTGCCTTCTGCGTCTACAACGTACCATTTACGTTCAACTTCATGAGGCTTTGCGATAAATGAACTCATCTTATTTCCTTTCTACCTACTGAATTAAATTCTTAACAAATCTAATTTTTTCGGTTCTGCCTACTAAATTGAAAACCAACGGTAATTTATAACTTAAATAACCTGTTCTGCTTCAATCCTTTCGGCTAACTAAAACTTACCCGCGGCGTATGTGGCAACAGCCATCTGCCGCAAATGTCCGTTTAATAAAACAGACCTCTTTTAGCCGTGATTGCCCGGACGGATTTCCCATCCTGCTCACACGAAAAAATCATGCCATATAAATGACACGAAACTATTTTACACGCTGAAGCCTTTAAAGTCAAAGGTTTTCGCAGATTTTAACAAAAGTATTTAGGAAAATTCAAGGTATTTGGTTTACATAATTCAAATCGCACTAAAATACAGTCTCAAATCCTGTAAAATGGTGCTTATTTAATCATTTTTTCAAAATCATTCAAGTTTAGTTTACATAATTCAAAACATCCAAGGAACTGCGATATAAAGCTTTTTTGGATAAAAATCACCACTCTTTTATATTCCGCCAAATCAGATTATCCAAAACCCTGATTTTACAGATAATTTTGGTCAAAAAAATGCTGATATCTATGCAATGGAGCCGGCTTTTCATCCAAATGGCCTCTATACACAAGCTGTTTGGTTATTACGACTATTTCCACTTTCAATATTGATGGGATTTTATCAAAAACCATATGATAAACATGACATTTGGATAATTCACAATTAACTGCGCTGCCGGCTGCCCTCAGACAACAAAGGCGAAAGCTTCGATGCTTTCGCCTTTTATTCAACACTTTATCTTACTTTATCTGAGCCATTCCGATTCAGGTAACTTTTTATAAATCATAGTACATGTCAAATTCCATCGGTGTAGGCATCTGCGTGTGTTTCTCAAGATCCGCTCTCTTATTTTCAAGCCATATCTGGATAAGCTTCTCAGGGAAAACTCCGTCTTTTGTAAGGAATTCATGGTCTTTTTCCAATTCATCAAGAGCTTCATCCAAACTCTTAGGAAGACTCTGAATCTTCTCTTTTTCTTCATCGCTTAAAGTATACAGATTAAAATCATAAGGACCGTATCCTTCTGCAACCGGGTCTATTTTATTTTTTATTCCGTCACAGCCTGCCATAAGGATTGCCGCAAAAGCATAGTACGGATTGCAAGTTCCGTCAGGATTTCTAATCTCGAATCTCTTCTTGTCAGGAGCCTTCGCATATGCCGGAATTCTGATAACCGAACTTCTGTTGGCTGTAGCAAATCCAATGGTAACAGGAGCCTCATATCCAGGAACAAGTCTCTTGAAAGAATTTGTGCTTGGATTTGTGAAAGCACATAATGCCTTTATGTGTTTTAAAATTCCGCCCATAAAGTACATTGCAGTATCGGAAAGCTGCGAGTAACCGTCTTTATCATAGAAAAGCGGCTTGCCATTCTTAAAGAGCTGCATATGAACGTGCATGCCGTTTCCGGCTTCATCAAACACAGGTTTAGGCATAAATGTAGCTGTCTTGCCCTCTGCGATAGCTTCATTCTTTATGAGGTATTTTGTCATCATGGTTTTATCTGCCATTTCGGTAACACCGCCGAATTCAACTTCTATCTCAAGCTGTCCCGGCCCGCCTACTTCATGATGGTGATACTTAACCTTTATATTCTGGTCTTCCATCAGCATAGCAACGCGGCTTCTGTAATCGTAAAGTACATCCTGAGGCGGAGCCATATGGTAGCCGCCCTTGTGAGGCATCTTGTATCCCAGGTTAAATTCAGGGTCCTTTTTATTCCATTCTGCCTGCTCTGTATCTATACAGAATCCTGATTCGTTAGGGTCTGTCGAATAACTCACATGGTCAAATACGTGAAACTCATACTCAGGTCCTATAAGCATTTCATCTGCTATGCCGTTCTTTTTCATGTAGGCTTCCGCATGTTTTGCCACATTTCTCGGGTCCTGGTCAAAGGGATAGTTTTCAGGAACATCTATTACATATACATCGCCTATCATAGCAAGTGTAGGTATTTCCATGAACGGATCCATATATGCAGTGGAAAGGTCAGGGATAAATACCATATCGCTCTTCTCCACAGGAGCAAATCCATAGTTGCTTCCGTCAAATCCTATTCCGCTCTTCAAAGTATCTTCTGTAAATCTGTCGGCAGGAATCGTAAGATGTCTCCATCTTCCGTTAAGGTCTACCATCATAAAATCTACCATTTTGATACTCTTGGCTTCCATGAAGCGTTTAGCTTCTTCAAGTGATTTAAACATGTATATTCTCCTTTATTTTTTTACAAAACACATTTGTTTCAAGTATATATTTTATACTGAATGATTGTCAAGGATAAAGTCGGCTCCGCCTATTCCCTTTAACCATCAGACTTTAACGACTTTTTCCTCAAAGAGCACAAAGCAGGTCCGCCAAGTAAAAATGACTGCAAAGCGAACTTATGGAGCTGAAAGAATACCTGAAAGGTGCATTGATACTCGGTCAATATCCATAAATTATGCTTTCTGCATCTATCGTCTCTTTAAAAGTCCCTTTTTCATGTCTTCTGCCGCCTGCTGTTTCATAGCATAATGCATTTTCTTTCCGGTAGCAGTCATAGGCAGACTGTCGACTATACGATACCATCTTGGACGCTTATATGTTGATAACATCGGACTTTTATTGCAGAAATCCGCCAGCTGAGCTACGCTCAGCGATTTATCCTTTGGAACAACATATGCTGCTACAGCCTGTCCTCTCATTTTGTCAGGAACCGGCACGACCATGGAATCTTCTATTTTATCAAATTCACTTAACGCTTCTTCTATCTGAGCAGGATATATATTTTCACCGGAGCAGACTATCATATCGTCCTTTCTTCCCTTTATTGTAATATAAAGGTTTCTGTCCCATACGCCCAAGTCTCCTGTATACATCCATCCTTTGTAAAATTTATGTTCCTGTTCTTCATCGTTATTATAATAACTGTAAGTAGTTTTTCCCGGTGAACTTATTATAATTTCTCCTACGGATTCGCCATCCGTATCAACCAGCTCATCAGGCTCAGCTTTGCGGTCTTCGTATACCTTTACAACTCTTACCTCATCATCTATGCAGCTTCCGCCTACAGAACCTGCATTGTCAGGAAGGTCGTAAGGTCTCAAAAATGAATTCCAAAAGCTCTCCGTAGTCCCGTATCCGTTTAATATATTTGGCGTCAAAATCTCCATATATTTTTCGCATGCAGCCTTTTCAAGAGGCGCTCCCATGGTGACAAGTCCTTTCAGCCCGGACAGATCATAGTGAGACTTTGCCTGAGAACGTGACAGCATCTCCAAAGATGCAGGGGAGCCGGTCAGGAATGTAACTTTGTAATTTTCAACATACTGCAAAGTCATCCTTGGCGAAAAATTTCTCATCAAAACGAGTTCAGCACCTACGTAAAAACACGGACATACTCCTCCCGAATGACTGCCGCCTCTATGAAAAAGCGGCGTCATATTCAAACAAACATCCTTGCAGCTCAGCGGATAATGCATTATAACATCATGGGCTGAAAGCACCTCGTTTATGTCATTAAGAGGCACGCTCTTAGGAAGAGCCGACGTCCCGCTGGTACACATTCTTACAACTTCATCGTATATATGCGGAACAAAATCCATCTCCGGATTATCGCATTCCATTTCCGATACATAATCTTCATAGCAAACATGTCCTTCCGGCAGCTTCTCATCTAGCAAGATATCAGCCATTACGAGACGCGCAGGCTTATGTTCAGCCATATCAACGGCGTTCACTATCATTTCCGCAACTTCTGCGGCGTATATTAAAACCTTAGGTTTGTTGTGGTCTATAAGAAGCGCAAGCTCCCCAAAGGAAAGTTTATAATTGGCAAGATTGACAATAGCTCCTATCTTCCTGGGACCTATATAAGCGAAACAAAATTCAGGACAATTTGATAAAACCGACATCACCACATCGTTTTTGCCTACGCCGTCATTTCTCAATGCATGAGCCAGTTTATTTGCATCGGCATTAAGCTGTTTATAATTCCATCTGCGGTCTGTTGCCGGGTCTATAAGCGCACCTTTATCGCCATATCTGCACACATTTCTCATAAAACCGTTGAGCCATGTATACTGATGTTCAAAGGTATCTTTAAACATAGTATCATCATAAGTTCTCATCATCTTTTCCCCTCCAAAAACACATTTCTAATAAACCCTATTTGATAATTATATACCTTATTTTGGCACATTTCAATAATTTTGGTTATACTGCACTTACACACCCCGGCCTTGGTATCAGCCTCACTTTAACAGACTATTTGACACCTTGCATGACTGTTGATTATAATAAATCATACTTATTGCCTGCTTTAATTACGGAGATTATATTATGCTTGAAAAAAACAAATTAAAACAGATATATTCCGCAGAAAATGAAATTGCTTCCGAGCTGGAAAACATCAGCGATTTTATTTATAAAAATCCTGAAATAGGTATGGAAGAACACATTGCCTGCGAATATCTGTGCCGGAAAATTTCGGACTGCGGCTTTCATGTGAAAAGAAATTTCTGCGGCATAGACACCGCATTTATCGCTGAATTTGATAATGGTCCCGGACCATCCGTTGCTTTTATTGCTGAATATGACGCTCTTTTAGGATTCGGCCCCTCCGGCGGTCCCGGGCATGCCTGCGGTCACAACTGGATAGCCGCATCAACTTTCGGAGCATTTGTAACATTATCAAAACTTAAAAATCTGTTTCAAGGCAAAGTCATCTTAATAGGCGCCCCCGGCATGGAAAACTATGGATGCAAGGCTGACTTTGTCAGAAACAATGTTTTCGACCACATCGATGTGGTTATTCAGTCACATCTCGAAAAGTACACAAGCGTCAACGTTATCACTCAGGCGCTTGACGCTATACAGTTTTCTTTTTTCGGAAATTCAACCCATGCCGCCCAGCATCCAGAAGAAGGCGTCAATGCCCTTGACGCTGCAAGATTTACATTTACAGGAATAGACGCTCTCAAAAACTATTTAAGGCAGGATGTAAATATCCACGGTGTGATAACAGAAGGAGGAAACAACCCTACAGTCATTCCCGACCATACCGAATGCAGATTTTATATAAGAGCCAGAGACAGAGAATATCTCAACAAAATACGTCCTCGTATAATAAACTGCGCAGAGGGGGCTGCATTGATGACAGGTACCAAAATGCAGTTTGAACACTTCAGCAATCCTCTTGACAACCTGATAAACAACCACGTTTTAAGCGAGCTTGCAATGGAATATCTAAAACTTGAAGAGATAGACATATCTCCCCACTACCAGGACACCCATTTTTTCGGCTCAACGGATATAGGCAACGTAAGTCATATCTGCCCCACCATGTATATAGAGGTTGCGATGAATCTGAATAAAGAACAGTTTACAATACACAGCAACAGCGCAATGGAATATGTTAATTCCTCATATGCTGCGGAAAGGCTTCATCAGATGGTTCGAATAATGTCTGCATCGGCAATCGAAATTTTTAATGACCCTGAACTTTTAAAAAATATAAAAAAAGCCCATCGGCAGCGCTTAAATTCTGAAACACTGAAATAATAAGCAGTCAAGTCACAGAAAACTTAAGTCAAATAAAACTGAACCGCAAGTCTTAAAAGACTTGCGGTTTTTTCGTTCTTTTCAGCTGTACATACCTTTATTTATTCTTTATCTCGTTGATTTTACAGCTTTGCGCCCATTCAAATTATTTTTTTATTCCCTTTGGCACACATATTGCTTTAGTTATAGACGAAGTGCTTCATCAAATAATTATACTGACATATTACCTAGAAAGGAGTGTTCTCTAAAATGACTGATAAAACCCGTGAAGAAGGCGTTTTCTTAAATGACGGACCTCTCACAATAAAAAAACTATCTGTACCTGAAGCTATTGCCATAATCGTCGGCGTAAACGTAGGATCGGGATGCATCGCCCTTCCATTTGCCGCCAAAGATTCCGGGTGGCCCATACTGCTCATGTGGCTGTTTATATGTATGGTATTCAGCTGCATATCAATGCTGTATGTAGCAGAAACCATGCTTCGTACCAAAACTCCTATGCAGCTGAGCAATCTGACAGAAAAATATGTAGGAAAAATAGGCTCTGTATTCATGTTTCTTGCCGTTATCATAAACTCGATCGGATGTCTTGTAGCATATCTGAATGGCTCAGGAGATATTCTCGGTGAATTCTTCGGAATTTCCTCAAGAACTTCCATGATAATATTCATTGTACCTTCTGTACTGGTCATATGGTTCGGTCTTAAAGTAACAGGAGTCGCTCAGAAAATCATAGTTGCATGTATGGTGGTAATACTTCTCGTTCTCGTAATTGCTTCCCTGCTTTCACAGCATGCAGATGTTTCTTCTGCCATGTTCGCAAACTGGAAATATGCAATCCCTGTATTCAATGTAGCTATATTCTGCTATATCGCGCAGTACATGGTACCGGAAATAGCGCGCGGACTCTCTCACGCTCCAAAGAAAATTGCGCCGACTATAGTGACTGCACAAGTAATCTGTTTTATCATGCATTCACTTTTAGCTCTTGCTGTTATGGCTCTTCTCGGTACCGACAGCGTATCGCAGGTAGCGACAATAGCATGGGGCAAAGCCCTTGGTTCATGGGCGTTTTTCATAGCGAATATATTTGCTCTGGCAGCGATGATAACATCTTTTTGGTCTATAGGCGGCAGTTTCCTCACAAATGTTGTAGAAAAACTGAAATTCAAATCCGAAACCGACCCTAAAAGCAGATTTATCGCGCTCTGCCTTGTTGTACTGCCTCCGTTCCTTCTGGCTTTCTTTGGAATAGTAGATTTTATAAATGCCATATATATCGTCGGTTCATTCAGCGGCGTAATAATGTCCATCCTGCCCGTCTTGATGATTAGAAAAGCAAGAAAAACCGGAGAACGGGAACCTGAATTCAAATGCGGCAAAATAATTTCAAACCCTGTTACTCAGGGACTGATCATAGCAATCTTCTGCTGTGCCGCAGTTTATGCCCTTATCGATTTAATCGCTTAAAGCAAATAAAAACTTTATATTAAGTACAAAACAGAAAGGAATTGAATATGGATACTTATTTTTTAGGAAACCTCTATCAGGAAATAATAGATGAACTGCCGGATACTCTCGGCGGAAAGAAAAAGCTGAATCTCGAAAAATCAAAGCAAGAACTTGCGCGCGCTCAGAATCTGATCCCCGGCGGTATATGCGGTTCCAGACAGCCGGTAAATTTTTTAAACGGTGAATTTCCTATATACATAGCAGGAGGCAAAAACGGTCATTGCTGGGATTTGGATGGAAATGAATTTGTGGATTTTATGGCAGGATTCGGCCCCACTACCATAGGTCTTGCCATACCGGAAATAGACGAAGCAGTAAAAGCTCAGATAGATAACGGATTCTGCTTTACAATTCCTCAGAAAGCGCAAAACGACCTTGCAGAAAAAATGAAAGAGATAGTTCCCTGCGCAGAGCGCAGCGTCTTCTGCAAAACGGGCACAGACGCCACCGTTATAGCATCCCGTATAGCAAGAGCATATACAGGAAACGACAGAATACTTACATCAGGATTTCACGGATGGGCGGATTTTTCTCAATACAATATCGACGGCGGAGTTTTACAGTCAACCAGAGATAATACAATAGAAATTCCTTACGGTGATTCCGCTTCATATGAAAGAGAAATTCAAAAAGGCAACGTTGCCTGCATAATGATATCTACCGTTACAGCCGGACCTATGCTTCCTGTAGTAAGGGATATTGAATTTATCAAAAAAATGAGAGAACTGGCAGATGATTACAATGTGCCTCTTATCTTCGACGAAATAAGAACAGGCTTCCGATATGCACTTGATGGAGGGATGGGAGACATAGGAGTTATTCCCGATATGGCCTGCTTCTCAAAAGCCATGGGCAATGGATATGCTATAGCTGCCGTATGCGGAAAAGAAGAGGTTATGAGACCTATAGCCAACGTCCTTGAAACAGGAAAAGACGCAACTTTTATAACCTCAACTTATTTTACAAACAGTCTTGAAATGGTCGCCGCCCTTGCTGTAATAGATTACTATCAAAAAAACGATGTCATAAATTCACTTCAGAAAAAAGGACGTTACTACAACGACAGGCTTGAAAGAATTATAGAAAAGCATAATGCTCCGCTCAAAATAATAGGGGACGACGGACAGCCGGGATTTATCTTTGACAGAGATAACATGACTCTTGAGACATTCGCGCGCAGAACCATAACATTATCGGCATATCTCATAAGGTCAGGCATTCTGATTCACCCTTGGCGTCAGCAGTACTTCATGTATACCCACACTCAGGAGGATATCGACAAATCACTGCAAATGCTCAATGAAGGACTTGCCGTAGTAAAAGAAATGTATCCTTGGTAATCCGGGCTGCCAATTATATTTTACAAAACTCATACTTAAAAACACCTGACGCATCCACAAGTATTGCTTGCTTTATGCGAAAGGTGTTTTTACTTTGAAGATTTATTTTGTATCTATATACTTTCTTATCATACGGCTGGCTTTAGACTGAGAAATTTTGAGTCTGTCCGCCAGCTTATAAGATGTATTGAATTCTTTATACAGCGCTCTTACCAGGCGGGCTTCCTGCTTATTTATATAGGCTTCCAGACTCTCCGCTTTATCAGGATTGATATTTTCCTCAAAACCATCTTCAAGGAAATTTTCCGGCTGTCCGAAACCATCTTGATAATTCTGTTCCTTTAGTATTTTAGGCGGAAGCATATACGGAGTTATATACTTATCGCTGTTGCTTAAAATCAAAAACTCAATTAGATTTTCAAGCTCTCTTATATTTCCCGGCCATGAATAACTGCACAGCAATCTCACGGATTCCTTTGAAAATGATGTATCCGTTTCATGCCTGAGATTAAATACGTTTGAAAAATGCTTTATCAGATGAGCGATATCTTCTCTTCTGTTTTTAAGCGCAGGCATGGTTACAGTAACTACTGCAAGTCTGTAATAAAGGTCGTCACGGAATTTCTTTTCTGTTATGAGTCTTGGAATATCCTGATTTGTCGCCGCGATGATTCTCAAATCAACTTTCTGCGGGCTTACTCCTCCTATGGGAAGATAGGTTTTATCCTGAGTAAGCTGAAGCAATTTTGACTGAAGTTCAAGAGGCAACTCTCCTATCTCATCCAAAAATAATGTGCCTCCGTCAGCCGTCTCCACAAGACCGCGTTTTCCTGTATTGAGCGCGCCTGTAAAGGCTCCCTTTACATATCCGAAAAGTTCTGATTCTATAAGGTTTGGAGGTATTACCGAACAGTTTATCGTTACAAAAGGGCCTTCCTTTCTCATGCTGTTTCTGTGAATTCTCCTGGCAATTTCCGATTTTCCGGTTCCCGAATCACCCAGAATCAAAATATTTACATTTTTACCTGCCATATTATCCGCCAGCCTGTAAACATTCTGCATTCTTTCACTTGTGAATTCCAAAAGAGGCGTCTTTTGCTCCGTGTCTCCATAACTTTCCAGGCTCTCGTCTCCGAACATATCCGGCTCATAAAAATGAAGCTCTTTAAAATTTCTGTGCTGACTTACCAAATATATGAGACTGCCGTCTTCATCAAATACGGGATATATCGTTATGATTACATTATCTCCGTCTTTTTTCGTAAATTTATAGGATATGGATTTTAAAGTCTTTACAACCATATCTGCATACGAAAAATCTATCCCATAGTCAGAGGTCAGCGCTTTTGTACTTTTGCCCACAATATCTCTGCTTTGAATCTTATAAATATTACAGAAAGACCCATTGCAGTATAAAATATTTTCCTCGCCATCTGAAATCAAAATTCCGTCCGATATGCTGTCCCATACAATATCTTTATTATTTTCCCAGTTATATAGTCCCATGGCAACCTCGCTTTTGCACACTGCCTTTATATAGTATAGTGTTATTATATTAAAAAAATCCCGCTTCATCAACAATGACAAAACAGGATTGGAAGTTTCTTTTACAGTTATCGCATATTACAGTTTCAGCAGATTTTTAGCGTTGTTATAAAAAACATCTTCCAGCTGACAATCCGTCAGGCCGCTTACTATGGTTCTCTGCATTTCTACTGTCGGATGATGAAAGGGCGCATCAAGTCCCCACATTATTCTGTCTGCTCCCACATCTTCATAGGCTTCTTTGATTTTAGTGTGCATAGGCATCCCCGATGTCTCCATGTAAAGGTTAGGATACTTTTTAGCCATGTCTATAGCAGCCTGAATATACATACCGTTGCCATGCCCCATATGAATCATTACCATTTTTACCTCGGGATATATATCGGCAAGCTGAGCCACGCTCCAAGGCAATGAATAAGGCGGGTGCCCTGTATGTATCATAAGAGGTATATCCAGCTCCCCTGCAATTTCAGCTACGGGAAAAACACACTCGTCATTGGGCATATAGCTATGAAAAAGAGGGTGAAGTTTCACTGCTTTAAATCCATGATTTTTTACTGCGTCTTTTATCGTTTCAATGGCAGATGGTTCATTTGGGTTTACCCATACCGCCCCAATCAGTCTATCAGGATATTTATCTGCAGCTTCTATACTTTCTTTTGCAGGATATGTTGATATGATCGTCTTTTCAACATTATACTCGTTCATCTGCGCAATCATTTCTTCCGCAGTTATGCCCACATTTGACCATCCTCCAAAGAATCCTATATGGCTGTGAGCATCTATTTTCTTAAAACTTTTCATTCTTTCTAACATGCCTGAACTCCTTTCTCATCAGATGTATATATAAAATAACGCTTAAGCCCCGTTTTCTGCAGCGCCTCAGCAATTACAAAGGCAATTATAATTCCCGAAATCATCTGAAAAGCCAACCCCGGAAAAGCAGCAAATGCAGCCGCTTTTCCAAACAGAAAATACCAAAATGACATGTATCCAGCTGTCTGAACAAGTCCTCCGGCCGCTGCTGAAACTACCCACAAAGCTCTTCCCTTAAGACCTAATATACGATACTTTATCAAGGCTCCCATTACAAGCGCCATAAGCGCCTTGCAAATCATTGTCGGAACTGCCCATATTGTGTACCCACTGACAATGTCAGCAATAGCTGCGCCAAATCCTCCCGCTGCCGCTCCCCGTTTTCCGCCCAGCATGAGTACAGAAAGAAATATCATCGAATCACCTATATGAGCATATCCAAAAGGCCCCGGAAATTTAATAATAAATACCCCTAAAAATACAATAGCTATAAATAAAGCCGTCTCGCACAAACCTTTTATTTTCTCTGCCTCTCTCATTTTATCCTCCTGTTTAAAATTATACGTAACATCGATTCCTTTTAGATCATATCACGCTAATGTATATTATAAAATATGCAATAATTAAATTTTTAATATATACAGTTTGGGGATATTATCAATAATTCACTGCAAAAACCGCATTATCATATACAGTTTAAGAAATTTTAAGATAGCAGATAAAAATATTTATTTTCGGCTGTCACAAGCAAAACATCAAAACATATTTTCTTCAATAAATTATCCAAAAGCCCTGTTTATCACATTCTTTTGGATAAAATCTTATTGATATCCCATGTGAAAAAATCATAAATAACCAAAACCTATGTATACGAAGGCTTTTTGGATAAAAGACAGGCAATAATTTAGATATATTTCCATTTTTATAACCAAAATATCCCTTATAGCAAGAGTTTTGGATAATCCCGCTTAACCACGAGCTTTAAAACAAGCTGTTTTATCCAAAACATATGTATTAACAGTGCTTTTGGATATTTTTGTTCTATCATATAACGTCCATATTTGCATATGATATTCCCATCCAAAAAAAAGAAAGTATCTGCACACAAGCAGATACTTTCTTTATCATTTTATTTGTTTTGCAGGCTATATTATCTTTGCCTGTCTTCGGTTTTCGAACATAAGCCTTGCGTTTTAGATCTTATGTTTCAGGAATTCCGTCTGGCGCATATTGCTGATATGCAGAAAGCCTTGAAAACTTCGTTTTATATCAGCTCTACCATGATTTTCTTTTTCTTGCCTTTTTCTACAAGTATCTTTCCGTCTTTAAATGTATCTTCCGTTATCATGGTTTTCTTGTCGGTGATTTTCTCACCGTCTATCTTAAGACCGCCCTGTTCTATGGTCATGAATCCTTCCCTGTTGCTTGGAACAAGTCCAAGTTCTTTTATGAAGTTTACAACTCCCATGCCTTGCCCGGCAAGTTTTTCTTTTGCAAATTCCGTAGTGGGCATAGAGCTCATATCTCCTGCTCCGCTAAAAGCAGCCCTTGCCGCATCCTGAGCTTTTGCCGCTTCCTCTTCACCGTGAACGAGCTTGGTAACCTCATATGCGAGGATTTCCTTTGCTTTGTTGATTTCCTTATCCTTTAAAGATGCAAGTCTTCTCACTTCATCCATAGGAAGGAATGTAAGCATTCTCAGACATTTTTCCACATCTGCATCGCCGACATTTCTCCAGTACTGATAGAATTCATAAGGTGAAGTTTTATCAGCGTCAAGCCAAAGGGCGCCTTTCTGAGTCTTTCCCATCTTCTTGCCTTCTGAATTGGTGAGCAGAGAGAAAGTCATGCCGTAAACTTCTTTGCCGGTCTTCTTTCTTGTTAGGTCAACGCCGCCGATGATATTTGACCACTGGTCATTTCCTCCGAACTCTATCTTTACGTCGAAATCGCGGGCCATAACCATGAAATCATAGCTTTGCATGAGCATGTAGTTAAGTTCAAACATGGTTAATCCGCCCTCACGATCCATCCTCTGCTTGAAGCACTCCGCACGCAGCATGGTATTTACATTAAAACAGGAACCTATCTCCCTGATAAAATCTATATAGTTCAGAGGCAGAAGCCATCTTGCATTGTTTACGGTAATTGCCTTGCCCGGTTCCGGAGTTTTATTTTCATGTCCGGGAGTGAAGACGCCGTCATTGCCCTCGTACTTCCACTCCTCATCAAAATCTATAAACCTGTCAAAAAGCTTTTTAAATGACATACAGTTGTTTTCAATTGTTTCTGCGTTCATCATCTGACGCATATCGCTTCTTCCGGAAGGGTCTCCTACAAATCCTGTTCCGCCGCCCAACAGAACCACAGGAGTATGGCCGTACTTCTGCATATACATCATTATTATGACCTGCATGAAATGTCCGACGTGAAGACAATCTGCGGTTGGGTCAAATCCTATATAAAATTTTACTTTCTCATTTTGCAGAAGCTCACGGATCTTTTCTTCGTCCGTGGACTGTTCTATAAAGCCTCTTTCCTTAAGCACATCGTAAACATTAGTATGCTCGCTTACGCTGTCAGGGATAAAGTTTTTCATCTAAATTTTTCCTCCAAATTCCTCGTTTTTATGCTGTATCAGGTATCCTGCCGATACCGTAATTTTCCCTTGTCAAAGATAGATGCCGACATCTCGAGGACGGTTCACAAACAGGGCAGGGTCAATAGTTTTCGCCATTATTTTGTACCGTAAAGTCTGTCGCCTGCATCTCCAAGACCCGGAAGTATATAAGCGTTTTCATTGAGTTTTTCATCCTTTGCCGCAATAAATATATCAACGTCAGGATGCTCTTTCTGCAAAACTTCAATACCTTCAGGAGCTGCAATAAGACACATGAAGATAATTTTCTTTCCGCCTCTTGCCTTTATAAAATCTATAGCCGCCGCAGCGCTGCCGCCTGTAGCGAGCATAGGGTCAACTACGAAGATTTCTCTTTTATCTATATCGTTAGGCAGTTTGCAGTAATATTCAACAGGCTCATGGGTATCAGGGTCTCTGTAAAGTCCTATATGTCCAACTTTTGCATTAGGTACTAAAGCAAGCATTCCGTCTACCATGCCAAGACCTGCTCTTAAAATAGGTACTATTGCAATATCTTCACCTTTGAGCATATTGACTTTTGTCTGCTGCATAGGCGTAGTTATTTCAACCTCCTCAAGCGGGAGCTGTCTTGTAGCCTCGTATCCCATGAGCATTGCGATTTCCTTAACCAGTTCTCTGAAATCCTTAACGCTGGTTTCTTCTTTTCTTATCATTGCTGTTTTATGCTGAATTAACGGATGATCAAATACATATACCTTGCTCATAATTGTACCTACCTTTCGCTCTTAAAGTTTAATCTTATTTATCAATAAATGCCCTTTACGGCATTTTTGCTGACTGCCCGTTTATCTGCGCCCGTCTTTACGCGCAGCTTTTTCCTGATTTTTACAATCTGCCGGTATTACTCGGCGTTGAGCATATCAACCCTTCTCTGGTGACGTCCGCCCTCAAATTCAGTGTCAAGCCATGCTTTGGTTATCTTTAAAGCCGTCTGCTCGTCGGTAATTCTGCCTCCCATGGCAAGCATGTTTGCGTCGTTATGTTTTCTCGTCATCTCCGCCATGTGTTCATCGGTGCAGAGAGCGCATCTTATGCCTTTGACTTTATTTGCCGCAATGGAAATTCCTATGCCTGTCCCGCAGCAGACAATTCCTCTGTCAGCATCCCCGCAGGCAACAGCCTCTGCGCAGGCTTTCCCGAAAACTGGATAATCCACCGACTCTTCCGAATCCGTTCCCAAATCCAAAACATCTATATCTCTTGTCTTTAAATAATTCTTGACGCTTTCCTTTAACTGATAGCCGCCGTGATCGCTGGCAATGGCAATTTTCATAATTATTTCTCCTTTATCACATTATATCCCGCAGATTTGAGCATGCGGTTCATCACTGCAAATCCAATCTGATTTTCTTCATCCAAAGCTCCTGCAAGTATCACATCGACCCCTTCCTTATCCAGGTCCCTGAGTCTTGCAAAAAACTGATTAGCGGCTTTTCTGAAAACCTGTCTTTCCGATTCATCAAAGATGATTACTCCGACTTTCAGGCCCTCTTCTTCCTTTTCTCTTTTTATCTTTTCTATCTTTTCTCTTATGTTTTTGTTTCGCAGATTTCCTTTGTCCGGCTCACTGCCGCAGCTTGTCCCGCTTTCTACTATAATCATTTCAGCCTTGGGCGCATAATGCTTGTATTTCATGCCGGGAGACTTTGGTTTAAAATCGCTGTCCTGCGGCTTTTGTGAAAGAGCTTTGTCGTATATCACAGACTTTCCCAGCACCTTTGAAATTTCCTCCGCAGTCAGTATCCCCGGCCTCAGTATGACCGGCAGATTCCCCGTCATATCAATTACCGTGGATTCGATTCCTATCTGACAGTCTTCCCCTGATATTACGACATCAATCCTGCCCTGCATGTCATCAATTACATCTTCCGCCCGCGTAGGACTGGGGCTTCCCGATAAATTTGCACTGGGAGCAGCGATAGGACATCCTGCTTTTGATATAAGCGCCAAAGCTGTTTTGCTGTCCGGCATTCTTACTGCGACCGTATCCAGACCGCCCGTCGTCCTTTCCGGAACAATATCTTTTTTGTTTACAATCATAGTCATGGGACCGGGCCAGAAATTTTTCATGAGTATCTTGGCATCTTCGCTTATATTCGGCGTCAGCATATCCATATCACCGCAGCAGGCAATATGAACTATCATGGGATTATCGCTTGGTCTTCCCTTGGCAATATAAATCTTTGACACAGCCTCTTCGTTCAGCGCATCGGCGCCAAGTCCGTAAACCGTCTCCGTGGGAAAAGCAACAAGTCCTCCGTTTTTTATTACTGCCGCCGCTTTTTCTATGTCCTGTTCAGTTGTCGATAGTATTTTTGTATCCATACTTATGCTGTAACCTATACGCTTTTTTATTATTAAAATTTCATTATACGAAAAACTTCAGCCGTCTTTCTGAAAATCCGAATATATTAAGCTCCCATTCCCTAGCAGGTATTTCTAAATCCTGCCAGTTTTTTGTAAAGTCTGCTAAAATGCTTTCATCTTTTCTGCCTGGTCGCTCGTAATAAGACCATCTATTATTTCATCTAAATCTCCGTCCAAAAAGTTGTCGAGCTTATAGAGTGTAAGACCGATTCTGTGGTCGGATACTCTTCCCTGCGGGAAGTTATATGTTCTTATTCTCTCACTTCTGTCTCCGGAGCCTACCATGCTCTTTCTCTGGTCTGCAACTTCCTTGTTCTGCTCCTGCATTTTCAAATCGTAAAGTCTCGACCTGAGCACTTTGAATGCCTTGTCTTTATTTTTTATCTGGGACTTTTCATCCTGACATGTTACTACAAGTCCCGTAGGCTCGTGGGTAAGCCTTACGGCAGAGTCAGTAGTATTTACACACTGTCCTCCGTTGCCTGACGCCCTGTAGACGTCTACTCTTACATCATTGGGATTGAGATCCACTTCAACATCATCCACTTCCGGAAGCACCGCCACAGTTGCCGCCGATGTATGAATCCTGCCGCTTGATTCTGTTTCCGGTACACGCTGAACCCTGTGAGCTCCGCTTTCATACTTTAATCGTGAGTATGCGCCCTTTCCCTTTATCAGAATAACAGCTTCCTTTATGCCGCCAAGACCTGTATCGTTTATTTCCATCATCTCTGTTTTCCATCGGTTTCTTTCGGCATATCTGGTATACATTCTCAGAAGATCAGAGCCAAACAGAGCAGCTTCCTCTCCGCCTGTACCTGCACGTATTTCAAGAATTACATTCTTTTCATCATTAGGGTCTTTAGGAAGAAGCAGTATCTTAAGCTCCGCTTCCTGCTCCTCTATCTTATCTTCAAGCTCGGAAATTTCCATTTTCGCCAGCTCACGCATCTCATCATCGCCGTCTTCCAGCATCTCCTTAGCATCAGCAAGGTCTGTCTTGGCTTTCCTGTATTCCTTATACTTATTGACTATCGGTTCCATCTCGCCCATCTCTTTAACATGCTTCTGCCAAACCGGCTGATTATTGATGATTTCGGGGTCGGATACCTTTTGAGCCAACTCATCGTATTTTTCAGTTATAAAATCTAATTTATCAAACATTTCATACTCCTATTTACACTTTTCTAACTTTATATTATAGCAGAAGTTTTATCAAAACGAAAGAAGAATATAGCCGCTCTTGGGAATTACTTAGAGAGGGATTAGACGAGTATGGCTTACTGCCGCCGCAGGCAATACTAATAATGTTGCCGCAACGATTTTTTCCCGTTGCAGTTTCTCAAAAAATAACGGCTCCAAAAACAAAAAGTTTTTAAACAAATCCCCGGCATACTTTTCATAAAACATGCTTCCCTGATTTTTAGAGAGAAAAATACAGAAATCCCGAAACACATATGCGTTCCAGGATTTCTGCATTCTATTTAAGGCAGGATTATTTTCCCGTTGCTTTATTGCGATTTTGCTTTATCAATATCAGCATAATCGCCAGCACCGCTATAAGCACTGCAGACAATGCTGCAACCGGCATGGAATCTCCTGTTTTGGTTTTCTGTTCTTCTGTGGACGAACCGGAAGTTTCTGTGGTCTGTGTTGTCTGCACAGTTGATTCCATGTTCTCGCCTTTCGCATTTGCTTTCACATCGTATACAAGCGCCCCGTCTGTTCCGGTATAAGGAACATATACAAAAAACGCCTGCATGATTCCATATTCAGCCTTTGCCCCCTGCTTAATAAGATATATTCCGTCATCAAGATTTTCAAAGCTGACAGTGCCGTCTGCTGCCGTCTTATCCGAATGGCTTAGCCCTGATGGTTTAACGGCCTTTTCCAGTATTTCTGCTGCATTTCTATGGTCTTCTGCAGTTTTAATATCGGAAAAATCCACTCCCGTCTGTTTATACTCATCTAACAGCAGGTATTCTCCGCCGTCCTTTAGCTCCCCAACCTGATAACATTCCACCACCACACCTTCTCTGACGGTTCCGATATCATTCAGCTGCACCTGTATCTTCCCCTGTCCATTTACAGCCTGACTTTCAACAGGCATAAGGCATAATTGCAGCAGCAGTATAAACATCAGGCAAAATATTATTTTCTCTTTAAAGTATCTAAATCTTTTCACGATTTTTCCTCCTCTTTGACGGGAAAAGCAATATTTTTCCCGATACGATTAATATGACAGCAGATGTAACAGCGATTATATTCATCCAAAAAGACATACCGGCACGCTTCATCCCATCTCCATCGAAGCTATCAAGCTCCGTCCGTATTCCCTGTACCAAAAGCCTATGGCTGTTGATACCGTATGGGGTACATGTCACGAAAGTCGCTCTGTCCTCTCCCTCGTTAATCCGGAGGCTCTCCGTCTCGTCAGGCAGTACCGTCTTAATGTTATCCACCTCATATGCCAACGCTTCGTCCAATATGTAAAAAATGAAAATATCACCTTTTTCAAGCTGATCCAGATTTGTAAACAATTCTGCTGACGGCAGCCCTCTGTGAGACGAGACCACACTATGGGTTCCCTCCCCGCCTACAGGCAGAGAGCTTCCCTTTAAATGCCCGGCTCCTCTTTCGAGAACTTCTGTCGAAACACCATGATAAATCGGAAGATCAGCCTCGATTTTAGGAATCTGTATATATCCCATCAGTCCTTCTCCAAAGGGATTCAGCTGTTTTTCATACTCCCTGTCCTTTATATCTCCTGCTGAAAATCCATCGGAAAGCGGGCTTTGATTGTCCGCCAGCCTTATGTTATATTCCCGCGCATTTTCCTTTATATTTTCAAGAACTTCCGGCTGCATTTTATCGATATTTTTTTGATACTCCCTGATGATTCCTTTTTCTTCCGTCTTTTTTATTTTCTGACTAATGTGCGGATAGTTTATAACTATAAGGCCTGCAAGGATAAACAGAAAAAGCACTCTCTTCTTCGTTTTGCTTTTCATTTTTTAATTTCTCCTGCTCCGCCAAATTTTGTATGACGCCATTACTACTGCTAAAACCACCAACCCTGTAAGTATTACCATCAGATACTGCCTCATCCATTTGCTTTCAGACTCCCTTGTCTGAATATCCTGCTCCGGCTCTTCGTAAGGTATCCTTACGCCTCTCACCAAAAGGCGATGAGAATTGACTCCGTACGGAGTACACGTTACGAGGGTCACATAATCTTTCTCTCTGTCTATCCTGAAATCTTCTACGTTTTCAGGTTCTACCGTTTTAATCTGATCTACCCGGTATGCCAAAATTTCATTTAGCATGCGGATATAAAAAACATCGTCTTTCTCCATCAGTTCCAAATCTGTAAAAAGTTTCTTATCATCCAACCCTGTGTGAGCGGAAAGCACACTATGGCTTCCCCTGCCTCCTATGGGAAAAGAGGTGTTTTCCAAGTGTCCCACACCCTTTTCCAGGACTTCGCTGCTGGCGCCGTGATAAATATTGAGCTTAATATCTATAGCCGGTATTTCCAGAATTCCCATAATACCATCACCGTATAAATTCATAATTTCTTCATATTTTCTCTTCGAATCGGAGTTTTTAACGACTCTGCTGCCAAATGGATCCGTAATTATCATATCGCTTTTTAACAGTTCACTGTTATAATCCTCGGCTTTTTGACGCGCCTCCTTGAGGGCCTCATCTGAGATCTCCGCAACGGTTTCATCATAACCAGCCGTAACTTCCTGCTGCTCATACTCGTACAGATAATTACTGATAAAGGGATATGCCGCAAGCCCCAATCCTAAAATCACTATGCAAACCGAAATAATATTGCGTCCGGATATTCTCATATGTCTTTCGCCAATTCCTTTCAACCATCGCCGGTTTCTCATATGCTCAGAAAGGGGAGGCAAGCCTCCCCTGTAATTACTATAAAATCAATCTTTTTTCTTCTTGCCTGCTGCAAAGAATATTAAACCTGCTGCAATAATCAATATTCCGGCAGCCGTAAATATCCATGCGCCCATACCGCCTGTAGACGGCAGATGGAATCCTTTCGTATTATTGACGATAAGTTCAGCCTGTCCGTCCTTGTCATCCTTCGTATACGTATTATTATTCAATATTCCCGTATAATCCGCAGCGCTCGCTGCATCTACATACCGGTTGACTCCCTTTTCTGCGCTAAGCTGAATTTTTATCGGTTTAGACGGCAAATTATATCCATCTTCCGTTGCAATTTCTTCTAAGTAATAAGTACCTTCATCCAAACCCTTTATATAGAATTTCCCGTCTATAGCAGGGGATAACACGGATGCGGCTGTTTTATCGACCGACGGCTCTCCCGTCTTAGCCATGTAAACTCCTTTGCTTCCCGAACTCGAATTAAAGGAGTAATATTTTTTATCGGCCCCTTCCCCCTTGTACATGATAAACTGTATATTAGGATTATCCGCAGCCGGTTTTCCTTCCAGGTTTTTAGTCACATCAATGCCAAAGGTAAATTCCGTAACTATATCCCAGTCAGTATCCAGCCTGGCGCCGCTGCCTATCTTATACTCCAGTTTAACACGGTTTGGATTTCCTGAATTGCTTATAGCGCCATTAGCTTGAGGTCCTATTACAGCATCATCATTTATAACTGCCGAACAGTATACAATGACCTGGATATCTTCACCCTGATTGGCTTTAGCCAAATCAGACAGCAGTTTGCAGCCATCTTCGTTAAAATCAACTGTAAAGGATTTTCCTCCTGAATATTCGGCAGGCGAGCTTATTTCAGCAAGCCCCGAGAATTTATAGTTTGATTTGTCGACTAAAGCTGCATTTCCATTTCCAACCAATGTATATACTTTAATGCTTTTTTCATTAAAATCAAATCCCTTGCTTATATTATCCGTGATTGTATACAACGAAATATTTTCTCCCTTTTCCGGGATAGGCGGAACTTTTGATTTCAAATGAAAATACACAGTATCGCCGATATCTTCCGTGTCCGTATCAACTCCGGTTTCCTTGCCGGATGCAGTATTATACTCATCTGAGGTTATAATTTTCTTCTCTATCTGCGCAGAACTGGTATTATTCTTTACGTTTGCCTCTACTTGCTCCTCCCAAAATCCTGTAGACGAATCTCCAACGGTCTTTTCATAATACGCCGGCAATGCTGCAATAAACGGATGCTGTGTTTTGGAAATTGCAGCCTTATTATCCTGCGTTCCCATATATGCTCCCGATACATCATGCTCAATTACCAGATAAAGCCCGTACTTATCGGCTGCGTCTTTAATTTTGCCGTCGGCACCTGTTTTCTCTGATTTTAAAACTATCTGCTTTAAATTTTCGTAGTCCGAACTTTTACTTTTCCCAATTCCATCGCTTACAACCGAAAAATCTTTGTAAAAGGACATTTTACCGTATGTATAATCTGCATCGGAATCAATATCTGCTGCTTCCGCAACTTCTGTATTGATTCCGTAAACCATAACTTCGCCGCTTCCATCCTTTACCTGATACAGATTTCCCACTTTAGCATATCGAAATTCAATGCCCCCGATTGGCTTACCTTTATCAGCAGCTGTTCCCGCTGCATTGTATTTGTATTTTAAAATCGTAAGAGACGGCGTTCCTTTCAGATTATTTCCTTTGCTGTCTTTTAACTTGGTGAAGTAAGATGCATTCATCTCTGCCGGGGTATTTGTTAAAGCTGTCGATGCCGTTACTGTCGAAGTTCCCATAAGCATTACGGCAGTTACTGCAACTGCTATAATGCCTTTCAGCAATTTACTTTTCATATGCACCCCTCTTTCTCCTGTTTTCCTTTAGAATATAGGACACAACACACAGCGCTATAATCGTAAATCCTATAATCCCCGGCCAGAACATACCGCTTCCGGATGTATTCGGCATTACGATGGATTTATTATTACTTATATTAATTTTAATATCCTTGTAATAATATTCGTTGTTATCTGTTTTGTAATAATCTTTAGCCGCTTTCTGAACCGGACTTATGTTTTCAGCGTTAATGGTATACGGAAGTTTCTGAATAACCGGTTCTGCAAGAATATTATAACCATCAGCAGATTTAATCTCCGTAATCTTATACTCGTATACTCCGCCGTCAGGGAAGAGCAGTTTATCAAAGACCGCTATACCGTCTTTGCCGGTTGTCACAGTTCCTATATATTCTTTTCCATTTATAACGGCAGGCTTTAAAATTTCACTGTTTCCGCATTGCGCAGAAGTAAGATTCTCAAATGATGCATCCTGATCTCCGGCTCTTCTCCACTGCATGTGGAAAACAACACCTTCCAGCGGTTTATTGCTTTCATTTTTCTTTTCAACCGTAATACTGCCTACAATATCCGCCGCATTGGTAAATGCAACTTCCGGAATGTTCTCACTTCCCGATGGGCTTGTATTCGGAGTTGTAATATTGATTTTCCGCGATTTTAGATTTCTTTCCGGAGATGGTACATTACTGCTTGTTACAGTGGTTTCATACTTATCAAAATCTGCATCACTGCCGCTCTCTGCACCTGTTTCCGAAATCTCATACCCGGCTCCTTTTACAAGCCCGTACACTATGATGTATTCATCATCCCCGAGAACAAAGTTTCCTTTTTTTCCATCAGACAGGTCAATGGCAGTCAGCCCGCTATCCTTTTCATACCCGGAGCCACCGGATTTCTTTTTAAACCTCTGATAGGAAGCGTACGGAGTTTCTCCTGAATCATCTTCAGCCTTTATGGTGAAAGTAAATTCGTCATTTGTCGTCTCGCCTTTCACAGTCTTGCTTATCTTAAGCTCTGTAGGAGCATCGGTAATTTTATATGGATTATCTTTTGCGGTATCTCCGGTATTTTCGAAAGTAAAGGTGTACGGATTATCTTCCGTTCCCGCTCCAGCAAAAGCTGTCGAACCTGTTCCCGCTCCCGTTACCGGATAACTGTTATCGGTGACTTCTACAACCCGGTACTGTACCTTGCCATCTGCTGTCAGCTCTGCATCATCAATACGTTCCGGCAGTACCCAGTGAGCTTTCCACGGTGCGTATTCCTCGTACAGTTTATGATAGGTTTTATTTCCCTCTTGCGCAGGCTCATCTATGTCTGCATCCAACAGAATCTCTGTATCCGGCATATTTTCCCACTCAGCAGTTGAAACTGTACCATCCGGATTTTCCACTCCCTTTTTCAGGTACTGGACTTTCAGCGTTACAGGTACTGTAATTTCCGGTTCTCCATCTTCTTGAGCTTTCCAGTCTTTTTCTGCGTAAAGATCTACCTTTTTGAAATAATTTTGAGCTTTCACCGTGTAATCAATCTCATTTCCTGTTGGTTTTACAGTATCTTCCTGAACTAATTCAATATCATCATTGTACTTAACCTGATATGCACTGGTATAATCGCTATCCTCAAGGATTTCATCCTCTTGCACGCCATCGGTCAAATCCGCATCAAAAGCCAATTCTCTGGCACGATATTCGTACTCTATCAGCTTGCCATCAAGGTTCCAGTCATATCGGGTCAGCCCATAAAACGTGCCTTGGCCTGCATGAAACCTATCATCACCCGTCGAACTGACATAATTTTTACCTACCGACACATCTACAGTGTAATCCTTACCATTGCGTGTTACATTCTCCCAGTCTTTTTCTGTATCGCTGATTTCACGTCTCTGAATAATAAAGTTTACATAGCTCGTGCCATCCTTCAAGTTCGGTCTTGCTGTCATTTGATAGCCCTGATCGTCCACAAAACTTTTCCAGATTCGCAGATTCACTGTCGGCAATACATTCTTAACTGCATGCTTCGTCTCAATTCCAGTTGACAGTTCCTCTTGTATAACCTCTACGAATGGCTGCTTATCCAGGCTATCGCCTACAAGCTTATACGTTGGTATATCTTCGGTTTTTGCCTCATCCTTCAGCGCTAACTTTTGCGTATAGATAGGGGTTGTATTACCTTTTTTATAATACCGAACTTCCGTCTCTACCGCCCGGTATTTCAACTGAACAATGTCTCCTTTCTCTACAGTTATATCTGAAACTAAATCAGGAATAGATTTATCTGTTTTTACCGCATGAATATTCCCCCAGAACAGCACCTTTCTGCTCGCTTCAGGTGCGGTAATGGTATGCTTTGCTGTTGTTTTCGTCGATGGCTTATTTGGCAAAAGCGCTGCGTAATCGTATCCGAATTTTTCAAAGAGGTCTTCCACATTCATCCATTCAGAGCGAGTTTCCTTTTCCCCATTATTTGCTGTATAGACATGCTCCACTCTCGCCTGCAGGTGGTAATCTACCGCCATCTCATAGTCCGCATAGTCAGAACCTATCAATGTGCTGTTATTTCCTTGGCCTACGATTCCGCTCTGGTCTTTGAGCTTCCACTCTTTTATGGCGGTTATGTCTCTCATCATTACATTTGAAACGCTATTCATTGTAATTTTATCGCCATTTACGGAGTTTTGCTGTATATAACCGGTCGCCCTATAATAACTCTGATATGGTTCCGCTAATACCTCCTTAAGATCGTACTTCCATTCCACACCGTTGGGAGCATATTTTTCCAGTTCATCTGTATCATCTTTTCCGGCAATCGTATATGCCCATTCTTTATCCGTAACATTACCATCTTTATCTGTAGTTGTATGCTTCTCCCATGTAATTGTATATGTGTCTTCAGCAACATCCTGAAGGCCTATGCCTCCGCCATCCGATTTCGGCGCCTGACGGCGCACTGTGAATTTAATATAATCGCTATCTTCCTCAACGAAAGGCGGTCTGGCTCCTACGTTGTTTTCATCCTCCCAGAGTTTAAGTCCTTTCAGAGTCACCTTCCCCGGTTCATACTTATTTCGGAAAGCAGCTGCCCCTTGGTACTTATCATCCGAATCCTCTCCACGCACAAGATTCTTTACCGCATTCCATGCGCGGGAAAGTACGTTATATTTTGCTATGGAAGAAGAAGTATCTTCCAAAGTAATCCCCTCTACCACAGCGCCACTTTTCTTAACATCTTCTTTATTTTCTATATCGCCTTTCTCGCTGTAAACAGTGTATCCCACAAATTCATTTTCATTCTCGGTAACTATATACTTATACTTGGCACCATTTGGAGCATAAACATCAAGGTTTGAAAATTCGGTTTCTGCTGTCCCATCTTTAAACTCATTCCACTTTATTACTTTCGTTTGACTAAAGCCGTTATCGAGTACATCTTTGCCGGTTTCCTTGCTTTTATACTTCCTCGTCAAGGTGAAAGAAACCGTCGGATATTTCTCACCGGCGTCAAGCTCTGCATCCATGAATTTCTTCACATTCAGCTTACCTTTGACCGATTTATAAATATTGCTGACCATATAAGTATTGATTTCCGGCTGCTGATATACATTTTCCCAGCTTCCGTCCGCGGCCTTATCCGTTATCTTCTCCCTCACTTCATAATAGTACATATTTCCATCTGAATCATACTGAGGGATGGTCTTTATATTTTTCAATTCAGCCTTATCCGTAACAATCTTACCGTTTTTATCCTTAATGACATCTTTACCATTTACGGTATCAATATAATATCCATTTTTATCGATGATTTTAGCAGCATTGTTTTCTACAATATATTTATTTTCATCCATGAAGTTCATTGCAAATCCATAGGTATTATCCTTTTTAGCAGATTCCCAATCTGCTATGGTGACATGGGCAACTTCTTTGTATGTCAAAGTATTGCCTTCTTTATCCTTAACTTCATTACCATTTTTATCAACCAGGTTTCCGGTTTCATTACCGTCTTTATCCACCTGATATCCGGGTCCTCTATCCGGGTTCTCCGGAACTTTACCATCTTCGCTGTTTTTTTGATACAACGTAAATTCCACTGCCGGCCATTCTACGTCCGGAAGCTGATTATTTCCCATACGCCAAAGTTTTTTACCCTCTACCAGTACATCTTCCTCCACCTGGTTTACAAAGGTTCCATTTTCTTTAAGGAGATGTACGTCGTCTGCCGGTTTTCCCTCTGCTGTCATAGCGTCTCTCTTAAGTAAGGCTTCCGCCACGCTGTTTTCCCCTGTCGCGGTATCTTTAAGGCTTGTCACCTTAATCTTATCAAGAGTATCGCCCGATAAATCTTCATTTTTGCCATCTTCATAGCCTATTACAGTTGTACGGTCTCCGGTATAAGCATTATGTTTATAATATACAGGAATGTAATCGAAAGCTGCGCTGTTATTCAGCGTAACCACTTCCCTTCCGTAATAGAAGATTTCATAACCATGGCTGTCGTATTTAGGCAGGTTTTCAAGGCTAATCTCCCATACATCACTATTGCCGCCATTTTCTACTTTATTCCATTTATAATCTTTATAATAGGAAGAAAGTTCCCAGTTCATATCTAAAGCCGTTCCGTCTGCAGCTTTACTTTCCTTATGCCTGAGCTGATAGATATCCAGCGCAATATCCGGTCTTTGCCCCATATCGTTTCGATATGCGTCCTTCCATTGTTTGTAGAATTTTACAGGTTTGACTCCGCTAAGCCGGTTTGTCACCTCCCATTCCTGTTGGTCATCAGTATGCAGTTCGCCAACTTCGTATTTTGAGGCTTTTACAGAAGCCGTATACTCGGTATAGATTTTATCCTTTTTTTCATCCTTGCCTTTGTCTGCATAGTTGCCTTTCATCTCATTGAGGGTTTTTGCTTCCTTAACCGCCTTATCATATGCCTTTTTCTCTGTCTTATCAGCATTTTCTTCCGGTTTCTTTAAATCCTTATCGAGAACCACTTCCTCAATGGTATAATGCACAACTGCGCCGTTTTCGTCGTATTTAGGCAGACCGTGGAAATAATATTTATGCTCATCCGTACCTTGACTGTCTATTTGTACTTCCTGCAATGCATCTGCCTTATTATTTTTATTATCCACAATCTTCACCGGCTCCGGATCGACTTTTTCCGAAAGCCAAACTGTACCGTCCGCATAATTGACTGAATCGGGATATTCGTCAAAGCTCAGTCTCAGATAAAGTTTATAGCCTTTATCTTCAAGTTCTTTTTTAAGCTCCTCACGCTGTTTTCCGTTTCCGTCTTCCCAGTATTTAGTAACCGTCAGATCGATAAATCCGAGACGCTGGTTGGTTACCGTATAGAAGTCATAGCCGGCTACTTCCTTTAGTTTGTAATGCTGACTGTAATAATGAAATTCGCCCTTATACTTAATCGGAGCAGAGGATTCATTTTTTATATTTTTCTGCGCTTCGTAAATATCTTTTAAATTATCCTGAGTATAGAGAGAGTTTCCACCTTCTCCTGCCTGATGCATATCCATATCGCCCACTTTTGTTTCCACTATGAACAGCTCTTTGTCATTTGCTCCCACATCCAGGTTGATCTTCGACCACCAAAAATTATCTGTACTGAGTACAGCTTCATATATATTACCGTCTTTATCTTCATATGGACGGTATTTATCGCCCTCTGCATCCTTATCATACTCATATACCGTTACTGTTACCGGTCCGCGATGTTCTACATCACTGTCATCAATCCATTCTTTCTGAGCATAAATATATCTTCCCTGACCTTGCGGCGGGCTGTTTGTAATTGTCGTCTTATATGTATTGGTATCATCATCTAATATTGTGGCATAAGAAGGTATCCAGCTATTGCTTTTGGTGCTTTCAAACGCCATATAATCATATATATGACCGGATTCACTGTATTTTGGAAGTCCTTTAATCTCCAATGTCCACGGTTCTACTTCCTGACATGTGAATTTAAAGGAGGTTTTTTCATCAGTACACCAGCCTGTCATCTGGCTTGGTTCCTTATCCGCCTTGCCGTCCATCATGAATCCCTTCGAAGTATCTCCATCATGTTCCAGGATAAGATTATCTTTTCCCTGATAATCTTTCTGCTGTACACGTACATATATTTTCTCACCTTCCCCGGTAAGACCTCCCGTCCATTCTTTTTTTATAACATAATTTACCGTATCCTTCAGCCTGTTTACGATACGGCTCTTTTGCTTTTCGCTGTCCTCATCTTCATCAACCAGCTCTGCGGCAGACTCATATTTAACCTGCCTGCCTCCCTGAGTCAGTGCGAAAGTGTGATCTTTTCCGATTTCTATCTTCTTTTCATTCCCATTTTCACCCTGATATATCGCTGTCTCAATCCAGCGATAGGCAAGGTGCCGTCCCATTAGATCATACTTATTCGACGTATGACTCACGCTTTGGGTCAAATGCTCTGCCTCAAAATTATCAATGATTTTTGTAACGGGTTTTAAATTGCCATTATCATCAGGTTCCGTCACATCCGTCCAGTTTGTCGTTCCTACAGGCGCAGACTGCAGTTTAACTTCTACCTTAACATCTCCAAATGAATCCTGGAAAGCTGCGGCTTCCCAACGTTTCTCTACTTCTATACTTATGTTGGCATCCAAACGGTTGCTAACAGTACCATCATTGTAAATGCTCTTATCCGTATTCTCCCTTACCTCAACACCATTTGGAAGTTTGTCACTTACTTCAAATGTACCATCAGAGTTCTGCTTTACTTCTCCAAATATCTGTTCGTACTTCCCTCCGTTTTTCATATCTTCTCTGGCGAAGTAAATATACTCATACCCTTCTGAATCATATTTAGGCAAATATTCTAACCTGCCGTCATCCAGATAGCCAAGACCCGGGCTGGCCATCCCCGTATTCCCTTTAGAATCTTTAATACCTTTCTCGTAAAAACTCAGCTTAATCTCATCATCCTTACTCTCCTTGGGAATATTAATCTGAACAATCTCTCCTTTAGCATTCTTCACAGGAGAAGCATCTTTATAGCTATATGGTGTTCCGTCTGCCTTATCCTTTTTAGTATATCTCCACAGCCTGAATTCAATCTCCGGACGATTTTTATCATCCGCTTCATCAAGCCATACTTTAGTACCGGCATAAGTCTTCTGCCCCATAAGAGTCATTATAACCGTACCGCCATTATGGGTTTTATCAGTTACACTTCCAAAGTTGCCCACAGGGTCATTTTCGTAAGTGATCTTCAGATAATCCCCGCCCTTTTCATATGTAGGTTCTCCTCCTGCCATAATCCCCAAGTCTATAATCGTATTGTCTCTGTCATCATCACCATTATCATTCATCACATAGTAAATATTCTCAAGTCCGTCAACACGATACAGCGGCAGATTTTTTATGGATAACCTATACGTATCGAATATTCCATCCGCTTGAATCTCTTCCCATTCAATTCCCGTGTCATGATTTTTATCTCCGAGTAACTCTTTCAAAGATATTTTTTCATAATCTGCGTCTGAATCTTTGCCATTCATCTTGTAATAAAAGTGCAGCTGTTCATTGAGTTTCTCTTGCAGCGCATCATGATTTATATTTTCCGTATCACCATGTCTAATCTGAACATTAATTGTAAATGTGTGGTTTTTTATATAATACCAACCGGGCTCTATAGGCATATCGGTAAAATCTTCAGGCTCTGAAACATTAACAAAGTAATAATTCTCAATATCATTATTAGTGCCATCATCTACGTTCAGTCTCTTCGGCGGATTAACCGTCCATGCAAACTCTCCCTCAACCATTTCGGGAGTTCCCTCACCAATGTTTTCTTCATAATAATAGCCTTTGCTTGGCAGAACATTATCTTTAACAGATAATTTATAGCCGCCTTGATACGGAACCACTATAATATCATCTACTGACAAAAGGCCTGAATCAATGAGTGTTTTCACATCAAACTCTATCTTACGTACATCTCCCTTTCCATTCCCTTTGGTAATAGTAAATTCAGCAGTAAGGCTTCCACGGCCTACATCCTCTCCGCCGTCGCGCCCACAGAAAAGCTGTTTGTATTTATCAGTACTATAACGGTTTTCCGTCTGATTATTGTCAACCCACCAAATCTGCTGAGTAATCTCTTGATAATCTTTTTTTGTGAACAAAACTTGCGCCCTGCCATCGCCAAACGGAATGGAACCGATTGCCTCTTCATCCCCGGATTTTATTTTCATACTGCTATCCGAGTTTTCCTCTGTATTCTTTTCAGCAGGCTCTGATTTTAGAACTTCTCCCTTTGCAGGAAGAGGAACATACAATATTATTTCTTCCGATTCATCTCCTGCATCACGAATTTTCCATTGGGCTTCTCCGCTTTTTTCACCAAGGACACTCTCTTTATACTCAACGGGAATTTTTACACGTAAAAACACAGAAGTCATATCTTCTATTTTCTCCACAGAGTCTAAAAAGGTAACTTCCAGCTGATTTTCTTTTATTCTATATTCGGCGACTTCTGTTTCTTCCAGCTTCGTCTTCTTATCATCTATATCCTTTATATCACCGTAATAAATCTTCACGGAATCTTTTCCTGTATCCTGTACATTAAAGAGTCTGTCTTCAATTTTGAATGACAGTTTGTCTCCTGCGGAAATCTTCTCCCCGTCTCCAAACTGCCTGAATAAAATGTCCAGATTCATAACCGCGTTAAGATTTTCTTTCTGCTCTATATCCGACAGAACATATGTCAAATCTTTATACTCAGACCAATCAATATTTTCAGCTGCAGAATCGATCTTTTTTGAGTTATCAGCCGGAGCAGAGGATAATCTTCCTGCTTCCGTTCCATATGCAGGTAAAACTGATGTAATCATAGCTATACATAATACAAGTACAATTCCTCTTTTTATCTTCTTAAGCCAACTTGTATTTATCATAATCCCCACCTCAATAAATTTATAGTGTTTGCGCGCATTGTAATTATACTTACAAAGTATAGTTAATGTTATCATTTTTGTACCATTCGGTCAACTATATCAAAATATAATCAACCAATAGTGAACATAATATATTGTATCATGTGATATAGGAGGTACGGACATGCTTAATCTAGGAAAAACCCTGAAAGCCCTTCGGTTAAGAAACGGCTTAACACAAGAACAGCTGGCATCCAAACTGGGTTTAACCAAATCTGTTATCAGCGCCTATGAAACCGGTCTTCGTATGCCTTCTTATGATATTTTGATAAATATTGCAAAAATTTTTTCCGTAAGTACCGATTTTCTTCTTGGTGTAGAACGAAAATACGAAATAGACTTATCAGGACTCAGCGATGAAGAAGTAGCAGCTCTTACAAACCTTATTAAGGCAATGAAAAACAGAGTATTGTAAAACTATATATAATTTTGAAATAATCAACTATAAATTTTTTCAAAAACACAAAAAACGGGCGCTTTTTAGCGTCCGTTTTTTAATACTCAGATTTTAGAATACGAAAACCATTACACAAAGGATTTTTCCTGTTCGTCTAAATTAATTCTTCCCTCGCGGTATGCTTTTCTCCACCTGTATCCGGCTTTCTCTATTCGCTTTTTACCCAAAACTTCCGGGTCAAATCCTGCTTCCCTGAAAATTTCCGAAGGATTCTTACCTTTAATATATTCCTTTATAAAATGTTCTTTAAATTCTTCCGAATACGTTATACGGATGTTGT
>CABUXV010000010.1 GCA_902495595.1 uncultured Eubacterium sp. | reverse complement strand
ACCGCGGTTTTAATCTCGGTAAGCTCTTCCACTGTCGGATCGAATGGCATTATAAAGGCAGCTGCAGTCGCTCTTGCAAATGCTTCATTTTCGGCAAGGGCGCTAAACTCTGTTTTCATTATATTTCTCATCATCTAAACCTCCATACAAATCTGCTTCTGGCCTTTAATAAGCGCTAAGGCTTCATCACAGTCCGAAGCTTTGCCTACCAGAGAAAAGACTCCCGCCATATCCAAAAGCTTTTCTATATAAACAGTACAGCCTGAAATATAAAGCTGCCCTCCGGTTTTCGCAAGCTTCTTGTATCTTCCAAGCACTACACCTATACCGGAGCTGTCCATAAACCCAACTTCCGAAAAATCAAGTATTAAATTACTGCAATTAAATTCTTTCATAGACTTATCTATATTCTGCCTCAGATACGAAGCGCTGTGATGGTCTATGTCGCCTTTAATATCAGCTGTAAGTACATCATCTGACATTCTAAAAATTACTTCCACAAAAAAACCCCCTTTTTTCAAGACTACTATAATTATAATCTTTGTCGTATGGGGTTGTCCTTAAGAGAAAATGTCGATGCACTTCTATTTTTGTCATTTATTCAGGATATATGTCGACAATTTCCTCAGATGACACGGCATTTTCTATAAGGGTTTCACAGTCAAGTCTGCTCTCGGATTCCAAAATCTTTTCCAGCTTAGGTTTAGTTGCCGGATGTTTAGGAAGAAATACAGTACAGCAATCTTCATAAGGCTGTATGGATGTCTCATAAGTACCGATTTCCTGCGCTTTATCCATTATATCCACTTTATCCATAGCTATAAGCGGACGCATTACGGGAAGAGAAACAGAAGCGTCGGTAACTACAAGCGCCTCTGCCGTCTGACTTGCAACCTGTCCCAGATTCTCTCCTGTTATAAGCATGCCGCACCCTGTATTTTCCGCAATTTTTTGAGCTATCTTCATCATAAATCTTCGCACTAAAATAGTCGTTTCCTCCTCGGGACAATTCTGAACAATCTGTTCCTGTATAGGCAAAAGATTTATTACATGCATTTTAAACCTTCCGCAGTATGTGGCAACAATCTTTGCCAAATCCTCCACTTTCTCCTGCGCCCTCTGGCTTGTGTAGGGAAACGAATGAAAATGAACGGCTTCTATCATCATACCTCGTTTTGCCATCATCCATGTAGCAACGGGAGAATCTATACCTCCTGAAAGAAGAGAAAGACCCTTTCCGTTGGTTCCGAGGGGAAGTCCCCCAAAACCTGCAATCTTATCCTGATATATATAGGATTTATCATGTCTTACATCTACAAAAAGCAGGCAGTCGGGATTATGTACATCTACCTTTAAAACCTTGCATCCTTTTAAAACAGCAGCTCCTATCTGTCTGCCTATTTCAGGAGATTTTACAGGGAAATTCTTATCTGCTCTTTTGGCTTCGACTTTAAAGGTTTTTATGTTCCTTTCCTCTATTGCTTCCATCATATAATCTATCGCAGCTTCACCGATGGATTCCATAGTGCTTTCGCACTCAACAGCAGGACTTATGGACGCAACACCGAAAACCTTTGAAATTTCTTTTACGATTTCCTGTTTATTAAGGTTTATATCGGCTCTTACAAATATTAAGCCCTCATGTCTTTTAACGCTTACCTTATCGAACTTTTTAAGAAGCTTCTTGATTCTTTCCACAAGCATCCTTTCAAAATAAGGCTTATTCATACCTTTTAGAGCAACTTCTCCGCACCTTACTATAAAAATATGTTCTTTATTCATACCATTGTTCACTTAGTTTTCTCCTTTGACTTTCATGTTATCTGAAACTGCCCAGCTTTCTGAATCTATTGACAGCTTCCGTAACTTTTTCGACTACAATATCGGCTTCCTCAATAGTATTAAATCTCCCTAGGCTGAATCTTATAGTTCCTTCAATATCCCTGTCTTTAAGACCCATTGCCTTGAGAACGTGACTCTGTCCTTTCTTATTGGAAGAACAGGCTGAACCTGTAGAAACATATATTCCGTCCTGTTCAAGTGTATGCAGCAGAACCTCGCCGCGCGTACCAAGAAAAGAAACGCTGAGAAGAGAAGGACAGCATTCAGAGGCTCTTTGCCCTATTTCTTCAGGACTGTTTATCACCACATCATCTAAGTTTCCTCTAAGACCTTCCAACAGACGATTTCGTATCTTCCCCATGTATTCCATGTCTCTTAAAATATTTTCATACGAAAGTTCTGCCGCTTTCCCAAATCCTGCTATTGCAGGAACGTTTTCAGTTCCTGAGCGCAAACCTTTCTCCTGGCCTCCGCCTTCCATAAATGACGGTATCTTAACGCCATTTCTTATATAAAGAGCCCCTGTTCCCTTGGGTCCGTGTATTTTATGGCCGCTTACCGAAATCAAATCCGCACTATCAGGCGCTTTAATCTTTCCGAAACTCTGAACAGCATCGCAGTGAAGAAGTGCGGGAGATTTTTTTTCTTTCATTATGCGTTTAATATCGTTTATAGGCATTATGGATCCGACTTCGTTGTTTACATGCATAATGCTTACGAGAACGGTATTTTCATCTATACTTCTCTCCATCTGCTCCATATCAAGCCTGCAGCGTCTGTCTACATCAATGTAAATAACCTCAAAACCTTCCTTTTCAAGCCTTTTGCAGCATTCCAGCACTGCCGGATGCTCAACCTTTGATGTTACTATACGTTTTCCTGCCCGCCTCAATGATTTTACAGCACCGAATATTGCCATGTTATCAGCTTCGGTTCCTCCCGACGTAAAGTATATTTTTCCAAGTCCCTCTGTCCCAAGAGCTTTTTCTATCTGCTTTCTGGCTGTTTTCAAAGCTCGCTCGCTGTCTATGCCAAGTTGATAAAGGGATGATGGATTTCCGAAAGAATCCTCCATATACTTTAACATGATTTCTGTAACTTCGCCGTATTGTTTTGTTGTTGCACTGTTATCTATATATATCATTATATGCCCCTTGGTTAAAAGAAGCTGTCGCACTAATCGCGCAACAGCCTCTTAATAATTTATTTAGCATAATCAATAGCTCTTGTCTCTCTGACTACATTTACTTTAATCTGTCCCGGATATTCAAGTTCCGACTCGATTTTTTTTGAAATATCCCTTGCCAGAAGCGCGATGGCATCATCTCCCACCTCATCAGGCTTTGCTATAATTCTTATTTCCCTTCCTGCCTGAATTGCAAATGACTTATCAACGCCTTCAGTGGTATTGGCTATTTCTTCCAGCTTCTGAAGCCTCTTAATATACGACTCCAGAGTTTCTCTTCTCGCACCTGGTCTTGCTGCCGAAAGAGCATCTGCCGCCGCTATAAGAACAGCTTCTATGGATTTTGGTTCATAATCTCCATGATGAGCAGCCATTCCGTTTATAACTGTTTCAGACTCTTTGTATTTTCTAAGAACTTCTATACCTATATCGACGTGAGTTCCTTCCCTTTCGTGGTCTAAAGCCTTGCCTATATCGTGAAGAAGACCTGCTCTTTTTGCCAAAGTTATATCAAGACCGAGCTCCCCGGCCATAAGTCCTGCAAGCTGCGCAACCTCTACGGAATGTTTTAAAACATTCTGCCCGTACGATGTTCTGTACTTAAGTCTTCCAAGGAGTTTAACAAGCTCAGGATGAAGATTGTGGATACCCACCTCAAAAGTTGCCTGTTCGCCTTCTTCCTTGATTATGGCATTCACTTCGCGTTCTGACTTTTCGACCATCTCCTCTATTCTTGCAGGATGTATTCTTCCGTCAACTATTAGTTTTTCAAGGGACAGCCTTGCAATTTCTCTTCTTACAGGGTCAAACCCGGAAAGAATAACAGCTTCTGGAGTATCGTCTATAATTAAGTCTATTCCCGTAAGAGTTTCTATCGCTCTGATATTACGTCCCTCTCTTCCTATAATTCGGCCTTTCATCTCATCATTCGGAAGAGGAACTACAGATACGGTAGATTCCGCAACATGATCTGCGGCACATCTTTGTATTGCGCCTGTTATTATTTCTTTTGCCTTTTTGTCTGCGTCTTCCTTTGCCTTGTTCTCTATATCCTTATATAAAACCGCAGCATCGCTTCTAGCTTCTTTTTCAACTTTCTGCAGTATTATTTCCCTCGCCTGCTCTATGGAATATCCTGAAATCTTCTCCAATTCTTCCAGTTGTTTTTTCAGCAGGTTGTCCATTTCCTGCTGCTTATTTGTAATGCTCTTTTCTTTATTTGTTATGCTTTCTTCTTTCTTTTCAATATTTTCAAGTTTCCTGTCTATTGATTCCTCTTTCTGAATAAGTCTCCTTTCAGATTTCTGAATCTCATTTCTCCTCTCCCTTATCTCCTTTTCCAAATCACTTCTTTGCCTGTGAGCTTCTTCTTTAGCTTCCAAAACCATTTCTTTCTTTAAAGTCTCAGCTCTGTTCTCAGCATCAAGAATCAAATTTTTAGCCTTTTGTTCTGCATTTCCAATAGTCTTCTCTCCGATGGATTTTCTCAATATATATCCAACCAGCAACCCTATTACGAGTGTTACCAGCCCTACAACAATCGGTATTATAACAGCTCCCGCCATACAGTTGACCTCCTTCTCATAAATTTTCAGTTTTCAATTTGCAATTTTATAATCAAATCAAGTTTACTTGTAAATATTAAAATATCACATAAACAGTAATATTATTTTATTAAAAGCACACAATATCATTATAGACTTTTTACACTGACTAGTCAAGAAAATGGAGTGAGGCAAAATGGACAAATTTATATATATGTTAAAACGCTGCAACCATTTTATATCAATAGTTCCCATAGTTTTGTCATTAATAGGTATTTTAAGCCTTATGAGTATTGCCCACAGCGACGGAACCTTCCTTTCCAGGGAAGTTTTAATACAGTCTGTAGCTCTGATATTAGGAATATTTCTTATATTTATTATTCTCATATTGGGCTACAGATATTTTACCAACCTGGAAAAGTTTTTATATATAGCCGGAATATTGATGCTTTTATCTGTATATATTCCGGGAATCGGCGTGTCCTTTTACGGCTCCCGTTCATGGATAAATATGGGTTTTACCACCTTCCAGCCTTCGGAAGTTGTCAAAATAATTTTTATAATAGTGATGGCTTCATATCTTGACAGAAGCAAAAATTCACTGTCCGAAATACAAGGTATATTAAAGGCAGCTTTATACGGCTGCCCTTTTATATTAATAGTCGCAAAAGAAGACTTCGGAAGCGGATGTGTATTCTGCGTCATATGGATATTTATGGTTTTCTGTTCGGGATTAAATCTTAAAATAATGGGAAGAGTCGCTTTAGTCTTCTGTTTCCTTCTTCCTCTTTTTTACTTTATGCTTGCCGGATATCAAAAGGAAAGAATAGATGCTTTTTTAAACCCCGAGGACCTGACTCTTCCGGGAAATTATCAGGTTTGGAATTCAAAAGTTGCCATAGGTTCCGGAGGTTTTTTCGGCAAAGGATATTTAAACGGAACACAAGCATCTCTTGGCTTTCTTCCCGTACCCGAATCGGACTTTATATTTGCTGCAACTGTTGAAGAGCTGGGATTTCTTGGCGGAACAATTATTATAGTTCTGTTTTCTCTTTTTATATTTCACGGTCTGAAAACAGCCAAATATGCCGTAGACCTTCAAGGAACTTTAATGGGAGCAGGCATAACGGGAATGATTTTCTTTCAGGCCTTTGAAAACATAGCCATGAATATGGGAATAATGCCGGTAACAGGCATAACCCTGCCTTTTATGAGTTACGGCGGCTCTTCCCTTCTGTCGGCAATGATAGGAGTCGGTCTTCTTATGAGCATAAGCAGCAGACAGAAAATATAAGGATAACTTCACAACTCACTGATACAGACGAAAAAACGGACGATGCCAAAATCCATGGTACCGTCCGCTGAATAAATATTATCAGTCTCTATTATATTTTTTCATAATTTCTTCAATTTTGTCATGAGGCATGGCGTAAATTTTATTGTGATGAAGTCCCACCATAGTTTCACCCGCACAAAGCGCATTGAGTATTGCCTCTTCCACGCCTTCCGCAACGGCTTTATATATAGGATTCATCATATCATCACCCAGTACTTCAGCAGTCGACACTGAATGTGTAAATGAATTTTCATTTGCAGTTGAAAATGCTACAAAAATATCTCCTGAACCATTTTCATATCCCGAGCCCAGCTTACCAATCCCTATAGGTACCCTCTTGCACATTTTTGATAACTGTATGGGATTTACCGGAGCATCCGTAGCAAGAACTACAATGATTGAACCCGTCCCAGGTTCCGGTTCCAAAACCTTGTATTCAGGATTACAGCCTTTGATTTTATCTGCCATTGGAATTCCGTTTATCTGGAAAAAAGGCCTGGCTCCATGGTTTGCCTGAACAAGAACTCCTATTGTATATCCTCCCTGCTCTTTTGAAAGCACCCTTGAAGAAGTCCCTGTGCCTCCCTTGAATTCGTGACATACCATACCTGTGCCGCCGCCTACATTTCCCTCTTCAATAGCTCCGCCATGCGCATTGTTGAGTGCCTCCATTGCATGTTCTTCTTTTACATGAAATCCATTTGTATCATTTAAAATGCCATCGTATGTTTCTCCTACTACAGGATAAAAGTAACCGCACCCCGGTACAGGCTTTCCTTCCATCATCAGCGGATGATAATAATTATTCTGCAACATCCACTTTGTAGTGGTATCTCTCACTATACCTACACTGTTTGTGTTCGTAATCATAATAGGTCCATGAATAAAACCGGAATCATCCATCCAGTGTGTTCCTGTAAGTTCACCGTTTCCATTGAGATCATGTCTTCCCGCATATACTACGCTCCTTTGCCTGCCCCTTGGCAAAATAGCCGTTACACCTGTCCTTGCAAACCCTGTTCCTGTTTTATCATAATCTTCGGGTATTCCCTTGATAATAGTGCTGTATCCTACCTCCACACCCTTCACATCCGTAATAGCATTGTATCTGCCCGTTGTTCCTTCCAGTTTTATGCCTAAATCTCTTGCTCTTTTTTTCACGATAATTTACCTTCTTTCTTTTAAAATATTTTATTTAACGTTTCAGTAATTTTTTAAAGTCTTCTTCACTGTACACTTTTCCTTCTCTCTTTAAAAGGAGCGCCTTTTTTAATGCTGCGTGCTGTTTTTTTGTAACCGGATATACTATAGCTGCAAGGCCTGCAATTATACCGATAATCCCCGGCAGCAATGTGTTTGCAGAAATAATAGTATCGGCAGCCTGTGTTTCCTTGCCTGATATGCCATATCCACCAAACTGGAGGAATATTCCAAGAAGCTGCATTGAAAATGCCGTTCCCAGCTTCTGAACAAGGTCCATCAGTCCAGCCATCGCCCCTACTCTAACCTCTCCGTTTACATATTCGTCAAGCTCACTTATGTCATACATAAGCGAAAAATATATAGTATAAAAGGCAGTATTCCCAAAAGAAAAAAACAGTGTCATAACGATGGCTGCTTCAAAGGATTTTACTCCTGCAATACCAAATACACAAAGCGCTACAGCGCTGAATAACATTGCAAAACAGTACACATATTTCTTATCAAATTTCTTGCTCAATACATTTACTACAGGTGCCCACATGGCTGAAAAAGCTCCAATACATGTAAAATACAATGATTGCTGCCCTGCCGTTACATTAAAATTATTAGTGAGCATATATACAGCTCCTCCGCTTGCTATGCCTGCGGTCATTGACCATAGTAATACTGTAATTGCAAGAAATTTCACAGGTTTAAGTTTCATTACTTCAAGATAAGAAACAACAGGATTTTTCTTTTCTTTCTTTTCTGCACCCGTTTTAATATTAACTTTATCCTTGCCTTTAGTACATAAAATGCAAACTGACATTCCAACAACGATAAGCACTCCAAATACGGCACCTACCGTCCTCCATCCCTGAGCAGGAGTTCCCGACATATTCTCTTGTACAAAATCAACTATCACAGGAGGAAGAGCCAGAGCCAAAATCATAAGCAAATACCCAACAGCGCTTCCCCAGGCTCTCACGCTTGTTCTTTCTTCAAAGTCATCAGTAAGTTCGCCTCCCAATGCAAAAAAAGGAATTACATATGATGTATAACAAGTATAATATGCCATCGCTGCCACCAAAAAATATATCAGCTTAACTCCCAATGGCAGAGGAACATCGCTGAAAATTAGAAACATGCATATGCCGTAGGGTATTATCGATTTAATCATAAACGAACGTCTTCTGCCCATCTTGCTCTTGCTGTTATCCGAAACATACCCTACAATCGGGTCAAGCACAGCATTCCAAAGCACTGCTATTGATGACACCATTCCTCCTTTAACAGGAGACAGACCTGCGATATCTGTTAAAAAAAATAAAAAATAAAAATTGAAAATATTAAGTGGTACATTGTCGCCGAAACTTCCTACTGCATATCCCAACTTGGTTCTTATAGTTAATTTCTTTCCGTTCATTTCGTTTCTCCATTAATTCTTCACTTAAATGCGAATATACAATATTTTTATCGATTATAGTTTTAAATACTCATACTCCTTTCCGATATTATGCAGTTTGTACAAACCTCACTTGAATACAACTGCAATTTTTATGCCAGAAAAATTCTCTTAAAATATGTGTTTTACACTGTTTTTTCTTAAATTTGTATATTATTCCATGTAAAATAAAAAAGAATGTCTAAAATTAAAGACACTCTTTTTGTTTATTTTACTTTCAAACAACGTATAAATTCTAAAATTTTATACACTATCTAAAAATTTATACAGTATTATTTACATCCGCTATTTTATTGTATAAAGTGGCTCTGGAAATTTTTAAAAATTCTGCTGCTTTCTGTTTGTTTCCTCCGCAAGCTCGAATTGCTTTAAAAATTATATCCTGCTCTGCCAGTTTCCTTGCTTTTTCAAGAGGATGGTCCTCATATAAAATACTGTCATTTAAATCTATATTCTTATTGTATGTGAAAAAATCACCTAAATCCTCCATGGTTATTTCATTTTTCAAACATAAATTCATAGCTCTTTCTATTAAATTCATAAGCTCTCTGACATTTCCCGGCCACCTGTATTGATAAAAATATTTCATTACCTCGGAAGAGATACCTTCTACGTTCTTTCCCAGCTTAAAATTCATATCCTTTACGAATTTATCTGTCAGCAACGGGATATCCTCCTTCCTTTCTCTGAGCGGCGGTATGGATATTCGAACAACATTTAATCTGTAATATAGATCTTCTCTGAATTTACCCTGCTTAACAAGCATATCCAGCTCTTTATTGGATGCAGCTATTATTCTTACATCCATACTCTTTGTCTTTCCGCCTATCCTTGAGAACTCTTTTTCCTGCAATACTCTCAAAAGCTTAGATTGCATATGGTATGGCAGCTGGTCCACCTCATCGAGAAATAAAGTTCCTCTTTCTGCCATTTCCAGTTTCCCTGCCTTACCGCCTTTTTGTGCTCCCGTAAAAGCTCCTCCTTCATATCCGAAAATCTCCGATTCAAACAATGTCTCCGGAATTGCAGCGCAGTTCATCTCTATAAAAGGTGAATTCATCCTTCTGCTGGTATTGTGAAGGGAATGGGCGACAAGCTCCTTGCCACAACCTGTTTCCGCCTCGATTAAAACCGTAGAATCCGATTCCGAAACCCGCATAATTGTATTTTTTAAATTTATAACAGCTTTACTTTTTCCTATTATATCCGGTATAGAATATTTGGTATTTCTCATGTTCTTATCAACTGCTGCAGAAAAATTTATCCTATCAGATATATCGAATTCTCCATTGGAGCTGAATGATTTCAACTTATCAATAAATTCTTTTACATCGTCTACCGTGCTGAACAAATCATAATCAACTGCCCCGGACTTTTTATTATTCTCGTACAGAGATTTCATTTTAGAAACGCACAATGTCCCAAGACCCATATAAACAGAAAGTTCTTCCTCACTGCTACCTGACAGAAATCCCATCAGTCTGCTTCCCGGATGAATATCATTTATATTTCTTCCCAAAACCTCTCCTGGAAAATTCACTTCATCAAGCTTTGAAAGTTTATCAATCATATCATCCGACATATAACGGATATTTCCCTTACTATCCACGATTACAACTCCGCCAATACGGTTTAAAATAGCCTTACATTCATCTAAGGTCAGATTAAAATCACAATTCTTCTCATCCATCGTGATTCCTCCTTTGTAAAACTCAACACCCTTGAAAAACTTTAACAAGCTCTTCAAGAGTATTACAAATTCATAATTATTATTTTATTTAAGCAGTATTCTGTATATTATCTCATTGAAATTTCGTTCTATGTATGTTCCTTTTTTACAAACTATCGGTATCCCCTTGTTTGTAGAAATATGTATATTATCATCGTCTTGTATAATACCTGCTATCTGCCCTTTGAACATATCGGTGATCTCCGAAAGATTGGGAACCATGCCCGTTCTCATCAAGTCGGCTCTTACCTTGTTGACGACTATATATATATCTTCCATTCCCTGTTCCATAAGATATCGTTCTGTGACATCCGCATCTCTTAAAGATGCAACCTCCGGTTCGGTGACAACCACAGCTTTATCCGCTGCTGCCATCGCCACATCAAATAAGTCATTTATACCTGCCGGACAGTCTATTATTATATAGTCAAAGTAACGTTTCAGTTTATTGCATAAAACTTCCATATGAAGCGGAGTTATATCCCTGTCATCACGCCTTGGAGATGCAGCCATAAAATAAAGGCTCTCAAAACCGCTGACCTTTATCATAGCCTTATTTATTCTGCATATTCCCGACATTACATCCATGATGTTATAAACAACTCTGTTCTCCATGCCAAGGTATAAATCCATGTTTCTGAGTCCCATATCCATATCCAAAAGCATAACGCTGCATCCTTTTTCTGCAAGCATTGCGCCCATATTAACGGTAAACATGGTCTTGCCTGTACCGCCTTTGCCTGATGAAACTAAAACGACTTTTCCCATCCTTTATTTTCTCCGTATTTTCCTATAATTTCTCTCACTATCGGGGCAGCATTTGAAGATGTCTTTCCCTGAACCAGCATTACAGCTATTGCAATCTGAGGATTGTCTGCAGGTGCAAGGGCTACAGTCCATGCAAAAGCATCGTACTTTTCTTTATATACATCTAAACTATCATAAGTTAAATCTTTTTTGCTGAGATTGATAACAGCTCTTCTTATAGCTTTATCTTTACTTTTATACGATTCCGGATATTCTTCCATCAGGCGTTCAGCCTCTTTTTTCACCTGACTATAAGTAATATCAGACGCAATTAAATGAAGATGTCTTCTTATATAATCACTCTCATCTTCTGTATTGATATAACCTGAACGCTGAGCTGTACCTGTCTTTGCAGCCACAGAATATGGAAAACCAGCAAATGCACGCTGAAGCGAACCCCCGTCTCCCTTTGTAACCTCAGTCATGGCGTCTATAAGATAATCTATGTTTTCCCTGTCAGAGGAAACATTATCCGATTCATTTTTTTTAGAAGACCCTAAAACAAGAGAAACCCGGTTTTTAACACCGCCGTTTCCCATGGTAGCCATATAATTGGCCATTTGAAGAGTTGTATATGCGTTATCCCCTTGTCCTATTGAAATATTGAAAGTATCTCCCTGTGTCCATCCGCTTTGATTAAAATAATCATACTTGCAGACACGAGCCAAATCATAAACCATATCTTCCTTTATGGCATTTTCTCTTTTTAGTTTGCCTATAATTTCTTCTAAAGTCAAGTCTTTATCACACCAATTTACGATTTTTTCTATTAAATTTGATAAATTTTCTTTATTATCCGTCAAAGTTTTTTTGAAATAAGTTTCCCGTTCTGCCATAAGGTAGCTTGTTAAGCTGTTTTTAATACCATCATTTTTAAGCTTTTCTGTAGGCAATACACCTGCGCTTTCAGGAATTTCAATACCGGTTTTCTCTCCAAGTCCCATTTTCTCTGCATAAGAAAGAATAACGCTGTTATCTATTTTCTTATTATAATTAAGTGATGTCCCTGACGCAAAATCCTTTCCTGAGGCTATATCATAAAAATAATAATTGCATGATACTCTCAGGGCATCCGTCAGATTAACATATCCGTGTTTTTCTCCTTTTTCATTCCATAAAAAACATCCGTATTTCCTGTTTCCCAGCTCTATATACCCATCATCATAAAGATACCTGTCTTTATCCAGTCCGCAGCTTAAAGCCGCCATAGCAGTTATAGGCTTAAACGTAGAGCCGGGCTGAACAGCAGTCATCGTAGCTACATTATACAAAGGAGCCGGACTTAAAGGATCGTTTTTATTCTCCCTTTGAAGCGATTGCCACTTTTCACTTGATATGGACACAGCAAAATCATTTGGATTAAAATCAGGAAAATTTGCTAAAGCAAGAACTTCTCCTGTCTTCACGTCTAAAGCAACCGCTGAACCTACTGCCGCATTTTCTGCTTTAGTCATTTTATAATCACCGTATTCACTTTCAAAAGTTCCTCCCACTGCTGCCTGTTTTATTGCCTTTTCTAAAGATTCTTCAACAGTCTTTTGTAAATCAATATCTATAGTGAGGTTTAAATCTTCTCCTTTTACAGCTTTGCTCTTGCTTAAAAGTTTAGTTACTTTTCCGGAAGAATCTATTTGAAGACTGCTCACAGAGTCTTCCCCTTTCAGTTTTTCTTCAAATTCCTTCTCTATTCCCGACTTTCCTATAAGAGCATCCTTTCTGTAACCTTTTTCTTTTACGTATGTTTCCTCTTCTTCCTCGGATATTCTGCCCAAATATCCTACGACATGGGATGCAAGCTCGCCCTGAGGATAATCTCTGATATAATTTACAGCTATCTGCACTCCGGGATAATTCTCTGATTTTATTTCGTCCGCTGTTTCAAAAGATACATCTTCTGATAAAGTTATAGGCAAATACGCATTATATCCCGTATCAGAAAGGTTTTTCTTAATCTCCGACTGCGTGATTTCAATGTCTTCATCATTCTCTTTAAGAATATCCATAACAGCGGCTGCATTCTCAAAAGCTTTATCCTCTGTAAGATTCACTCTGCTTATATTTACCGAATATACAGCTTTGCTTGTAGCTATTACTTTGCCGTTTCTATCTAAAATATCTCCTCTCGGCGCTGTCTCATAAGTTGCTCTTAAAGATACATCATCAGCATAGGAAGTCCATTTCTCTTTATCTATTACGGTAAGCACAAATAATCTTACGCATAATACAATGCCTAAAATCCCCGCAAACCATATTATCAATAAATGTCTAGATTTACCTTCCATTTTCACATTAATCCCTCAAAACTCTCTTTAAATAAGCCCCCTTGCTTTCATACTGACAAATTTTCCATCACCTATAACTATATGGTCAAGTACGGGAATACCCAGAATTTCTCCTGCCTCCATCAGTCTTTTTGTTGTTTCCACGTCCATTTGACTAGGTTCAGGGTCACCTGACGGATGATTATGTAAAAATATTACAGAACCTGCGCTTCTTCTTACTGCATCTACAAAAACCTCCCTTGGATGAGTAGTGCTTGAACACAAATCTCCTATTGAAATTTTTGATTCCTCAATTATTTCTCCTTTTGCATTTATCATAAGGCTTATGAAGTGTTCTTTTTTGTAATATCTCATTCTTTCCATAAATATATCCGCTATATCCTGCGCACTGCTTATCTCCGGCCTTTTACACTTAGGTCTTGATGCTATACGCTTTCCCAGCTCTGCTGCCGCAAGAATTTCACAGGCTTTAGCCCTTCCTATTCCCTTTATGCTCTCCAATTCTTCAGGTCTGCATTCTGCAAGAAAAACTATTCCTTTAGAGCTTATAGTTAAAATTTCCGTTGCCAGCTCAATTGCAGATTTTTCTCTCGTTCCGCTTCCTATAAGAACTGCCAGAACTTCTGCTGTCGAAAGATTCTCAATTCCTTCTTTAAGAAGCTTTTCTCTCGGACGCTCGTCTTCGGGTAGCTGTCTTATATTCATTTTTCCCTTTTTCTCCTTTATTATTTAAGCTATCGTATTCAATATTAATTTACCATATTTTTCCATTAAATCCAAGACTTTTTACTGCTGTTATTAAATATTTTTTCCCGATACAGCCATAATAATTAATGCAAGTTAATTTTGTTTAGGAGGTAAAAAATAATGGATATTAACAAAAGCATAAAATGCACAGTTGAAAGCTGTAAGCATCACGCAAATTCAGCAGACTACTGCTCACTGGACTGCATCACAATAGGAACTCACGAATGCAATCCTACTATGGACCAGTGTACAGACTGCCTGTCTTTTAAAAAGATTTAAGCCTCATAAGTAAATAGGACCATGCTCTTTTACTGAGGTCAGGCACTTCCCCTCTGTTTTTTGCATATAGTAAAAATCAATAGAGGGGGATTACATATAATGAGTGTTTCATTTCCGAAACCACTGACCGAAAAAGAGGAGAAGTACTATATCGAATTATACGAAAGCGGAGATGATGAAGCCAGAGCTGTACTCATAGAACGAAATTTAAGACTTGTTGCTCATATAGCTAAAAAATATACTACCCAGACCCAGACCATGGAAGATTTTATATCCATAGGAACAATAGGTCTTATAAAAGCTATAAATACATACAGAAGCAGTAAGTCTGTCCGTCTTGCAACCTATGCTGCAAAATGTATTGAGAACGAAATTTTAATGAGTATAAGAGCTTCCAAGAAGAACGCATCCGAGGTTTCTTTAAACATACCTATAGGCACCGATAAGGATGGAAACGAGATAAATTTAAACGATATACTCGGAACCGACCCTGATGAAATAGTAGACAATATAAATCTTAAAATTAAAATCCAGCATATGATTGAAGCTATAGATGAAGTTCTCACGCCTCGGGAAAAAAACGTTATAATTCACAGATACGGTATCCTCGGCAATATACCTAAAGCCCAGCGCGAAGTTGCTGAAATATTGGGAATAAGCCGTTCCTATGTTTCTCGAATCGAAAAAAAAGCTCTTGAAAAACTTCGCGACAGATTATGGATGGAGTGTCATTGATTGCAATGACACTTCATATTATTAATCAGGCTAAAGTAGGTTTGCTGTAGCTTCCCGAATCTTCAAGATAATTTATTATAGCCTTATATATCGGCCCTACATCAGATGAACCCGATTTTCCCCCTTCCATAAATACCGTTATTACATATTCAGGATTATCACAAGGCGTATATCCGGTTATCCAGCCGTGAGACTTCTGTTCTTCTTTTTTTCCGTATTCCGCAGTTCCCGTTTTAACTGATGCTTTGGGAGTGCCTTCATCATCCTTTAAACCAAGATATGAAGCTGTGCCATTTTCAGTTACAGACATCATCATATCCATAATTTTATCGGCTGTATTTTTACTTATAACCTGTTTTTCATCACTTTCATCTTCCATAAGAATATGAACACCTTTATCAATTCCGCCCGAAGCTATTATATTGGTCATTCTTGCAGCCTGAACAGGCGTAATAAGCATCTGTCCCTGACCTATGGATAAATTTCCTATTCCGGCTCCGTAGCTTTCCTGAGATGTCATTATATGTCCTGTGCTTTCCTGAGGATAATCTTCTAAAGTTTTCCTGCCAAGACCCATTTTTTCAGCCATAGCTTTAATTTTATCATAACCGATTTCCTGTCCCAGTTTAATGAAATAACTATTGCATGAATCTGAAAAAGCATCCTTTAAATTTATTTTTCCATGTCCCTCTTCTCCGCCGGTCTCACATCCTATCTCTATATTTCCTATTTTTACCGAGCCTGCGCAATCAAACTCCTTACTTGCATCAAATTCATCTTCCAGCGCTGCAGCTGCAACTACTATTTTAAAAATTGAACCCGGTGCATATTCTCCCTGCGTAGCCTTGTTTAGAAGTTCGCTGCTGCCATTTTTAATGTGTTCCTCTATATTATTTGGATTAAAACTGGGAGTTGATGCCATCGCTGCAACTCCGCCCGTATTTACATCCAATATTACTACAGCGCAGTTTTTATCACTCTTTCCTATTATTTCTTCTACTGCCTGCTGCATATCTTTATCCAAAGTTGTCCTTATTCCCTCTCTTATGGAAGAATCACCTTGTTTATCTGACGTTATTATAAGCCCTCTGCCTGTAAGAATATTTCCTTTAACATCAGCCGCAGCGTATATCCTTCTGTTGAGAACAGAAAGCTCATCATCAAACATCAGTTCCAACCCGGATGCTCCCGACAAATCTTTTTTATTAACATAACCTATAAGATTAGCAGCAATTTGCTTATCGCTGTATCTTGCCGATGTCTCGAGTATATATGCCCCGTATTTTTCTATGAGCTTTTCTCCTATGGCTTTATCGTATTTCTCAGATGAATACACATAATACCCCTCATTGTCACTGCTTACTTCTTTAGCATTTATATCCTTAAAAAGCTGTCCGGTCTGATAATTAAATTTATCTTCTTTTATTATATATACAAATCTTTTTTTATCTGCCACAAGAGGTGTTCCGCTCTTGTCATATATTATCCCTCTGGTATTTCCTCCTTCAAGGGATATGAGCGATTGAGAATGAGCCGCTTCTGCCAGCTCATCTCCCCCGATTATCTGTATATATCCCAGCCTGAACACAAGTGCCAAGAGCAATACGCCCACAGCGCACAGTATTTTTTTTAAATTTTTAGCCATATTTTCCATAAAAAAACTCCTTTGCATATATTTTTTCCATGCAAAGGAGTCTTATACAGCCCATGTATATATTAAAGTTTTTATTTCTCAATATATTATTTTAAACTGTGAATAAAAAGTCCGCTTCCCAGCTTAGGCTCAAACCATGTGGATTTAGGCGGCATAACCATATTATTATCAGCAACTTCCAAAAGGTCGTCAACGTCCACAGGATATACGGCAAAAGCGACTTTCATATCACTTTTCACACGTTTCTCCAACTCTTCAAGACCTCTGATACCTCCTACAAAATCAATTCTTTTATCAGTTCTAGGGTCCTCTATTCCTAAAACAGGCCCCAATATATTATTCTGCAATATTGCTACATCAAGAGAATCTATTACATGATCAGGAATGATGCTCTCACCGGCTTCAAGTTTGTACCATTTTCCCTCCAAATACATGGAAAAAATGTGCTTTCCTTCAGGATAATATATATCCGCGCCTTTATCTTCAACTTCAAACCCGGCTTTTCTTACCTTAGATAAAAATTCATCCGCACTGTTTCCGTTCAGGTCTTTTACTACTCTGTTGTAATCAAAAATCTTCAAGTCATTATCAGGGAATATTGCTGCCATAAAATAATTAAACTCTTCATCACCTGTGTAATCCGGATTTTCTTTTCTTCTCTTAAGTCCCACCTTACATGCCGAAGCGCTCCTGTGATGTCCGTCAGCAATATACAAATCAGGAATTTCACCAAATAACGCGGTAATATTTTCTATAATTTTTTCATCATCTACAATCCATAAAGTATGTTTTATACCATCGTCAGACGTTATGTCATAAACAGGTTCATGTCCTGAAACGTACCCTTCAATTACAGATCTTATTCTTTTATCATCTCTGTATGTCAAAAATACAGGCTCAGTATTTGCATCGCAGACATCAAAATGATTGATTCTGTCCTTCTCTTTTTCCACTCTGGTAAATTCATGCTTCTTAATTGTATTATTCTGATATTCATCTACCGCGACACATCCAACTATACCAGTCTGGACACGTCCGTCCATAACCTGCCTGTAGATATACAAAGCAGGCTTGCTTTCCTGAATAAATACACCTGTTTGCAGATTTTCTTCTATATTTCTTTTAGCCTTTTCATAGACATTTTCCGAATACGGATTTTCTTCGCCGCTTAGGTCTATCTCAGAACGGCAAATATGAAGAAAGCTGTATGGATTGCCTTCTGCCATGTGAGCAGCCTCTTCTCTGTTCATAACATCATAAGGCAGTGAAACAACTTTTTCCGCATACTTCTTATCAGGTCTTATCGCTCTGAAAGCTCTTACTGTAGCCATTTATCTTATCTCCTTCAACACACGTTCTACAACTTCGTCTATATTTAATCCCGTAGTATCCACTTCCACAGCATCATCAGCCTTTCTTAAAGGATTTAATGCTCTGGTGGAATCATCATAATCCCTTTTCTGTATATCATTCAGTACATCTTCATATGATATACTTTCACCTCTTTTTAAAAGTTCGCTGTATCTTCTCTCTGCCCTCTCCTGTGCAGAAGCGGTCAGAAAAATCTTATATTCCGCATCTTTCAGCACGTTGGTTCCTATATCTCTTCCATCCATGATAACGCTTTTTTTAGTGCCCATTGAGCGCTGAAGTTCCACAAGCTTTTCCCTTACCTCCGAAACAGCCGAACACACGGAAGCCAGCCTTGATATTTCCGAAGTCCTTATTTCATCATTTACAACAGTCCCGTCAAGTATTATATCACCTTTAACAAAATCGATATCCGTATCTTTAAGCATATCTTTTACAGCCGATTTATCACCAAAATCAATTCCAAGTTTATTTGCTTTATAAGCAACCGCTCTGTACATTGCTCCCGTATCTATATAGTCTATCCCCAGCTTTTTTGCAACAGATTTTGCTATTGTGCTTTTTCCTGCTCCGCTTGGTCCGTCAACAGCTATTCTAAATATTTCTTTCATTATTGCACATACCCCGTCTAATTATCCTTTTTATTTGTAAGCAGTTTTTCTATCTCGGAAACGAATGTATTTATATCCGTAAACTGCCTGTAAACCGATGCAAACCGTACATAAGCCACTTCATCAACTTCTTTGAGACGCTCCATAACCAGTTCACCTATAAATGTGCTGTCTATTTCCTTTTCCATCATATTATTCAGACCGCGTTCTATCTCGTCTACGATTTTTTCCATTTCCGCTATTGATACCGGCCGTTTTTCGCATGCTCTTATTATACCGTTTAGCAGCTTATTCCTGTCAAAGGCTTCGCGTCTTCCATCTTTTTTTATCACCATCAGAATCATTTCTTCAACTTTTTCATAAGTTGTAAATCTTCTTCCGCACGATTCACACTCTCTTCTACGCCTTATTGCATGTCCGTCTTCCGTGTGCCTGGAATCTATAACCCGGCTATCATCGCTTTCACAGTAAGGGCACTTCATTTTAGACCTCCTTAATACAGATATAACAAAATTATACTTTTTAATTTTACTACATATTGTATAATTTGCCAATACCCATGCCACCATTAGCCATAGCAAGCTTTGTATCAGTCTATTATAGGCGGCACATCCACAAGTATCACATCTTCTCCTACAGTTTTAACATGCTTCCATTTTATCACGTAATCATTTGTCTCTTTGCCGAAAATCTTCATAAATCCTTTATCTCCCGGTAAAACAATACCATCTATACGCCCTTCTTTTAGATTGATTTCTATGTCACATACGAATCCCATACTTTTGCCGTCATAAATGTTAATGACCTCTTTGTTTCTTATATCCTCTGTGTTAAGCATATAAATTCCCCCTTTGTGTTCAAATAAACAGGGAACTGCCCTATGTAAATTATATTGTTTTCCAAGGACAAGTTCCCTTTATTTCAAATTATATGTTCAAAACTTTATTTATATGCTATCTAATTATGTATATTCTCTACCCTCTTATTCTGCCTGAATCAAGTCTGCTGAAATAACTTTTTGTTTCTGCTGCAACCACACCGCTTAAGGCAAGCAACGCTATCAGATTAGGTATTGCCATAAGACCGTTGAATATATCTGCAATCGTCCAGACAGCTGAAACCGTGAGGAAAGGACCTATGAGAACAGCAAGTATGTAAAGCCATCTGTATACCTTTACTACACTTAAACTTCCTGTAAGATATTCAAGACTTCTTTCGCTGTAATAATCCCATCCCAAAATAGTAGTAAATGCAAAGAAAGCAAGACATACCATAAGCACAGCAGAACCTGCCGTATAACTCCAAGGAAGCCCTTGGGAAAATGCATTTATCGTAACATCCACTCCTTCAAGCCCCTGTTCAAGAGCTGTTTCATATGAACCTGTAACCATTATTGTAAGACCTGTAAGCGTGCAGACAATTATAGTATCTATAAAAGTTCCCGTCATCGAAACAAGACCCTGCCTTACAGGTTCTCTTGTCTGCGCCGCAGCAGCCGCTATGGGCGCGCTTCCCAGTCCTGCTTCGTTTGAAAAAATTCCACGCGCAACGCCTTTTTGCATCGCCAAAAGCAAAGCGCCCAAAGCCCCTCCTGCTACCGCTCTCATACCAAAAGCGCTTTCAATTACAGCTGCTATTGCAGAAGGAATTTCTTTTACATTGTATATAAGTATCGAAACGCACACCAGTATATATGCTATTGCCATAAAAGGCACTACTATGGAAGTCACACCTGCAATTCTCTGCAGTCCTCCTATAACCACCAGAGCAGTTAAAACGGCTACTGCCACTGCGGTTATCACAGTAACTACGGAATAATCCGTTCCGAAAACGGATACCACATTCTCCATATCAGGATCAAAAAAACTTTTAGTTGCCGATGCAATACCATTTACCTGCGTTATCGTTCCTATTCCGAGAAGCCCTGCACCTACGGCAAATACGGCAAAAAGTTTTGCAAGCCATTTCCATCCTTTTCCCATGCCCTTTTCTATATAATAAAAGGGTCCTCCCAGAAATCTGCCGTTTCCTTTGTCTTCTCTGTATTTAACAGCCAGCACCCCTTCGGAATACTTTGTCGCCATTCCGAAACATGCAGCAAGTACCATCCAAAATAATGCTCCAGGTCCTCCTGCAACTACCGCTGTAGCAACACCAACTATGTTTCCTGTTCCTATGGTCGCTGCCATGGCTGTACACAGCGCTCCGAAACTTGTTACCTCACCTATGCCGTCTTCTTCATTGTTCACCATATATTTCAAAGCCTTGCCAAGCTTTCTGAACTGAAGTACACCAAGTCTTACAGTGAGATATATTCCCGTCCCCATTATAAGCACTATCAAGGGAACTCCCCAAACATAACCATCAATGGTCTCCAATGTCTTTGTGAAATTTTCCATTATCAATTCTCCTTCTCCTATAGATTGTATGGCACATCAATTAAATTTATAATTAATGCACAAAAAATTAAAAAGCCGATTAAAATCGACTTTCCGGAGAGGACACAAATAATATAAAACTATCTGCTCTGTCCTTTTGCCTGAGAGATTACATAAACAAATATTATCTATGCGTACACCTTCGGCGCTCTTTTCGAGACTCTCCAGAGAATCATAGTTTCTTTCCTGCCCAAAAAAAGACTGTAAGGGCATGACAGATAAACTAACTCTATGATACTACCATATCTTACAGCCTTTTTCAATTAAATTTTATTCTTTCCCGCTATTTAGATGTTGCCGCTCCTTCAATTTTGGCATTCTCCAAAAGCAAATCCAAAACCTTGCCGTACAGCAGTTCTATGTGGACATAATCTCCCATACTTCTTCCCGTCTGCTCTTCTATAGATTCATTATCAAACCCCTGGGCCTGAAAATTCTCTATAAGCTGCTGTTTCTCCTCATCGGTATAAGACAGCTTTTCTTTCGCTGCAATATATTCTATAAGCATTTCCTGTTTTACTCTAAGTTTGCTGCTGTCTTCATTAACCGCAGCGAACTCCTCTTCGTCACCGAATTCATACTGAGACAGAACGTCTTCCCTGCTCATGCCATAGGATTTTGCAGTTTTATCTATCTGCTCGCTGTTAAACTCTATATAATGCTCCAATTCTCTTTCAGGATACTTTTTAACTTCTGTATTATCCAATGCCTGTGACCACAGTTCTGTTTTCTGCTCATTTACTGCTTCTGTTTCTTTATCGTCGTATAACTGTTTTTCCACGGCTTTTGTATATTCGTCTACAGTTTCATATTCCGTATTATTCTTGACAAAATCAGCATTAAGCTCAGGAATTGATTTTCTTGTTGCTGAATTTATTTTTACGGAGAACACAACCGCTTTTCCTGCCAAGTCCTCATCACTGTAATCATCCGGAAATGTCAGATTAAGTTCTGTCTTTTCTCCTATTTTCTTTCCAATAAGGCCCGATTCAAAACCATCTATAAAACTTCCGCTTCCTATGGTTAAATCATATCCTTCGGCGGAACCTCCATCAAACTCTTTTCCGCCTACTTTTCCCGTATAGTCTATATTAACCGTATCTCCATCTGCCACAGCTGTATTCTTATCGAGCTTTTCATCTGTTGCCGCAGATTCAAGATTAGTCTGTATCTGAGCATCAACTTCATCATCGGTAACCGAAATCGTATATGGCGCTGCCGTAAGACCTTTATATTCTCCGACTTTGATATAATCCTTAAGTTCATAATCATCGTAAGACATTGACGAGCCGCAGGAAGTCATGCCCACTGCCAATACGCCGCAAAGCAGCGCCGTACAGATTCTTTTTCTCATTTAACACATTCTCCTTTTATATTTAAAACATTTTATGTATTCTCTCCATGGTTGAATCCAGCTCAGCCATGGATTTTGCGCAGTCTTTAAGCTCCTGAGCAACATATTCCGGCATTTCGTCCTTGCGCTTATATTTAAGTTCATGTTCAAGACTTGCCCAGGTATCCATGGCGATGGTTCTTATCTGAATTTCCACAGGCATATGATAAGTTCTGTCAGATAAAAATATAGGAACTTCAACGACAAGATGAAGACTTCTGTATCCGCTTTCCTTTGGGTTTTTAATATAATCTTTTCTCTTTATAAGCTTTATATCATCCTGCCTTAAAAGGCTGTCTTCCACTTTGTATATATCATCTATATAATTGCATACCACCCTTACGCCTGCAAAATCCATTATCTTATACACGGATTCTATTTCCATCTCCATACCTTTTCTCTGTATTTTTTCGAAGATGCTTTTGACGCTTTTTATTCTGCTTGTCATATGATGAATAGGGTTGTAATCATGCCGTATGCTGAATTCATTGTCAAGTACTTCCAATTTGGTGCTTATCTCTTTTATTGCCGCATGATATCTCATTCTCAAATCACTGAAAATTTTTACTGTCTCTTTCGCATCATCTATGGTCACGCTCATCTGCGGAGGTATCATAGCTTCTGTTATTTCAAATTTTTCATTTTTTTCAAGTATCATTTCAGATTCCCTTTTAACTTATATAAATATAACTTCCCATATTATTGCAATTTAATAAGTTTAACATACTTATTTGTACTTTTGGTGTATTAAAATAAATGCTTTTGTAAAATATTACTAGTTGTAATTTTCTAAAAATTTTAAAAATTAAGTTGCAATAATCTTTCAGACCTGTTATATTGTTTATGAAAATATTTTCATAAACTTAAATCCCATAAAATTACCAATATTATTTCCTGATAAGTTATATTATTCATCATTATTTTGAAAATATTTTCCAAAGGTTTTATTTCACAATAAAGATTAGGAGGTAAACTATGAGTGAAGTAAATGTAAAAAAAGAAAACGAAAAAGTTGTGGATCAGGATTATCCCCTCGACCACGTTCCCAAAACCGCAAGGCGCGGATTAATCTCCATAAGCTGTGTTCTTATCGGATTCACTTTCTTTACGCCTACTATGGCATCCGGGGCATCTTTAGGCGCTGCATTCAAATTTGATGAACTCATACTTATCATTTTAGCCGGAAGCGCCATACTTGGTCTTTATGTAGCGGCAATGTGCTGCATAGGAGCAAGAACAGGTCTTACATGCGTGCTTCAATCTAAATATACATTTGGAAAAGCAGGCGCCAAATGGTCGGATATAATCTTGGGAGGAACCCAGGTATTCTGGTACGCTATAACGGGGGAATACATGGGTAATCTCTTCGCTATGGCTCTGGGGCTTGACACTTTCGGCTGGAAAGTTTTCTTCATAATATTCTGGGGAGTAATAATGGGTGTAACTGCACTTTACGGAGTAAAGGCAATGTCTATAGTCTCTTATGTAGCAATCCCTCTTATGGCCGTTCTTATGGTTATTGTAATGATAATGGCTATAAACAAAGCAGGCAGTATGGATGCAATCAGAGCTATAACGCCCTCATCTACAATGACTATAACATCAGCCATAACAGTAATAGTGGGAACCTTTGCTTCAGGCGGCACTCAGGCAGGCAACTGGGCACGATTTGCAAAAACAGGAAAAACAGCTTTTATAGCAGGTCTTTTAGGATTTTTAGTTGGAAATGGTGTAATGATATTTTCAGGTATGCTCGGAGGTTTGGTATTCGGTACAGGCGACCTTATAGAACTTATGATATCCATGGGCATAGTATTCTGGGCACTTATAATACTTACTCTCAATATCTGGACTACTAATAATGCTACCGCTTATGCTTTTGGCATGGCAGGAGCTGAACTGTTTAATAAAAACGACAAAAGACCTTTCATTATCGGAGGCATAATAATAGCTTTAATTATGGCTATACTGGGTATTCACAATTATTTTATCCCTATGCTTAACCTTTTGGGAACTTTCGTACCGCCTTTGGGAGGCGCCATAATAGGAGACTATTTCTTTGTATCAAAAGGCAGGATTCCAAAACTTGAATACGTACACTTCAAAACATGGCGGCTTGCTCCTATAATAGCCTATCTTCTTGGCTGTGCCGCCGCCTACTTCGGAGGTGTGTTCAATATAGGGATGCCTGCACTTCAGGGAATACTCATCTCTATGCTTGCAATGCCTATAGTACATACAATATTTGTAAAGTGCGGTCTAAAAGATGAACATGATGTAGACCCTGACGCTGAATATATTTAATCAGGAGGTAATTATGAACAATTTATTAATTAAAAACGCAAAACTTCGTCACTCAGAATATCTTACAGATATTCTCATAAAAAATGGTAAATTCGATACGATATCTGAAAATATAAATCCATCCGAAAATGTAAAAGTCATTGATGCAAAAGGAAATCTTGCTGCTCCGCCTATGATTGACCCTCATGTTCACCTCGATGCAGTTCTCGTATCAGGTCTGCTTCCAAGAAAAAACGAAACGGGAACCTTACTTGAAGCGATAGATATATGGAGCGAATGGAAACCGGGACTTACAAAAAAAATGCTCAAAGAAAACGCCAGAAAAGTCATAGATTGGTACATTGCAAACGGCGTCCTGAGAGTGCGTACCCATGCTGATTGCACAGACCCTACCCTGATTACAGTTGAAAGTCTTTTGGAACTTAAGGAAGAAGTAAAAGAACTAATAGATATTCAAGTCGTAGCATTCCCGCAAAACGGAATATTCACAGACCCGGCAAACAAAGATTTGCTTAAGGAATCCATAAATATGGGAATAGATGTAGTCGGCGGCGCTCCCCATATTGAATATACACGAGAAGACGGGGTAAGAGATGTGGAAACTGTGTACGAACTTGCCGAAAAACACGGACTTCTCATAGATATACATATAGATGAAACCGGAGACCCTCATTCAAGGTTTATCGAAGTTATGGCAAAAGAAAGCATTAACAGAAATATGGGAAAAAGATCAACGGCAAGCCATACAACAGCTATGCACAACTATAATAACGATTACGCCTATAAACTGATAGGAAATTTAGCTAAAGCAGATATGAATATGATAGTAAACCCATCAGCCAATTTGCTGCTCCAAAGCAGGATGGACGGATATCCCAAAACCAGAGGTATCGCAAGAGCAGATGATATGCTTGCAAGAGGTGTAAACGTATCTATCGGTCACGATTCTGTAATGGACCCATGGTATTCAATGGGAAAATGCAGCATGCTTCAGCAGGCATTTTTAATGTTTCATGCGGGGCACATGAACGGAACCGAACAAGTCCAGCAGCTCTTTGATATGATAACATTAAATTCAGCCAGAACAATGCATCTTGATGATTATGGAATATCAGAAGGCAATCAGGCAGACCTTGTAATATTCGACGCTGCTTCCGAAGATGACGTCTTGAGACTTCAGTCAGAGTGCACCTATGTAATAAGAAAAGGAAAAATAATCTGTGAAACTGTACCGGCACAAAGAAAGATTACATATGAAACACCTGAATATGTAGATTTTAAATTATAACACATTGCCAAAGAAGGGTCTGCAAAAAGCAGACTCTTCTTGGCTATATGTACAAATCATTGTTTTTGATGTAAAATTTAATAGCAAAGCCGCCGTGATGTTTTATTGCGTCTTCGGATTTTGCTGATATTTACTGCACAAAGAAAAACAAGGAGCATAACTTTGAATATTAAAGAGGTTGCCGAAAAAGCCGGAGTATCCATAACTACAGTTTCAAGAGTTCTGAATAACCCGGATATGGTATCTGAAATCACCAAGAAAAAAATACTTTCTGTCATGGATGAACTTAACTACACGCCTAACTGGTTTGCCCGAAACCTTCAAAATACAAGAACAAATGTTATAGGCATGCTTATTCCGGACACCTTGGATCCATCAAATATGAATATAACCAAAGGTGTAGAAAAAATTGCCAGACAAAAAAACAATAATATTATCTTATGCAACACCGAATACGATTACAATACAGAAAAGGATTATATAAAAACTCTTACCGAAAGAAAAATAGACGGTCTTATTTTAACCTCCACCACAATAAACAAAGAAGATATACAAAAATTAAAAGCCCAAAAAATTCCATTCGTTTTAATAGGTAAGACAGAATCTGCATCAAAAGAAAATATGGTTCATACAAACTATGATACTGCCACCGAAGAAGCTGTAGAGTACTTGATTGGAATGGGACGTAAAAATATAGCTATAATACTTTCCGAATATCCCGAAACCGAAAATAACGAAAAACTTTCAGGTTTTAAAAACGCTTTAAAAAAGCATAAACTAAAGCTGGATACAAAAAAAATCATTGTGTCAGAAAATACGATTGAAGGCGGATACGTAGCAACCAGCAAACTTCTTGAAAGCAATGAGATACCCGACGCTGTATTTATCTGTACAGATACCATGGCCTTTGGAGCTATAGAACGCATCAAAAAAGAAGGATTGACGCCTGAACAAATCGCCATAATAGGATTTGACGATTTAAAAGTCGGAGCTGTCATGGAACCAAAACTTACAACGGTCACAAAGCCATCCTACAGAATCGGTCTGACCGCGGCAAGACTCCTCTTCGATTTAATAGAAGACAAGAATCTCATAGACGAACCGCAGACAATTATACTCCAATCACGACTTAAAATAAGAAAATCATGCGGAAACAAAGAACGTTTAAAAGAAATTTGGTAAGGGGGAAAATCATGAAGAATGCAAATATAATGGGAATTGATATAAATAACCCTATAATTATATCACCTGGTCCATGGAGCCGCGGCAAAATGTTAAAAGATGCCCTGGAATGCAACGCCGGAGCCATAATAACAGAAAGTGTCGTAAGCGAATCATATCCTGATACACGTCCGAGATATGCGTACAATCAGGAAAGCAAAGGACTTCAGAATATAAGACTTTACAGCGCGCTTGAGCTGGAAGACTGGATATACTGTTTAAAAGAAGCAAACAATGCAAAAAGATATATGTCCGACTCTAAGCTTATTGTTTCCATAATGGGCAGCACACCCTCAGAGCTTCGTTACATCGCCAGAAAAGTTGAGCAAACCGGTATTGACGGTATAGAAATAGGTCTTTCATGCCCTATGGGAGAAGGTCCCGAAATAATTGCAGGAGACACCAAGCGGGTTTATGAATACACAAAAGAAGTAGTAAATGCCGTAAGCATTCCCGTATCCGTAAAACTAGGCGCCTTTACAAACAATCTTGCTGCAACGGTTCATGCCATCGAAAAAGCCGGCGCTTCCGGTATCAGCGCCATAGATACTCTGCGGGCTATACTTAACATAAATACAGAAACAGGAAAACCTTCGCTGCCTACTTACGGAGGATATTCCGGAGCTCCGATACGCCCGGTCGGTCTTGCTACAGTAGCCGGAATAGCCCAAAGTACCAACCTTCCGGTTATCGGAATGGGCGGAATAGAAAATTATAAAAATGTCCTTGAATACATAATGTTGGGCTCTAAAGCATGCGGCATAGGTACGGAAATCCTGCTTCGCGGATACAGCGTTGTGACAAATACGATTAAAGATTTGAACAGCTGGTTCAAATCCCATAAAATAAATGATATAGAACAGATTCGCGGCATCTCATTAAAGGAATTAAGGTCATTTGAAGAAATAAAACTTGAAATAAAACAGGCAAAGCTTTCAGATTCATGTACTGATTCAAACTGCAAAAAATGCCTTATGTGCTGTCTTAAAAATGCCATTTCAATGGATTCAGGCTGTATAGATATCGACAGCAGTATATGTGATGGCTGCGGATTGTGCATCAATATATGCCCTGAAAACAAAATACATCTCACATGGACATAAAAAAGTGTGCAGGAGAAAATCAGAGATTCCTTTGCACACATATCGCCCGCAAGTGGGGGGGCGATGCTTCACAAGGTACTTTCTTTGAAGTATACGGAAATTTCGTAATACGATATTTCCTATACTATAAAAAAGCGCAGCAGCTAAAAACTGCTACGCTTAGTTCCTTGTCTATTATACATACTTTTTCATATAGCTTAGAGCATTTTTTTCAAGTCTTGATACTTGCGCCTGACTTATGGATATCTCCTCTGCGACCTCCATCTGTGTCTTTCCTTCAAAAAATCTCATCGTCAGTATATGCTGTTCTCTGGCAGACAGCTTTTTCATAGCTTCTGAAAGAGAAAGATTTTCTATCCATTTAGCGTCTGTATTCTTCATGTCCCTTATCTGGTCCATGACATATATGGGATCTCCGTCATCATTATAAACAGGTTCAAACAAAGATATAGGGTCCTGAATTGAATCCAGCGCAAGTACAACCTCTTCTTTCTTAAGTTCAAGTTCCCTGGCAATCTCTTCTATAGTAGCCTCACGCTGAAGTTCTCGTCCAAGTTTTTCTTTAGCCGTCAGCGCTTTATAGGCAATATCCCTCATAGACCTGGATACCCTTATACTGTTATTATCTCTCAAATACCTTCTGACCTCTCCGATTATCATAGGAACGGCATAGGTACTGAATTTAACGCCATGAGACATATCAAAATTATTCAGAGCCTTAATAAGTCCCACGCATCCTACCTGAAACAAATCATCAGGATTTTCGCCTCTGTTGGAAAACTTTTGTATCACACTCAAAACAAGTCTCAGATTACCTCTTATAAACTCATCTCTCACATGATTGTCTCCAGCCTTTATAGCCTCCAGCATCTCCTGCATTTCCTTGTCCTTATAGCGTGGCAGCTTAGAAGTATTAACGCCGCAAATTTCAACCTTATTGGCCATAAATAATTAACCTCACATCCTTTTTGCTCCCCTAAAGCAACTCGATGTCGTAATATATTTATGTGCAAATCAGCTCTCTTTTATTCTGTTTTTTCTTAAATCATGCCAATGCTTTTTTTAAAATTTCCACGCCTCTGTCAATTTCCTCATAGGTTATATTAAGAGGAGGCAAAAGTCTTACCTTATCCTTTGCAGTTAAAATCATCAGACCTTCTTCCAAAGCGGTCTTTACAACTTCCGCAGCCGGTTTTCCATCTATTGAAACACCAAGCATCAAGCCCATACCGGATATATTTTTCACCTGAGGAATATCAAGAATTTTTTCTCTAATATACTCGCCCTTATCGATAACTTCTTTCAAAAAATCATTATCAACACGCTTCAGAACCTCCACAGCTCCTGCACAGGCAACAGGATTTCCTCCATAAGTTGTCCCATGGTTGCCCGGTTCAAGAACATCACAGCATTTATCACTAAATAATGCTCCTCCTATAGGAAGCCCTCCTCCTATGCCCTTTGCGAATGTGACTATATCGGGCTTTACACCGAAATGTTCATATGCAAATAATTTTCCTGTTCTTCCGATACCTGTCTGAACTTCGTCTGCAATAAATAAAATATCTCTTTGCTTGCAGATTTTTTCGGCAGTTTTTACAAACTCTTCGTCCAGATTTAGAACACCGCCTTCTCCCTGAATCATTTCCATCATTACTGCACAGGTATCATCTCCTGCCAGTTCTTCAAGCATAGCTGAATCATTAGCTTTACAATATTTAAACCCTTCTAAAAAAGGAGTGAAAAACTTATGATAGTTTTCCTGACCTGTGGCTGTTATCGTCGCCATGGTTCTTCCGTGAAAGGAATTTTCCAATGTGATTATTTTATTTACATTTTGTCCTTTTTCAGTCGTTCCATACTTTCTGGCTGTTTTTATTGCCGCTTCATTTGCTTCTGCTCCCGAATTCCCGAAAAACACTTTTGCCATACCTGTTCTTTCGGTCAATATGTCCGCAACCTCCGTTTGAGGCTGTGAATAGAATAAATTTGATATATGCTGAAGCTTCTTGAGCTGAGCGGTAACAGCAGCTATCCACCCATCATCACAAAATCCCAGGGAGTTTACACCTATTCCTGCGGTAAAATCAATTAACTCTTTTCCGTCGGCAGAAACACACAGTGCTCCTTTTCCGTGGTCAGCTACCATATCATATCTCGAATATGTAGACACTATTTTCTCTTTATCAAGTTTCTTTATTTCTTCTTTATTCATTCCAGTATCTTTCCTCGCTTTCATGTAATATCGCTGTACCTATACCTTTGTTCGTAAATATTTCAAGAAGCAGACTGTGAGGAATTCTGCCATCCATTATATGTATCCTGGAAACACCCTCTTTTAATGCATCTACGCAGTTTTGTATTTTAGGAAGCATTCCTCCTGAAATAATTCCGTCTCTTATAAGTTTTTCCGCCTCATTTATATAAAGTTCTGAAATCACCGAATCAGGGTCGTCAGGGTTTTCTCTTACGCCTTCCACATCGGAAAGGTATGCCAGTTTCTCAGCTTTAAGGGCTGTCGCTATAGCGCTTGCAGCTTCATCTGCATTTATGTTGTATGGATTGCATTTTTCATCTATACCTATAGGGAATACAATCGGAAGAAAATCGTTTTCTATCAAGTCTTCCAGAATTTTTGTATCAACCGATTCTATATCTCCTACAAAACCGATATCTCTGCCGTCTGCGTATTTTTTTGTTACTTTAAGAAGTCCTCCATCCATTCCGCTTATTCCAGCTGCTTTAACTCCTAAAGACTGAACATATGCAACAAGGTCCTTGTTCACCTTTCCCAAAACCATCTGCGCTATTTCGATAACTTTTTCATCAGTAACACGAAATCCGTTTACAAACTCTGTTTTAAGACCTGCTTTATCTACCCATCTGCTTATCTCCTTGCCGCCGCCGTGAACTATTATAGGTTTAAAGCCTACCAGCTTAAGAAGAACTACATCTTCTATAACATCTCTCTTAAGTTCTTCATCTATCATAGCACTTCCGCCATACTTTACAACAATTATTTTTTTATGAAATCTCTGTATATACGGAAGGGCTTCAATAAGCACTTCTGCTTTATCCAAATATTTTTTATCAACCATATTCTAACTCCTGTAATCTCCGTTTATCTTTACATAATCATAGGTTAGGTCACATCCCCATGCCGTTGCAGCATACATTCCCTGATTCATATCGATATTTATCTTAATTTCTTCTTCGGATAAAATTTCTGATGCTTTTTCTTCACTGTATTCCTCGTGCTTTGATGCCCTGCATACAGTAACACTGCCCTTTGCAGATACCATCTCAACATCTATATTATCTGTATTAAAATCACCTTGCGTATAGCCCACCGCACAAAGCACTCTTCCCCAGTTCGCATCTTCTCCGAATATGGCGGCTTTCAAAAGATTGGATGATATAACAGTCTTGCTTATTTTTTGCGCGGTAATATTATCAGGCGCTCCGGATACATTACACTCTATTAGTTTTGTTGCGCCTTCACCATCTCTTGCTAGTTTTTTTGACAGATATACGCAAACCATGGAAAGAGCTTTTTTAAAGTTGTCGAAAAATACTCCTTCTTCCGATATCTCATCATTTCCGGCAGCTCCATTTGCGAGTACCGCCACAGTATCATTTGTGGAGGTATCCCCATCTACGCAGATTTGATTATAGCTTGTCTCTATATTTTCACTCAAAGCCTTTTGAAGCATTTCAGGAGAAATAGCTGTATCGGTAGTTATAAATGAAAGCATTGTTGCCATACTTGGATTTATCATACCGCTGCCTTTTGCAATTCCCCCCACAAAACATACTTTTCCATCTATTTCAAATTCAACTGCAATAGATTTCGGTATAGTATCCGTAGTCATTATTGCTTCTGCCGCATCGCGTCCTCCGTCAGAATCAAGCTTTGAAACAGCTTGAGGAATACCTCTCTCAAAAGGCTTTAAAGAAAGCTCCTGTCCGATAACTCCCGTTGAACATACTACTATGTCTTCTTTTTTCAATCCTAAATTTTTAGCGGCAAGTTCACAAGTTTTTTCAGCAACCTCGACTCCTCCCGGAGCACATGTATTGGCATTGCCGCTGTTGCATATAATAGCCTGAGCCCTGCCGTCTGATATATTTCTTTTAGTTACTTCTATAGGTGCTCCCTTAACTTTGTTTGTCGTATATACTCCTGCTGCACTGCACATCCTGTCGCTCACTATTATGGCTAAATCCTTTTTATCGCTTCCTGCCCTGAATCCGCATGAAATGCCGGCAGCCTTAAATCCCTTGGGCGTGCAAACGCCTCCATCTATATATTTCATCTATAACAATCCTTTCTCTTCCTGTATCCCAAGCATTATGTTCATATTCTGCACAGCTGCTCCCGATGCTCCCTTGCCCAAGTTGTCATACAAAGCAATCAAAAGTATATTTTCATTACTTCCAGATATACATATTTTCAACTGATTTGTACCCGAAAGCCTGTTGGCTTCAATAAAACCATTATCATCTATTGACTCTTCCACCTTTACAAGAGGCTGACCTTTGTAGTATTCCTCAAATACCTTTTTAACGTAAGCTTTCCCCCCTGCAATTCCTTTTACAGGAACCGTAACCTCCATTCCGCTGTAATAATCAGCAACCACCGGAATAAAGGCAGGAGACGTCTTTAATCCTGCTGCCTTCACAATTTCAGGCAAATGTTTATGGGTTTGCTCTATACCATACTGTCTGGGACTTTGAAGCGCATCACCAGATTTACGCTCTTCGCTTTCATACTGCGCAATCATCTTTTTTCCCCCTCCGCTGTATCCTGTAAGCGAAAAAACTGAAAAAGGATAGTCATTTTTCAAAAGCCCTGCTTCAATAACAGGTTTTATCAGCATTATAGCTCCTGTAGCGTGGCATCCCGGAACAGCAACTCTGTTGCTGTTTCTTATGGCTTCTCTTCTGTTTTTATCTATTTCCGGCATACCGTAAACCCAGTCCTTATCAGTCCTATGGGCAGTAGATGTATCTAATATGCGGCAGTCCTTCGGTGCTGCAGCAGCAATCTCTCTTGCCGCAGAGTCCGGCAAACACAAAAAGGAAACGTCGGCTTTCTTAACAAATGCCAACCTTTCCTCTAAGTCCTTTCGCCTGCTGCTGTCTATTTTCAGAAGCTCGATATCATCACGCTTTTTAAAATAATTATGAATCTTTAATCCTGTAGTACCTTCTCCGCCATCTATAAACACCTTATACTTCATATTTTCCTCCGAGCAATGTTTGAATTTTTATGAATATCAAGGAATATTTATTCATATCGGAATTAATAATACAACAATCCAGGTGAAATTTCAATATGTTTTTAAACAAATTTACAGTTTATTATCCCAGTTTTTTTATCTCACTTTGAAGTCTTCCTATAATTTTCTTTTCCAGCCTGGAAATATACGACTGTGAGATTCCCATACAGTCTGCAACTTCTTTCTGAGTCATCTCCTTTCCCCCGATAAGGCCAAATCGCATCTCTACTATTTCCCTTTCCCTGCAGCTTAGTTTATTCATTGCATAACCGAGAAGTTTTTTATTCACTTCCTCTTCTATATGGCCATACACCTCGTCGCTCTCAGTACCGAGTATATCCGAAAGGAGCAGTTCATTCCCGTCCCAGTCGACATTAAGAGGTTCGTCAAGAGATACTTCTCCTTTTATTTTATTGCTTCTCCTTAAATACATAAGAATTTCATTTTCTATACATCTGGAAGCATACGTAGCCAGTTTTATATTTTTTTCCACTTTAAAAGTATTGACAGCTTTTATAAGACCGATTGTTCCGATTGAAATCAAATCTTCAACATTTACTCCTGCACTTTCAAATTTCTTTGCTATGTACACAACCAGTCTCAGATTATGTTCTATAAGCAAATCTCTGTCTTCTTTGCTTCCTGCCATAAAATTCATAATAGCTTTATGCTCTTCTTCCGGTGAAAGCGGAGGAGGCAGCGTATCGCTTCCTCCTATATAAAAAAGTTTATTTACCCCTTTTATCTTTCTTAGCCGAATATTATCTATAAACCCATGCACCATGTTCTTTATATACTTAAATAACATAGTTTATCCCCCTTTTAGTACTTATCATTTCATATATTTAGAAAGTAACATATCATATTTTTCACTGCCGCAGCCATCAATTTTAAAATTATCATCTCCCCTCGCTATAACGCAATGTTTAATAGCTCTTCCATCAATATTAATACAATCAACCCTTATACCTGTCAGCAATCCTTTAGCGCCTATGGATTCGTATGGAATAATGCGAATTCTTTCCAAACCGAAACTTTCCGATTCTTCCAGCCTTTGCCACAAAGCTTCGGAAGCTACAGCAACAGCATTTCCGTTTAAAGGGTCTTTAAGCCCGTTTCCCGTATCGAGAAACGCCTTAACCTCTGCATTAAAATCTCCCATAACTATTTTCACGTCAAAAACATGTTCACTATAAAACTTTTTATTTTTTACGGTTCTTATTATCTGTTTCGATGTAAACAAAGAAAACCCTATAAAAACAGCTAACAGTCCCGCTTTCATATCTCCTGTATATACACCTGCGGCAGTATAAATACCATTGTTCTTTGTAACAAAAAGCATTGCCATCGTTATCCCGCCCATAAAATATGTAGTAAGTATAAAAGTCAAAGCTTTTTTCCATAGTCCGTATCTTCCAAAGGCTATCCAGCATACGAAAAATGCAAAGATGATTTCTGCCGCAGTAATCACTGCCATATTAAGACGAATAAATATAACCAGGGAAAAAATTCCGCACATCAAACTTCCGCATATTATTCCTATTCTGCCTCTTTTGTCAGCTATACCTATTCCGAGGATTTCCGACGTTATGTAAAGTATGACACCACCCACAACGAAGTTTTCCGCCAAAAGAACTTCTCCATATACTATCAAATTATTTTCTCCCTGTTCTTTATCTCATGTGATAAATAAGATTATAACTTTTTATCCGTGTGTAATTTGTCGTAAAAAGTAAACGATATAAGAAAAACTATACGAAATATGACGGTTATTTGAATACAAAAAAACCGGACTTTTTAAGACCGGTTTTTAATTCTTGAATTTTATATTCTTATATAGGTATATTTAATCTGAAAATGTACAAATCTTCTTTCATGGTATCACTGGGTTCAAGCAAGCATTCAATTATAACAGAACCAGCTGCTTTACGATTATTTTCATCCATCCACTTATGTAAATCAGAAAGACTTTTCTTTAAATTTTCCTTTCCTCCCGCAAATATTGATGATACCACAGTCTGCTTTGGAAACCTCAGAATATCCGGATCTGCCAAAGGATTTACATTATTGCATACAGGCATACAAAGGCGGAAACAGCTTCCATCATTAATAAAGCTTTTTTCTCCATCCTTTCCGGGAATCAGCATCAATGCTCCAGCCTGCAGCACATCCTTACAGTCACGAAGTTTCTGTATTTTTAAACATTCCCTTGTAAAAAAACTCTTGTCGTAAAAGGAACCTTCCGCTTCCATACACAAAAGATACAATTCAGGTACTGTACGGCGCTCCAAAGATTTACGTTTAAAAAATACGTGCTCTCCTTCTTTTAAATATTCCATAAGGAGATTCCTGCCCTCTTCTAAATACTGTTTGATTTCATTTACAGCCTTAAGCTGAACTTTTAATTCATATTGAAGTTCTTCAACTTTTTCCATAAGAAAGGAAATGTCCTTTTTGGCAAGAACTTTCTTCATATCTTCTATGGAGAATTTCAACATTTTCATATTTTTTATAAGCTGTACCTTAAGCATCTGCTCTTCTGAATAATATCTGTATCCTGTATTTTTATTCCTGTACTCTGGTACAAGAATACCTATCTGGTCATAATAACGAAGAGTGGAAATGTTCATACCGGTTAATTCCGAAAGTCTTCCTATAGAATAATACATTTAATCACAACCTCTTTTCATAAATTGCTTTTCTGTATTCTAAAGCTGAATATTTTTAAAACCCTCCGGAACTTCTTTATATCCCTTTGATTTTATAAATCCAATTATTATTCCTAAAATAAGCCATCCGAATCCTACTATATAACTTACTTTATCAAAACCTGTGAATATATAAACCAATATAGCTATTCCCAAAAACGGACATATAAGATTTTTTATTATTCCCAATCCGCCCATCTGCTTCTGCTTTATAAAGAAATAAAAGAATGTAGCAAAATTAAGCATTATAAATGAAGACAGTGCGCCAAAATTTACTAGTCTCACCAATGTATCTATAGGAACAAGCAGAGCTATAGCAAGTGAAAATACCGAAAGGAAACATATTCCCACATAAGGCGTTCTGAACTTAGGATGTATTTTAGAAAATACATGGGGAATAACTTTATCACGACCCATGCTGAACAAAAGTCTTGCTGCTGAAGACTGCGCTACCATCGTATTGGCTATGCCGGCAGCAACAATAGTTACTCCTACCATAACAATTCTGAACCATTCTCCGCATGCCAAAGCCGCTGCATCATAAAATCCCGCTGCTATATCAGTTGACTGCCAGTCAGGTAAAATCAAACATGCAATATAAGTTTCAACAACGAATATGAATCCTATGCAAATTAAAGCTATCATGGTCGCTCTTCCTACATCTCTTGCCGGCTCTATTGCTTCCTCCGCCAATGTACTTATTCCATCAAAACCGAGGAATGAGAGAGCCGCTATCGTACATGCAGACGCTATAAAACTCATGTTAAGTTTACCAGGCTGATATATAGGATCCATCGAGAATCCTCCTGTACCTCCGCCGCCTGCAATAAAGGCAATACCGCCTACTACAAAGATTACCACTACTGCCAATTCTATAAAAAATAAAATTATATCCGCTTTAGCCGTATAGTCTATTCCTCTGATATTAATTACTGCATTCACCAGAATAAATACAATTATCCACACAAATCCGGGTATTGCCGGAAAAGTTTCAACACATATATTTGAAACCAGACAATACAATAATGCAGGAACAAATATGTAATCCAGCATTATCATCCAGCCGGCAACAAAACCTACATGATGATTGACACCGCGCTGCACATAAGCATAGACAGAACCTCCTACAGGAAATCTCTTGCTCATCTGCATATAGCTGAGCGCAGTAAACACCATCGATATAACTCCCACCAAATAAACAAAAGGTGTCATACCGCCGCTTGCCTGCTCTATTTCCCCGAAAACCGCCATCGGAGCTATAAGCACCATCATTATCATACCGTAAAATACCAAATCTTTTAGCTTTAAAGTTCTTTTAAGTTTAACTGTTTCTGCATTGTCGCTCATTTTCTTCTTCTCCTGTTCTATTTTTATATTTTCCCTATTATTTAATCAATTCTTTCCCCGGTATCTTAGGCACTCCTGCCCTAAGTATCATGTCTATCGGACAAGGCAGTGTAAACTGATTTATTTCAATATCGCCCTGCAGCGATAAATACAAAAATACATCTGTTTCATCCCATCCATATGCTTTAACCATAAGTCTCTGCAATTCAAGGCACGATTCCTTTAACGCTGTTTCATATTCTGAGGCAGCCACATTAACATACCATTTTTCTTTAGTCTCTGTCACAGGCCAGTGAAGTTCAAAATTCTTTATAAGCGAAATTCTGACAGTAACATCGGCTGCAATCTCTATTCCGTTTCCGCAAAGTTCACAGTCTCCCTGTGAAGCATGCACATCTCCCATGCCAAACAATGCGCCTTTCACCTGTACAGGCAGATAAACTCTTGAACCTTTTTTTATCATTTTGCTGTCCATGTTCCCGCCATGGTTTCCCGGAAGAAAACATAAAGGCGCGCCCTCTTTCGGAGCAACACCTATAACACCAAGCATAGGGTCAACTTCCCATTTTATATCGTTAAACTCTGCCACATTATTTTCTATATTTATAATCTTTGTCCTCGGCACGGAATTTTCCATCAGAGGACCTCCTATATTACAGCAAACCCCCTGTTTATCAACATCTATATCCAATATATCCACAACCAGTACATCGCCTTCTTCTGCTCCTTCTACAAACACCAGTCCGGTTGCCAAGTCTGCATCGCCTTCTGTTATATCCTCAGGATAATCATCAGGTGTTTTTATTTGTCCTGAATAGCAGTCCAAAGTTCTAAAAAGCAATGTTTCTCCCGGTTCCACTTTACAGCACGGTTCATGCTCTGCGGAAAAAGTAGTTACTACAGATTCTATTGTCTTCATATCGTCCTCCAAATCTACAAATATCAATTAAAATTAACGCTGCTTTAAACATGCTAACTCTAAAGTTAGCTTTAGAGTCAAGAGATTTTTGTTCAGAGAGCTTGCCTTTATACAGCGGCCGTCTATATGAAGACAACCTCCGCTGAATCAATTACATTTTAATATTGCCTTTTAATATTAAAATATAGGAAAAAATTGTGAAAGAGAAATCAAAGATCTAATTGCACATATATCCCTCGCGTTGAAGGCTTCAATTCACAATAGTATTTCTTTAATATTACTTCATCATCCATAAAACCAACATTTCCTGCACAAAAAAAGAAGCCGCTATACGTAAATATACGACTTCTTAATTTTCTTTTTCTAAAGTGCCTTCTTGGCAGTATCACAAAGCTGTGCAAAAGCAGCAGGATCGTGAATAGCAATCTCCGAAAGCATCTTTCTGTTAATATCAATATTAGCTTTCTTAAGACCATTGATTAACCTGCTGTATGAAATATCGTTCATTCTTGCAGCAGCATTTATTCTTGCAATCCAAAGTCTTCTGTACTCTCTCTTCTTGTTTTTTCTTCCTACATATGCGGAACGAAGAGCTCTCATAGTAGCAGGTTTAGCTGCTCTGTAAGTCTTACTTTTTGCTCCGTAATAGCCTTTTGCCATTTTTAAAACTTTTTTATGTCTCTTATGTGCGTTTACACCTTTTTTAACTCTTGCCATTTTCCTGCCTCCTTACTTGCTTAATACCGCTTTGATTCTCTTAAGGTCTGCGCTTGTTAAAGTTGTAGCCTTTCTAAGGCCTCTCTTTCTCTTTTGGCTCTTCTTAGTAAGAATATGGCTTTTATACGCTTTATTTCTCTTTACTTTTCCTGAACCTGTTATCTTGAATCTTTTGCATGCGCCTCTGTGGGACTTCATCTTCTGCTTTGCCATGATGTATATCTCCTCCTGTTTATTTATTATTGCTTACTTATCTGTTTTAGGCGTAAGAATCATTGTAAGGCTTCTTCCTTCAAAACTTGGTTTTTTATCTAAATCACCAACCTCGGAAACAGCCTCTGCAAATTTATTCATTACTTCCATTCCTCTGGCAACATAATCCTTTTCTCTTCCTCTGAATCTGAGACTGACTTTAAGTTTATCCCCATCCTTAAGAAATTTAGAACCGGTTTTAGCCTTGACCATTATGTCATGCTCTTCAATAAATGTTGACAGCCTTATCTCTTTTACCTGTGTGGTTTTCTGCTTTTTCTTAGCTTCTTTTTCTTTCTTCTGAAGCTCGTACTTATACTTGCCGTAATCGAGAATTTTGCATACGGGAGGGTTTGCCTTCGGGGAAATACAAACCAAATCAAGTTTCTTATCCTCCGACATCTGCAAAGCTTCCTCTCTGCTCATTATACCCAGCTGGTCGCCGTCTGTTCCTATAACTCTCAGTTCCTTTGCACGAATTTCTTCGTTTATCATAGCTTCTCTGCTAATTTTCTTACACCTCCAAAAAACTAAAAAGCGGATAACTGGTTATCCGCTTCAAATCGACACAAAGTTCGATTGTTTCGTATATAAAACAATAAAACTTTTAATATTAACCCAAGCAGCGTCTGCCCTTAGGTGAGAAGCGGATTACTTCTTCTTTACTACTCGAATTAATATATCATATATGCATGCATAAATCAAGCAATTTTTTAAAGTTCTGTTTTCCAAAGACCATGCTTGTTACAATAAGCATACACTGCCAAAGGCACATCTCCCGGAGCATCCCCTGAAACCCCGAAAGTGGCCCTCGGCTCTTCTCCTGCCTTAAGCCTTACAAACTGTCCTCCTCTTTTAGTTTTCAGGTAAATCCACTCAATGTAATGTTCACCTTCCATAGGATGACTTATTTCACCTACATCTACACGAACAGCACCTTCGTTTCGTGTAACTCTAGGTACATGTTTTTCTTTTGCTCCGTCAGTATCCTTTGGATGAAGCAGCTTCATATCTTCTCCGCAGCACTGTACATTATCTCCGTCTCCCGTTAAAAAAGTCAATGTGCTTCCGCACTTCTCACAAATTAAAAACTTAGTTTCCATCTCTTATCTCCCTTACCTTTCTCTCTTTGATTTTTATAACATATAAAAATATGATTTCTTTATATCTCCATATGTTTAGCATAAATCAATTATAAAACACCGTCCTTTAAGAGCGGCATGTACAAAAAACCTTTGGGTTCTTTGTACAAGCTTTTTAGCTTTTTTATAATCCCAGACTACTTACAAGCTCTTCTTTGGAGCGAAGTCCAACAAGAGTATCTACAGCTTTTCCGTCTTTGAATATCATCAGCGTAGGTATGCTGGAAATTCCGTATTCCATAGCAAGCGCCTGTTCTTCGTCAACATTTATCTTTCCAATTTTCACTCCATCGTATTCATTGGCTATATCGTCAAGAACAGGTCCCTGCATCTGACAAGGTCCGCACCATGAAGCCCAAAAATCTATAAGTACCGGAATTTTTGAATCCTTAACTTCTCTGTCAAAATTTTCTTTGGTTATTTTTACAATATTCATATTTCACCCTCCTAATTATTATTCTGCCCTTTTCGCTAAATATAATTAACTTACTTATTTATAATATTACACCTTTAAACTGGACTGTCAAGGTATATTTTATCAGTTTGTAAAAACTTTACATTTGTTTGATACATTTTAGTATCGCCGGCTTATTGTAAATAGCTTATTCAGGCAGTATAATAATGTTATATATTAAATGTAGTTTTAAGAAAAAAGGAGAAGCCGATGGCAGATAACATTACAGGTCAAATTCAGCTCAATGAACTTTTGCCTATTCTTGACGGCATAAGCGATTCCGTATTCATTGACGATGGAGGCGGACATTGTCTTTGGTGCAACAGCGCATGTGAAGAAATGTACAAAATTTCATCTTCAGATATAAAAGGAAAGCACGTGGAAGATTTAGAAAAAATGGGTATCTTTGCACCGTCTGTTACCAAGCGCGTATTAGAGGAAAACAGAGAAATTACAATAATACACGAAAATAAATACAGAAAAAAACTGCTCACAACAGGAACTCCCCTATTTAGCAAACAAGGCAATATAAATTTAATAATTACAATTTCAAGAGATATTACAAGACTTACAGATATTAAAGAACGCTCTGTGACCGCAGCAAGAATCATAAATATAAATGAAGTAAAAGATATAGATTATAAAAAAAATGAAATAATATCAGGGAGTCTTACTATGCATAATGTTATGGCTCTTACAAAAAGACTTGCATCTGTAAATTCAACAGTACTTATTACCGGAGAATCAGGCGTTGGAAAAAGTCTTATTGCAAAACGTCTGCATGAAGAAGGCTCAAGATGCGAGGGGCCTTTTGTTACTGTAAACTGTGGAGCAATACCTGAAAATCTGATAGAATCCGAACTTTTCGGTTACGTGTCCGGCGCTTTTACCGGTTCAAGGGCAGATGGCAAACAAGGTTTATTTGAAGTTGCTCAAAATGGAACTATATTTTTAGACGAAATTTCCGAACTTCCCATAAATCTCCAGGTAAAACTGCTTCGTGTCATACAGGAACGTGAAATCACCCCTGTAGGAGGAGTAAAGCCCATTCCTGTAGACGTAAGGATAGTATCGGCTACAAACAAAAATCTTATGACTCTTGTTAAAGACGGCAAGTTCAGAGAAGACCTGTATTACAGGCTTAATGTAGTTCCCATAAACGTACCTCCTCTGCGTGACCGCCCCGAAGATATACTGCCTCTTATACAGAGCAATCTTCTCAGATACAACGAACATCTCGGAGAACACAAAACACTTAGCTCTGAAGCCCTCACAATATTGTTAAAATATCCATGGCCCGGAAATGTCCGTGAACTTCAAAACATAATTGAACGTCTAATAATAACTACCAATGACGATATTATAACAGAAGAAAACCTTCCTATATTTCTAAAACAGGAAGCAGAAATAAATGCAAATACAAATACGGCGCTATCGCTTTCCGCAGCTATGGAAAAAGCTGAAAAAGAAATCTTGCGAAATGCATTGTTAAATTATAAATCAACCCGCGCAATCGCAAAAGTTCTTCAGGTAAGCCAGCCAACTATAGTCAGAAAGCTTCATAAATACGGGCTTACAGGTCCTAATGCAGTCCTGGGTGAAGAAGAATAAAACTATATTACTCTTCCAAAAAACACTCGATACAAAATTGTATCAGCGATACAATTTTGTATCAAAAGCTGTAAATAAGTATTTTTAAGGCATATTATGTGTTAATTTATATACAAACGAACTTCGATACATTTTTGTATCGCTATTCGTTTGTTTTATTTTTTTATCAGCAACATGTTTTGTACCATTTACGTCTTGTATACATTATATTTTTTTAGCAATACTTCTTAAAAGCCTTATATTTCCAAGGTTATTGTCAACTATTATACTTAATTTAAAATAATTTTTCCTAAAAAACAACATCCGCACACATCATTGGCACATTATTTGCGTAACATATAAGTGATGTCTCGTGGACATCCTATTAAAAGATTGTTATTTTTACAGATAAAAAGGAGGACTTAAAAAATGGCAGAATTAAACTTTGCTGGATACGTTGCAGATTTAGTTGAAAAAGGCAGAAAAGCTCAGGCTATCGCTAACAACTTCACTCAGGAAGATGTTGACCTTATTACTGCTGCAGTAACTTACAATTTAACAAAACCGGAAAAAGCTAAGATGTACGCTGAAATGTTAGTAGAAGAATCCGGAATGGGTATTGCCGAAGATAAAGTTGGAAAAATCTACGGTAAAGTATGGGGAGCTTATCTCCAGATGAAAAATGAAAAATCTGTTGGTCTTATTGAAGACAATAAAGAGACAGGAATGCAGAAATGGGCTAAGCCAATGGGCGTTGTTGCCGGAATCATGCCTGTAACTAACGGTGAAGCTACTCCAATCGTTAAGTCAAATATGGCTCTTAAGACAAGAAATGCTATAATCCTCGCACCACACCCTAAGTGCAAAAAGCTCAACGTTGTTATCGTTGACGAAATCAGAGCTACTCTTAAGAAGTTAGGATATCCTGAAGATTTAGTACAGTCAGTAGAACCTGATTACGTTAAACTTCAGACTTCACAGGAACTCATGAAACAGTGCGACTTCATCCTCGCTACCGGCGGCGAAGCTCTTGTAGAAACAGCTTATTCTTCCGGTACTCCTGCTATCGGCGTTGGCGTTGGTAACTGTGTATCAATCGTAACAGGAAAGACTCCAATGGACAAAGTTGCTGAAATGATTGTTAAATCAAAGAGATATGACAATGCAACTTCATGTTCAACAGAAAACAACATCATCGTATTTGAAGACTGCTACGATGAATTCGTAAAGGAAATGGAAGCTCACGGAGCTGTTCTGTTCAAGGAAGGTTCAGAAGAAAAGCAGAAATTACAGGTTGCTATGTGGCCTAACACTCCTAATGACCACGTACTTAACAGAGCAATCGTTGCACAGAACGCTGAAACTATAGCTAAAATTGCTGGTATTGATGTACCTGAAGGCACTGCAGTTCTTATGGCTGAAGAAAACGGAGCAGGACTTGACCATCCATTCGCAGGCGAAAAACTTTCACCTGTATCAGGTGTTCAGAAAGCTAAAGACCTTGACGATGCTATTGACAAGATGATGGCTTGCTTGAACTACCAGGGTAAAGGCCACAGCTGCGGTATCCACACTACTGACGATTCAGATGTTGAAAGAGTTGCTGCTGTAGCTCCTGTAACTAAATGCGTAGTTAACCAGCCTCAGTGCTTAACTAATTCAGGCGGCTGGGACTGCGGATTCCCTGTATCAATGACATTAGGCTGCGGTACTTGGGGCGGAAACAGCGTATCCCACAACGCAACTTGGAAAGACCTTCTTAACTTCACATATGTTTCAAGACAGATTCCTAACTGGAAACCTGAAAAAGCAGAAGACTTCATCGATGCTGATGTAATCGCTAAGGTTGACGCATAAAGAATTCTTAAAATGCTTTAAGTTAAAGATACTTTAAAGGTATTGATAATTTATTGACAATCATATGTAACGCTAATAAACTGTTTATAGGGGGTGAATTTAAATTCGTCCCCTATATGTAAAGTTGATTCGAATTGTTTTTCCGGGATTTTCCCGAAAAGAAAAAAGGAGATTAAAAATGTCAACAATTAAAGAAAAAGATAAGAAGTATAACTTACATTCATGGTCAGCACAGAATAAAGTTGATCCTATCGTTGTAACTAAAGCTGAAGGAATATATTTCTGGGATGAAAACGGCAAAAGATATGCTGACATGTCATCACAGCTTGTAAACTCCAATTTAGGTCACGGAAATAAAGCTATCATCGATGCTATCGTTGAACAGGCTCAGAAAATTCCTTTCATGGGACCTGGATTTGCTATGGACTGCAGATCGGATGCTGCTGAAGCAGTTGTTGAAGCTACAGGGTTCAAAGGCGGTAAAGTATTCTTCACTAATGCCGGAGCTGAAGCTAATGAAAACGCAATTAAAATTGCAAGACAGTACACAGGAAAACTCAAGATTTTCTCACAGTACAGATGCTATCACGGTTCATCAGCAGGCGCAGGAATGCTTACAGGAGAACCTAGACACTTCTTCAACGAACCTGGCGGTCCTGGATTTGTAAAATACGATGGACCTTATGCTTACAGAGCACCTAAAGCATGCCAGTTCGCAAACGATGATGAAGTGGCAGATTTCTATCTTGAATTATTAGAAAATCAGATCCTTTACGAGGGTCCTGAACAGATTGCTGCAATCTGGCTTGAATCAGTAGTTGGTTCAAACGGCGTATTAATCGCACCTGTTAAATGGTATCAGGGCGTAAGAGCTCTCTGCGATAAATACGATATCTTAATGGTAGCTGACGAAGTTATGGCTGGATGGTACAGAACAGGTAAATGTTTCGCATTCATGAATTTCGGATATGAACCTGATATGATTACATTCGCTAAAGGCGCAACTTGCGGATACGTTCCTCTCGGCGGAGTTGTTATGCAGGAAAATATAGCTAAGTTCTTCGATGAAACTTCAATGGGCTGCGGTCTGACTTATTCAGCTCACCCAATGGGCTGCGCTGCTGCAGTTGCTACAATCAACGAATACAAGAACCAGGATGTTGAAAACAAGATGAAAGCTACAAGCAAAATCCTTGCTGATACATTGGATGGATATGTAGATACTCATGCATGTGTAGGTGAAGTAAGACACATCGGATTATTCTCAGCTATCGAATTGGTTAAAGATAAAGCTACAAGAGAACCATTGGTACCTTTCGGAAAAGACCCGGACGGAGTAATGGGCAAAATCCTTGGTATGTTGAAAGCTGATGGATTCTGGACATATTCACATGAAAACATGGTAGTTGTTTGCCCTCCTCTTACAATCACTGAGGAAGAATTAAAAGAACAGATGACTATTATGGATAAAGTATTGGATTCAGTAGACCAGATGATTTAAGTCATCAATCAATAAAGTACTCCTAAAAAGAAGGCGGTTTCCGCCTTCTTTTTAGTTGCACACATCCTCTTATGGCAAGATAAAGTTTGTTAATAAATGTTTTTAACGTAAAGCTCATGTCAAAACCATTTCACGTTAAAATTCAGCTGTTTTTGTGAACTTTCAGCATGTAAATTAACGTAAAACAAATATTTTTCCAAGTATACGTTAATTTTACATCGTATATAAAGAAATAATCATGTAAAATGTAACTTAAAACATCTTATTTATTAAAGATACGTTATCTGCAGGAAATACAAAAAATGGCTCAAAAATTACATGCGCAAACATGCGTTTACTTTTTGTTCTTTTTATGTTATTATACTAATATATACCAAAGGAGGATATATCAATGTTAAAAGAAAGAGAACAAAAAATACTAAATTATATGAGAGACGAAATAAAAGCAAAAGGATACCCTCCTACCGTACGTGAAATATGTTCTGCCTTAAATATTAAGTCAACTTCTACGGCTCATAAGGATATATCAAATCTTGAGAAACAGGGATATCTAAAAAAGGACCCTTCCAAGCCAAGAGCGCTTATGTTAGTTGATAATGATGTTTCCGATAAACAATTACCATCAGATAGCGCAATATCTGCAGTCGGCGCTTCTTCAGGAGCAGACGGAGCGTATCATGAACAAATTGAAGAAATACCTCTGGTAGGCAGAATTGCCGCCGGAACACCTATACTAGCTGAACAGAATATAGAAGACAGTTTTCCCGTTCCATCAAGATTTTTAGGAAGCGGCAAAAATTTTATGCTTACCGTAAAAGGCGAAAGCATGATAGAGGCCGGAATTATGGATGGAGACTACATACTCGTAGAACAAAAAAATTCTATTAAAAACGGTGATATTGTAGTCGCAATGGTCGATGGATTTGAAAGCGAAGCTACCGTAAAAACTTTTTACAAAGAAAAAGATCATATACGTCTTCAGCCTGAGAACTCCACAATGAGTCCGATAATAGTAAAAGACGCTAAAATTTTAGGTAAAGTAAAGGGAGTATTTCGTTACTTTTAACGGTAATTCTCCTGCTCTGTTTGCAACAAAAAACGCACAATAAAAGGATATGTATTTAATCTTTTAACCGTGCGTTTTATTTTTTTAATCTTCTTCAGAAATCATGCAGCGAATTTTATCCTTCATATCGTTCTACTACTGCCTCTGCCACATACTCTTCCTTAATCTCCTGAAGTCTTTTAAAGTATTCCTGCGCTTTGTGAAACTCAAAAGCATCATCATCTTTCCAGTGTTCGATAAGTAAAATCAGATTATCATCATCAACCGACATGAAATATTCGTATTTTACGTTTCCTGCCTCTGCCCGGGATTTTTCAGGAATGCCCTCTTCATTTACCATGTTGTAAAAAATATCTTTACACCCCGGTTTTACTTTATATCTTACATTTAAAACTACCATATTAATTCTCCATAATATCTTTATGATTAAAAAAAACAATCATCTTTAATCATTCTACAGAAACTATCTCACAAGAAGTTTCTTTATACCTGCCTCAAGTCCGTCAAGAGTAAGTTCATACATTGGGAAAACTTCCTTGATTGCATTTATCGTTTTGCTTCCGTAGGTATAATCCCAGGAAGCTCTGTCTATAGGATTAAGCCAAATTTGCTTTTTATAACGTCTTTTGAACTTTTCAAGCCATTCTATACCAAGTTCTTCATTTCCAAGCCCTATCATTGCATTTCCGCCTTTTCTGTACAGCTCGGAAGGCGCCATAGCCGCATCACCTACAAATATTACTTTATATTCACTGTCCAAATTGCTTAAAACCCAGTTGGTCTCCACCCAGTCGCCTCTTTTGCAGTAAGGCGTATTGTATAAATGATCGTATATGCAGTTATGAAAATAATAAACTTTTAAATCCTTAAAATGGCTGGATTTACTGACTGCTTCAAACAATCTGTTGCAAAGCCTGCTGTACGGAAGCATCGAACCGTCAGAGTCTATAAGCAAAAGAAGCTTAACAGTATTTTTCCTAGGTTTATCGTATACAATTTTAAGCATACCTGCATTCTCACAGGTTTCATCTATCGTTTTATCTATATCCAGCTCAGTCTTCAGCCCTTCGACTCTTGACGAATACTGTCTCAGCTTACGGAATGCCATCTGAAACTGTCTGATATCAAGCACTTTATCCTGCCTGAAATCCTTAAAATTTCTCTCTCCGGCAATCTGTAAAGCTGTTTTGTGACGGCTTTCTCCTCCGGTTCTGATTCCTGTTGTATGATAGCCTCCCCTGCCCATAACAGAGGTTCCTCCCGTACCTATCCAGTAACTTCCGCCATCATGTCTTTCCTTCTGCTCCTCAATACGTTCACGGAACATCTTCATAAGCTCTTCCAGCTCTTTAGGCCATTCATCACCTGTACCTTTATCATTTATGTCCCGTTCTCTATCTTCCTCGCTTAGCCATTTCCAGAACTCTTCCGGCAAATCCTCCGGAGTATGGACATCTTTAAAATATTCGGCAAAAACAGCATCAAATTTATCATAATCCGATTCCGTCTTTACTAAGATACTTCTGCAAAGATAATAAAAAGCAAGAAAAGAAGAATGAGCAAGTCCCTTATCCAAAGCTTCCATCAAGGTCATCCATTCATTTATGGAAACTTCCAGACCTTTAGCCCTAAGCAGGTAAAAAAATTCTAAAAACATTTCCTACCATCTCCTTAATGAGTAACCTTTTTCCTTTATCTCATGCATCACGTCAATATCCTGATTCTTTTTAAGAAGCACACCTAAAAACGGCATCTCACCTGACAAGTTTTCCACATCAACTCCGCTTATCATAAGAGCCTGTATCCAGTCCAAAAGCTCAGAGGTACTCGGTTTTTTCTGTATCTCATCCATCTTTCTTAGGTCATAAAATGCTTCAAGAGCTTTCTGACAAAGATTCTGGTCTATATTCCCAAAGTGAACCTTTATTATCTCTTCCATCTTTTCCTTATCCGGAAATTCTATATAATGGAAAATACATCTTCTAAGAAACGCGTCCGGCAGCTCTTTTTCTGCATTTGATGTAATAATTACGATTGGCCTGTGATTAGTCTTTACAGTTTCCTTTGTTTCGTTAATATAAAATTCCATCTTATCAAGCTCCCATAAGAGGTCGTTAGGAAATTCCAAATCGGCTTTGTCTATTTCGTCGATAAGAAGTACAACCTGTTTTTCCGACGTGAAAGCCTCGCCGAGCTTTCCTAATTTTATATACTGTTTTATATCGGAAACATTTCCCTCTCCAAACTGACTGTCATAAAGTCTCTGTACTGTATCATAAACATAAAGACCTTCCTGCGCTTTAGTAGTGGACTTTATTCCCCAGATTATAAGTTCCATATCAAGCGCTTTTGAAATAGCTTCTGCAAGCATAGTCTTACCTGTTCCCGGCTCACCCTTTATAAGCAAAGGTTTCTTTAAAGCTATGGATACGTTTACCGCATTCATCAGCTCTTTTGTAACTACATAATCGTCGCTTCCCTTAAAAACGTTCATGTTCATTTTCTCAATTCATCTCCTTCTGTAAATGTATATAGTTTTCACCTCAATAAACATAATTATTAAAAAAATGTGCAATAAGGAATAAAAAGTTCCTTTACACAAATATCGCCCGCAGTCAGGGGCAATTCTTCACAAAATAGTTTCTTTTACGCTTTGAAAATATCATTTATGACATTTACTTTATAATAAAAAACCTGCATATATAATATATATTATATATGCAGGTTTTTCAAGATATTTCAAGGTTTCTAAGCCAAATTAACCGCCATATTTCCGTTGCCGAACGTTGACAAACAGCAATAATGTTACATCAAGCTGACGATTATCCCTGTTACGAATAAAACGACATTATTACAATAAATTAACATAATTTAGGAGTGCATTTTATCATTATAAAAACTTTTACTTTTCAAATATATAATTATCTTTTATATCATTAAAAGCATTTATACTTTCAAGGGATAAATATCTTTTATTCAAAATAAATTGTTTCTCTTCTTTCTGTCGATAAAATCCTATGTACTTATTGGAATTATTATTTATTATAGTACTTTTCTGTATATACTCTCTTAAAATACCGTTGCATTTAGCGAGCTCGGAAATCTCCCCGCTCTCTTTTGCAATATTATCATACCGTTCCAAAAGTTCCATAAACCTTGTTGTCATACTGGCTTCACTTCTGTATAAAATGTCAAAACATTTTTTATTAAAAAAACGTGCTTTTCCGTCATAAATAATGTTGTCTTCCTCAAGTGCATAAAAAGCTTTTCCGGGAAACCAAAATGAACACAAAAACTCGCTCGATATTTCTGATAATTTTTTATAAAGGCATCCTATGAATATAGCATTGTTTTTCTCATCTTTAAGCTGCTCATAATATCTGTTTTCGACAGCGAAAGTTATTCTCGTTCCTTCTTCACGCTCTCCCGCGCCTGAAAGTTTCATGGATATATTGTTTATGTTTCTGCTTTTCACCTGAATTCTGTACTGAACAGGCTCTTCATTTTTCTTGATACTGTTTGTCACCATCAAATCAAAGCCATAATCAACAGCAAGTTTACTGGCTTCATAACCCATCTTCCAAAACTCAGAGGCTATATAATACTCTTTCCCCAGACCATCATAATATGTTTCATAATTCATTACATACACCTTTACAATAAACAAACAATTACTATGCTGCATTTGTTATGATTATATCCTAATATTGGCAGCTTATCAACTTAGAGGAACTAAGTATTTAATAAAAAAAGAACTGAGTTTGAAAAATATAAATTCATTTTACTCAATTCTTATTTTACAATAATTAAAATGGCGAGGCACGAGGGATTCGAACCCCCAACCGACAGATTCGAAGTCTGCGACTCTATCCATTGAGCTAGTGCCCCATATAATTTATCAGTTTTAATACAGCAATTAAATTATAAAGGATTATTTTATTCGTGGCAAGAAATTTGTTCTAATGTTTCTAAATATATCTAAACGATTAAACGATATAGCCTTTTCAAACAAATAATTATGTATGAAAAGACTATATTAACTTTAACATCTAAACACTGTGAATTTATCTTAATGTATTTATTACTTTATCTACCACGATATTAATATCTTCATCTGTTAAATACGGATGCATCGGAAGCGATAATACTGTATCACAAAGTTTTACTGTGTTGACCAGTTTTAAATCATCATATGTCTGACCGGAAAAAGCTTCCTGCTTATGCATGGGTTTCGGATAATAAACCATACTTGGAATTCCGGCTTCTTTAAGAGTACTCTGAAGTTTGTCTCTGGTTTCTTTGTCTTCAAGCTGTATTGTATACTGAGCCCAGCTCGAATAAAAACCTTCAGGCATTGACGGAATTTTAATTTTATCTCCGAGCTTAGATAATTTTTCTGTATATTTTTTAGCTGCTAAATTAATATCTTTCAATTCATATTCCGCAAAGGCTCTAAGCTTTATAGACAATATAGCTGCCTGTATTGTGTCAAGCCTTGAATTAAGACCAACCCGTACATTATCGTATTTCATCTCGCCTTTTCCATGAACCCTAATAGATTCCAATAATACCGCAATTTCATCATCATCCGTAAATACTGCGCCACCATCTCCATAACAACCTAGAGGTTTAGCAGGAAAAAAAGATGTAGTACTTATATCACCGAAACTACATGCCATTTTTCCATCAATACTTCCTCCAAATCCCTGAGCTCCATCTTCAAGGACTTTTAAATTATATTTTTCTGCAATTTTTCTTATCGCCTTAAAATCAGCTGGAAGACCGAAAAGGTCTACTGCAATTATGACTTTAGGCTGCAGCTTCCCATCATCAATAACTTTCTTTATTTCTTCTTCCAGAGAATCTGCCGAAATATTGTATGTATTCATATCCACATCAACAAAAATAGGAGTTGCGCCAGCATGAGATACTATCTCCCCAGATGAAAAGAAAGTGAAATCAGGAACGAAAACAGCATCCCCTTCTTTTATATTCCAAGCCATCATAGCCATTGTAAGAGCATCTGTGCCATTAGCACATGTAATGCAATGCTTGACTCCTACATACTCAGACAGTTCCTTTTCCAAGGTTTTAACTTGCTGACCATTTATAAAATTACAGTTTGTTGCAACCTCAACCATGGCCTCATCAATATTTTTTTTTAATACTTGATATTGTTTTTTTAAATCTCTGAATTGCATAATTAATATCTCTTTTCTACATTAAAATTAATAAACTTTATTTGTTCCACAAATGAAAAACTGAATTATGTGATATTTCTTTAAAGCCTAATTTATGATATAAATTAACTGCACCAATATTATTCACTTGAGTTCCTACGTTCAAGTAATTTATATTTTTATTATTTAAAATATACTCAAGGCACTTTATCATTTTAGTTGCCACACCATTTTTTTGATATTCCTTATTCACTTTGATTAACTCTATTCTAGCCGTTTCTCCATAAATGCTAAACAATATGAATGCCTTTGGATGTTCATCTTCATATATCAGAAAAAATTTATTATTATCATTTAAAGCATTTTTTATCCATTCTTTATATACTCTATAGCCATTTAATTTTTTAAACTCGCTATCACATTCAAATTTAGAATATATAAAATCATCTCTTTTAACTTCAATAAAGCTAAAATCTTTTTTAGAAATATCCTTGCATGAATATAATACACAATTTTCATTTTTTGAACCTTTTTTTATTTTTTTACTAAACTGTATATTTATATCTGCCAAAAATGCCTTTCCTAATTCTGAAATTTTTTCATTTCTTCCAATATCATTATCAACATTTTGTATACTAATAAAATCATATAATTTTATTTCATCACGAAGTTCGTCCCACCCTTCAAATTTATTGTCTATAATAATACGCCCACAACTTATATTAAAAAATTCACTATCCCACAATAATGGTTTTATTTTATTCATTTAAAATCTCTCCTAAATGGTATATAAATATAACTTATAGCAAGCAATAACAGACAATGATACGATTTTATCAGTAACATTGTTACTATTATATAACATATCTAACTTATTTTTAATATTAATATCACAATTAATACTTTTTATATTGTTTTTATAATATTCATCTATATATTTTTCATTATTCTTTATCCATAAATCGATAGGAACCATTTTAATTTTATCCATATGAAAAACACTATTAATCTTTTTTAAAAATTTAGTTATAATACGCTGCCTAAAAGTACCTGTTAATTTAGCTGGCAATAATGTTGATGAATATTTAATTTTTACAGCATCAGGATATTTTTTTTTCATCCACTGCAATAATATTTTTTTATTTACCCTTTCAGCCCATGGTATAGATAAATATGCCTCTAAAAATTCAACATCTCCAAACGGTGTAATTAATTCCATATAATTTTGTCTCGACAAAACAGTATTCATTCCTGCCATAATTCCTCTAGTATATAGCCAAAACACTTCATTTGTTTCAAATTTATTCATACAATCAGAATAATTACTAAACTCATTTAAATTAAACATCCTGCTGGTTCTAAATCTTTGATTTTTTAAACTGGGCCTTATCAATCCATCTTCACTTATCATACTACTTTCATTCATATCACCCATAAGCCCCGTCAATTCTATACCAAAAATACGATTATCAATTATCTCAGAAATATTTTTCCCGCATAATAATCCTGTATAATAAGAAGAGCCATTATTCATAAACATATTATCTTCTATATCCCTAATACAACTATCAGTATCTAATGCCTTATGAATAAAACTTATATCTAACTTTTTTGCTACATTAGAAGCAATTTCTTGCTCAATAGTACCAACTTTGCTAAAGCTTATACCTAAAAAATCAGATGAATCAAATAATTCTCTAGCTTTAAATGCAATCATACGACTATCTAAGCCACCACTTATATCTATGACAGTCTTATATCCATTTTCCTTATTTTTATTTACTACCCTAGACACAGCTTTTCCAAATGATACATCTAATTTTTCAATGACTTCTTCTATTGGTTTGCTTTCCTGTTTATAATTTGCCACATAATAAGAATTCACATAAATCTCATTATTTTCAATTACTAAATATTCTCCGGGATATAATCTTTTAATCTCCTTAACCACTGTTGAATTGTCTATTAGATATCCCCAATCCAATAAACACCCAATACCATGATAATCTTCACTAATATTAATACCATTTAGGTGCATACAATCTATAATATAATTCAATTGACTAGCAAAAATAAAAACATCATTTTTTTGATAATAATAAATTGCATGACTGCCAACATGATCGGTAAAAACAATCCATTTCTTTTTATCTTTATAATATATTGCTCCTGAAAAAGTGCCTCTAAATTCATTAAAAAAAATATCATTGGAATATATCATCTTAATAATAGCATCTTTTAAATTTTCTACACGATGCTTTTTAATAAGCTCCTTCGAATTCAGTATTACTCCTTCAATTATAATAATATATTTTTTATCTTCATAAAAAACTTTATCTTCTCTAAAACTATCAAGTGAATTTCGTTTTATTGTAAAATCTTTATTTTTTAATTCTTGTGTATATGTTTTTTGATCTGAAATATTTATTAAATCAAAATTTTTTTCATTATTAACAATGTTTGTTACAAAAATACCTGGCATTCAATTCTCCTTTTTCAATATATATACATAATAAACAGTAGATAACACACTAGATATTATCATTACAATTAGAGTTGTTATCGCAGCTCCTTCTGAACCTAACTTTGAAATCAATAATATATTTCCAAAAATATTAACTACACCTGATATAACACTAATAAAAAAATTTACTCCTAGTTTTCTTTGTGTCACTAATAAATTACCTGATATAATTCTAAAAGTGCCCGAAAAAAAATAACTAAAAACTAATATCCTAAAACATGAAAGCGAGTCTAAATATTGTGCTCCATAAACAATAATTATAATCCATTTGGCAAAAATAACCATAAAGGCAGAAATTAAAACATTTAAAATACTCATATATTTAATAACCATTTTATAATGATTTAAGCACCATCTTTTATCATCTTTATGTGATGCAAAATATGGATAAATATATGTTATTATTGCGGTTGGAATAAAAATACATGCAGTCGGAATAACTGTTGCAATTTTATATGATGCAACAATTTCTTCATTTGAAATTACTACACCTAATATAAAAATATCTAATAAATAAAGTAATTGCGAAACCCCATTATTCATCATGCTAACTATAGATATTTTAAATAAAACTTTTTTTTCTTCAGCGCTAATATATGCTCCCCTTATTATAGATACGGGAACCTTATAACAATACATAATAATAAATATTGTGACTATATATGCAAAATATCTAAAAATAATTAATCCTTTTACACCTAACGCTAATGAGCCTATAATAGATGCAATCATTATAAGTGTGGTGTTAATAGTAGTTGCATATGAATATCGTTTATTTTCAAAATTACTTCTAAGATAAATTTGTTGAAATTCAAATACAATTAAAAAAAATGGATTCAATAGCATTAATACCATAATTTCATTGGCACCGTTAATGCTTAAATGAGAAAATTCAGCTATTAATACTATTATTAATCCTAAAACTATATTAACTTTTATTCCTACAGAACATCCATACCTATATATACTTTCTTTTTCTTCTTCTTTTTTTTCACTACAAAGCTGAAATGTTCCTGATACTAAACCTATACCTGAAACCAATAAAACAAATGAAACTATATTTAATGCATATGTATATATGCCAAAATCAACTTTAGATATAATTCTAACAACTATTATATTACTAAAAAATACTAAAATTTTGTTCAATACACTTGAAGAAAATATATGAAAAAATCCTGTATTAAATAACACTTTTATTTTTGCTAAATATCTATTATCTTTCATAATCTAAACTACCTATAAAAATATAAAAACAAAAGGACATTAATCCACTCATAGGAACATATATCGAAGAAAACATTGATGTAATTAGATAAGAAAATCCTATCATAATTATAAATATATTAAAAATATTTATTCGACGTATATTTATTAAATTTTTAATGCTGAAAACAAAAAATAAAAGAAAAATTAAAGATAATATGACTCCTGCTAAAATTCCCCCACTATATGAAATTTGTAATATACTATTATGAGCGTCTCTTTCTTGTATAATACCATTATCATAAACTTCAATGGTCTCTTTTTTATGCCCTTTAAATTCAATATGTTTTATATACTCATTCCAAATCTCACTTCTTCCTGAAGTAAGCCTCCCCTTTGAATTTAAAATGCCTTTCCCCATTTTTTCTAAAAATGAATCAGAAAATTTAATATCATAATCATCTACATAATTTATATTTTTTATTACTGTACTAAAATTTTTTTCAAAATAGCTATATGTATTAGGTGTAATAAAATAAAAAACAGCAAGTGAAGCTAAAATGGCTAAAATAAAAACTACTAAAGAATGAACTATATCCTTTTTATTTAATACTTTTCTTTTATATAAATATAAAATATAAATAACAAAACTTATACTACATACTAATATTCCCGTTCTCGACTGCGTCAGTATTAAAAATAATAAATTTACTGCAATTAAAATTTTACAAAATATACCTTTATTAATATAATTATAAATTAATAAACATATAAAAAACACGCTTAACAACGCTGATAAATAATTTTGATTGCCAACTAAACTAGTATATCCACCAGGTGTTCTGTTTATTGGTGCAATAATAAAAGAAACAATTACAAATAACCAATTAGAAACATATACGCCACTTATAAAAGCTTTAATATTACATTCCCAATTTATTTTAATTATCAAAAAACATGGAATAATTAAAATATAAATCATAGAATATAATATATATCCATTACTTTTTAATATAATTCCATTAAACAAAAAACAAATTCCTAATGATATGAACAATAATATTAAAATAATTTTAAATCTAGTAATTTTATTTTTAAAATTTTTATCATAAGAAAAAAATAGTACAGCAATAAACACTATAGACAAAAATAACATTTTAATTTGATAATCTACAGATATGCTAACATCTACAATTAATCCAACCACAATTATAAAAAATATATATTTTAACATAAAAAAACATATATTTTTATTTGGCTGTATTTTTGATATCGTTCCATCAAAAAATTTATTTATTATATTCATATTTAATTATTAATACTCCAATTCATCATAAAATTCAATTAACTTTTGAGCATCATTTTCCCATTTAAATTTATTGCTCATTAACTTATACCCATTTTCACCTAATTTTTTTCTGTACTCACTATTATCTTTTAATAACATAATAGCTTTCACTATTTCGTCAATATTATCAGGATTAACCGTAATACAGAAATTGTATTTTTCATTTAATTCTATGATATATGGAGAATCATTACAAATTATTGGTAAACTACATTGCATATATTCATATAACTTTGTTGGTAAATTACGCCCTTTGTAATATTGACCAATATTTTTTAATAAAGAAACACCAACATCAGATTTACTATAAATATTATACACCTCATCTAGTGAACATCGTCCTAAATAATCAACACAACTGAAACACTTATCTTCTGTAATACGATTTTTGTATTCTATTGTATCAAATATACCAGCTAAAATTAATTTACAATCCGTTTTATAGCAAGCTTGAATTAAATTTGTAATTCCCCTGGAATCCGATAATCTACCTGCATAACAAAGAGTAAATTTATTATTAGAATTATTATTTTTTCTTAATATAATATCTTTAGGATAATTACCTATATAAATAACCTTCTTAGCCTCGTATCTAAACGGCGCTATTATTTCATTATTTACAATATACTCATCCGTAGGAAATATCACCGCATCAATGCGTTTTATATAATATTTTTCATAACATGTATATATTTTTCTTATTATTCTTTTACCTAGGTTTGAATTTATTCCTCTAAAATTAATTTGATCCCTATAATATTCATGGCTATCAAAAATTACAATTTTTTTATGTGCTTTAAGCTTCAACGCTATCATTAATAAATCGGGTTCGTGAATATGATAAATATCAGCATTTAAATCCAACGCCACCGTTAACGCTCGTTTTATAGCTTTAAATCTTTTTAATTTAGTTCCTAAAGGCATATCTATTGAAATAATTTTAATGCCTTTATATACTTCATCGTCTAAGTTATCATTTGCAATTACATATACATCATATCCTGCCATTTTCAACGATAAGCATTCTTTTTCTACAATTCTTTGATCATACCTTGGATGATTAATACTAATATGACAAATTTTTTTCATTTGCAATATCCTCATATAATTTATAATATCTAGCTGAAATTTGCTCCCAGTTAAATTTCAAATTTATATCTACAACATTTTTTGATAATTTACTATAATTATCAATAACTTTTAATATTGATTTCTTTATATCAGATATATTTGTTGCATCAACACAATATCCTATAAAGCCATCTTCAAACTGGCCATCAAACCCTTGTCCTTTTGTATATATTAACGGTAATCCTTGAGTTAATGCTTCGGCATATACTATACCAAATGTTTCTTTTTTAGAAGGCATAACAAAAATATGCGCATTTCTATAATAGTTGATTAATTCTTTTTTATCACAAAATTCATGATATTCAATAAAGTTTTCATT
>CABUXV010000009.1 GCA_902495595.1 uncultured Eubacterium sp. | reverse complement strand
GAAGAAGCCGTATGGTGGGAATACTGGACGGAGGAATGTTCTGTGCGGCAACGATTATGACGGCTTTAAGCGGCTTTGTCGTTCAGAATTTCGGGTTCAAGGCTGTATTTTACATCTATGCCCTCGGTATCATCTCTGTGCTTATGATAATATTTTTCATTCCAAAGAGTCCTCCTGAGAAAGATGCAGAAGAAACGTCAGAGGAAGATAATGGAAGCTTTGAAAATAAGCCTTTAATAAAGAACTGGAAATCAAAATTTGTTATACTGTGTATAGGATATTTTATATTCCAGACTTTGTATGCCATAACTGCTCTGTTCATTTCAGTTTACACTGCTGAAAAGGAACTGGGCGGAGCAGCTTTTGCAGGAACTATTACATCGACTTTGTTTATAGGAGCCTTTGTTGCAAGTATTCTTTTCGGATTTCTCTATCCTAAATTAAAGAGAAGTACTATGCTGATTTCCTTTGGATGTGTGGTAATAGGATACGGTATACTTATATTTGTTCCTAAAACAATTCCTGTTGTAATAGCATGCCTGCTGTTTGGATATTCCAACGCCAACGGACTTTCTCAGGCTATGACAAGAGCCGGGATTCTCGCTCCGGCTAAAAATGCGTCCCTGGCTATAAGTATTATAGCGGCTGTAATGGGAGTGGGATTCTTCATATCTACATATACCGTGTCGGCTCTAAAGGCTGTCATGAAAACAGATTTGTTTATTGAGATACTTCCTGTTTTGTTTATCTGCGCATTGGTTCTTCTGGCTGCAGGTATTATATATTTATTTGCAACAAGAAATTCTGAGGCCGGTAAGGCAGGAAAGCAAAAATAAGATGTAAGACTGCGGTAAAGTCAAACAAGAGCAATCCTGTTTGACTTTATCTGTCTCGAAGGGAGAAGGACATGAAGCTGAATATTGATTTGATTGCAGATATGCTTAGAAAACATTTTGATATTGTTGATGAAAGTGTAAGGCACGAAGAACTCTTTTTGGAGCAGATGCTTTTGCTTACGGATAAGAAATTTTTTCTTGAAGGCAAAGTCTATGTGGCAGAGGGCAGCAAGCTGCCGATAAAGCCACTGCTTAAGGGCGCCTGCGCAATTGTCAGCATAGGCACTTCTCCTGAAAATTATAAGAAAGCAGACTGTGATTATATTGAACTTGAAAAAGATGTCAATATTTCAGAAGTGGTCAATATAATTCAGGAAACATATGATAAATATAATAAATGGGAAGAAAAGCTGAGAAATGTGATTGACTGCGAATACAATATAGAAAAACTTCTGTATTTGACTCTGCCTCTTTTAGAGAATCCCATATATCTGCACGATAAAGATTTTCATTTTATTGCCTATGCGGAAGTACCGGGAATGCCGGGAGGAATGGATATATACAATGTGAAAAAGAACGGGGGAAGATTTTCTTTAGAATCTTTAAATGAACTGAGGGATACACCTAATTTTGAAAAAACATTTGAAACCAGAAAACCTACATTTCATACGGATACGGGAGAATGCAGCTATATATATGATAACGTGCTGTTTTCGGGTGAATACTGGGGCAGGCTGTTTGTAGATGAAAGAAACCGTACTTTTAATAAGGGGGATCGTGCTGTTATAGGAAAGCTGAGATCTGAAATAGAAAGAATGCTTGAGCGCTATAGTGTAAAGGCGGGAAAAGGTCTTAGGGCTCTTGAGCAGGAAATACACCGTATGCTTAACGGTAAGCCTATAGATTTTAATATGGCTGAAATAAAACTTAAAGAGGCGGGATGGGACAGAAAAGGGCCTTTTTATTGTTTTCTTTTGAAAGTAGAAGAAATTGATTTAAGACTTAACACCATTGTCAATATATGCGAAAATATAGAGGACAAGCTCAGCAACAGCATGGTATTTTCCTATGAAAATCATATAGTCGGCGTTGTATGCGTTAAGAACAAAAGAAATGTCCTTTATGAAATTGAAAACTGTCTTCATGCATTTCGGCTGCACATAGGAATAAGTTTAAGATGCGATGATTTTTATGAAATACCGATTTACTATAAGCAGGCTTTTATAGCTATAGATTACGGTATCAGGGAATGCAGCTCTAAATGGGCGCATTATTTTGAAGAGCATTCGTTTTCATATATGCTGGATTGCGCCTTGAAAGAGTTCGAACCGAAATCTTTTTTCCCTGAGGCGCTGGTAAAACTTATGGAACATGATGAAGAAAAAGCCACTTCATATGTAGAGACTTTAAGGTCATATCTTGAGAACGATTCCAGTCCTGCAAGAGCTATGAAAGAGCTGTTTGTTCAGAGGAGCACTTTTTTATACAGGCTTGACAGAATACAGGAAATCATGGAAGATGATCTGAAAGATCCCGAAAGAAAATTACAGTATCTCATGGCTTTTAATTTACATGACCGTTTTAACAAAATGAAAGGAATATACAGATGAACAACCACGAAGAAGTAAAACAGATAAAAAAATTGATAGAAACTTATGCGGCCGGAACTTATGAGGCAGATACAGATAAATTAAAATCTGTATTTCATGAAAAAGCAGTGATGAACGGGTATCTTGGAGAAAATATTTTACTTGGAGACCCGAAACCTTTTATAGAAGATATAGGGCAAAATCCATCTATGAAGTCGCAGGGAGCAAAATACAATGCTGAAATAGAATACATGAATGTAGAGGAAAACATTGCAACGGTAATAGTCTCGGAGACAGCTTTCAGAGGGGATGGGGCTATGGTAAATCATTTTCACCTGATAAAAACAGACGGAAGCTGGAAAATCATATCTAAACTGTTTACAACATTATAAAGACTGCAATGGAATATACCTTAATACAGTATGTAATTAAGGTGGTTTTGTGGTAGAATCAAGTAGGGTTTTAATAAATGAAGAATTGATTAAATCGTAATATTTAGACGGAGCATAAATAAAAAATGAAAAAACTTATATTGCTTTTACCTGTAGCAGCAGGAGTTATGTGGGGCTCTGTTGGTATTTTTGTACGAAAGCTGACTGAATTCGGAATGAATGACTGCACAGTGCTGTCATCTAAAATGATGATTGCGGCTCTTATAATGTTTTTTGGTATATGGATTTACAATAAGAGATGGCTTAAAATCAGGATAAAGGATTTATGGATTTTTGTATCGGCAGGAATTTTAGGTATGATGCTTCTGAATTTTTGCTATAACAAAGCTATCACTCAGCTGACTTTATCTTTTGCCGCAGTTCTTTTGAGCTTGTCACCTGTATTCGTCATGTTTTTTTCGTCGATACTTTTTAAGGAAAAGGTAACGGGCAAGAAAATTTTATGTACTCTGATGGCAATAACAGGATGTGTACTGGTAAGCGGCATGATTGAAAACAGCGTTCAGCTTAAATGGACTCCTGCCGGTATAGCTGTAGGTCTTTTGGCGGCTGTTTTTTATGCGATGTACAGCGTTTTTTCCAAGCTTGCTATGGAAAGGGGCTACAATGTATTTACAATAACATTTTACAGCATGCTTACCGTTTCCGTAATGCTGCTGCCTTTCACGCAATGGAATATTGTAGGCGAATTTATATATGAGAAGCCCGCTGTCAATTCTGCGTTTCTGCTGCTCTATGCCATATGTACATCCGTACTTCCCTATATAGTGTATACTGCGGCGCTGGATTATGCTGACGCGGGAAAAGTGGCAATTTTAGGCGCGGGAGGAGAACCTGCCGCAGCCATGATATTTGGAGTCGTATTCTTTGGCGAAGTTCCTACATTGATTGTTTTCGCAGGACTGATTATAACCGTAGTAGCTCTTGCATTTATATGTATGCCTGATAAAGAACCGGAACAAGATAAACCATAAAAAAATCACCGTATTTCTGTTAGCAATACGGTGACTTTTTTAATATACGTAAACCTTTGGAAGTCTCTGTCCGAAACCGCAGACCACTTCATAATTTATGGTGTCTGTTGCTTTGGCAATATCGTCAGCGGTTATTTCGTATATGCCGTCTTTTCCCATAATGGTGACTTCATCTCCCAGCCGTACATAAGGTACATGGGTGACATCTATCATGCACATATCCATACATATATTGCCGGCGATTGGAGCAAAGACACCGTTTACTATTACTTTTCCTTTGTTTGAATAAGGTCTCGGAAGTCCGTCGGCATATCCTATGTGTATGGTGGCAATCAAACTGTCTTTTGTTGTGGTAAATTTTCTGCCGTAGCTTATTGATGTTCCTGCCGGAACTTGCTTCAGATGAATTATATTGGCTTTTACCGACATGGCAGGTCTCAGTTCAAGCTGTTTTCTGTCCACCTCGCCGGACGGGTAACATCCGTACAAGATAATGCCGCATCTTGTCATTTCATAGTGGGAAGATGCTATTTCCATTATAGCGGCGCTGTTTGCAAGTGTTCTTTCAGGAATAGGCACGCCTGCATTTATCAGTTTTTTATAAAAGACCATGTATCTTTGTTCCTGAACGGATGAATATGTTTTATCGGCTTCATCTGCCGTGGCAAAATGGGAAAGAAGCCCTGCTATCTTGAAATTGTGCAGGTTGTTTATCATCTTGATATCTTCTATGGAGGTTGAATCATCCGGATTATATCCGATTCTGCCCATGCCTGTATCAACGGCTATATAGCCTTTTATTATTATGTTTTCTTTCTGAGCTGCTCTTGATATGGCTTCTGCGTTTTTATAGTCGCATACTACAGGGGTAAGTCTGTGTTTGATAATAGTATCAACAAAAGGGTCCTGAACAGGATACAGGACTATTATTTCTTCGAGTAAAAATCCTGCTTTTCTTAAACGTACTGCCTCAGAGAGAGTAGCAACACCAAAGGAATTTATTCCGTTTGCTCTTAAAACGGTGGCTGTTTTTACTGAGCCGTGTCCATAGGCGTCCGCTTTGAGTATAGCTGTGATTTTTTTCCCGGGACCTACCTTTTCTTTGATTTTTTTTATATTGAAGTCGAGATTGGTTATATTGATTTCAGCCCAAGCAGCTCTCATAGCGTCTTTATACACCTTTACAAACACCTCCGTTTTTTATGTTGATTTTATTTTGAAATAATTTGATTTAATTTTATTTTAATTCGTCGATAATTGTGTCCAGCAGAAATTGACAGCCGCATATCAAATCTTCTTCTTTTGTATCTTCTTCGGGAACGTGGCTTCTGCCGTTTATGCTGGGAACGAATATCATACCTGTGTCGGCATGAGATGCAATCATGCAGGCATCGTGGACGGCTCCGCTGTCCATAACTTTATATGATAACTTTTTTGATTCTGCTCTGTTTGACATGGAGTTTATAAGTCTGTCGCTCAGATGAAGCGGAGCTGATTTGGAATGTTCTTTTATGTTGCAGCTGACTTTCCTGGCAGCTGCAATACTCTTTATGGAATCGATTATTCCGTCCGTAAACTTATTTATTTTTTTCTCGTCTTTATCACGCACTTCTATGGTGAATTTCACTTTTTCGGGGATTACGTTGGAACAGTTGGGCTGTATTTCCATTTTGCCGGCAGTTACGACAGTTCGTCTGTCGGTATCGCTTTTTACGATTTTTTCTGCTGTGAGTATACATTCGGCTGCTGCGCACAGGGCGTCGTAACGTTCGTTCATAGGAGTAGCGCCGGCGTGATTGCCGATTCCTGTCAAGGTAACTTCGATAACTCTCATTCCGAATATGGAGTCAACTATTCCCATGGAGAGTCCCTCTCTGTCCAAAACAGGTCCCTGTTCTATGTGAAGTTCCAGCATGGTTTTGATATTGTCAAAATCCCAGAGAACATTTTTAATATCGTTTGCCGATAGCTTTTCGCCGCAAGTATCTTCAAGAACTTTTCTTAAGGTTTTATCATCGTCATTTTTCAGTTTATCAAGATCGGACTCTTCGTATATGCCTGCAATGAATTTGCTTCCTGTCATGGTTGAACCAAAGCCTGAACCCTCTTCTTCCGCAAATATGACCATTTCATAATTGCAGGAATATGGGGAGCCGGATGAATGAAGCGCTTCTGATTCTTGGTGAGACTGTCTGCCTGCGTCCGCTGAATTTGAAAGGTCCTTTGCCTGTATTTCAGATGGTTTTCCGGGCAGATTTTCTGAGAGCGTTTCCATAACCTCCAAGGCGCCGCATACGCCGTATATACCATCCAGCCATCCTCCGTTTCTCACCGTGTCTATGTGAGAGCCGGCGATGACGGATGGCAGACCGTCTTTATTTGATTTAAGACCTATTTTTATATTTTGCAGGGCGTCTATTGAAACAGTACACCCTGCATTTTCCGCTCTTTTTAATATGTATTCTCTTGCTTTTCTGTCTTGATTTCCGTAGGAAAATCTTGTAACTCCCTCGCCGGGGGTATCCGTAAAGGTTTTAAGTGTGTGTAGGTTTTCCAGAAATCTTTTTGCATTTATTTTCATTTTGTTTACCACTTATTTACCACTGGTATGAAGCTCCGAAAGGTTTGCCTGCAATTAATTTACCTTGTCCCATATGACCTATGTACTGCGCTTTATCGACTATCTTTTCTCCTCTCAAGAATACCGTTTCAGGGCGGCCTTTCTGTCTGAAGCCCTCAAAAGGACTGTAATCAACACCCTCGAGGTTTGTTTCGGCGCTGATGATACCTTCGTAATCAGGGTCGAATATAACGATATCCGCATCAAAGCCCACTGCAAGCTGTCCCTTGTTTTCAAGACCGTTGACTTTGGCAGGTGTGGTTGCAAAGAGATCCACAAGTCTGCTTCTTGAGATTTTTCCTTCGCATACGCCGTAAGTCCAGAGTATGTTCAGCCTGTTTTGAAGACTTGGGGCTCCGTTAGGAATGTCTGCAAAGGATTTTCCCTCGCCGTAACCCATATGTTTCTGTTCTGCAAAGTCAAATCCACAGTGGTCCGAACTTATTGCGTTAAGCCATTTTCTGTCTACTGCTTCCCAAAGCGCTTTTCTGTGTTCTTGTGTTCTGAGCGCAGGAGAGCATACGTATTTGGCTCCTTCGTAATTAGGTTTTGCCAGGTCTGATTCATCCAAAACCAGATAGTGGGCGCATGTTTCGCCGAATACTTTCTGTCCTCTTGTATATGCAGCCTTTACTTCTTCAAGAGCTTCTTTACATGTAACATGCACTATGTATATAGGCGCATCTGCCATTTCTGCTAAGTATATGGCGCGTCTTGTAGCTTCCGCTTCTACTACAGGAGGACGGCTTACCGCATGATAGTAAGGTTCCGTCTTGCCTTCGGCTATAAGCTGTTTGGTGGCAACGTCTATCATATCGGCGTTTTCTGCGTGGACCATGATGGTTATCCCGGCTTCTTTGCCTTTTTGCAGAGCCTTTAAAATAGCATCATCGTCTGCGTGGAAAAACTGTCCTTTATATGCCATGAAAAGTTTCATGGTAGGGTATCCGGCATCTGCAAGTTTTGGAATTTCTTCTATAACTTCATCTCTTGGGTCGGTCATTACGCTGTGGAAAGAGTAGTCAACCATAGCGATTCCGTCGGCATCGGTTTTTCTGTAGTCTTCGATAGTCTCAACAAGTCCCTTGCCCTTTTCCTGATTTACGAATTCAATAAGGGTAGTTGTGCCGCCTACCGCCGCAGCATTGGAAGTTTCAAAACCCCTTGTTTTGCTTCCCTTGTAAGTAAAAGAAAAGTGTACGTGCTGATCCACACCTCCCGGTAGAACATATTTACCTTCTGCATTTACTATGTCGTCTCCTGATTTTGAAGTTAGATTTTCTCCGATAGCGGAAATTTTTTCACCTTCAACGTAGATATCTGCTTTTCTTTCTCCGTCTGCTGTTACAACGATTCCGTTTTTAATCAATACTGCCATGATTGTACCTCCCATCTGGCAACAGTCTTCCGGCTTGCGCTGCAAGCCGGTCTGCGCTTTTTAAAGCTGCGGTTTTCTTTTTATTATATCTTCTCTGCCCGGGCCGTTGGACACGTATGTGATAGGAAATCCTATGAGTTTTTCCACTTCGTTTACATAGCTTTGAGCTTCTTCGGGAAGCTGGTCAAACTGTCGGATTCCGGTTATATCGCATTTCCAGCCGGGCAGTTTTTTGAAAACAGGTTTTGCTTTTTCCAGTTTGGATGTGCATGGGAAACGTGAAGTGATTTCGCCGTCTATTTCGTAGCCTACGCATACAGGAATTTCATCCAGGTATCCGAGAGGGTCTAAAACTGTGAAAACAACTTCCGTAGTTCCCTGAGTCATACAGCCGTATTTTGTAGCCACGGCGTCAAACCAGCCGACTCTTCTCGGTCTTCCTGTGGTCGCGCCGTATTCGCCGCCGTCGCCGCCTCGTTTTCTCAGTTCTTCGGCTTCTTTTTCATCGAGTATTTCGCTTACGAAAGCTCCGCCGCCCACTGCGCTGGAATATGCTTTTACAACTGTGATGATATCTTTGATTGCGTAAGGAGGAACCCCTGCGCCGATTGCGCCGTAAGCAGCTAAGGTAGATGAAGATGTAACCATAGGATATATACCGTGGTCAGGGTCTTTAAGAGCTCCGAGCTGTCCTTCCAGAAGTATTTCCTTGCCGTCTTTAAGAGCGTCGTCGAGAAATGCGGAAACATCGCATACGTAAGGTTTTACCATTTCTCTGTATTCCTTAAGCGTATTCATAATATCTGCCGGGTTAAGCTCCGGTTTATTGTAAAGGTGTTTTAAAATTACGTTTTTCTGCTGACATACTCTTTCGACTTTATCTCTTAAATCCTTTTCATCCATAAACAGTTCCTGAACCTGAAAACCTATCTTCGCATATTTATCGGAGTAAAAAGGTGCGATTCCCGATTTAGTGGAGCCGAAAGCTTTTCCTGCCAGACGTTCTTCTTCGTATTCATCGAATAGGATATGGTAAGGCATCAGTATTTGAGCTCTGTCGGATACCAGTATTTTAGGTTTTGGCACGCCTTGATTTACCAGTGAATCGATTTCTTTCATCATATAAGGGATGTTAAGAGCTACGCCGTTACCGAGGATGCTTGTGGTGTGGTCGTAAAATACACCTGAAGGAAGCATATGAAGTGCGAATTTGCCATAGTTGTTTTTAATTGTGTGTCCTGCGTTGCTTCCTCCCTGGAATCTGACGATAATATCAGCTTCCTGTGAGAGCATATCAGTGATTTTGCCTTTTCCTTCGTCGCCCCAGTTGGCACCTACGATTGCTTTTACCATAGTGAAATTTCGCATTGGCGATTGGTTTAACGCCAACGCTCTCCTTTCTGTAAACTAAATATGAAATAATTGTCTTTAAACGTTTATGTCAGCGTGCATTCCGAGAGAGTCTCTGTTTTCCTCCAAAACGGGAGCGATGACATTTTCGATGAAGTTTTCTGTCTGACTTTCGGCGCATCCTGTGAAATTTTCCGGTTTCATAAGAGCTAAAAGCTGTTCTTTTGTCATATTGAAATCTTTATCTGCTGCGATACGGTCAAGAAGGTCGTTTTCTGCGCCTTCTTCCTTTACGCGTTTTCCGGCAGCCATGGAATGTGTTCTTATCTTTTCGTGCAGGACTTGCCTGTCTCCTCCTGCCTTTACTGCGTCCATCATGATGTTTTCAGTTGCCATGAAAGGCAGTTCGCTCATGAGTCTTGCTTCGATAACTTTAGGATATACCACAAGGCCTGAGGTGATATTCATGTAAAGTTCTAAGATTCCGTCCGTTGCGAGAAAGCTTTCCGAAACGCTGAGTCTCTTATTGGCGGAATCATCAAGAGTTCTTTCAAACCACTGAGTTGAAGCAGTAATAGCCGGATTAAAAACATCTGCCATTACGAAGTTTGCAAGAGCTGCTATACGTTCTGAACGCATAGGATTTCTCTTATATGCCATCGCTGAGGAACCGATTTGATTTTTTTCAAAAGGTTCTTCGATTTCTTTAAGATGCTGCAGCAGTCTTATGTCATTGCTGAATTTATGGGCGCTCTGTGCTATTCCCGAAAGTATATTCAGTACGCGTGAGTCAACTTTTCTTGAATAAGTTTGTCCTGAAACGTGATAACATCCGTCAAATCCCATTTTCTCCGCAATTAGACCGTCGAGTTTTTTCACTTTTTCCAAGTCTCCGTCAAACAGCTCCAGAAAGCTTGCCTGGGTTCCGGTTGTCCCTTTTGAGCCTAAAAGTTTCATGGAATCAAGTACGTGATCGAGATCCTCAAGGTCCATTATAAGGTCCTGAAGCCACAGGGTTGCTCTCTTTCCTACGGTCGTAGGCTGGGCCGGCTGGAAATGAGTAAATCCCAATGTGGGAAGCGCTTTGTATTTAATTGCAAAATCCGATAGGTTTGCAATTACGTTTATGAGTTTCTTTCGGATAAGTTTAAGAGCGTCGGTCATTATGATGAGGTCGGTGTTGTCGCCTACGTAGCAGGAAGTCGCACCAAGGTGTATTATGCCTTTTGCCTTGGGACACTGAAGTCCGTAAGCATATACGTGAGACATAACATCGTGTCTTACTATTTTTTCACGTTCCTTTGCATCATCGTAGTTTATATTGTCGGCAGCTGCTTTCAGCTCGTCTATCTGCTGGTCCGTAATGGGAAGACCCAGTTCCTGCTCAGTCTCTGCCAGTGCAATCCAAAGTTTTCTCCATGTTCTGAACTTCATTTCAGGTGAAAAAAGATATTTCATTTCCTTGCTTGGGTATCTTTCCGATAATGAGCTGGTGTAGCTTTGATTATTATCCATGTAAACGCTCCTTTTTAATATTATCTGCCTGTATCGATTCGGTGAAATCACCGTTTTGTATCAAAATTATTACATTTGAACATACATATTAATTATACACAATATGCGAAGCAAATGCAATGATTTGCAGAGCAGGCAAGGCAACGGCCAAGCAATGGGTGAAATTCTGAAAAAAGGATGTTTTAAAGACGTTTTTTCAGAATTTTAAATATTATGTAAACTGACTACCGGCATAAAAAGCAAATTGATACATTTAAAACTCAGCATACAGCATATAAGTGATAAAAAATTTTGCGGAACGTCAGCTTTGAGAGTTTTTTTTACATTTATATAAACAGAACTCCTAATTTATCCTATATTTTCTGAAAATGCCCCTCTAAATTAAGAGTTTTTCAAAAAAAATAAGTTTACATAAAACCGTTGGCGATATATACCAATAGATACTATTATATATTGCTTATATACTGCTCTTAAAAATATAGCTGGCATCAAATCGCCGTCTTGCTTTATGCCAGTATACAGTTTAAAGACGCAAACTAAAATATACTTGTTGATAATGTAATATAAAATATGTTATTATATATAAGCGTTATGCCTCTATAGTTAAATGGATATAACAAGCCCCTCCTAAGGGTTAGTTCCTGGTTCGATTCCGGGTAGGGGTGCCAGAAGCGATGCCGAGAAACCTGATAGAATCAAGGTTTTTCGGCTTTTATTTTTTTAAAATAAATGGGAATTGTAGCAAAGGAGATACGCTATTATGACAGAAATTCGAGATATTAAAAAATATTTCTCCAGAATCGGTGCGGCATTTTTCGCTGGTTCGTTGTTGATATTTGCCGTACAGTTCGCAATGAGTTGGCTTCAACATAAATTTTTTTCGCAGACTTCGGGAAATTATGATATTACACTGTTCGTGTCATCCCTTTCCATGTATGTGATTGCGATGCCGCTTCTGGTACTTCTGGTCCGCAGGATACCGGGAGCAGAACCCGTGCAGCATAAGATGAAGGCAGGAAAATGGTTTATTGCATTTTTCATGGCTTATGCGCTGATGTATCTGAGCAATCTGTTCGGCGTACTTACAACGGAAATTATGGGACAGCTAAAGGGAGATACAATCGCCAATCCGCTTCAGGATGTTGTGACGGGAATTTCACCGCTGACTGCACTGGTTCTGATGGTAGTATGCGCGCCTATCATAGAAGAATATGTATTTCGCAAATTGATTGTAGACAGGACTGTGCAATACGGTGAAAAGACAGCCATAGTATTATCGGGTTTGATGTTTGCTCTGTTTCACGGCAATTTGAATCAGTTCGTATATGCCTTGGTACTGGGAATGTTCTTTGCATTTATATACGTAAAAACCGGAAAACTCATTTACTCCATCACCTTACATGGGGCAATTAATTTTATGGGCTCTATTCCGGGGATGCTGCTGATCAAATCAGAGGTGTTTAGGCAGATGGAATCCGTATCGGCAGCCGATACCGATGCGTTGATGGCACTGGTCACGGAGCATATGTCGGAAATCATGGTATACTTGGGATATCTGGCTTTGGTTTTTGTCCTTGTTATTGTAGGAATCGTCTGCTGGGCGGTGAATTTTAAGAAAATGAAATGCGTGCCGGCAGAGATTGTGATTCCGAAAGGCCAGCGGTTTAAAACAATGATTTTGAATTTGGGAATGATTTTGTACAGTCTGTTTTGGATTGTGCAGATTGTAAAACAGATTCTGGAATAATTGATATGTATACTTAGTAATAAAGGAGGTAAAGAGAGTGGCATTTGATTATAAAAAAGAATATAAGGAATTTTATATGCCGAAAAAGACTCCGGCAATTATCAAAATCCCTAAGATGAATTATATTGCGGTAAGAGGTAAAGGCAACCCCAATGATGAAAGAGGTGAATATAAGAAATCGATAGAAATATTGTATGCCATAGCTTACACCTTAAAGATGAGTTATAAGGGAGATCATAAAATAGATGGATTTTTTCAGTACGTCGTGCCTCCGCTTGAGGGACTCTGGTGGCAGGAAGGTTCAGGAAACAGTATTGACTGCAACAATAAAGAGGATATGAAATTTATTTCCATTATAAGAATGCCTGACTTTGTATCGGAAAAAGATTTTAAATGGGCTTTAGAAGAAGCATCGTTAAAGAAAAAGCAGGATTTTTCAAAGGCAGAATTTTTGCCTTATGATGAAGGCATTTGCGTACAGTGCATGCATATAGGTTCATATGACGATGAACCTGAAACAATATCCTTAATGAATAAATTTGCCGCTGAAGCGGGGTATGAAACGGATATTACCGACGTAAGATTTCATCACGAAATTTATCTCAGCGATCCAAGGCGGTGCGATGAAAGCAGGCTGAAGACAGTTATAAGGCATCCTGTAAAGAAAATAAATTCTGAAGATTAATCTATCAAAAAAGGCAGGATTTTGCATTAATTGGATATTTTTTGTCCATTTTAATATTTATCTTTTCAAAGTCTATTGACTTTTGGTTTTCACAACTCTATAATGGGATATGGTCGCAACAATATATTGTGGTCGACATAAAAAATAACGATAAAATACTCGACATATTGGAATCTAAGGACTTTATTTATTCATTATAAAAATGATTGAAAATAGTTGAGTTGAAAGGGGACATCATGGAAACGGAAGTAATTGTAAAGGTTATTAAAAGAAACGGCGAGGAAGTTTTCTTCGATCTTGCTAAAATATTGAATGCTGTTAAAGCGGCAAATCAGGAAGTAGAGAGAATATATCAGCTCAGCGAATATCAGATACAGGCAATAGCGGATAATGTTGCCGCTAAAATTGCTGTTATGACCCATGCTGTACATGTGGAAGATATACAGGATATGGTGGAAACTGCCATCATGGAGATGAGAGGATACGAAGTAGCGCAGAAGTATGTAAGATACAGATACAAGCGTGAACTTTCCCGTAAATCGAATACAACTGACAACGGGATACTTTCTCTTATAGAACATATCAATGAGGAAGTAAATCAGGAAAATTCCAACAAGAACCCCGTGATAAATTCAACACAGCGTGACTATATGGCAGGCGAAGTCAGCAAGGATCTTACTATGCGTGTTCTGCTTCCTGAGGAAATTGTAAAGGCTCATGATGAAGGTATAATTCATTTCCATGATTCCGATTACTTTGCTCAGAAAGAACACAACTGCGACCTTATAAATCTTGAGGATATGCTGCAAAACGGCACTGTTATCAGCGAAACATTGATAGAGAAGCCTCACAGTTTTTCCACGGCGTGCAATATAACGACTCAGATAGTAGCGCAGGTTGCCAGCAATCAGTACGGCGGACAATCCTTTACCCTTTCCCACCTGGCGCCTTTTGTAAATGTAAGCAGAGAAAAAATCAGGAAAGCTGTAATCGAAGAGAGAACTGAGCTGGGCGATTCCACTGATGAAGAAACCATTTCAAAGATAGTTGAAAAGCGTCTGAGAAAGGAAGTTCAGAGCGGAATACAAACCATACAGTATCAGCTCATAACCCTTATGACCTGTAACGGTCAGGCTCCTTTTGTAACCATGTTCATGTATCTTGATGAGGTTGCGGAGGGAAGATTAAGAGACGATTTGGCAATGCTCATAGAAGAAGTGCTTCTTCAGAGAATGCAGGGTGTGAAAAATGAAAAGGGTATCTGGATTACACCGGCATTTCCTAAACTGGTATATGTTTTAGACGAAGATAATATAGGCAAAGATTCAAAATACTGGCATTTGACTGAACTGGCTGCAAAATGTACAGCAAAGAGAATGGTTCCGGACTACATTTCCGCTAAGGTCATGAGAGAGCTTAAAAAAGGAGATGTATATCCTTGCATGGGATGCAGGTCTTTTCCTACGGTGGAAGATAATCAGAGAAATGCAGACGGCAGCAGGAAATATTACGGAAGATTCAACCAGGGTGTAGTTACAATAAATCTCGTGGATGTGGCGTGTTCGGCAAATGGAGATATGGAACGGTTCTGGGCGATACTTGAAGAAAGACTTGAACTTTGTCACAGAGCCTTAAGATGCCGTCATGAAAGGCTTCTGGGCACAACTTCGGATGTTGCGCCTATACTTTGGCAGCATGGCGCATTGGCAAGACTGAAAAAGGGCGAGACCATAGATAAGCTGCTGTATGACGGATATTCAACAATTTCCCTCGGATATGCGGGACTTTGTGAAATGTGCGTACGCATGACAGGCAAAACCCACACTTCACCTGAAGGACAGAAATTTGCCCTTGAAGTTATGCAGAAACTCAATGACAAATGTATGGAGTGGAAACAGGCTGAACATATAAGCTATTCAGTTTACGGAACGCCGATGGAATCCACCACATATAAATTTGCAAAATGCCTTCAGAAACGTTTTGGAATAATAGAAGGCGTTACGGATAAAAACTACATAACCAACAGCTATCACGTACACGTAACGGAAGAAATCGACGCGTTCAGCAAGCTGAAATTTGAATCGGAATTTCAGAAGCTTTCACCGGGAGGCGCTATAAGCTATGTAGAAGTTCCTAACCTGCAAAACAACATCGAAGCAGTTCTTTCGGTTATGAGATTTATATACGATAACATCGTTTATGCAGAACTGAACACAAAGAGCGATTACTGCGAATGCTGCGGATACGACGGTGAAATCAAGATAGTTTCCGATAAGTCAGGAAAGCTTTTATGGGAATGTCCAAACTGCGGAAATCAAAACCAGGATAAGCTTTTTGTGGCAAGACGTACCTGCGGATATATCGGAACGCAGTTTTGGAATCAGGGAAGAACACAGGAAATAAAAGACAGAGTGCTGCATTTGTAATATTGACTGAAATCAGATACTGCATTTAAAAAGAGCAGTTAATCATTGAGATTAGCTGCTCTTTTGATTATTATGCGGCTTAAGCCGATTGAATACGAAAAAGGTGCGGATGATTTTGGGGAAATTGCTTTTATCGATATTTAACAAATATCAGCAAAAGTATCTTGCGAAGGTCGCCCTTTGCGGACGGCATGCGTGCATAGGAATCTCTGATGCCGTATATTTTCATTTTTTTTACTTTTCGACGATAAATGTTATCATAATTAAATCTTCATTTCCTGTATTGATAATACTGTGCGAAGACCCTTTTTTACATATATGACAGGTTCCGGCAGTAAGAGCTTCCTCTTTACCGTCACATATAGCTTTTCCGGTTCCCGATATAATATAGTTAATATCGTCACTTGTTTCATGTGGATGCATACCGATAGATCCGTTTATACGTATTTTGCTTGGGATTATTTTTCCGTTCTGTCCCATATACATTTTTGCAGTTACTTCGCCGGTTCCTCCATTCATTTCGGATATTGTATGTTCCTGTATTTTATTAAAGTCAATGAGCATTGTGATACCTCCATAATACTGTTTTTTTCATATCAGTGTCTGCTGTTTTTGCAGAGTCGTGTTCGTTTGATTTATTGAGAATAATTATAACATATATTAATCATGTTGATTTTTTATATTTTTTAAAAATAAATCATCTTAAATGTGGCAATAATAATCAGGAGATACAATGTTTTCAAATAGTTAGTTTGAAGGAGGTTTTGCATATGAAAGCAAAGGTAGACCAGGATGCTTGCATAGGCTGTTCCATGTGCCCGGACATAGCGCCTGAAATATTCAGGATGGATGATAACGGTAAGGCTGAAAGTTTTAATGATGTAGACGAAAAGAACAGACAAGCCGTACAGGAAGCTATAGATACATGCCCTGTAAGTGCAATAGATTGGGAAGAAGAATAGAAAATAAGTAAAAGAGAAAAGAAAAACACACGGTTACCGCCTGAGCGAAAGAATCGTGTGTTTTTGTCTTGTATAAAGATTTTGCAGGCAGACTACAGAGGCAAATCTTTCTTTTTAAACCAAATAATACCTATTATATAGAGCACAGCTGAGGCAAGCGCCATAGCGGTAAATTCTTCGGTGTATCCGCTTCCGGTCAGTATCTGCTGTGTATCAAAGAGGGTGTTAAGTGTAAAATATCTCAGAAAATCCAGGTCTTCCGACAGCTTGATAAAGAGACTTACAACAAAGAACAGCAGAGGGAGACCTGCGCCAAGTATGAGGGAATTCTTCGATGTGTTGAATATGCAGGAGGAACAGAAACATATTCCGCTGATTGTCAGATGATACAGAAATACTCCCAGGTTCATCATCATAAATGTATCAACATCAAGGGCATCAGGCTGAAAAACATTTGCCGAAGCAATTCCCACAAGAGAAGCAACGCCCCACATAACAGCCAGAGAAAGTATGAAATATACAGCGCTTGTAATTGTTATCTGCGTTCTTGTTACAGGTGTCGAGAGGAATCCCGCCATACTTCCCTTATCTATTTTCTCGGCAATCATCCTGTTTCCTGTCAGGATGGAATAAACCATAGGAAAAATAATAGCCATCAACGCATAAAAAGAATTAGCCATAAATCCTATTAAGGTGCCGTTGCCTGTCAGAATATTTGAAGCTAAAGTTCCTTTTGCCGCAGACTGAAAATCACTTACTGCTTCCGGTGTGAATACATTGGTCATCACTATGAGAAAAACACAGACAACAAGTGTAAAGGCCAGTAAAAATTTAAGATTTGATTTTACTGTCTGAATGAAATATGGAAAATTAAACATTTTTGCTGTCACCTCCGTAAAATTTCATGAAGTATTCTTCAAGAGTATGCTTTTCTTCATTAAGAGACAAAACATCGTATTGGGCAAGATGTCTTATAAATTCGTTTAGCTCTGAATCGTTTATGGACAGAGTAATTCTGTTTTTATCACATACAGCTCCGGGATATTTTTCGTAAAGACGGCGGGCTGAGAGCTCGTCGGATAATTCTGCCGTATATGTTTTCATCTTTGAGCGGGTAAGCTCCTCTACGGAAATTTCCTGTATTATTCTGCCGTTTTTTATCATTCCTATTCTGTCACAAGTTTTTTCTACTTCCTCGAATATATGGGAAGACATGATGATGGTTTTTCCTTTGCTTTTTTCCTCTTCCAAAAGGCTGATGAATTTGTTTTGCATAAGAGGGTCAAGACCGCTGGTAGGTTCGTCGAGGAGAATAATTTCCGGATCATGCATAAAAGCGGCTGTTATGCCTATCTTTTGTTTCATGCCTTTTGACATTCTCTTTATACCGGCGCGCGGATTTATGTCAAACATATCAAGAAGCCTTTGAGCGCAGGTAAAGTCACGCATACCACGCATTTTGGAAATGAGTTTGAGATATTTTTCACCTGTCATATCATCGGGAAAGGAAATTTCGCCGGGCAGATATCCAAGGTGCGGCTGTATTTTTTTCTGTTCTTTCCAGCAGTCCATACCCATGATGGATGCGCTTCCTGAATCAGCTTTTCCAAAACCCATGAGATGGCGGAGTGTTGTGGATTTTCCCGCTCCGTTAGGTCCCAAATATCCGTATACCTCTCCTTTTTTTATGGAAATGGAAATATCAAAAATTCCCTTTCCTTCTCCGTAATCTTTTGTAAGATTGCTGATATCTATAATATTCAAGAATATCACTCTCCTTTTGACTGATATTAAACTTTACTTTATTTATTAAGACAAGTATAAAAGCTCTGAGGCATTCATATCAACCTACAATAGTATGCAAAATGTTGGTTTTTGTGATAAAATTCAAGTATAGCCAAAAAGGAGGCAATGCAATGGGAACGCTTGACACCAGAATGAATTTTATAAACGCATTCTGGAAGCTTTATGAGAAAAAATCCATAGAAAAAATAAGTATAAACGAACTTTGCAGGGAAGCAGGATACAACAGAACCACCTTTTATGTTTATTACGATAATATTTATGATTTGCTTGATAAAGCAATAGATGTTATGTTTCAGCCCATAAAAGAGAAACTTTTTGCTTCCGGCAATTTTCATGATATATTAGACAGCAAGCTGATTGCAGAATTCCTTTTTGACGCTTTTTCATCTGAAAATCATAATCTGGAAATATTGTTTAAAAGGAATCATCAATGGATTTTCGGTGAAAAAATTAAGAATGAGATCTTCAGACTTATAAAGAATAGTTATGGTAATCCTGAAGCGGATTTTCAAAATATCGAGGGGTACCTTGAATATCATGTGTCAGCAGTCATAGGGGTCATGAAGTTTTGGTTTAACAATCGTGAAAAGCTGGCAGAGGAAGATTTTGTTAAAATGATTTATGACATTTCCTCAAAGGGAGTTCTCAATATGATGCTTGATGAAATCAACGCTATGGAAAATAAAGTAAAGCCGTGATATTTTCTAAGATAAACTTTATCTTATGGGATTTTTTTCAGCCTTGACATTAAGATGCAGCAGATTTTTTGCCCGGTGCGGCAGGGATTATCCAAGAATAATGTTAAAACCCGTATTTTGGATAAAAACACCTTGTTTTTTGCGTATGCTGTAAGCAAATTATCCAAAATCCTTATAAAAAAGCTGTTTTTGGTTGATTTAATGTAAAAATATGTAAAAACGCTACCGGCTTTTATCCAAAACACCTTTAAAAAAGAGGTTTTTGGTTATTGATAATTTTTTCATAAGAAATATCAATAGGTTTTTATCCAAATACATGTGATAACAAAAGGTTTTGGATAAAAGCCGTGGTTATAATCTTACTTCGGATTAATCCAAAAGTTTAGAGTAATAAGTTTTAAGCTGATAAAGAGCGGCTGCAGGGTTGTGTCCTAAAACACGGTCTTTCGTAACGAGCGTTGTGCAGAGAGCGTCTGAGTATTTGTAGAACATACTGTCGTGACCTACGCACAAGCCTATTACTATGTTAAAGTCGGTTTTTTCCGAATTGAGAAGTTTCGCCTGCATTATAGGATTGCACATATTTTTTCCTACGCTTTCGCAGCGTGATTCAATACCTACTGAAGTTTTTTCCTGCGCTCCGATTTTGCATCCGGCTCCGAATACTTCAAAGCCGTGATTTCTGAATACTGCTGCCGCTGCGCGGGCTTCTTCCAGCAATCCTACGCAGGTAGCTATCCCGAGTTTTTTATATCCCATCTTTTTTGCAAACTCGGCAATTTCTTCTATCCTCGTCATCTTGCAGTAATTTTCGTATTCCACTAAAGCCGAAGTTTGGGTAACCTTTGCATTTTCTTCGTTGTCCGTGTAAAGTTTCATCGTTTCTTTTACAAAATCTTCTTCCAGCGCGGTAGTCGGACAAAAAGATGGATAGGATTTATCTCCCGTATCGCAGTTTTTAACAGCGCAGTCTATACAGCTTCTTTTTAAATTTTTGTCGCTCATGTTACACCTCATATTACAAAAAATATCAATAATGTAATTATACTATAAGAATAAATAAAAAAGCAGATGAATTTTGTTTCATCTGCTTTTGCCTTGAAAATATCAATTATATCCCAAAAGCTCTTTGAGAGCTTCCGTAAGCTTACCTTTTGACCGGGATTTCGAGTTATCAAATGTAATGTCTGCCGCCGAGCGGTAAATAGGCAGACGTATTTTTTCCATTTCTCTGAGTGTATTCATGTCTTTGGAGAGGGGACGCCCTTTTGTTGCAAGTGTTTCTAAATCCCTCTTTATATGGATTATAAGAGCGTTCTGTCTTAGGGCATCTAAATTTTTTCTGCGAAGGACAGTTCCGCCTCCCGCTGCAATAACCCGCCCTCTTTGCTTTCCCAGCTTTTCGGTTATTTCCGTCTCTCTATCGCGAAACCCTGGTTCTCCCTCTTTTTCAAAAATTTCAGGGATGGAAATACCTGCTTCCTTGACTATTTCATCATCTATATCAGCAAAAGGTTTTTCCGTAATTTCAGAAATAATCTTTCCGATAGTGGATTTGCCGCAGCCCGGCATGCCGATGAGAACGATATTTCTCATCTGTCTTTCCATTTGGGAAATGATTCTTTCATTGTCCTTTTCAAAGGCTCCGGGAGTACCAAGGAAATATCCTGCCGCAGCTGTTGCCTGAGCTACAAGCATGGGAAGTCCGTTAGAGGTTTTAAGCCCCAGTTTTTCGGCTTCCAATAAAAGTTTTGTCTTAAATGGATTGTATATTACGTCCATAACGGATTCACAATTTTTAAAAGCATCCAGGGATATAACCGATTGCAGGTTGTTCGGATATGTTCCTACCGGGGTTGTATTTATAAGTACATCTATTTTAGCAGCGATGCTGTCGATTTCATCGTAGCCTATTGTTGTAAAGGCGGCTGAATCATCGCCTGCGCTTACGTGGGAAGCGCCCGCTTTTTTCGAAAATCTGCGCGAGTTATCCTCCGGTGAATTCGTTTTTTTTCTGGAAGCTATGTAAATTTTCCCGGCGTTCTTGTTCTTTACAGCCAATCGCGCCATAAGGGAAGTTCCGCCGGTTCCCAGAATCAGTACCGTTTTTTTCTCAAAGGATATGCCTGCGCGTGAAGCGGCATAGAGGAAACCTTCATAGTCCGTGTTATGACCAACGAGAATTTTCTCACAGCTGCAAGATGTCTCTAAAGATGAGCTGCTTGCAGCACCTGCAGAGTTTACGTCCTGCGATTTTATATCCTGTGAGTTTACATTATGACTGCCGTTTTTCCAGTACAGAGTATTCACCGCCCCTATGCTTTGGGCGAGATCTGAAATTTCATCGCATAGAGGAATGACGTCCTTTTTATAGGGAATGGTCACATTAAGTCCGCTGAAGCGGCGGGAATTTATAAATTCCCGCATTTCCTCTTGGGTAAGGCTGAAAAGGTCGTATTCATATTTTTTTAGCGCTTCGTGGATTTCCTTTGAGTAGCTGTGAGCTAAGGGGTTTCCCACAAGTCCGTAAATCATCTATATGGCCTCCGTGTAACAGCCTAAGAATACAAAGGTTTCAGGCTGGCTTTCCAGCTCGCTCAGAAGGTTTATAAGTTCAGGTGAATATACGGAAGCATCTAGGTCAAAATAGAACATGAATTCAAAATCACTTCCCGGAATAGGTCTTGATTCCAGTTTTGTAAGATTTACTCCCAAAGCTGCAAATTTGGCAATAGTATGATAAAGTGAACGCGGTACGTGAGGCAGGGATAAAATCAAGCTGATTCTGTTTGCGCCCGGATATATTTCGAGTTTTTTGGAAATGCATATGAATCGTGTATAGTTATTGTCGCTTATCTGTATATGTTTTTTAAGTATTTCCAGTCCGTAAAGATCTACGCATTCTTTGGAAGATATTGCTGCGATATCGTTTCTATCGCTTTCCGCAACTATTTTGGCAGCGATGGCTGTATTTTCGCAGATTGTGATTTTGACATCCTTTAAATCCTTGAGGAAGTCGCCGCACTGACCGATAGCCTGTTCGTGGGATACGATTTCTTTGATATCGGACATTTTAGTACCGGGTTTTGCCATGAGATTGTGGCTGATTCTGAGACGTATACCCTTTACGATGTGGAAATTGTAATTCTGCATAAGGTCGTAAACTGTTCCCACAGAACCGTATGAACTGTTTTCGATAGGAAGTATTCCGTACTGACAAAGACCTTTTTCCACAGCGGTGAAGACACCTTCAAAACTGTTGAAATACATGATGCTCGGTACTTCAAACAGCTTTTCACAGGCAGCCTGTGAATGGGAACCTGCAACGCCCTGACATGCTACTACTGCTTTTTTAGGAAAGAGCTGAGGCGTTTCATCCAGGGCATTTTGTATTCTCTGAGCTAAATCGGATTTTCTTGCAAGATAATTGTTCTGACATGACCTGCTTGCATCAAATATGGTATTGAAAAGAAGTCTTGCATATCCGTCAAAAGGTTCTCCTATCTGTTCGGAAACTTTGTGTAATATTTCCTTTTCCCTGGTATCGTTTAAAACAGCAATATTGTTTTCCTGTTTGTATTTAGCGATTTCCAAAGATTTTTCCATTCTCTGTCTGAAAAGGTCCGTCAGCTTTGAGTCTATGCTGTCGATATCTTTTCTCATTTGATCTAAATTGATTTCTGTCATTTTTGTACCTCCATTAAACAATCTAAAATTCCAATAGCAAGGGCGGCCTCTGTTATCGGTACAGCCCTCACTGCAACGCAGGGGTCGTGTCTGCCCTTTACAATAAGCTGCGTGTTTTCTTTTTTATCTAAATCCACCGAATCCTGTTTCCTGCTTATGGAAGGGGTGGGCTTAAATGCAATTCTTGCGATAAGCGGCATTCCTGTGGTGATTCCTCCCAGAATACCTCCGTGGTTGTTTGTTTTTGTTTTTACTAGACCTTCGTCGTAATAAAAGGGGTCGTTGTTTTCAGAACCTTTTAACTGGGCTGCATGAAACCCTGCTCCGAATTCTATGCCTTTTACTGCCGGTATGCCGAACAGAATTGGAGCAAGAAAACTTTCAAGTCCGTCATACATTGCTCCGCCAATGCCCCCGGGAAGTCCCAGCGCGCATGTTTCGATTATACCGCCGACAGAGTCAAGTTCTTTCTTTGCGGCAAGAATGACTTCTGCCATTTTTTCTTTTGCATCATCGGAGATAACAGCCATATCCTTGTGCTTAAGGGAATTTAAAAGCTCCTGGGAAATATTCAAAGGGTCAAAGGGTTCATCCTTAATTTTGCCAATGGAATATATGTGGCTTCCTATTTCTATTCCCTGTTTTTTTAAAATTTGCAGTGCTATTCCTCCGGCGATGCACAGGGGCGCTGTCATCCGCGCGGAAAAAGGGCCGCCTCCTGCCATATTCAGATTGTCGCCGTATCGAAGTCTTGCTGTGTAGTCGGCGTGCCCCGGCCTTGGAATATTTCTCAGAGCTTTGTAATCCGAAGAGCGTGTATCTGTATTTTTTATTTCAAAAGAAATGGTTTCGTCAGTCGTTGTAAATATGCGTCCCGTTTGATTTTGCGAAAGACCCTCTAAAGGAATAGGCGTATCGGCTTCTTTGCGTTTTGTTGCAAAGGGACTGCTGCCGGGGGCTCTTCTCTTTAAAAAGTTTTCGAGTTCTTCCATGTTGATTTGCGTTCCTACAGGAAGTCCTGTGATTTGTGTTCCGATAGACGGTTCATGAGAGCCTCCCCAGATAGAAACCCTTAAATTATGTCCAAAACTAGATTTCATATACTTCACCTCCAAGAGCGGCAAAATCTTTAAAAAAGCCGGGATAGGATTTTTTAACTGCTTCTGCGCCGTTTATAATAACAGGATTTTGACAGCTGCATGAGGCTACTGCCGCAGCCATTACTATACGGTGGTCGTTATGTCCGTCCGCTTCGCCGCCCTGAAGCTTTTCGCGGCCGTTTATTATGAGTTCATCGCCGTTTTGCCTGATATCTGCGCCCAGTCTTGTAAGAAAATCGCAGACTGAGTTCAATCGGTCGGACTCCTTTATTCTGAGCCGATGAGCATCTGTGATGCAGGACTGCTTTTCTGCCATCGCCATGACTGCCGCCATAACGGGAACTAAGTCAGGAAACTGTGAAACGCCCAGCTTTATTCCATTGAGTTCGGCTTTCCTGCAATAAACGGAAGACCTGTTCAATGTAATTTCTGCTCCCATGGACTTGAGAATGGAAACTATCTCCTTATCTTTTTGAGCCGAGTTTATATCAAGACCTGTGCACGTTATACTGCCCCCCAGCGCTCCGCAGCAAATCCAAAATGCCGCATTTGACCAGTCTCCTTCAATGTAAAGTCCCTCCGGTTCTGTATAAGTCTGGTTTCCCGGTATTCTGTAGGTAATAAGTCCGTCCTTTGAGATTTGTTCATCTATCCTTATACCGAAATCTTTAAGAACCCTCAGCGTTAAATCCACGTATCCTGCCGATTCCAGCGGTGTTGTGATTTTAAGCAGGCTGTCGTCTTTTAAAAGTGGAAGCGCAAAGAGCAGTCCTGTTATGAACTGGGAACTGATATTTCCGGCAAGGGAATATTCTCCCGGTTTGAGTTTTCCGTATATACGGCAGATTTCGGTTTCTTTATTCCCTATAGTTTTTCCGGATGTGGTTTTATCAGGTATTTCAAAACGACAGCCGTGTCGTTCCATTTCTTCTTTGAGGGGAGAAATTGGTCTTTCGGGGAGTTTTCCGGATCCCTTGAAAATGGCTTTATCTAAAACCGCCATTGCGGTGGGAAGCATGAACCTGAGAGTTGAACCGCTTTCTTTGCAGTCAAATATGTGCATGCTTTCGGTATCCGCAGATTCGGATAATTGGGAAAGGCACTCCTTTGTAGCTTCAATATCTTTTGAAAAGGATGATATGTTCAGCCTGCCGGCTTTGAGCTGTCCCTGTATCTGCGCCAGTTTTTGCGCTATCAGTATACGATGGGCATGGGATTTGGACGGTATTGCTTCTATGGTTCCGTGAAGTTTTTTAGGTATTATTTTTATCCTCATGAGAATTGTTCCTTTCTAGCCGTTTATTCCGTAGGATATAAATTGTTCCAGCTTACTTACGGGTATTGTTTTAAGGCGGCATTTTCCAATAGCCGCAGGTATTACAAGGGTGATATTCCCGCCCCGGATTTTTTTGTCCTGTTTTGCAGCTTCCGCCAGCTCCCATGGACTGAAAGGACATTTGAGCGGGAAGCCGAACCGATGAAGTATATCTACGATTTCCTCGGAACACTTCTCCAGCGTCCAGCCCAGTCTGTCAGAGGCTATGGAGACTATTGCCATACCCATAGCTACGGCATGGCCGTGGCTTATTTTGTATTGGCTGCATTTTTCGATAGCATGAGCAAGGGTGTGTCCGAAATTTAAAAGCTGTCTGCTTCCGTTATCCCGTTCGTCTTCTTCAACCACTTTTTTCTTGACTTCAATGGCAAGAGAAGCCAGATTGGTAAGAAAGTCAGGTTCATTCAAAGAGTGTTTCTTGTTTATCGAATCGAGAATGAATTTGTCTGCTATTACTCCGGCTTTGATGGCTTCCGCTATTCCGTCGAGTTTAAGTTCATGGGAAAGGGTGGAGAGCACATCTGAATCAAAGAGCACCAGACTTGGCTGCCAGAAAGCTCCTGCAAGATTTTTACCTGCTTTTAAATTTACGCCCGTTTTTCCTCCCACAGATGAATCTACGACAGCCAGTAAAGTTGTGGGAACCTGTATGTAGTCTATACCTCTCAGATATGAAGCGGCGGCAAAGCCTGTAACATCTCCTGCGATACCTCCTCCGAGAGCAAGCAGCAAGTCGCTTCTCGTAAATTGTTTTGATGCGAGAAATTCCAAGATTTCCTCAATTATACTGATATTTTTGTAATCTTCTCCCCCGGGGAAAATGTATCTGTAAACTTCAAAACCGGATTTTTTTAAGGATTGATAAAGTTTATGGTCCTTTTCTCCGTAAAGAGGTGCAACGGTAGCGTCGGTCACGATACATATTTTTTTATCTTTAAGGGTGCCTGTGAGAGGGTCGTCTTTTAATCCGAGCGCATCTTTTATATACATACCTGCCATGGAAAGCAGGCCTTTGTTCATGACAACATCGTATTTTTTTGAAGCGGAAACTGAAATTTTTATCATATTTGACTCCTTTATAAATTTATATGGGTATAAATATGTTTGTTTAGAAAACTTCTCCGTCTATCAGAGCTTTCTTTTCTCTGCCGTCTTTGAGCAGCTGTCTCAATGTATCTTCGTCATTGGACTTTATTGCGGTGCTGTACTGTTTCAGGTTTTCAATGAGTGTATCTATTTCCGCCGTCAGGTTCTCTCTGTTTTCAAGGAAGAGTTCAGTCCACATATTTTCGTTGAGCTTTGCAACTCTTGTCAGGTCTTTGTAGCTGCCGGCAGAAAAGCCGGTATGCTCCAGAGCTGTAGGACTTTTGATATATGCATTTGAAACCACATGAGCAAGCTGGGATGTAAATGCTATTTTCTTATCGTGAACCTCGGGCCGGGCAATTTCTATGTTGGTAAAACCTATTGAAGTGAAAAGATTTTTAAGTATTTCAATGCTTTCGATAGGTCCCTTTGTAGGTGTAAAAATCATGGAGGCGTTGTTGAAAAGTGATTTCTTTGCATATGTAAAACCGGAATGTTCAAGGCCTGCCATAGGATGACCGCCTACGAAGAGGAATCCTTTTTCCTCCGACAGAGGTATGAGCTGATCGCAGACGATTTTTTTTACACCGCCGCAGTCGAGAACTATAGCTCCTTTTTTGAAAACGTCCCCGTGGGATTTTACGTATTCTATTGTATCTTTAGGGTAAAGTGCAATTATTACAATATCGCACTGAGCAAGCAGAGCGTCTGTAAGAGGCTGTTCTATAGCATTTACCAAGACTGCTTTGTTTACTACCTGGGATGAAATATCTGTTCCGTATACGGTGTGGTCTGTGTTCTGACTTATGGCTTTGGCAAGGGAACCTCCTATGAGACCCAATCCTACGATTCCTATTTCCATGATAACACCTCTATCCTTTGTATGCCACAGGTCTGATTAGGTTTATGGCTTCCATTACATCTGCAAAGGCTTCAGGTGTAAGGGACTGGGCTCCGTCGCACAGGGCAGCGGGAGGATTGTTGTGCACTTCTATCATTATTCCATCCGCTCCTGCGGCAGTTGCTGCCATTGCCATAGGTTTTACAAGACCGGCTATGCCAGTGGCATGACTTGGGTCAACTACGATAGGCAGATGGGTCATGGTTTTGAGGAGAGGAATTGAAGCCAAATCGAGAGTGTTTCTCGTAGCCGTTTCAAAGGTTCTTATTCCTCTTTCGCAGAGGATGATTTTTTCATTTCCTCCTGCCATAATGTATTCGGCACTCATGAGCAGTTCTTTTAATGTATTGGCAAGACCTCTCTTAAGAAGAATTGGTTTATCGAGACGGCCAAGCTCTTTAAGAAGTTCGAAATTCTGCATATTCCGTGCGCCTACCTGTATTACATCCACGTTTTCAAACAGCGGAAGCTGGGACATATCCATGACTTCCGTTACTATAGGAAGACCTGTTTTTTCCTTTGCTTCAAGAAGAAGCTCTATTCCCTCTGCTCTCATTCCCTGGAAAGCGTATGGAGAGGTTCTGGGTTTGAAAGCGCCTCCTCTTAAAAGTCCGGCGCCGGCTTTCTGAACTTCGCTTGCAACGAGGCATATCTGTTCTTCTGATTCTACAGAACATGGACCTGCGATTACCTGGAAGTTTCCGCCGCCTATTTTAACTCCCGGGATTACTTCTACCGTCGTATCTTCGGGATGGAATTTTCTGTTTACATTTTTGTACGGCTCCTGTACACGCTTTACAGTCTCTACAATATCGAGCGCATTGATAAGGTCTATATCCACAGAAGCAGTGTCTCCGATAAGTCCCATAATGGTTGCGGATTTACCTTCGCTGAAATGTATATCAAGTCCCATGCTCTTAAGCCATGTCACCAGATTCTCCAGTTGTTTTTTGTCAGGATTGTCTTTTAATACTACTATCATTTTTTTACCCTCTTTCTGTTAATACCATAAAAAAACTCCGCAAGTGAATTTCACCTGCGGAGTGCTTTTAACTACCAAATTTTAATCAGTAACAGATAAGCTAACTCATTGCAGCGAAATTCACTTTACCTCTAAAGAAAGTAAAGTAAAAGTAAAAATATACAGCTGCAAATACTCTGTTTAACATATCTCTGTCCTCTGATTAAATAATCTATGATAACGAAATGCCTTAAGCACTTCTGTTATTTGTAAAAATAATAGCACTTTGGTTAGTGTATGTAAAGGGCTTTTTTAAAAAAACTGAACTTGTCTTTGGCGGGAGGCATTGATGAGGCGCAAAGACAAGGAGACGTTTTAAATGAATTTTGAGCTGTCTGAAGTACGCCTCTGATGGTAAAAAAAGGCGGCAGCGTGTTGTCAGTGGTTTTCGCAATGTCAAAATATCCAAAAATGCAGTCAGAGCTTGCGTTATGGATAAAACCGGACTGTTTTTAATTTTTCTTTGGACCGGATTATCCAAAACTATGTCATCAAAGGCACTTTTGGTTATAAAAATGGAAATTAATAACAAATATTAGCGTGCTTTTATCCAAATGACTACAATTTTTGGGGTATTTGGTTATTGATAAATTTTTCGCAGCTGATATTGTCAGGGTTTTATCCAAAAATATGCAATAAACGGGAATTTCGGATATTTCCCTTTAAAGATATAAAAAAATCTCCTTATAGGTTAACAATGGAATCAAGAAAAAAAGGTAAACTGTAGATGGTAATATTTTAACTTGCAGAGAGGTACAAAAGCCGGATGAATAATCTCAAAGAGCTTGATAAAAAACAAATAGGAGAAAGAATTAAAGCCAGAAGAAATTTGCTTAATATGTCAAGAGAAGAGCTGGGCAGCCGTCTTGGCGTGACTGCCAAATTCATATCTGATGTTGAATACGGTGACAAGGGAGTTTCAATAAAAACACTTTACAGACTTAAACAAGTTCTCGGAGTAAGCGCGGATTTTCTGCTGGAGGGAAGTGAGGGACCTGTGTTTGCAGAGGAAAAGAAACGTCTGCTCAACGAAAATATAATGGGTTCCTTAAGCGTATGTTCCGTAAAACAGCTCGGGGTTATGGAACAAATGACAAGGCTTTATGTCGAAAGTATAGTCAATAAGGAAGAGGATTAAATCCTGAGCTTTTCCGATATTGCTGTTAAAGTTTTTTTGTGAAACAGATTATTCTGTTTGCCTCCTGAAACTTCATTGATTTATGAAAATTAAAACTATCATTATTATCTATTTCGCAGTCGCTCGCCATTTCGGTGCAGTTTTTTGATTTTGACCATTTCTCACATTCTTTAAGCAGTTGCCTGGCATAGTTTTTATTGCGGTATTCTTCTTTTACAAATATTCCTTCCAAATATCCTACTGGACTTGTATTCGTTCCTTCAACATAGTCGTATCTCAGCTGACACTGAGCGAAACCGACTGGAATATCTTTTTCGTATTTTATGAAAAAACGTGCGTCATCGCTGGCTATGATGCCGGAAAACTCATTGGCCAGATCCTGTACGGAATGACTGTCCCACAAGAGTATCGCCAGATTTGCCAACGTATTTATATCATTTTCATTTGCTTCTTTTATCATGTGATTTCTCCTTACTTTATTTATATATTATTTATACAATAAAAAGGGAACGCAATCAAACTTTTAAGTTTGAATATGCGCTCCTGTATTTAGAAAAGTCTGCCGCCGACTGACGATTATACAAAAGTCAAAAGAAAGAGCGAAGATCCATCGGAATCCATCTGATGGAAATAGCTTGACTGTTTTCGGCAGAAGACTTTTGTTTTATTTAAGGGTGAGTAAGCTGGATTTTCTATTCTCCCGCTTGTTTTTCTTCAAGTGTGAGTTTGATATCTGTCTTCTGATTATTTCGTATAACTGTAAAGGTCAGTTTATCGCCTACTTTATGAGATGTCACTATTGAAGACAGTTCATTAAAGGAAGTTATCTGTGTTCCGTCTACAGCATATACGATGTCACCTTCTTTGAATCCGGCTTTTTTAGCGTTTGTTCCATTGACTGAATGAATGTATACGACTGATGACTGGGAGGTCTGAGAACCGAAAATCTGGCTCATGCCGTTTCCCTGGCTTGCGGCTTCGGAATAGCTCATGCCTGTGGATGGCTGTCCGCTTACATATCCCTTTTCCATAAGCTGCTGTGCCACATCTGCCGCTTTGTTTATAGGAATGGCAAAACCAAGACCCTCAACATCGGAACCTGAAGATTTTGCAACGACGATACCTATAAGCTGCCCATCGCCGTTAAAAAGTCCTCCGCCGGAATTTCCCGGATTTATGGAACTGTCTGTTTGAAGCAGCGTCATGGTTTTTCCGTCTATTGAAAGCTGTCTGTCCAGGGCGCTGATGATGCCTGCGGTTACTGTACCGCCCAGTTCGCCGAGAGGATTTCCTATAGCAACTGCCAAATCACCGACTTCAAGCTGGTCGCTGTTTCCGTATGTGGCAGGAGTGAGATCTTTGGCTTCTATCTTAAGAACAGCTACATCGGTAATGCTGTCGGTACCAACCAGTTTTGCTTCGTATTCTTTTTCATCGGAGGTTGTAACTGTTATTTTGCTTGCGCCGTCTATTACATGGTTGTTTGTCACTATATAACCGTCTTTTGTTATGATAACTCCGCTTCCTGCACCTTCCGTTACGTATTGCTGCATCCAGGCGTCCGATGAAACACTTTCCGTTTTTATTTCCACTACGCTGTTTTTAGCCGATTCTGTTATTTCCTGTACGGTCATATTGCTTCCTGTTGCATCTTCAAGGGTGTAGCCTTTAGTTGTGGCGCTGGCTTTCTTATCTGTACCGTCGTTATCGCCAAACAGCGAATTGCCTAAAAATGCACCGCCTAAACCGAAGACTCCTGACAGAACAATGCAGAGAGCAATGATAAGCGCCAGAGTCTTTTTCGTAAGAGAAATCGGTGATGAAGTCTTTTTTACACGTCTCCTTTTTACTTTATCGCTGCCGTTATTCCACGAGTTAATGTAATCGGAACTGTCGTTCACGGAATTGTACATTTTATCCGAGCTGCTGTCCGAATCAGAGCCGTAATTGTTATAATCGCTGTAATCACTGTGATAGCTTCTGTTTTCGCTGCCGGAATTAACCCCGCCGTAACTGCCGTAGCCGTAATTGCCAGTGCTGCTTTTAAAGTTTTCCCGTGGGTCGCGGAATACGCCTGCGGTGTCATCATGATAGCTGCTGCTTTCCGGATTGTCAGGACCCTCAGCATTCTGCCCGAAACTTCCGTATTCTCGGGGAATGTCGTCGCCTATATTTGTGTATGAGGTTTCAGAGGTTGATTTTTCCCCGTTGCTTTCGCCGCGGTTTTCCTGGCGATTTTCTGCTCTATCTGATAACTCCGAGATGTTTTCTTCATCCGGTTTGATATCATCTTTTAATATAAAGTTTGGTTCGTATCCCGGATTGTCTTTTTTATTTTCGTCCATATTTTGCCACCTCGTTTCTTGTTGAAATACTAATCTTTAAGCTAAATATACAAATACATTATGTTGTTTTAGTGTTGAAAATATGTGAATATCTGTAGAAAAGATTAAACATTTCTTACATAATGTGATAAAATCGTATAAGTATATATTGTAAAGGGATTGTATAGTATGAATAAAGTAATAATAGGATTGGATAAAAGCAAATCGTACAGAGTATATATTACCGTAAGCAGCGATATGGTGCAGGAGGCTGCGGATATTCACAAAACCACACCTGTGGCTTCTGCAGGGCTGGGAAGAGTTCTTACGGCAGCGGGCCTTATGGGAATAATGCTTAAAAACGATGAAGATAAACTGACCTTAAATTTTAAAGGCGACGGTCCTGCGGGACAGATTCTTGCAACAGCATACGGCAACGGACGTGTAAAGGGATATATTTCAAATCCATATGTCGATTTGCCTTTGAATGAAAAGGGAAAATTGGATGTAGGCGGCTCGCTGGGAATCGGAGATCTGACGGTGATAAAGGATTTAGGTCTTAAAGAGCCGTATGTAGGGACGATAGCTTTGGTGAGCGGCGAAATTGCCGATGATTTAACTGCGTATTTTTATATTTCCGAACAGCAGAATACGTCGGTTGCTCTTGGTGTAAAGGTGGAGAAAGATTACAGCATAGTAGCCGCCGGAGGTATGATAATACAGATGATGCCCGATGCTGAAGAAGGCGCAGTTGAGGCTCTTGAACACATGATAGGAAAAATGGAGCCGATTACGACAGTTATAAGCAGGGTGCAGGAACACTCAAAGGTTATGTCCGGGTCCGGAATTGTCAAAGCCGTGTTTGAAGATATTTTCCGCGATATGCCGGAAGAATATAAGCCTGAAATAATCGGTGAAAGAGAAATCGAATGGGAGTGCGATTGCAGCAGGGAGCGCATAGAAAAGGCTCTTATGACCATAGGAAAAAAAGATTTAAAAGAGATGATGGAGGAAGACGGTCAGGCTGAACTGCAATGTCATTTTTGCTTGAAAAAGTATAAATTCGACAAAAACCAGCTTCAGCAAATCCTCGATAATATGTGATTGGAGATATTTATATGAAAGAAATAATGGTTAAGATAACAGGGCATCAGGTAAATGATGAAGGCGGGGAGGATTCAATGGAATTCATAACCGAAGCCAAGCTCTATAAGCGCGGAGACGCTATATATTTAATATATGAAGAGAGCGAGGTGTCCGGAATACCCGGATGTAAAACACGTTTAAAATTCAAAGGCGATGAAGTTCAGATGAAACGTTTCGGTGAGGGTGCCGGAATAGGAAACGAAATACGTTTTGAAAAGGGGAAACGTTATACGGGTTTTTACGATACTCCTTTTGGAGCTATCGAGATGGAGGTTCTCACAAACAAACTGGAAAACAATTTGTCGGAAGAGGGACAGGGAGAGCTGGATATCGATTACAGCATAAGTCTGAAAGGTCTTCTTGAGGGCAGAAATCGCCTGAATATAACCCTTATGTAGTATGTAAGGAGGAAATTCTTATGATGAGCAGAAGAACTATAATAATAGTATCTGTGGCAATTATTGTTACAATGGTAGTAACAACTGTAACCTGCGCAATAGCATATTTGTAAAAAAATTTAAAATTTTGGAGGTAATTATGTCGGAAATAGGTTTTAGTGCAGAAAAATATATCGAGGAGCAGTCAAAGTATATACTGGAGAGAATTGAATGCGGCAACAGTGAAAGGCTATATCTTGAGTTCGGGGGAAAGCTCGTTCAGGATAAACATGCCATGAGGGTTTTGCCGGGATTTGATGAAAACGCCAAAATAAAACTTCTTCAGAAGATGAAGGACCAGGCGGAAATAATAATCTGCATTTATTCGGGCGATATAACTACCAGCAAAACAAGGCAGGATTTCGGTATAACATATGACTTGGAAGTGCTGAGACTTATAGATATGTTCAGGAAGTTCGACCTTTCCATAAACAGCGTTGTAGTTACGAGATATGAGGACAATACGCCGGCAGTAGACAACTTTATAAATAAACTTCAGCACAGAGGCATAAAAACCTATAAACACAGATTTACCAAGGGATATCCTACAGACGTGGAGACTATAGTAAGCGATGAAGGATACGGCGCAAACCCTTACATAGAAGTTACAAAACCGCTGGCAGTGGTTACAGGTCCCGGAGGCGGCAGCGGGAAACTGGCTACATGCCTTTCCCAGCTTTATCACGAGTATAAAAAAGGAACAAAAGTAAGGTATGCAAAGTTTGAAACTTTTCCTATATGGAATATTCCTTTGAAACATCCGGTAAATGTGGCATACGAAGCCGCAACGGCAGACCTTAAGGATGTGAATATGATAGATTCATTTCATCTTGAGGCGTATGGAGAGCAGGCGGTAAACTACAACAGAGACCTGGAGATTTTTCCTGTTGTAAAGAGAATCATAGAAAAAATCACAGGAGAGGAATCTGAATACAAATCTCCGACGGATATGGGAGTCAACAGAGCCGGATTCAGCATAATCAACGATGATATTGTAAGGGAAGCGGCAAATCAGGAGATTATAAGGCGTTACATGATTGCTCAGTGCGATTATAAAAAGGGCAAGATAAACGAAGATATTTTAGAGAGAGCTAAACTGCTTATGGATGATATGTCTTTGAGCGTTGAAGACAGAAAAGTTGTTTTGCCTGCCAGAGAGTATGCGGAAGAAAAGAAAAACTGCGATGAAAGATATGCCAATGTGGTAGTTATGGCTATAGAATTGGAAGACGGAAAAATTATTACAGGAAGAAGCTCAAGAAGAATGGTCGCTGCTGCGGCTGCTGTACTGAATTCCATAAAATATCTCAGCCACATAGCAGATGATTTGTACCTGATATCGCCGGGAGTTTTAAGGAGCATACAGGAACTTAAGACCCACGTTTTGGGCGCTGAAAAGACAAGTCTTCACTGCGAGGAAATTCTTACAGCCCTTACGATATCTGCCGCAACAAATCCGATGGCGGCAAGAGTCCTTGAAAAAGTTCCCCAGCTTCAGGGATGCAGGGCGCACTGTACGGCAATTCTTAGTGAAAAGGATGAAAGCACTCTGAAAGCTCTGGGTATAGATGTGACCAGCGATCCGGAATACATAAGCAACAATTTGTATTACAGCTAGAAATACTTCTTTAAAGAGTATTTATGAAAGTGTATTTGTAATGTACGGAAAATATTTAGTATTATTTGCCATACTTTTTACAGGATGGTTTTTAAGAAGAATAGATTTTATAGACGATAAGATGGACCACAGTATGAACAAGCTTATCGTCTATTTTGCGTATCCGTGTCTTATAGTCCATAATATAGGCTCTCTTAAAATGACTCAGGATATAATAACGGACTTTGTGATTACGTTTTTATGCAGTCTCATATTGTTTTATATGTATGGTTTTATATGCAAGGGGTATGCGAGATTAAGGAAATTTCCAAGGGAAGATTCGGCTATAGCTGAGTTCGCCATGGCAACGCCAAATAATGGCTTTATGGGATTTCCTGTAGCGTTGATATTTTTTGGAGATACAGGTCTGCTTCTTATGCTCGCCCATAATGCGGCGATGAATTTCTTCATATTTACATATGGAATAAAATTGCTGAAAGACACTCAGAAAGATGAGGCAAAGAGGGCAACGCCCAAAAGATTTTTCAAGGCGGTTTTAAAACTTTTGTTAAATCCCAATATATTTGCGCTTCTGATAGGTTTCGGCATAAGCTTCACAGGCGGCAATATTCCGTCAGCCATAGATGAGTATCTCCTCTATATAGGCAATGTATCCACACCGATGGCAATGATATTCATAGGGTCCACCCTGGCAGGGTATAAGTTTACTGATATAGTAAAAAGCAGGATAACTATTGAAGGGAGCATTATCAAGCTGATAGGGCTTCCGCTTGTTACGATAGCCGTAATATATTTTCTGCCTGTGGCACCCGTAATTAAATGTATTCTGGCTTTGGGCATAAGTTTTCCGACTGCTGCGACTGTTTCCATGCTGGCAGAGCAGGAGGGGCTCGAAGCGGGGATTGCGAGCAAAATACTGTTTTTAAGCACGGTGGTTTCTATTGCCACCATACCAGGTTTTATAAATCTTATAAATTTCATTTTTATCTAAATTTGGCATAATATCTTACTTTTAAGTTATAATTTGGAAAATTCCCCTTTAAAGATATAAATATTTCTCCTGAATGGTTGTGAATGAAAAAAAGAAAAGAGGTTAAACTGTAAGAAGTAATTATTGCAACTTACAGAGGAGAACACATCCTGATGAATCTCAAGGAGCTTGATAGAATAAAAATAGGCGAGAGGATAAAATCCAGGAGAAATCTGCTGAACATGTCGAGGGAAGAGCTGGCAGACCGACTGGATTTATCGGCTAAATTTATATCTGATGTTGAATACGGGGATAAAGGAATTTCCGTTAAAACTTTGTACGGCTTAAAGCAGGTTCTTGGAGTAAGCGCGGATTTTTTGCTTGAGGGAAACGACGAAACGGAATTTTCCGAGGAAAAGAAAAAGATGCTGAGTGAAAATATTATGGGTTCTCTAAGCGTATGTTCCGTAAAACAGCTTGGCGTTATGGAACAAATGGCAAGGCTTTATGTCGAAAGCATAACGGACAAAGATAAGGATTAAGGTTAAGGTTTGCAATGATGGGATATAGGCTGTAAGTTTTAGCTTTCATAATATAAAATATCCAAAAGTATGGTTTTGATATATGTTTTGGATAAAAATTGCTTGTTTCTAAGATTCGAGAAAGCAGGATTATCCAAAATCATAATTTTAGAGCTGTCTTTGGCCGTAAAAGTGGGAATAATTGTTGAATAATGCGTATTTTTTATCCAAAATACGCTTTTATATGTTAATTTTGGTCGTTGATGATTTTTTCACAGGCAATGTAAGTGATATTTTATCTAAAAAAGCCTTATAGCAGGGTGTTTTGGATGATTTATATTTTGTCTCACAAAGCGCCTGTGGGAAATTTCATATTTCTGTTAAATTAAAGCCGCCCCGGCAGCTGATATTCGAGCGGGAAACTGTTTTTGCTTATGATATCAAAGGGGCGGTTATTTATTTTGCGAAATAACTTGTATTGCCGGTCTGCCGCGGGGTTAGTTGAATATCTTTTTCTTTATACTTGAATTAGAATACTTTAATATATAGAATATATGTAGATTACTGTGATAAGGAGAGTTTAATATGAAACTTATAGGCGTGCTCGGAGCGGGAACTATGGGATGCGGAATCATTCAGGTTCTGGCGCAAAACGGGTTTGAAGTTGTTTTTATAGAAAGAGAGAAGACTCTGATAGATAAAGCCGCTTCCTCGATTATAAAGAATTTAGAAAAAATGGTCGGCAAAGGAAAGATTACAGAAGATGAAAAGATTAAAATAAGCGGAAGAATAAAAGGATATACCGATATGAGCGCTCTTATGAGTGCGGATATAGTTATTGAAGCGGCAACGGAAAATGTGGAAGCCAAGAAAGAAATGTTCAGACAGCTTGATAAAAACTGCGAAGATAAAACAATACTGGCGACCAATACTTCAGCTCTTTCCATAACGGAGATTGCGGCGGTTACAGAAAGACCTGAAAAAGTCATAGGAATGCATTTCTTTAACCCTGTTCCTGCAATGAAACTGGTTGAAGTAATAAACGGATTGTCCACATCGGAGGAAACGAGAAGCTCCATAATGGAACTTGCAGAAGCTTTGGGCAAAAGTCCTGTAAAGGTTGAGGAAGCTCCGGGATTCGTTGTGAACAGGATACTCATTCCTATGATAAACGAGGCTGTAGGCATTTTGGCTGATGGAGTTGCATCTGCCGAAGATATAGATAAAGCTATGCAGCTAGGCGCAAATTTCCCTATGGGACCTTTGGCACTGGGAGATTTGATAGGACTTGATGTGTGCCTGGCTATAATGGAAACTCTGCACAGAGAATACGGGGAGGATAAATACAGACCTCATGTATTCCTGCGCAAGATGGTAAGGGACAAGAAGCTGGGAAGAAAAACAGGGGAAGGATTTTTTAATTACAGTAAATAAAGCTTTGCCTGAAAAACTTGGAAACTCTTTATTGCGTCTTGATTTTTTAAAAAGTTGACAGCTGCGATTTTATGTAGTATTGTCTTAGACGTAAGGTTCAGTTTTAGAGGAGAAATATCATGAAATTTTATTTAATCAGTCAGCTTAAAGAGAAACTTAGCTCTGTACAATTCATGCCGATGAAACATTGTGCAGAGTATAGCGTATAAATAACGCATGGGATTTCATCGGAAAGTACAGGGATAGCTATGCCTGCGGGGTATTTGTTGTCGCTGTTATTTTCCGTGAATAAAAGAATGTGTAAAAGGCTATGGACAATGTTTTGTCCGTAGCCTTTTGTTTTGAAATGGCTTTAGCCGGGGTCCGGACATAGTAAAGAACAACGAACCCTTGGCTGTGCCAGTGAGTTTAAGGTTTGGATTTTTACGTTCAAAGGCAGAAGGCAGATACATTTTATATGTATTCGTCTTCTGCCTTTTTTTGTTAGGAAACGATAATTGAGAAAGGACTTAGAAACTATGAGCTTATTGAAAATTGAAAATTTAACACACTCATTTGGAGAATCCGCGCTTTATAAAAAAGCGTCATTTAATTTAAATAAAGGTGAACACGTTGGAATTGTCGGGCAGAATGGAGCAGGCAAATCTACGCTGATAAAAATTTGCACGGGGCAAATTATACCGGACAGCGGAAGGATTATATGGCAGTCAAATATAAATATCGGTTATTTAGACCAATATGCAGATGCTGACGGCAGTGTAAATATGCGGGAGTTCTTGAGATCCGCTTTTAATAATCTGTATCAGATTGAAAGGAAAATGATAGGATTTTATGAAAAGGCTGCTTTGGGAGATGTAAAGGCTTTAAATGCTGCGGCGCAATGTCAGGAGCTGCTTGAACAACATGATTTCTATTCCGTCGAGACTGCTATTGAACAGGTGAGCTGCGGATTAGGATTGTTGTCCATCGGTCTTGAGCGCCCTATGAAACAGATGAGCGGCGGGCAGAGGGCAAAGGTTATTTTAGCTAAACTTCTTCTTGAAAAACCTGATGTGTTATTGCTGGATGAACCAACGAATTTCTTAGATAAAGATCATGTGGCATGGCTTGCTGAATATTTATCATCTTTGGAAAACGCATTTATGGTAGTATCCCATGATTATAAATTTTTGGACAGAATTTCAAATCATATATGCGATATAGATAACAATTCAATAACGAAATATTATGGAACTTACAGTGAATTTCTAAAGAAAAAAATTCTTTTGCGTGAAAACTATATACGGCAGTATACAGCCCAGCAAAGAGAAATCAAAAGAACCGAAGAATTTATCCGTAAGAATATCGCGGGAAGAAAGTCTAAAATGGCGAGAGGCCGGCAGAAACAGCTTGACAGAATGGAGAAAATGGAAGAACAGAAACAAATTGAAATCAAGCCATTTTTTCGTTTTCCCTCGCTGCCGCTGACGAATGTACAGCATTTATCAGTAAAACATCTATCCGTTGGATACCATTATCCGATTTTGCAAAATCTTAATTTTAGCATTGCCGGAGGGCAAAAGGCAGTTATTACAGGATTCAACGGGATCGGAAAGTCAACGCTGCTTAAGACGCTAATCGGACAAATACCGGCAATGCAGGGAAAGTATGAGTTTTCCAGACAAGTAACTTTAGGCTATTTTGAGCAGGATTTAGTATGGCAGGATGTGAAGAGAAATCCCATTCAGATTATTTCAGACGCTTTTGCAAAGTTATCTGAAAAAGAAATTCGTAAACATTTAGCTCGATGCGGGATTTCAGGCAAGAAAGCAACGCAGTCTGTCGGAACATTGAGCGGAGGGGAACAGGCAAAAGTTAAGATATGCCTGATGACTTTATCTTCATGTAATTTTCTGATTATGGATGAGCCGACTAATCATTTGGATATGCAGGCAAAAGAAGCGTTGAAAAGCGCTCTAGCTGAATTTGACGGTACGGTTTTGCTCGTATCACACGAGGAATCGTTTTATCGTGACTGGGCGCAGCGCATAATCGATATAGCCGAAAAATAGAAGACTTCATATAATCTGCCTGTTAAGGAAAATTATAACCGGCAGAGACGTTATAAGGAAGTGATGAAATAAGATTACACAGTTTTTTCTTTAAAAATGAAAAAAAGGTAGACATTATTTTCCAAAGCAATTTTTAAGCAATTTTTGACAAAATCATCGATAATATCAAGAAAAAAAACAAATATCTTTTGGTCTTCATTATATATGCGCCGGAAAATAATGTCTGATTTATTTTCCAAAGGTCAACGACGTAGTGTTTAATCGAATAATACGAATAATAATTTTAGAAAATGAGAGAGAAAGGTGAGTAATTTTATTTTGAGAAAGAAGAATATTTTAGGTAAAATTGCCGGTTTTGTATTGGCTGTTATCTTTGTTTTTGGTATTGCACCGCATTCAAAAGTTTTTGCAGCTGATACAGAACAGACAAATGAGATAAAGTATATTACAAATGGCAGTGATTATACTTTTAATGTGCAGGGGATGCCTGGGAATTTTAAAACAACATATAATGACAGGGGGTATCATGCGTTTTTAAGGTTTGGAAACAGCTCAGATACCAGCAATAGCGGAGCTACACAATTAATTAATATAGGCAATGGCAAGCCGCTTTCAAATGTAGGGAAAACAGGCTTTAGCGTGACTCAGAACTTATCGTTTGTCAATCAGAACCGGTATATTAAAATATCCTATACTTTGACAAATAATACTGGTTCGAACCAGGTTGTTTCTCTTGGTGCAGGTACGGATGTTCAGATTAATACAAACGATAAGGCTCCTATATACAGGACAGAAACGGGATTGCGGATGGCAGAAGGCACCGCATCTACTGACAGGCAGTTTAACCTCATTACAAAGGGGGCTTACGGAGTTACACCGGTAGATACTCTTTGGTTCGGACATTACAATACGGGAACAGGCGTAAGCGGCTCAGGAACAGGATGGCAGGGACAGCTGTTTGGAAATACAAGTTTAAATCAGCTTACCGATACGGATTCGGGAATTTCATGGTCTTGGAAAAACAGAAGCATAAGAAACGGCGCAACGCAGACATATTCTGTATTGCTTGGAATAGGCCAAAGCGCTAAACCACCTCAGTTAATGCAGGATATTTCGGCTGTCTGCAACAAAGACAAGGTAGATGTTACCGCTAAGTTTAAAGATGAAAAAGGTATGACCGACGGCATATACTATGTTTTTGATATGGATACCGAAAATGAAACTGCTGTTGCGGAACTGGCGAGTCTTAAAGCTACAGGAGAAGTTCAAACTTTAAATTCTTCTATTCCAAAACCATCTTCATGGCAGGCAGGAGAGGTTCATACTGTTTCGGTATGGGTAATGAATGATGCAGGTGCCATGTCCGACATTAAAACCGTCAGAATAGTTGTGGAAGAAAACGGGGATAATATACATGAAGCTAATAGATATTATGTAAGTTTTGACGGTGGAGAAGGTGCACAAGGAGAAGGTCCGGCAAGTATAAAGGCCTATGAGCAGAGCAATGTAACTCTTCCTAAGAACACTTTCACAAAACCTGGCTATACATTTGCAGGCTGGCAGGATAAAGAGGGTAATGTATATCCTGCCGGAACGGAATTTAAAATGCCCGATAAAAATGTAACCTTAACAGCATATTGGGTAAAAGATAAAACATATTATACTGTTGAATACTATCAGCAGAATATAAAAGACAATAATTACAAGCTTGTTGAGAGTAAAGTGTTTAATGCAGAAAAGGGCGCTCATGTAACAGCGCCTGAAAAAGATTTTGAAGGCTTCACGGAGAACACAACCACGTCACTTAGAGAAATAGAAGCTGATTTACCGGCTTCGGGTCATGCTGATAAACGTCTGAAACGGTACTATGACAGGAAAATCATGACGGTAAGTTTTGACGGTCAGGGCGGCACAGTAAATCCTTCGGGAACTAAACAGGTTCGTTATGGAGGCATGATAGACATGCCTGATGCTGCGAAAAAAAACTTTAAGTTTATGGGTTGGTATGATGGTCCTGATTCAAAAACAGCGAATTTATACAATAGCGCAGCCCCTATAAAATCAGATTTAAAATTGTATGCTATATGGGATTCAAGTCTGGATTTCAATACTCCTGATGTTACCGGCACTTATGGAAGTCCGATAAATAATGTGAAACTGACGGCAGTTAATCCAGATGCAGCCAGTGGTATGAATGTAAAGTTTGAAGTTGTAAGCAATAATCTGCCGGAGGGACTGACGTTATCTGAAGATGGTGTTTTTTCCGGTACGCCTAAAACAGCTACAAACGGAGTTATAAAAGTTCAGGTTAAATGTACGGACAATGATACAAAACTCACGAAAATTAAAGAAGTCGCTGTAAATATAGCTAAAAAAGAATTAACAGTAACAGGAATTGATATAACTGCCGCACCTCAGAAAGTTTATGATGGAACTAAAGCTATATCCAAAGAAAGCTTGGATAACGTAAAGGTTAAATCAGTAGATGGAATAATTCCTGATGACGGAGAATTAATTCCTGCAGGTACAAGGACTGCCGGCCTGACTATTAAAGCTACCGCAGGTACATATGATGATAAAAATGCAGGAGATAATAAAGCTTATGAGATAACTAAGTTTGAAATCAGCGGAGAAAATTCATCAAACTATACGGTTGCGCCGTATACAGCAGGGAAAAATGGTATTATTACTAAAAGACCTGTAAGCATAAAAGCAACTCCGGATTCAATGGATAAAGATGAGAAAGTTCCTGACTTTGGAATAGCTTTGGTTAAAGGTACTCTTGGAAAGGGAGATACTCTCGCTGACCTTGGAAGTCCTAAATTCAGCTGTACAAACGGAGACGAAACGCTGAATCCCGGAGAAAGCGTTAAAACAGGCGGAAATTATAAACTGACAATAACAGAAATATTAAATGCAAATCCAAATTATGATATTACATATGATACTGAAACTGTATTTAAAGTAACGGACAAGCATACTGTAACTACAGATAAATCAGGAAATGGCAAAATAACACCGACAAACTCATACGAAGAAGGTTCAACTCCTGTAATTACATGGGAAGCCGAAAAAGGATATGAAGTTAAAACTGTTGTCGTTGATGGCATTGTAAGAGATGAGCTTTTGCATGCAGGCCAGATTGCATTCCCTGATATTGCGGAAAACCATGATGTTTTTGTTGAGTTTGGCTCGATAAGTTCTTCCGGCGGTAACGGAGGAGCCTCTGTTAATGATTATTTCACTATTGATACAATTAAAAAAGGCGGTAATAAAGACTGTACAATAACAGGAGCTTCGACTGTCAAGAGGGGAGAGGATAAAACTGTTGAATGGTCGGCTGCAAGCGGATATAAGGTTACAAGAGTCCTCATAGATGGAGTAATTCAGAGCAATGTAAATCCAAACGGCGGAAGCAAGACATTCAAGTCAGTAAGCTCGAATCATAAAGTTGAAGTCGATTTTAGTAAGGTAAACAGTGGAGGAAGTACGGCAGATAGCCACTACTTTATTTCAACGGAAAAACAGGGTGAAGGCAGTGTAGACCCTGGAAAAGCAGTTAAAAAGGGAGATTCCTATGAAGTTAAGTGGGTGCCAGCTACTGGCTGGATGGTTGGTGATATTTATATAGATGGAGCAAAGCAGCCGGAAGGAACAAGAACGGCGGATTTTACCAATATTACAAAGGATCACAATGTAAAAGTTATCTTTGTTAAAGACCCTGATTATAAAGGGGATAATCAGAACCCAGGAGAGGGAGAAGAAAAGCCTGATGGCGGCGATGAAGAAAACAATAATGAAGGTACAACAGAGACATATTACGTAAAGACTGTTATTAAGGGTGGCCCGGGTGAAATTTCACCGTCAGCCACAGTCAAAAAAGGGGAAAATTATAAAGTTGAATGGACTGTTATAGGTTCTTCGTATGAAATTGAATCCATTGAAGTAATTAAAGGAAAAACATCTAAATTCCTGTCTGAGGATACAGAAAATGTAACGCTTTCCAATATTTCAGATGATTGTGAGGTAATTGTTACACTTAAAAGCAAGTCTTCGGGTTCAGGAACTGAGGGCGGTTCAGGCGGTAATGGCGATAGCGGAAGTGCTCATAATACTTATGATATTATTACAGGCATTATAGGTGGAAAAGGTACGATAACGCCTACAATGCTGGATGTTGAAGGCGGCAGCGATTATGAGGTGGAATGGGAAGTTGCAGAGGGCTATACGGTTACAGGTGTATTAGTTGACGGCAAAATGATGCCTGCTTCGGATTATAAAGATTCCATCTGCGAATTTAAGAAAATTAAAACAGACCATTCAGTATATGTATATTTGGCCGAAAAGAGCAGCAGCGGAAGTTCTTCCGGAGGTTCCGGTGATAATACAGATGATAAGAACAGTATATATACGATAAGTACCGAGATTGTCGGACCGGGAACAATTACGCCTACTGTAAACGTTGCAAAGGGAAGTGAGCATAAAGTAGAATGGGAACCTGCAGAGGGCTATTTTGTTCAAACCGTTTATATTGACGGAAAGGAAGTGAACTTACCTGCTGATGAAATAAACTTTGAGAAGATAAATGCAAGTCATCATGTAAAAGTTGTATTTGCTAAAAAGGGTTCAAATGGAACAGATGATAATAAAGGAGAAAAGTACAGCGTTAATACCGGTATTATAGGCGGACCGGGGAAGATTACTTCAAGTGCTTCGGGACTGGATAAAGGAAGTAATTATCCGGTTGAGTGGAGTGTTGAAAAGGGATATCATGTTGTAGGCGTAATGCTTGATGGAGTTTACAGAACAGATTTAACATCATCTTCCGGAAGCAAAGACTTTACAGATATAAATAAAAATCATTCCGTATATGTATATATTGCTAAAGATGGAAGTGAAAATAACGGAAATGGCGGAGGAATTACTAACCCCGGAGGAAACGGTGTAACCGGGGGAGGAACTGTTAATCCTGGAGGAGGCAATGGAAATCTTAAACCGGATAATGATAATACCGTGATTTCAACAGAGACAGTTGGAAAGGGTGAGATAACACCAACCACAGTAGTTGGAAAGGGAGATGACCATACAGTTGTTTGGAAGCCTGCTGAGGGATACTATGTATATGGTGTTGAAGTTGATGGTGTGCCTGTGAAGCTGCCCGAAAATAAAATCACATTTGAGGATATTGCAGGCAGTCATAATGTGAAAGTTATTTTCGCAAAAGAAAGTGATAAGAATACAGGATATGACCCTATCGCAGGTGTGAAAGTTGAAACATCTATAATAGGTGGAAAGGGAACTATTACTGCAACAACGACAATTCCGAAAGGAGACAATCATACAGTAAAGTGGACGGCAGAAAAAGGATATCAGGTTCAGAGTGTTATAGTTGACGGCAAAGTTAGAAACGATTTAATCAAAAATGGTGAGATATCTTTCAAAGACCTTGCGGAAAATCATAAAGTTCAGGTTGTCCTTATAAGTGATGAAGAAGCTGAAAGACTAGCTAAACTTGATGCAGAAAAGCAGCAGAACGCTTTAAAAAATTCAGATGCAGTAAAGACTTCAGATGAGAGCAATATTCCTGCTCTTGCGATACTGATGATTGTATCTATTGGAGGCATTGCTGTAGTATTAAGAAAAAGAAAACAGAACTAAAAATAAAAGGATAGATATATTTACCCTTTTTGAAATTTAAGATGCGGAGGACACTGTAAACAGGTGTCCTCTTTTTATTGTTTAGAAAATATCGATTTATCGATACTTACGGAATATCAACAAAAGTACCTTGCGAAGTTTCACATCCTCCCCCTGCGGGCGGAATGAGTGAAAATAAATCTTCGATTCTGTCCTGCGCAATATTAAAATGAATAATTTTCTAATCATGTTGTATAGTTTTCTTTTTAGGTGTATATTATAAAGAGGAATTAGGTATTAGAGTTCCCTGGGGAAGGAATCGGAATGAAGTGATTCCTCCTGTCTGAAAATATAGTATTCTATTGATTCCCGGATTTAATTATCTTATTTTGAATTTAGAAAGGATTCACAGTATATGTGGAAGACTCTTGACGAAAAAACGCTTAAGTCCAAGAAAGTGGCAGAGCTTAGAGAAATAGCCAAAACTTTCGGACTGGAAAATTGTGATAAAATGAAAAAGGCTGATCTCGTTGCCGCTCTTATGAAAGATGATGAGGGGGATAGCGATGTAAAGCAAAGTAAGACGAAAAAAGGATCAGCAAATGAAGACGCCGAAGAAAAAAATCTTGCAGAATTCGCAGAAACCGAAGACAAAGAAGATAACGAAGATAGCGCAAAGGCGGAAGAAAACATTTCAGCTAAAAAAGACCGTAAAGTCAAAGCTGCAAAAGAACCTGAAAAGGAAAAGGAAGAGGCTCAGGCAGAACAGACAGATAAACATGCAGAACAGACATCTGAAAAAACGGAAGAAGATAAGCCCGCCGAAAGAAACGGAAAAAATAAAGGAAAAGCAGTTTCCGCAAAAGATGACAGATTTGAGGTGGAAGGAATTCTTGAGCTTTCCGATGACGGATTTGGATTTCTTCGTTTTAACAATTTCCTGACAAGTGAAAAGGACATATACGTGGCTCCGGCTCAGATAAGAAGATTCAATCTTAAAACAGGTGATAAGATAAAGGGTATATGCAGACATCCCAATGACGGGAATAAATTCGGAGCGCTTTTATACGTGGTTACGGTAAACGGTGATGAACCGGGGGTAGCAATGAAACGTCCTGATTTTGACTCGCTGACTCCGATTTTTCCAAAGGAAAAGTTTGTAATGGAGGATGGAAGAGACCTCTCCCTCAGACTTATAGATTTGGTAGCGCCGATAGGAAAAGGTCAGAGAGGACTTGTGGTGGCGCCGCCTAAAGCCGGAAAAACCGTTTTGCTTAAGAAAATAGCAAACAGCATAGAAAAGCATTACCCGGATGTTGAAATGATAGTTCTGCTGGTCGATGAGAGACCGGAAGAAGTTACGGATATGAAAAGAAGCCTTAAGGGAGGCGAAGTAATATATTCGACCTTTGACGAGATGCCCCAGCATCATGTAAAGGTGGCGGAAATGGTGCTTGCAAGAGCTCAGAGACTTGCAGAGCATGGAAAAGATGTGGTAGTTCTTTTGGATAGTATAACCAGGCTTGCAAGGGCGTATAATCTGGTGGTTCCCGCATCGGGGAAAACCCTTTCGGGAGGATTTGACCCGGGAGCTTTGCATAAACCAAAGAAATTTTTCGGAGCGGCAAGAAAGCTGGAAGAAGGCGGAAGTATAACAATACTGGCAACGGCGCTGGTGGAAACGGGAAGCCGCATGGATGACCTTATCTTTGAAGAATTCAAAGGTACAGGAAATATGGAGCTCCATTTGGACAGAAAACTTTCGGAAAAGAGAATTTTCCCTGCAATAAATCTGAACAAGTCAGGCACCAGAAGAGAAGATTTGCTGATGAGTCAGGAAGAACTGGAGGCAATATGGTATATGAGACGGGCTCTTGGAAGCAGGGATACACAGGAAGTTACGGAAACCATATTGGATAATCTGGCGCACACAAGGGATAATAAAACGTTTATGGAAATAATAAAGAAGATAAAATTAGAAGGATAACTTCAGCATGGATTTGAGCAAAATTTTCCTTAAAGACGCCTGCCCAACCAAGATGGGAGGTCAGGCAGTCATGGAAGGAATAATGATGAAAGGGGAAGAAAAAACGGCGCTTGCCGTGAAACCTCCAAATGGCGATATAAAAGTAAATACAGTGAAAACCAAAAAGCCGGGAAAGTGGATGAAACTTCCCATTATAAGAGGTGTAGCGGCTTTTATCGACTCCATGGTTACAGGAACGAAGACTCTTATGGACTCGGCAGAAATTCTTGAAGAGTACGGAGACGGAGAGGAATACGAGGAAACGCGTTTCGAAAAATGGCTGAATGGAAAATTCGGAAGCAAGACAGCGTGGAATCTGATGGTGTATACCTCTGTTATAATTGCGCTGCTGTTCACAGTGGGAATTTTTATAATCCTGCCTACGGGAGTGGTAAACCTGCTCAAACTTTTTACCGACAGCATATTCTGGCTTAATTTTGCGGAGGGCGCTTTTCGTATTCTGCTGTTTGTAGCTTACGTATGGGCGATTTCTTTTATGGGTGAAATAAAACGTGTTTTTCAGTTTCACGGAGCGGAACACAAGACTATACACTGCTTTGAGAACGGGCTTGACCTGACGCCGGAAAACTGTAAACAGTTTCCGACGCTGCACCCAAGATGCGGTACGAGCTTTCTTATGTTCGTTTTTATCATTGCCTTTGCCCTGCATTTTCTTCTGGGGTGGCCGAATTTATTCTTGAGAATAGTATCAAGGCTTTTGCTGCTGCCTGTTATAGCAGGGCTTTCATATGAACTTTTGAAATGGGCTGGAAGAAGCGATAACATAATAGTAAAAATTTTAAGCTTGCCGGGACTTTATCTTCAGAAGATAACTACAAGGGAGCCGGATAAAAGTCAGCTTGAAGTGGCTATAGCGGCAATAGAAGCTGTATGTGACGACAGGCCTGCGGGAAGCAGAATAATAAAGAAAAAAGATATAGGAAAAACCTCTGAAAATAACAAAGACAAACTTTTGTGCAGAGAAGTTATCGAAGAAGAAAATATCCTGACGCAGGAAATAGAAGATGAAAGGGGCAGTTTGCCGTTATGCTGCAAACCGCTTAAGAAGCGAAGATTTATATAGATTGGAGCAGTTAATATGAAGACAAGGATACTTGTTAAGGAAGGAGAATACAGGCTTGCGAAAGCTTACTGCATGGATGCCAAAATCGATGCGCAGGAGCTGTTCTGCTTTCTTACGGGAATAGATAAAGTGCAGCTTTTTCTGAAAGCAGAAGAGGAAGTGGATAAAGATACAGAAGAAAAGTATATGGAACTCATAAAAAAGAGAGCCGAACGTATACCTCTTCAACATATAACGGGAGTTCAGGAATTTATGGGACATACATTTAAAGTAAGCCCAAAGGTGCTGATACCCAGACAGGATACGGAAACGCTTGTTACGGAGGCAGCTAAGATAATACAGGATACGCCTAAAGAAAAACTATCCTTTATGGAAAGGCTTAAGGGCAATAAAGAATGGGATGTGCTTGATTTATGCTGCGGAAGCGGAGCTGTGGGTATTTCTCTTGTTAAAATATGTTCCAACATAAAAGTCATAGCTTCTGACATAAGCAGGGACGCTCTTGATATAGCAGAGGAAAATGCTAAAAATATGAGAGCAAAAATAAAGTTTTTGCAAGGAGATATGTTTGAACCTCATAAAGGCAAAAAATTTGATATGATTGTAACCAATCCTCCTTATATAAAAACAAAGATGATTTCCATTTTGCAGGAGGAAGTAAAGGACCATGAACCTCTCGCCGCTCTTGACGGCGGAAAGGACGGGCTTAACTTTTACAGGATAATAGCAGAAAAGGCTTCGCAGCATTTAAAGCCGGGAGGTTTTCTGCTTATGGAAATAGGCCATGACCAGGGGGAAGATTTAAGAAAGATGTTAAAGGACAGGGAAGTTTACACTTCTGCTGAGGTAATTAGGGATTTACCGGGCAAAGACCGTGTGGTAAAATGTCAATTAAGATAGTTTATTAATAATGTCGTACTGACGTCGAGGGAATTCCGAGATGAAAGGCGATGGTTTATAGAGATGAAATTTTTGTACCTCTGCCGGACCATTGCCGGCAGAGGATTTTTATTATTGTAAAAGGTTTTGTAAAAAAAGGCGGCGATATTCTGCTGCCGGGAGGTAAGGTTATGACTGTATATAACAGCAAGTCGAGAAAAGCAGAGGAATTTATCTGTCACGAGGAAATAGAGGCTGCTTTGAAATTCGCAGAAGAGAACAAAGATGATATTGAGACCATGAGAAAGATTCTTAAGAGAGCCAAAGACTGCAAAGGTCTTACATACAAGGAAGCGGCGCTGCTGCTTGAATGTGAAGACAAAAGCATTCACGAAGAAATCTTTGCCCTGGCAGAAGAAATAAAAGAAAAATTTTACGGCAACAGAATAGTTATGTTTGCGCCTCTTTATCTTTCCAATTACTGTATCAACGGGTGCAAATACTGTCCTTATCACGGTCAGAACAAGCACATAAGCAGAAAGAAACTTACGCAGGAGCAGATAAGGCAGGAGGTTACGGCACTGCAGGATATGGGACATAAGAGACTTGCCATTGAAGCAGGCGAACATCCGTCCATGAATCCTATAGAGTATATTTTGGAAAGCATAAAGACCATATACAGCATTAAGCATAAAAACGGCGCGATAAGAAGAGTCAATGTAAATATTGCAGCCACAACCGTGGAAAACTATAAAAAGCTGAGGGATGCGGGAATCGGGACCTACATTCTCTTTCAGGAAACGTATAACAAAGATGCCTATGAAGAACTTCATCCTACGGGACCTAAAAGCGATTACGCTTACCACACAGAGGCTATGGACAGAGCTATGGAGGCAGGAATAGACGACGTGGGCTGCGGGGTGCTTTTCGGACTTAATCTTTATAAATACGATTTTGTGGGAATACTGATGCACGCAAAACACCTGGAAGATACTTTTGGCTGCGGACCGCATACCATAAGCGTTCCAAGAGTAAGACCTGCCGATGATATAGACCCGGACGCTTTTGACAATGGCGTTCCCGATGATGTTTTCAAAAGAATAATAGCCATACTGAGGATTGCCGTTCCTTACACGGGGATTATAATGTCTACAAGAGAAACGAAAGCCATGAGAGGCGAAGCGGTAAAAATAGGAGTTTCTCAGATTTCGGGAGGCAGCCGTACCAGCGTGGGGGGATATGCAGAAGAAGAGACAGAAGAAGATAATTCAGCTCAGTTTGATGTAAATGACAGAAGAACCCTGAACGAAGTGGTAGACTGGCTCATAGATTTGGGATATATGCCGAGCTTTTGCACTGCCTGCTACAGAGAGGGCAGAACAGGAGACAGATTTATGAGTTTGGTAAAGACGGGGCAGATAGCAAATATTTGTCAGCCCAATGCGCTGATGACTCTTAAAGAATATCTTGAAGATTATGCGTCAGAGGAAACGAAAGAGAAAGGGCTTGCGCTTATAGAGAAGAGACTGGAAAAAATTCCGAATCCTAAAGTTAAAGATATAGTTAAAAAGCATCTTGCGGAGCTGGACAGCGGAATGAGAGATTTCAGATTGTAGGAGGAATCTTATGGGACTTAACGATACGCCGAGAGCAAACCGGCTTCATATAGGTATATACGGTAAGCGAAACAGCGGAAAATCTTCTCTGATAAACGCCCTTACAGGACAGGACATTGCGCTGGTTTCCAATACTCCCGGCACTACAGCAGACCCGGTGATGAAATCTATGGAGCTTCATCCCGTGGGACCTGTTGTGTTTATAGATACAGCCGGTTTTGACGATGAGGGAAAGCTGGGCAGACTCAGAGTGGAAAAAACAAAGGAAACTTTATCAAAGACAGATATAATTATAATGGCAATAGACGATGCAACCCTTGAAAACGCGGATTTTTCAATGGAAAAGACGTGGCTGGAGGAGATTAAAAAAAGAGATATTCCTGTTATCATAGCTATAAACAAGTGGGAAAATATAAAGGGAAAAATAAGATATGAAGATGTGGAAAAGCTTCTGAGGGAAAAACTTGGGGAGTATCCTGTGGTTAAGGTGAGCGCAAAGGAAGGTACAGGAATTGACAGTCTGCGCAGCGCTTTGGAAAAAGCAGTGCCTGAGGATTTTCTTCGGGAAAGGATTTTGGCAGGACTTATAGATGAGGGAGGACTGGCGCTTCTTGTGATGCCTCAGGACATACAGGCGCCAAAGGGAAGACTCATACTGCCGCAGGTGCAGACATTAAGAGAACTCCTCGATAGCAGATGCACTGCTGTTACAACAACGGCTGATGGTTTTGAAAGAGCTTTAGGTGTTTTGAGCCGCAGTCCGGATTTGATAATAACAGATTCGCAGTGCTTCAAATACGTATATGACAGAAAACCTGAGCAAAGCGCGCTGACATCTTTTTCAGTATTGTTCGCAGCATATAAAGGTGATATAGAAAAGTTTGTAAAAGGGGTATCGGTATTAGACAATATGACTGAAAACTCAAAGGTTTTGATAGCAGAAGCGTGTACGCATGTGCCTTTGGATGAAGATATCGGCAGGGTTAAAATCCCTGCATTGCTGAGAAAAAAATTCGGAGAAAAAATAGAAATCCGCAATGTATGCGGAAACGATTTCCCCGGAAAGAAGCAGCTTGAGGATTTTGACTTGATAATACACTGCGGGGCATGTATGTTTAATAGAAAACATGTGTTAAGCAGAATTGCACAGGCAGAAGCTGCCGGAGTTGCAATAACAAATTACGGCATAACTTTGGCGAAACTTTCAGGAATTTTAGATAAGATAGAGATTCCTGAAAAGTAGCAGATCATTGCTGGTAAAAATTATGTATGGCAGAGGTTGTTCACGCTGCCATCAGTGAAATACTGCAAAGAATGATATGGCGGAGTATGGAAAAACTTTATCATGATAAGCCCTGAGATCTGTGTATGCGGGCGGATGTATGTGATAGAGGAATTATTATTTCGTCATTTTTTTTGTGAAAAACATTCAATATACGGATTGACAGCTGTTTTGCACGAAAAGAGCATATAACGTACATAAAAATGACACATGCCAAATGTATATTAATTTCATAGTAGTAAAAAGGAGAGCTTTTAGCTATGAAGAGGTTTATAATGATAGGCTGTCTGTCATGGTTGCTTGTTTTTTCATTGACATCTTGCAGCAGAAGCGAGGCGAAATCAGAAAGCAATATAGCCTATGGTCAGGTAGTAAAAACCGATGAGAATACCATTACGGTAGAAAGCGGAAAATATAAATACGGAGATAAATTCAGAGGAAGCGGCGAAGAGATTTCGTACAATCTGCCTGAAAATGTGTTTTTTGATGATTTTAAGAAGGGAGATATAGTTGCTGTTTTACTTGACGGAAAGGATGCTGTGGCGGTAACCGGTGTGAACAGTACATCGGAAGAAACAGCTGTAAAAAGCGGCTCAGCGTCAATAGATTCCTTAATAAGCACAGATGGTGAAGAAAAAGAAGTCTGCGATGAGGAATACAGCTTAGCTGATGATAATAAAGCGGCTGTTTTGGCTTTAAATGACGGGGGCAGAATTGATATGAGCAGGGTAGGCGTAAACACCGACGGAAGTTCTTCGGCAGGTATATATGCAGCTGCAGGCGGAGCTGTATATGGCAGCCAGGTGAATTTGGAGACCTCGGGAAGCAGAAGTTCGGCGCTTGTAACCGGGGACAGCCTGAGCATGATTGATTTTTCCGACAGCACACTGCAAACATCAGGAGACAAAAGTTCGTGTGTGGCTTCGTCAGGCAATGTGTCTCTTACAAATGTTACGGGAACATCGTACAACGGACCGGCTGTTGTGATTGACAGGGGAGGAGTCGTTAATCTGAAAAATACCAGCATAGTGTGCTTTAATGAGTCTGCTGTTGAAATATCAGGATATCTGAATGATGATAAAAAAGCAGTTACATCAAAATTAATGGTAGATAACTCTTCTCTAAAATCGGGAAACGGAAGTTCACTGATAAAAATTTCCGGAACGGATGGATCCGTAAAGATGATAAACAGCAATGTGATTTCCGAAAGCAATATATTGGCGGAAGTAAAAAGCGACGAAAGTAACCGGGGAGGGAAACTTTTGCTTTACGGAATCGGACAGAATTTTGAAGGGGATATAACCTGCGATAAGAACAGTAAAATAAAGGTAGTGCTTACAGAGGACAGTTCATTTATCGGGACTTTGAATAATGCAGGTACTGCGAAGTACAGCAAAATCTATCTGAGCGCAGACAGCTATTGGACGCTTAAAGGCGACAGTTATGCAGGGTCTATAAGCAATGAGGATAAATCCTGCGGAAATATAGATTCAAAGGGGTATAATATATATTATGATAAAGGTAATCTGGCAAATGATTGGCTGGACGGCAGGACTGTAGAGCTAAACGGAGGCGGTAAGCTGATGCCGTCGGATGAAAAGTGAGCCGGTATGATTTTTTGTTTTAAATAATAAGAATACGATTATAGATAATTATTATCAACAAAGGCATTGCTTGTGTGATTTTATTGACCGAAAACTTTATATATGATATAAATAATATTGGTTAGCAACAGCTAACTTATATTATTGTGCGGGAGTTAGTCTTGTATAACTTTGTGAGAGAATATATAGGTTGGTCTGACCAAAATCAATATTATTACGGGCTGGGGAATTGAATATATCAGCTTAGAGAGAGAAAGGAAGTGATGCTTTTGAATAACACGAAAAAGAACAAATTGTTAAGTGTTTTATTGACAGTAATTATGCTGTTTTCCATATGGAGTGTACCTTTTGGAGTTTCGGCATCTGAAATGATTTCTGTTAAAAACAGTGAAATTACAACGGATACACAATCTGTAACTGTAAACTTGGAAAGTTTGCCGTCAAGCGGGATTTTACGTATTGTGCAAATGGATGAAAATGAATCTTACAGCAGTGACAAACTCAATGAATATACGAGTTTGTATTTTTCTGTTGTATCAAGTCTTACGGCAGGAGATAATAATCTGACTCTTAATGCCAAACCAACAGCCGGCAAAAAAATTGTCGCCGTGTTAAGAGACAGCAGCCTGGGTGATAATCAGGATTACGTTTCTAAGACATTTATTGTAAAAGACGCTAAATCAGAAAGCGCAGGCGGCGATTCTGATAAAGGTGAAACTGTAAGCAAAAGCGAGGAGGAAATTCTGAAAAACTGTTCTGTTCAAATCATGGAGAATGGCGAAGCTAAGACGGAAAATTTTAAGGAAGATGATAATCTTGCCTATGTAAAAGTTAAACTGGATGATTCTGTGGAAAGCTGCTATATGAACATATATGCATATGCAGGCAATACTGCTTTTGACCCTGATTCATCTTATAATATCAGGTTATGGTCGGGAGAAGTTACAGATAATTACAGCGGTGAATGTAATTTTTCATCTGATAAACTTCCTCTTAAGAAAGGATATAAAATAGTCGCAAGCCTGAATGTTCCTGTTGGAGATGATAACTATAAACCCGTGAATTCTCAGAGCATAGAAGTGGTAGATGAAAACGGAGAAGGATTTGAAGATTATGTGTATCCTGATGTTACGATAGATGAAACGGAGCTGAAAGATGGAGACACATCTTTGCATATAAGCTTGACGGGAGATGAGAGGATTTTTAAAGCTGCTCAGGAGAAAAAGACCAGTATTACCTGCGCTGTTGCTCAATACCCCGATGGAGAGGAGTTTGATTTTGAAAGCGACAAACAGATTTCGCTTGCTTCAAATATAAGCTGCACTGAAGCTTTCAGCGGAAAAGAAGTGAAGCTGAGCGAGCCTCTTAAGGAAGGCTACAGGGTGCGCGCTGTAGTTTACTGGGCTCAGAACGAGGATATATTCCTGCCAAAGGGAAACGATTATGAAGCGATGTTTTCAAGACCGGATGATTCTGTACTTGTTGCTTCAAAACCTGAGGCTACAGAACCAAGCGCAGTTATAACATCTCCTGTTAATGAAAATGCAGAGAATATAGAGATAACTTTGGGAGGCAATATTCCGCAGGACTCAATAATTCTTGTCAAGAGCTATGAAAACTCCGCTGAAAAATTTGAAACAGACCAAGGAACACCGGTTGGAGTAGTAAATGCAGTAAAGGGCAAGAACATTTTGACCGCCAATGAAAATTCCTTTAAAGCAAAGGATAAACTGGTGGCATTTATACTTAATCAGGGAGAAACTGTTGCTCAGTCTGAACCTGTCACAGTAGAGCAGATAAAGGATTTTACCGTGACTTTAGAGGGAATTCTTACTGAAAATGCTTCAGAAGTAAGTTTCAGAGCTGTTGCTAATGACTCGAATATTTCGAATATAAATGTTGCCGGATTATATAAAACGGGCGCAGACGGAAGCGCAGATATGACAAAAGCTGTAGCAGTGAAATACGGACAGGCTCCGGGGCTGATAACGTTTACTGATATAGGCAGCGGAGCTTTAAAGGCTGGTGATAAAGTATGTCTTGTACTTAAATATGATAACGGGAATAAAACCTTTGAAAGCGAGCCTTTTAGTGTTTCTGCGCAGTTAAAGGAAGACAGTCTGGCTATTCAGGAGACCGAGGTAGATACGGAAACATCTTCAATTACCGTAAATGTCAAAGGCTGCGATGACTTTAAGGGGGGGCTTTTGATTCTGACGATAGGCAAGCCGTCGACAAACGATGATGCGGACAGCAGAACACAGCTTGGCAGTCAGCGTTTCACAGGAGCAGGCGCATATACATTTGACATAGACCCGTCAAAACTTAAGGAAGGACAGACAATTCAGCCTCATTTATATTTGTACGGAGAAGATGATATAAGCGGTGAATTTACTTTATATAAATATGGGAACGCTTTGGATATAACTGCAAAGGGAGGCGCTGTCAAGGAATCAAAGCTTGAAATAGCGACAGATACAATACAGGCGGACCGGGAAGACGTATGGATAATTGCAGATTTTGATTCATCTTTTACAGCGGATTTAAAATTATATACTTATGAAGGAGAAACTTTCCTGGAAGATACAGCGGAAGAGATTTATTCAAAGGCAGTTTCACCGGGAGAAGACAGCAGGAAAATTACATTTGGCAAGGATAAGCTGGAAGCCGGAAAGAAACTTGTTGCCGTTTTAGATCTTTCCGATGGAACACGTTTGTTATCTGAACCAAAGGTAATTCAGGCAGCTTCCGAAAAACAAAAACCGGAAGTAAGAATACTTGATAAGGCAATTACGGCAGGAGATACTCAGATGAAAGCTTCAATGAAGTTTGATGAAGATGCAGAGAATGTATCATATGTGCTTTATCAGTTTAAAGGCGAATCTCTTGATAAGGATACAGCTCAGATAATATCAAAGGGCACGCTTTACAGAAATGAGACAAACAAGGTGATATACCTTGGTCAAAATAAACTGGAAGTGGGAGCAAATCTCCAGATAATACTTACTGCGGACGGTCAGGAAGCGAAGTCAGGAATATTGACAGTAGAGCCATCTCCTGATTGGGGCACTCCATATGCGGCATTTGATGTTTCTGCTGTTAAGGAAGATGCTGACAGCATACCTGTAACAGTTGATTATTCCGATGAATATTTGAGCTTGGGCGATGAATTTTACTGTGACATAACCGTGTATCAATTCTCTGCCCAATATACCGACCAGGAATTTGAAGACAAAGAGCTTTGGGAGAATACTAATTTTGCAAAACGCGTAGCTCAGGCAAACTCCACTAAAGGAGATATTACTAAAGGACAGATAAAGGTTCCTGTTATTGATGGTGCAGAGCTTAATCCGGGAGATCGTCTTATAATAAAACTCAGGCTTCCTCATACAGAATGGGATGGTGAGGAAGTGGATTATATATTCGCATCAGTTCCCGTTGTCGGAGCTGACGAAGAAATCCCAAATTACAAAGTTGTTCTCTATAATTTGAGCGAGGACAGCTCGCGTGGAGAAAGATTGAGAAGTATTCTTAAAGACCTTGGCATTTCAGCAGAAGAAATTACGGATAAGGACTTAAATGAGACGGTTGGATATCTGGCAGGTCTTGAGGGGTATGAACAGGCAAAAGAAGATTATGAGGGAAGCGGAAGCGATGAAGAGTTTATGCTTATGTGCAATCTTCCTGAATCCCTGCTTGACAGATTTCTTGAAATGATGATGGAAAATGGTCTTAGAATAAATCACAAAGCAGTTGTTACCGAATACAATAAAGATTACGAGTTTCACGAGCTTGTAGACGATATAGGCGGGGAACATGATGTATTTCAGGCATTGCTGGATTTAGATGATTTAATTTCAGAAGCTGAAAAACTTTCGGAAGATAAGTTTGGAAATGAGCCTTCGTGGAAAGATTTCAGCAAGGCGCTGAGGTCCGCTCTAAATATTATTTCCAGCGATGAACCTGCTCTTTCGGATCTTGAGGCCGCATACGAAAACTTAAAAAACAAATACATTGAAATTACAGGCATGGAGGAAATAAAAGGGAGTGTAATAATCAGCATAAATGCTGATGAAAAGGGAAGCTATACTATGACGGCTGAACTTTTTGATGAAAGCAATAACGTGATATCGGATGGATATAAGTTTATCTGGAGTGATGGTACCGAAGGAAAAACAATAAAAAATATTTCTGCAGAAAAGATAATCGCCATGACGGTATCCGTTACAAGGGACGATATGTTTGGTGAAATCAAAGCGTCTCTGCAAGTACCCGATATGCCAAAGGCTAAAGCTGAAAGCGATGAGTCAAGTATAAAAATTTTATGGGATTCACCTGAAGAAGAAAACAATAAACCGTTGCCGACGGAATATAGGGCTGTTGTATACGATAAAAACGGTAATACTGTAAAAGATGCTAAGTGTCAGGGAACATCAACTTCTCTTTCAATTGACGGTCTTGATGAAAACTGTCAGTATATTGTAAAACTTTGCGCTGTAAGTCCTGTAGGAAGAAGCGATATGAAAGTCATGTCAGCATCAACCGTTTCCGACGAGGGAGGCAAAGATGAGAACAACGATTCAAAACCGGGAATTTCCGAAGATAAAACACAAGACAGCGGCAGAAATGATAAAGAGAACAGTAAAGATTCTTCGGCAAATAAAACTTCACCGAAAACAGGAGATGATAATACAGATTTAATGATGCTGCTGATTCTTGTATTTATTTCTCTTGGAGGGACTGTAACGGCATCTGTGTACAAGAGAAAGTATAAATAGTAATGTATTTACGCTGTTTTGCAGGAAATAACAGCCAGCAAGAAAAACGGCGAAAAGTCTTGTGTTTTTCAAATCATTGTGATATAGTAATTAAGCTGCTTAATCTGGCAGTAATTATGCAAAGGTGGAAAACCTGAGCAGGAAAGAGGTGAATAGCATGAAGGAAGGAATCCATCCTGAATACAAGGAATGTAAAGTAACTTGCGCATGCGGTAACACATTTATGACAAAGTCCACACAGGAAGAAATCAGAACGGACATTTGCTCAGCGTGCCATCCATTCTTTACAGGACAGCAGAAGTTCGCGCACAGGGGCGGACGAGTTGAAAAGTTCAAGAACAAGTACAATTTGGACTAATCGAGAGTATTCAGATAACCACTTTTTGATTGATACGTATTTTGCACATTTAGGTGCAAACGTGTCATCAAAAGGTGGTTATTTTTTTATAATACAGGAAATATCGTTTTACGAGATTTCCGTATACTTCAAAGAAAGTACCTTGCGAAGCGTTGCCCCTTGAGTGCGACATATGTGCAAAGGAATCTCTGATTCCCTCTTGCATACTTTTTTATGAAAAAATTCGGTTGAGATTTGGCGAAAGTTTTGCAATAAAGGAAGATTTCAATCATTTTCTCATAACAAAATTATTGAGCAAAACTCCCAGGCGTTCCACCTGCTGTTTTTTAACGCATGTATAACCTCGTTTTTCGAAAAAGGTCCGGGCGGTAATCGAGGCATGGGTAATGATTGTCCCCTGGACGGCTTTCTCAAGCTGGCTGCAAAGTGAGGAGGCTATGCCTCTTTTTTGATAATCTGCATGAACGTACAGGCGGTCAAGGTAGCCTGTCATATCTATATCGCCAAAACCTGCGATAATTTCATCTTCGATGGCTACAATGCTGTAGTGATTTGCAAATGAACGGTTCCACTTTTCCAAGTCCATTTTTTTCGGCGCCCATACATCAAGCTGAGCTTTAGTATAGTCTTTTGCATTTATCGTGTGAACTGTGTTGTAAAAAAGCTGCGCCAGCTCTTCACAGTCCGATGATTTGTATTCTCTTATAAACATTGTTTTACCTCCGGCAGAATCGCTGGTTTTCGTTCTTTTATTATAATGTCTTTATAAAATACATCAACAAAAAAATAAATGTTCTGATATGTATTTATGTAGCTTTTATGAAAAATCCTTTAAACCTGTTGACAATTTTCAAAAAAATGAGATAATTAAACCGTAGTACAAATTGGACTGTAGTACAATTCACTGAATAATAAAATTATTAAATCCTTAAGCTGAAGAAAGGCAAAATATTTTATGGAGATTGAAAGCGGAAAAAAAGCGGTAACAAGGCGCAATATAATGAGGGCGGCAAGACGGCTTTACGAAGAAAAGGGCATTGACAATACTGCGTTCAGTGATATTGCAAGGTCCGCCGGCGTTTCCAGAAGCACGGTATTTAATTATTTTGCCAGTACCAGCGAGCTTCTTACCGCTCTTTGCGGGGAAGAAGTTGAGGATTTGGAAGAAGCTTACAGTCAAAACAAATGCGGAGGAAAAGAAGGAATCATAAAGATTTTTGATAAGTTTATAGAAGATACGGTTGCATATCCTCAGCTTGTAACCCAGCTTATGCATACGGCTGTCATGAGCGGAGGAGAAAACAATCCTGTCAAGATGATAGAAGACCTCATAAAGAGAAATTTAATCAAAGATTCTTCCGATAATTCCTTGGCAGAAGAGAAAACCATTCTTTTAATGGGGGCATATTACGGACTGATAAATCATTATCACCTGTACGAAATACCTTTTGACGCAGAAAAAATAAAAGCAGAAATGAAAAAGATGATAAATTCGGTTATAGGATAGTGAGGAGCAAAGATATAAGGGTTACGGGATGCTGACATAATCCGAAGGGAGGAGACGAAAATGGCAGTGAAAGTAATAACCTATGACGTGGGTACGACAGGTCTGAAAGCCTGTATGTTCGATATTTCTGCTGAAGAAAGCGTAAAGTATATTGCGGGAGAAACGGACAGTTACGAACTTCACGTGTTGGAAAACGGCGGTGTTGAACAGGATCCGGATGACTGGTGGAATGCAATGGCAAGAAGTACTAAAAAACTTCTTGAAAAAAGCGGTGTTTCAAAAGAAGAAATCAAAGGTATCTCTTTTTGTTCTCAGTTTCAGACTGTAGTAATGGTTGATGAGAAAGGGAAACCTCTCCGCAGAGCCATGAGCTGTATGGACAGCAGAGCGGATAAACAGTTCAAAGACTGCATGAGCACAGGTATTAAGGTTGAAGGTCTTGATATAATAAAGGTCCTCAAATACCTGAAAATTACCGGAGCCGTATCGGGAAGCGCCAAAGATCCTGCATGGAAATATCTGTGGGTAAAGGAAAATGAACCGGAGATATTCGCTGAGACATATAAATGGCTGGATGCCAAAGAGTATTTGGCGTGCAAGGCTACAGGCAATATGCTTGCCAGCAGAGACGATGCCTGCGGAACTTTTCTGTTTAATGTTCATAAGAATCAGTGGAGCAAGACTTTGTGCGATATGCTGAAAATAGATATGAAGCATCTGCCGGAAATATGCGCGTCTACAGATGAAGTAGGAAAGCTGCTGCCTGAGGCGGCACAGGAGCTGGGTCTTGCAGAAGGAACCGCTGTATTCTCGGGCGGAAGCGATGTCAGCTTGTGCTCTGTGGGAGCTGGATGCGTAGAAGTGGGAGACGCTTTCGTATATTCGGGGACTTCCGGCTGGGTAGCGACTACTGTCGATAAACTGCACCTGGATTTGGGAAATTTAATAGGCGCCCTGATAGGTGTTGACCCTTCTACATATAACTATATCGCCGAAGTTGAAACTTCCGGCAAATGTATGGAATGGGTAAAGGATCGTATCGACCAGATGAAAATGGATTATGACCAGATGATAGAATATATAAAGGATACTCCGGCAGGCAGCAATGGTGTTGTATTTTCACCTTGGATGCATGGAAACAGATGTCCTTTTGACGATGCCAATTCGAGAGGCCTGTTTTTCAACCTGGACATTACAACGAAGGGCAGCGATTTAATGAAAGCCGTAATAGAAGGCGTGTGCATGCACATGAGATGGCTTCTTGAATGTTCGGAGAAATCCTTTAAGACCAATCCTGTCGTAAGGTTTTCCGGAGGCAGCGCTATTTCGCCGTATATATGTCAGGTAATGGCAGACGTCCTCGGAAGAACAGTGGAGACCATAGAAAATCCAAGACAGGTGGGAGCTATGGGAGCAGCTGCGCTGACCGCGGTAAGCTTCGGTATGATAGACGATATCAAGGAAATAAAGAAGATAATAAAAGTAAGCGCAGTTTACGAGCCGAATATGGAAAATCATGCTGTATATACTAAGATAATGCCGGTATTTACGGAACTGCACAAGAACAATAAAAAAGCCTATGCAGCTTTAAACGGCTGATGCAGAGGATTATATAACCAATATTTTATAAGATTTTAGGAGGTAGAATAAAGTGAAAGCTCAATATGGCGTATCTCGTTGGCCTGACGAGAAAGAAATTTACACAAAGATGGAAAGACTCGTGAATGAACCACTTCATCACATCAAACCGGAAGCAATGGCAAAATACATGAAGTATTTCGATGAAAAATGTCAGGGCTCAAAAGCTATGATAGAAGATGCCAAAAGGGTAATTCCGGGAGGAGTTCAGCATAATCTGGCATTCAACTATCCTTTTCCTTTGGTTATAGAAAAGGCAGAGGGAGCTTATCTTTATGATATAGACGGAAACCGTTATGTGGACTATCTTCAGGCGGGAGGTCCGACTCTTCTTGGGAGCAATTATGAGCCCGTAAATAAAAAAGTTTGGGAAGTAGTAAAGGAATCAGGACCTGTTACAGGGCTGTTCCATCCTTACGAAAAACTTCTGGCTGAGAAAATACGCGAATGTATGCCGTGGGTAGAGATGTACAGATGTCTTGCCAGCGGAACTGAAGCGGATATGGTAGCCATAAGAATAGCAAGAACGTATACAGGAAAGCAGAATATCGTAAAGGCGGGAGGCGCTTATCACGGATGGAGCGACCAGCTTGTTTATTCCCTGCATATACCTTACACCAAGACTTTTGAGGCTCACGGAATTCCTGAAACGGCTTCACAGCACACAAAGGAATTTTATCCGGGAGACATCGACGGTCTCAGAAAAGTTTTGGAAGCGAACGAAAAAGAAGGCGGCACTGCGGCAGTTATCATAGAGCCTTTCGGACCTGAAAGCGGCACAAGACCGGTAGCTAAGGACTTTGCAGCTAAGGTAAGAGCGCTTTGTGATGAATTCGATGCGCTTCTCATATTTGACGAAGTAGTAACAGCTTTCCGTGTAGGCCCGGGCGGAGCCCAGGGATTCTTTGATGTAAAGCCTGACCTCACAGTATTTGGAAAAATTGTTGCAGGCGGTTATCCTATGGCAGGCGGCGTAGGCGGCAGTGAAGAAATAATGTCTTGCGTTGCGGCAGGTGTGAAAGCGGGTAAGAAAAAGGCCTATGTAGGAGGAACTCTTACGGCTAATCCATTAAGCTGTGCGGCAGGATATTTTGCAATAGATGAAATAGTAAATCAGGATGCAGCAAGAAAAGCTGGTGAAAACGGAGATAAACTCTGCGACGGCATTCAGGAGCTGATAGATAAGTACGACCTTCCGTTTGTAACTTGGAATACAGGCTCCATAGTTCATTTTGAAGTTTCGGGAGTAATGTATCTTAGCGTTACGGATCCTGATATATTCAAGAAGATTCCTGAACGTCAGCATTATATTGAAGAGTTCGGAGCAGCTCTTACTGCAAACGGAGTTATCACTCTTGCAGGAAGCCGTATTTATACAAGTATGGCGGATAACGATGATACTATTGCCGAGACTTTGGCGGCATTCGATGAAGTATTCTCAAATATTGAAAAATAAACCCGAAAGGGAAATTCCAAGGAGGAAAAAACTATGATTCGTAAATTAGATTTGGAAAACCTGACATACGCATTTCCGGAAGTTGCATTTTCCGAGGACTACGCAATAGCCACATACCAGGCGAAAGTGGAAACTTCACATATTGAAAAACTGGCAATGGCAATCGCCGCAGAGCAGACTACAGGTACATGGATAAAGGTAGGAGCTGATTCTCTTGAAAAGACAAAACGTTTCGGTTCAAAGCTGGTAGCTCTCTATGAAGTTCCTGATACAGGATGCGACTACATGTCAGATGAACCGCCTATGTATATAATACAGGTGGCATATCCTATAGAGAATTTCTCTACAAGTATGTCTGCTATAATGACTGTACTGTTCGGAAATATTTCCGCATCGGGAATGATTCGTCTAATCGACGTTGCTTTTCCTAAGAAATTTATAGAAAAATTCCAGGGCCCTAAATTCGGCGTTGAGGGTATGAGAGAAGTTCTCGGAGTAAAGGACAGACCTCTGCTCAACGCTATGATAAAACCGAATATCGGATGGACTGCCGATGAAGGGGCAGAACTTTTCTACCGCGCATGCAAAGGCGGTGTGGACGTTATCAAGGATGATGAGCTCATGCTGGCTGACGGTCCTTTCTGTCCGCTGGAAGAGCGTGTTAAAAAGTTCATGGCTATGGAAAAGAGGGTTTACGAAGAGACAGGTGAACACAGTCTCTATGCCGTAAACATCTCAGATAATACAGATAAGGTGAAAGATAACGCTTACAGAGTGCTTGAAGCAGGCGGAAACTGCCTTATGGTAAATGTATATACAACAGGACACGATACTTTGAAGATGTTGGCTGACGACCCTAATATCAACGTGCCTATTTTGGCTCACGTAAACTATGCAGGCACTATGGCCGCTTCCACTTACACGGGAATTTCAGCTCCGCTGTTAGTCGGCAAAATTACACGTCTTGCAGGCGGAGATTTCCAGATTAACGGTCATCCGTTCGGAAAATTCCCTGTATCCCACAAAGTGTTCTACAGATGTTTCAAGTTCTTTACACAGCCTTGGTGGAATATCAAACCTATGATGTATGCTTGCTCCGGCGGTACTACACAGATGGCAGTGGAAAAGATAATCAAAGAAGTTGGAACCGATGTAATGCTTGCTGCGGGCGGCGGAGTGCACGGACATCCAAACGGCAGTGAAGACGGAGCGAAATCCATGAGACAGGCAATAGATGCCGCAATGAAAGGAATTCCTGTTACAGAATACGCTAAAGATCATGCAGAACTTGCAAATATGCTCGCATTCCTCAATCCTGACCTCAAGAAAAACTTCGATTTAATGGGATAAATCCCGCTAATCAGGCAATAAGGAAATGTAAAGCGCCTGCTTGCATTGGAGGATAATTCTGTATCAGCGTAATTTGAAGTGGACCGCATTTTATCCAAAAAGCTCATTTATTGTAGCCATATGGATAAAAAACATGTAAAATCCAATGTGACCCGAATGATAATAACCAAAATCCTTATATATTGCTATTATTTGGATAAAATATTGGCAAAAGTCAGCATATATTTTAGTTTTTATAACCAAAATGGCAATTTAAGTAAGGGTTTTGGATAATCGGTAATCGCAGGAAGGGCATAAAAGGCGGTTTTTATCCAAAACGTATGCTTGAACTGTGTTTATGGATGATTTGCATTGTGCAAATTCAAATAAAAAGTCAGCAGCGCTGCGACGTGCAGCCGGACATTGATTAAGAACCGTTTTTATTCGGATAAGAAGCTGCACGGATGTAAAGGTTTTATGGGATAACACATGAATTATTGCTTATAAATTAATGAGACGGAACTCTTTTGAAAGTGAGGAGAATCTTGTATAAGAATATTGTATTTGTAGATTTTGACGGAACTATAACTACGGAGGACACGCTTGTCGGAGCGATTTATCCTTTTGTAGACCCGGAGGAATTCCGGGAATATAATGGCAGGCTGGAAAAGGGCGAAATGACCTTGAGTGAAGTTGTAAGGTATGCTTACGATGGACGTCCTGCAAAGTGGCTTCCTAAAATGCTGGAATATATAGATACGGTAGAAATCCGTCCTGGTTTCGATGAATTTCTGGATAAAATGGAGGAAGCAGATATACCGGTTGTGGTTATCTCCGGCGGAGTAAGTCAGTTTTCACAGCGTAAACTCAAGCCTTATGAAAACAAGCTAAAGGCGCTTCATGCAGTTCAGCTGTCGGTGGAAAATGATGAAATGCACCTAATATCACAGTATGATGACGGCAATGAACTTCTTAAAAAGACAGACGTCATGGCTCTTTATGAATACGAACATGCTATAGGTATAGGAGACAGCTTTACGGATATGAATATGGCTCAGGCTGTAGACACTGTATTTGCCCGTGATATCCTTGCAAAATATCTGGATAAACTAGGAAAACCGTATATACCTTATGATGATTTTTTCGATGTGATAAAAGCAATCGAAGAAAAACTTGATTAAATCTTAAAATTCTTCAATATGGTAAATGCCCTGCGCAGTATTTATTTACGCAGGGCATTTTTTATAGTATAGGAAATATCGTTTACGAGATTTCCGTATACTTCAAAGAAAGTACCTTGCGAATCGTTGCCCCTTGAGGGCGACATATGTGCAAAGGAATCTCTGATTCCGTCTTGCACACTTTTTTTATTGTGCAGAAAATATCATAAATGATATTTTCTGCACATCGACAAAGTCTTTCGCTGAAAGGGAATAGGCGAAGCCAGACCTTGTCTTTATCTTAGAAATATTCTTTATAATATTTTCGGAATATTAACGTGCCTTTAAGGCATTCCTTTACTTCCGGCGGCGCTTGTTTTGCTGCTTTTTTCCTTAGCAAGTCGCTTCACTTTTTAAAATAAAAGGCGACAAAATCTAATGCTTAAATGAAACTTGATGGGATTATTTTACAAATAAAAGTTCCAAATAGGATTTTCTCGTCATATTTTCACGCGGAATTTTCAGCTCATCCAAAATATTTATAAGTTTTTCCGTAAAGATTTCTTTGTTATCTTCCGAATCTGCCAGGGTTTCAAGTTCTATATAATTTCCAAGTCCGCTCACCTCGTCTATACAAAGAGTGATTTCTCCGATTCTGTTTTTATCATCGCATAGTTTAAATTCTTCTAACTTAAATTCGTCTCTAATCTTCTCTACAGTAAACAATGTTTTGTATCCGAGGGCGCACAGAAGCTCTTTGGCGGTTGATAAATCGCCTATTGACGTTTCGTATTCCGTCCTGGTGCTGGAATCTTCATCCAATTTAGGTCCTTTGTAAGTAATGAATGCAGCAGTGTCTTTTTGCGGTTTTTCTGAATGAGGCTTCTTGGAAAGTTCTTCACAGCTTCGCAGACGAAGCGCTTCATCGGTTTTGGCAAAATTTCTGTCATTTCCATTAAAGTAAATATCGGTCTCATGTAAAGTTTTGCTGTATTTAAAATTCATAATTTCAGCAAGGTTTTTTATCTGTTCTTTTTCCAAATCTCCAAGAGATGCTTTTATTTCTATCTCGAGCATAACTATCTCCTTATTCTTTATTGTAAAGCAATATCATTGTACCATATTTTACATTTTTATTATAATTTTCTATGTATATTTTACAGTACAGGAGGGATTTTTAATGAGGCAATATGCGTACATACGTGTATCAAGTAAGGAACAGAATATTGCAAGACAGGTATATGCAATGAAATCAGCAGGTATTGCAGAAAGCTGTATGTATATAGACGTACAGTCGGGAAAAGATTTTGAAAGGAAAGCATACAAGAAGCTTATAAAACGTTTAAAACCAGGTGATGAAATATACATAAAATCCATAGACCGTTTAGGGCGTGATTACGACGAAATAATGGAACAGTGGAGATATCTGGTGAAAGAAAGAAATATCGATATAATCGTACTTGATTTTCCCCTGCTTAATACAAAAAATCAGATTAATGGAATCACAGGGAAATTTGTTGCCGATTTGGTTTTGCAGATTCTTTCATATGTCGCGCAGGTTGAACGGGAAAATACAAGGCAGAGACAAGCTGAAGGAATACGGGAGGCAAAGAGAAACGGTGTGCGTTTTGGCAGACCTCAAAAAGATATGCCCGATGAATTCATGGAAGTATATGAACTTTACAAACGGGAAAATATCAGCAAAAGAGAATGCGCAAGACGTCTAAATACCAATCATGTTACTTTTACCAACTGGATAAAAAGGCTGGAGTTGAATGCAGATAGATAATAAAAGTCATACTTTTGAGATGCCATAATATTTACCGAAATTATGGGAATAATACTCCTAATAAAAAAATTATAAAGTGAATTTTTATAAAAGGGGTATTTTATGGGACGAAAAGAATTTACGGTGGAAGAAATCTGCGAACTTGAAGAAAATCCTTATGTT
>CABUXV010000008.1 GCA_902495595.1 uncultured Eubacterium sp. | reverse complement strand
CCCCTTGCGGGCGACATATGTGCAAAGGAATCTTTGATTCCGTCTTGCACACTTTTTTTATAAAAATTTTTAATATTTATTGACAAAAGCCCTAAAAGATAATATATTAATATTGTCTTAAGCACATAGGACAATGTGACAATGCGATAGGATAAATTAAATTATGCAGTTAACTATAAATAATTGAAAGGGGGATATAAATGTGAATTGGAAGCTTGATGACAGCAGACCCATATGGCCTCAGCTTAAAGAACAGCTTATAGTAGCGATTGTGGCAGGAGAATATGTTATGGGCGGTTCCTTTCCCACAGTACGTGAACTTGCAGAAGATGCAGGAGTAAACCGCAATACCATGCAGAGAGCTTTAAGTGAACTGGAACATGACGGATTTGTAACAACAAACAGGACAGCAGGAAGATTTGTGACAACAGACGAAGGGTTGGTGATTAAAATGAAAGAATCAATAGCAAAGCAGAATGTAGAAAGATTTATAAGAGAGATGGAAGCTATTGGTTACAATGCAGACGATGTTATAAATATGATAAATGAAAGAGGGGAAGAAGACAAATGAAAACGGGAGCATTAGTGGAATGCTTTGATGTAAGCAAAGCGTTTGGAAGTAAGCTTGCTTTAGACAGAATAAATTTGAATGTCAGCAGGGAAAAATCATAGGGTTATTAGGTCCCAACGGAAGCGGAAAAACCACGCTTATAAAATTGATAAACGGACTTATAAAACCTACAAAAGGTGAGATTCTGATTGAAGGAAATAAACCAGGAGTTTATACGAAATCCATTGTAAGCTATCTGCCTGACAAAACATATTTTGCTGACTGGATGAATGTAAATAATGTGCTGGATATGTTTACTGAATTTTACAATGACTTTGACAGAAGCAAGGCTGAGAAAATGTGCGCTTCCATGAATATAGACCCTAAGGACAGAATAAAAACCATGTCAAAGGGTACCAGAGAAAAAGTACAGCTTATTTTAGTAATGAGCAGAAAAGCAGAACTTTATCTTTTGGATGAACCCATTGCAGGGGTTGATCCTGCGGCAAGAGATTATATTCTCACTACAATAATAAATAATTATAACGAAGAAGGGACAGTTATAATTTCCACACATCTTATTTCTGATATAGAGAGAATCCTTGATGAAGTAATTTTTATAAAAGACGGAAAGCTGGTAAGGCATGAGTCCGTTGATGAGATTAAAGAAAAAGAGGGTAAGTCCATAGATGATGTATTTAAAGATATATTCAGAATGGAGCCGTTTGCGGGGGTGAACAGAAATGACAGGTAAACTGATTAAGTACGAAATAAAGTCAAGTATAAAACTTATGGCTGTAATGTGGGCAGCATTAATTGCGGCAAGTCTGCTGTTCAGTCTCAGCAGGAATCTGATTGATCATGTGATGGATGATTCGTCTGCGGGAAGCAGCGCATTTATATCTATTACAGAGTTTGCTGCGGGACTTATGTATACATCTATTTTCATTGCATTGATAGCTGCTACAATAATAATCGTAATAATGAGATTTTATAAAGGTCTTTTGGGAGATGAAGGTTATCTTATGCATACGCTGCCTGTAAAACCATGGCAGCTTATAACTTCAAAGGGATTAGTTGCTGCGGGAGTCGTTCTCATCAGTATAATAGTAGCAATGCTGTCGTTGGCTTTGCTTACAGGAATAAGCAACTTAAGCATTATTCCTGATGTAATAGGTGAAATAGCGAAAGCAATAAAGGCAGACGCCAAATTTCTTCTGATATTAATAGAAGCTCTTATACTGATAGTAATATCACTTTTAAAGAGCATATATCAGGTGTACGCTTCACTTGCTATAGGACAGCTTGCAAGTAAACACAGGATACTTCTTTCTTTGGGAGCATATATAGGTCTTTCCACTGCTGTCACAGTATTTGCTATGGCAATAGTAATAATAGCAGGGAATTTGAACATAGGTTACTGGTTGTCATCGTGGGATGGTTCAGCAGATGATGTGTTCGGATTAAGTCAGATTGCAATAGCAGGTATGTTTGTTCTTACAGGGATACAGCTTGCTGCTTTTCATATCATTACAGAAAGAATTTTATCGAAAGGATTGAATCTGCAATAAGAAATTTATAAAAGGGGTAATATAAACAGTACAGGAGAGTAATTTCATGTTGCTCTCCTGTTTTTTATGTAAATTATCCAAATCTGATAATCAAAGAATTGATGAAAATAACCTTAATCGACTGTGAAAAATGAATCGCTATGAGGAAATATAAATTTTTACAATAGAATAACTTGTGAATTAACTGCAAAACCTATATAATAAAATGTATGTTTAAAATGATTTGGTTTTAAATTCCAAACATAATATATGAGTCAATTAAATATCAGAAAAGAGGGATAAACATGTTTACAAAGCTAAAAGAACAGTTAAAAGCGAATCCGCGTACTATCGTTTTTACAGAAGGAACAGACGCACGTATTCTTGATGCGGCAGATAAACTGGCTGCTGAGGATATATTAAAAATTATCCTTTTGGGAAAAACGGATGAAGTAAAAAAAGCGGCGGAAGAAAATGGATATAATATTGATAAGTGCCAGATAATCAATCCTGAAGAATACGATGATATGGACGCAATGGTTGAAAAGATGGTGGAACTCAGAAAGGGCAAAATGACAGAAGAACAGGTAAGAGACGCTCTTTCAAAGTCAAATTATTTCGGAACAATGCTCGTTAAAATGGGAAAAGCTGACTGTCTTTTAGGCGGAGCTACTTACTCTACTGCTGATACTGTAAGACCTGCATTGCAGCTTATCAAGACTAAACCCGGCAATAAAATAGTAAGTTCATGCTTTATAATGGTAAAGGGCGATAAGAAGCTTGCAATGGGTGACTGCGCTATAAACATTGCTCCTAATGAAGACGAACTTGCAGAAATTGCTATAGAATCAGCTAAGACTGCAAAAGTTTTCGGAATCGATCCTAAAGTTGCAATGCTTTCATATTCCACTTACGGTTCAGGAAAGGGAGATATGGTTACATTAGTTGCAAATGCTACAAAGAAAGTAAAGGAACAGGCTCCTGATTTGGCAGTTGACGGAGAACTTCAGTTTGATGCTGCGGTTGCTCCTGAAGTTGCAAAGGTAAAATGCTCCGGATCCGATGTGGCAGGACAGGCAAATACCTTTATTTTCCCTGATATAAATGCCGGAAATATTGGGTATAAGATTGCAGCGCGTCTTGGAGAATATGAAGCTATAGGACCTGTGCTTCAGGGACTTAATGCTCCGATAAATGACCTGAGCCGAGGATGCAATGCTCAGGAAGTATATAAAATGGCAATTGTAACTGCAGCTTTAAGCTAACAGAAGCAAGCTAGTTTAATATGCGGTGAAATCGAAAGATATTTTCTTTATTGATAAAAACAGCGAGGGATATGTGCCCTCGCTGTTTTAAATTCGTCAATAATTTGTTATAATAGACTAACAGACAATTTATGGGTATTTATGAAGACAGGGAGAAAATAAAATGATAAAAGTTGATATAATTTCCGGATTTTTAGGAGCGGGAAAAACAACATTTATAAAAGAACTTATTTCAAAAGTTTACAAAGATGAAAAACTTGTTCTTATCGAAAACGAATTCGGAGAGATAGGCATAGACAGCCATTTTATGAAAGGATTCGGAATTGAAGTTACTGAAATGAATTCAGGATGCATATGCTGCACATTGGTGGGAGATTTTGCAAAATCTTTGAAACAGGTTGCAGACGAATTTGCTCCTGACAGAATAATAATTGAGCCTTCAGGAGTAGGAAAGCTCTCTGATGTGGCAAAGGCAGTTATTGATGTACAGGAAGAAGTTCAAGCTGAAATAGATAATATGATAACGGTTGTAGACGGCAGCAAAGCTAAAATGTATATGAAGAATTTCGGAGAGTTTTTCAACAATCAGATTGAACATGCAGAAGTTATAGTTATAAGCCGAAGTCAGAATTTAGATGAAAGCAAATTAGGAGAATGCGTCAAACTTATAAGAGAAAAGAACGAGAAAGCTTCTGTGATTACAACTCCATGGGATATTATGTCAGAGGAAACAATAAGGTCTGCTCTTGTTGGCAAGCATCATCTGAAAGAGGAACTTCACGCCCTCAAACAGCAAATACATTGCAGTCATTCTCACGAAAATGACCATGAACATGGCAGTCATCATCATGAACATGAGCATGATGGACAATGCAGCTGTGGATGTCATGGACACGAACATCATCACGGACATGATTTCCACGAACATCATCATGCAGATGAGATTTTCAAAAGCTGGGGCATCGAAACCGTGCATGAGTTCAATAAAAATGAACTTGAAGATATTCTGAAGCTCATGGCAGTAACTGATAATTTCGGCAAAGTGCTCAGAGCAAAAGGCGTTGTATTATGCGAAGACAAAAAATGGATGGAATTCGATATGGTACCTGAAGAGCTTGAAATCAGAGAATGCAGACCGGATTATATAGGAAGAATATGCGTAATAGGAACTGAGCTTAAGGAAGAAAATTTAAACGAAGTCTTTGCAAAATAGATGATTTGTAAGTCAGAAAGGCTGTATAATGGAAATACCGGTTTATTTATTTACAGGGCTGCTTGACAGCGGAAAAACGACATTAATATACGAGGTTTGCGGAGAAGAAGATTTTCTGGAACCAGGAAATACTGTTCTGGTACAGTGTGAAGAAGGTGAAGAAAGCTTCAGTGAAGAATTTCTAAGAGAATATTCGATTATACTTATAAAAGCAGAAAAACCTGAAATGCTTAATGAAATGTTTTGGACAAATCTTGAGAAGGATTATAAGCCTGCTCAGATAATGATAGAATATAATGGAATGTGGGAGATGGAACGGATTCTCGACGGAAATTTTCCGGAGGACTGGTTTGTCGGCGGAATTTATTCCACCGTTGACGGCTCTTCGGCGGAACTTTATTTAAACAATATGAGAAAAACTTTCATGGAGCCTCTGAAAGCATCAAATTTGATTATTTTCAACAGATGTGATGACAGTACGGACAGAATTAAGTACAGAAGAAATCTAAAGGCATTGAATCCTGCGGTTCAGGTGGCATTTGAACGAAAGGACGGCACCATGTATGAAAATGAAAAAGATGTGTTGCCTTTTGATTACAGCAGTAGTACAGTTAGTATAGACGATATGGATTACGGTCTATGGTATATAGATGCCCTGGAAAACCCTGAACATTACTTGGGAAAGGAAATACTTTTTACAGCAAAATACTGCGCCAGCGCAAAACCGGATCAAAAATACTTTGTGCCGGGAAGACATGTAATGACCTGCTGTGAAGATGACATACAGTTTCTGGGATTTATCTGTAATTTTAAGGAAGATATGGCGTTTGAACATGGAGACTGGATTCACGTTAAAGTAAGCTTTGATTACGGAAAACACGAAATGTATGGATACGATGAAACAGGTCCCATACTTGAACTTATATCCATAGAGCAGGCGAAGCAGCCTGAAATCGAACTTGTAACCTTTACATGATGATATTATATAAGGAGAGAATTATGAAGAATTTTTTTAAAAACTGGAATTACAAAAAACATGCGGCAGTAGTTACCGGAGTTTATTTAACACTGTATGCGGTTGATATGACCTTGGGGTACATAGTTGCAAAGAAATGCCTCAATAATGGCAAGGACAAAGAGAATACAGTGGAGATAGAAAGCTAAAAGGGATAACGATGGTAATATATTTTACGGGAACAGGAAACAGCCGACATCTTGCAAGAATTGCGGCGAGAGATTTAGATGATGAGATTACAGATGCCTTTGAATATATAAAAAGCGGAAAACCAGCAGAATTTCATTCTGAAAAGCCCTGGGTTTTTGTTTGCCCTGTTTATGGGTGGCAAATACCTCATGTCTTTTCGAAGTTTATAAGGGAAAACTCATTTAGGGGCAATCGCGAAGCATATTTTATAATAGACTGTGGAAGTGACATAGGATGTGCCGGAGAAAAAGTTGAACTTTTGTGCAAGGAAAAGGGATTTCATTATAAGGGAGCAGCGGAAGTTTGGATGCCGGAAAATTATATAGCTCTCTTTAAGGCCCCAGATGAGGCTGAAGCCGAAAAGATAATAAATGAAGCTGATATACATATGGAGCAGCTGGTGGATTATATTATATCAGAAGAATCTTTTCCGGAGCTTAAAACAAATTTTTTGGATAAATGTAAAAGCGGCTTTGTCAATACTTTTTTTTATAAATTTATTATTAAAGCAAAAGCCTTTTATGCAACTGATAAATGTATATCCTGCGGGCTGTGTGAAAAAATGTGTATGCTGAACAATATAATCTTAGCTGGAGGAAAGCCAAGATGGGGAGATAACTGCACGCACTGCATGGCTTGTATATGCGGATGTCCTGAGAAAGCCATTGAATACGGAAGCGGGACTAAAAGCAAAAGAAGATACTATCTTAAATAATTTTGTGCAAAAGGTGAATTTATGAGGGAAGAAGAAAAAATTTTTGCAGGCAAAATGTTTGATCCCAGAAGCAAAGAGCTTCGTGATTTAAAACATAATACACACATATTGTGCCAAAAATATAACAGCATGGATGAATACGACTGTGAAAGAGCCTCAATAATAAAAGAATTCATAGGGAAAATAGGCAGCACTTATTACTTTCAGGGACCTATTCAGTTTAATTACGGAAGTCATACATATATAGGAGAAAATTTTTTTTCGAATTTTAATTTAACTGTTATGGATGATGCGCCGATATATATAGGAGATAATGTATGTTTCGGACCCAATGTATCGCTTATGGCAACAAATCATCCGCTGATAGCCCAGGAGAGGATGGGGCTTGATGAAAACAACAATACTACGATGGCTGAATATGCGGAAGAAATTCATATAGGAAATAATGTGTGGATAGCATGCAACGCAGTTGTTATAGGAGGTGTTCGCATAGGAAATAACGCCGTTATAGGAGCAGGAAGCGTTGTGACTAAAGATATACCGGACGATTACCTTGCTTTTGGAGTCCCTTGCCGGCCGATAAGACCTATAACGGAAAAAGACAGCAAAAAACATTTGATTTTAGAAGAAGATATGAGTTATTTTGAATATAATTTAATTAACAAATAAAAAATCCCCACACTTGATGCGGGGATTTTTTTGGTTAACTACTCTATGCTAAACAAACATTGGCAGCACGAAGCTTACCATTGTTTTTAGGATCGCTTTCGATATCGAAAGTTACTTTTTGTCCTTCATTTAGAGACTTGAAACCTTCTCCTACAATTGCAGAGAAATGTACGAAAATATCATCGCCGCCGTCATCGTTGGAAATAAATCCAAATCCTTTTTGTTCGTTAAACCACTTTACAGTACCATGGTTCATGTAAGTACCTCCTGAAAAAATGTTATTCGGACCTTATTAAATAAAAAACCGCAGACTATGAATCAAAATTAAAAATTGATTCATTGCTACGGTAATCAATCTATAAATTCAGAATACATACTAAGTATACATATAAATTCTTTAAAAAGCAATGATTTGATAAAACAAAACAAGATACTTTATTCAATAAATAATTGTAAATTGTGTAAAATATTCACATTTAACAAAAATTCTCAATATATAGTATGTATAATTGACGAGTGACCCAAGATATGATACAATAAAAAACATCATCGGATATAATCGATTGGTGAATCAGGAGGTAAGACATGAATATATCAGGAATACAGAAATTAACACTTCTTGATTATCCCGGAAAAGTAGCCTGTACGGTTTTTATCAGTGGGTGCAATTTTAGATGTCCATACTGCCATAATTCGTCTCTTGTTCTTTCAAAAAACATAGAAACAGATAATCTAATAAGAGAAACAGATCTTCTAAGTTTTCTTGACAGCAGAAAGGGTATTCTTGACGGCGTCGTCATAACAGGAGGAGAACCTCTTTTAAATCGGGACTTGCCGCAGCTCATTGAAAAAATTAAAAGTCTGGGGTATAAAATCAAGCTGGATACCAATGGTTCAAATCCCGGTCTCTTAAAAGAAATTGTATCTGAAGGTCTTGTTGATAAAATCGCAATGGATATAAAATCATCACCTGACGGATATTCGAAAGCAGCAGGACTGAATCATCTGGATTTTACGTCAATAGATGACAGTAAAAATTTTATTATGAGTCTTGACAGCAGATATGTGGAGTATGAATTCAGAACAACTGTAGTAAAGGGTATTCACAGAGTAAAAGATATATCAGAACTGGCTAAATGGATAAAGGGCGCTGAAAATTATTATCTTCAGCAGTTTAAAAATTCAAAAGACCTTATAAATCCCACAGGACTTGAAGCCTATGATGAAAGGGAAATGAATGTATTTGCCGAAGCTGTCAGACCTTATGTACCTAAAGTTCAGCTGAGAGGCATTTAATATAATAATATAAAAAATCAAAAAAAGGAGAGCAAAATGTATCAAATCATTAAGAGAGACGGCAAAATCGTCGACTTTGACATCAACAAAATTGCCGGCGCTATGAAAAAAGCTTTTGAAGCTACAGAAACGGATTATACGGACAACATAATCGATTTTCTGGCGCTTAAAGTATCGGCAGATTTTCTTCCGAAGATAAAAGACGGTTATGTAGCCGTTGAAGATATACAGGACAGTGTAGAGTCCGTATTATCCAAAGGTGGATATGACGTTGTAGCCAAGTCTTATATTTTATATCGTAAACAGAGGGAAAAACTCCGAAACATCAAATCCACATATCTTGACTATAAGGAGACGGTAAACGACTATGTAAATGTTCTGGACTGGCGTGTTAAGGAAAATTCAACCGTAACATATTCCGTAGGAGGACTTATTCTTTCAAACTCAGGCGCTATTACAGCCAACTACTGGCTCAGTGAAATATATGATGAAGAGATAAGCAATGCTCACCGAAGCTGTGATATACATATACATGACCTGTCTATGCTTACAGGATACTGCGCAGGCTGGAGTTTAAAGCAGCTTATAAAAGAAGGCCTTGGAGGTGTTCCGGGAAAAATAACATCTTCACCTGCAAGCCATCTTTCAACCCTGTGCAATCAAATGGTAAATTTCCTTGGAATAATGCAGAATGAATGGGCAGGCGCCCAGGCATTTTCATCTTTTGATACATATCTAGCTCCTTTTGTAAAAGCTGACAGCCTCTCATACAAGGAAGTTAAACAGTGCATACAGTCATTTATATACGGTGTCAACACTCCTTCAAGATGGGGTACTCAGGCTCCGTTCTCAAATATCACCCTGGACTGGACGGTTCCTTCGGATCTCAAAGATCTTCCTGCCATAGTAGGCGGAAAAGAGATGGATTTTACATATGGCGACTGTGTTGAAGAAATGGCCATGGTAAACAAAGCATTTATAGATATTATGATAGAAGGGGATGCCAACGGAAGAGGATTCCAGTATCCTATACCTACTTATTCCATAACAGGTGATTTTGACTGGTCGCCTACTGAAAATAACAAGCTTTTGTTTGAAATGACGGCAAAATACGGAACTCCGTATTTTTCAAATTACATCAACAGCGATATGGAACCAAGCGATGTACGTTCAATGTGCTGCCGTCTCAGACTCGATTTAAGAGAACTGAGAAAAAAATCCGGAGGATTCTTCGGTTCAGGAGAAAGTACAGGCTCAATAGGTGTGGTTACGATAAATATGCCTAGAATAGCATATCTTTCCGAAAGTGAAGATGACTTTTTCAAACGTCTTAATCACATGATGGATGTTTCGGCACGTTCTCTTAAAATAAAAAGAACAGTTATTACCAAACTTTTAAATGAAGGTCTTTATCCTTATACTAAGAGATATTTGGGAACTCTTGACAATCATTTTTCAACCATAGGTCTCGTAGGAATGAATGAGGCTGGGTTAAACGCATCATGGATAAAAGCGGACATGACTGATAAGAACTGTCAGGAGTTTACTAAAAAAGTGCTTAATCACATGAGACAGAGATTATCGGATTATCAGGAAGAATACGGTGATCTTTATAATCTTGAAGCAACTCCTGCCGAGTCTACTTCATACAGGCTTGCAAAACATGATGTAGCGCAGTTTGGTGATATAATAACCGCTTCATCTTCCGACTGCGGAGAGCCTTATTATACAAACAGCAGTCATCTTCCTGTGGGATACACCGACGATATATTTTCGGCTCTTGATATACAGGATGAAATGCAGACATTGTATACTTCCGGAACAGTATTTCACGCTTTTCTTGGAGAAAAACTTCCCGACTGGGAAGCTGCCGCAAATCTCGTAAGAAAGATTGCGGAAAACTACAGACTTCCATACTATACCATGTCTCCGACATATTCCATATGTAAGAATCACGGCTATCTCAGCGGAGAACATTTTACTTGTCCGCACTGTGGAGAAACGGCAGAAGTATACAGCCGGATAACGGGATATTACCGTCCCGTACAGAATTGGAATGCCGGAAAAACCGAGGAATATAAAGCAAGAAAGGAATACGACCTTTCAAACAGCGTGCTTACTCATGAGAATTTTCAGCGAGGCGAAAGTGTTTTAGCGGCAGAAGGCGAAGAGGAAAACGGAAATAACGCCGACCATGAACGCGCTATGATATTTGCCACAAAAACATGTCCGAACTGCAGAATTGCTTATGGATATCTCGATAAGGCCGGTGTCTCATATGAAAAGCTGATGGCAGATGAGAATGCTGATTTAGTCAAGGAATATGGCATAACTCAGGCGCCGACTCTTGTAATAAAGAACGGCTCTGATGTGAACAAATACACAGGAGCCGGTGAAATACGAAAATTCCTTATGGAAAAAGAGGTCAGATAATGTATGATGTTATAGTTATTGGCGGAGGTCCTGCCGGTCTTACGGCGGCTCTGTACGTAAGAAGATCAGGAAAAACCGTTCTCGTGATTGAAAAAAGCACTTACGGAGGTCAGATAACCTGGTCCGAAAAGCTTGAAAATTTTCCGGCTGTAACATCTGTTTCAGGTATGGAGTTTGCCGACAGACTGGTGGAACAGGTTATGGAGCGCGGCGCAGATATGGAGCTTGATGAAGTTTCCGAAATTTATGCTCTTAAGTCTGCAGAGTACGGCAATAAGAAATATTTTGTTGTAAAAACCGTGTTCGGAGAAGAATTTAAAAGCAAAGCCGTAATTTTGGCTACAGGCGCAAGGCCTCGCATGCTTGGTTTGGATAATGAAGAAAACTTTATAGGAACGGGCATATCCTACTGCGCAGTTTGTGACGGTGAGTTTTATAAGAACAAGGTGGCAGCAGTAAACGGCGGAGGAAATACGGCTTTGCAGGAGGCTCTGTATTTATCCCAGCTGTGCAGTAAAGTGTATTTAATTCACAGACGGCAGGAATTCAGAGGCGAGAAATCTCTTGTAAAGCTGCTGGAAGAAAAGGGTAATGTGGAATTTGTGCTTGGAAGTACAATAGAAGGTTTAAACGGAGAAAGAAAACTTCAATCAATAACTCTTTCAGACGGCAGAATTCTCAATATAGATGGGCTGTTTATAGCCATAGGACATGTTCCGGACAATAGTGTAGCTGCAGATTATATAAAACTGGATGAAGAAGGATATGCTGATTCGGACGAGAGCTGTGAAACTGAATTTTCCGGACTGTTTGTTGCGGGAGATTGCAGGAAAAAACAAGTAAGACAGGTAACGACAGCCGTTGCAGACGGTACATCCGCAGCATTGAAAGCATGTCAGTACGTAGACAGCTATTGATTTGTTGCGGCGTCATGCGGATATGCTGTGAAAGAAAAATGAAATATCCAAAGATTTAACTTATCGTAGTATTTTGGATAAAACAGCGCTGATATGACCTGTGAAGAATTTATTAATAACCAAAAGTATGATTTTTAAAGATTTTTTGGATAAAAAAACATGGTAAATGGAATATATTTCAAATTTCATGACAAAAACAGCCTTTAAATTGAGAATTTTGGATAATTTGACTGGGCCAGGTTTGTAAGAATAGGTAATTTTTATCCAAAACGTGAGCTTAAACTATGATTTTGGTTATTTTACGTAAGCAAGACATAAAAAAATGCAGCAGCATAATTCATGCCGCTGCATTTTTGTGTTAGTCCGATGATCAATGAGGACGATGTCTACTTTCGAAGTATGAAGATTATGACAGCACCGATTAGTGAGAGTATTGACATCAGCATAACACATGACAAAAGGCTGAAATTGTCCATTATAAATCCTAAAGTTGTGCCTGCAAAGGATGCTCCTATATAAGACCAGCCGTTTACAATTCCCACGCCTGTACCTCCAAGTCTGGTTCCCAGAATATCGCCGGGAAGGTTGAAAAGGGGAGCCTGTACTCCCTGTATACATCCTCCTGCAAGAAACAGCAGAAGCGCGAGGATAAAAATTCCTCCAGTCATTTCCATAAAGGAATATCCCCAAAAGTATATTGCAAGAAGACTTATTCCGCTTATAATAAAACCTATGGCAATAGTTTGCCATCTGCTTCCTTTAAATACGGTATCCGACATATAACCGAGTCCTATTGAAAATACAGCGCCGCCCCAGTGCATTGCAGAGGCAATAATTGTAGCCAGCATTAATACAATTCCGAAGCCGCCTCCATCTTGAGAAGTTGTAAGTATTTTTATTACCCAGTTTACAAGACCCCATCGTACAAACTGACTGCATATAGCAGACAGAGATACTAAAATTATAGCGGAATTTTTGAGTACGTCTAAGTAATCCTTTATATTCACGCTGCTTTGGGATTCTTCTTCTTTCCATTCAACAGAAAGACCATAATCACTGGGAGAATCTTTTACTATCATAAAAAATAAAACACTCCAGAAAGTGAGAAGCCCGGCAGGTATAAAGAAAGCATACCGCCAGCTTAGATATGATATGGCAAACCCTGCCACAGGGTATATAACGATGCCGCCTAAAAAAGCAAAAGCATCAAAAAATCCCATAAACAATCCCCATCTTTTTTTTGGTATCCATCTGAACAATATGCTGCATCCTGGTGACCATCCCATTGCAAGACAAACGGCATTTACTGCCCAAAATACAGAAAATGCAGTCATATTTGAAGACAGACCGAATCCTATATTAGCCAGTACGGCTCCTACAGCTCCTATGAACATCAGCATCTTGGGGCTGTATCTGTCTCCCAGATATCCGGAAAAAAACTGTCCGAGACCAAAACCTAAAGTAAATATGGTAAATAAAATTCCAAACTCAGTATTGCTTAAGCTAAAATTATGCTGGATTTCATTTGTTGCAACTCCCAGATTATTGTTGCATGTGAAATAGAAAGTGTATAAGGTTATCATTACGAAAAACACTTTTAACTGCATCGGATGGAATTCATTTTCTTTTAATATGCGGGATTCTTTTCTTTGCATGATTAGCTCCTGACTGTTTTTATTGCTTTATAACCCCAAAACGGGATTTTTTCGTTTTCTACTTGACGGTTTATTTGCTTATCTTTTCCCGAAGTTCTGCCGATGAGCTTGATTTTATCAATATTCATGCCGTTTGATTTTATATCTGATTTTAAATGACCCAGGCTCATGTTTTCAGGAATGAAGTCAGGATGGTCTTTTATGAAACTTTCCCGGCTTTTCGGCATTTCTTTATAGTCTAAAAAGATTCCTGCGGAAAAACCGTTTTTCTTTAGGAAAGGCGCAATATATCTGTAATAGCTTTCATTATATGTAAATATACAGTTGTTAGAAGAAAAATCATCTATGTAGATATCCACACATTCTTTTCTTATAGGCAGTTCTTTGAGGTTTCCTGCAATAAAAACTGTCTGAAAATCAAAATCTTTCATATAATCCTGCATTTTTTTTATTCGCTTAAGGGAAGGGTCTGTGATTATAAAAATTGTATTGCGACTGAATTTATCACAGTATTTTAAAATAAAGTTAACCGTAAACGGTCCTGCCATTATATATTGATATTCTTTTATTTCTGCAATCTGATGATACATCCACATATAAGTCTTATCCATAAGAGCGATATATTCATTGCCGTAATCTTCAGTAACGGAAGCTACGGACTCTATATTTTCAAAAGCTTTGAAAGGTGTCGTTTCAGTATGTTTTGGACAGAGAATAACACCATCATTTATTTCACTTTCATATCCGCATTGACACAGGAGTTTTCCGCTGGATATTTTATTGTCTGAAATGCTCGCTGATTCAAGACTTAAGGGAGTTTCGCATACAGGACAGTATAAGTTAGGTATGAACGTAAAAGGAATACCGTTGGAATCATTATTTTCACTATGATGTATGGAAGAAAAGTGCTTTATTTCTTCGTTTAAATCATTTATTACAGAGGATACATTTTTAACCTCTTCTTCAAGTTCATACTTTTTTCTGATTAAAAGATCGGAAAAAATTTCAAGTATGGTATCATCACGGAGTTTTGAAGTTTTTTCAAGAAAAAAGAGCAATTCAATTTCTTCCAGCGTGAACCTCAGATATTTGTATTTTAATATTTTGTCCATGTCATCCATACAGGATTCATTGAAAATATATTGATTGTTTTTTCTCTCCGGCGTAAGCAGAGATCTTTCTACATAGTATCTTACGGTTGTTATATTCAAATTGTATTTTCTTGCAAAATCTCCGATTTTCATAAACTCACCGTATCCTTTCCATAAACAGATACAATATATAACATTTATATTATACTAAAAAACCTTATATACAGCAATAATGTGCAGTTAGCTGGAGTTTTTTTTATTTAAGAAATAATTATATATTTTACTGTGGTTATCAAAAAAAATATGTATTGCAATATACTAAACTTCATTTGTTACTATTTAGACAAGAAAAAGATATGAATAACGAATTGAATTTTTAGGAGGTATAACGATGATTACTAAGAAAGTGATTGTAACGAACAACAAGAAAGCGTATGAAAAGTATCATAAAACTGCGGAAGTTTTTTATATGGAGGGGGCTGATCCCCATGAAGTATTTTCAAAGGTAATGGAACTTTTGGAAAACGGAGCAAGACTTTCAGACCCTAAGATTGATGATGTTTTCAGCTATTACAGGACAGTAGGATTGTTTTATGGAGATGAAAATGCTCCTATTAAAAGAAATCTTGATACACTAAAAAAGGCGCTTCATGATACCTATGATATAAGCGCAAAGAAACCTATATTCAGCAATATGGCTCAGCTTGCTGATTTGAAGAGATGCAGGATGAGTAAAAAAGCTTTGCATGGGGAGGAAAGGAAAGAAATATTTGAACAACGCAAAACAGGAAGCGAGAAAGAAACAGTAGCTTAAAGGCAGGATAGCATAAAGAAGCACAGCAAAGATATTGACCTATACTAAGTGAACGGGAAATAAGAAACTCTATGTGAATAGGCAGACCATTTGCATAGAGTTTTTACCTTGTTTATTCCGGATTTTTCAGCGTTCGCGGGATGCACATCCGTCACCGCAGGCGGCAATCTTTGGGGCTTGGTGACATTCCTTAACAAGCATTTTTGCTAGTAGGAAACACGCCAAAATCGCAAAGATGTATATGTTTGCATTATGTACTCTTATTTAATTAGATTTCGATACTCTCTGGGCAGAAGACCTGTAACACGCTGAAACTGTTTTGCAAAGCTTTCAGATCGGTCATATCCGACCGCCTGTGCAATTTCAGCAATACTAAGATCTGTGCCAAGCAATAAATGCTGCGCCTGTCCTATTCTTTTTTGTAAAATGTAATCATAAAGTGTACAGCCAAAACATTCCTTAAATGTAGATTTTAATTTGGTCTGCCCCATGAATGAAATGCGGCACAATCTCTCGATAGGCACTGAAAAGGTATAATGGTTATCCAGATAAGCTGCGACTGCGGAAAGGTTATATTGATCTTGCCTCGTCAAGTGCAGCTTATGTTTCTTTTCTTGATTGCTCTTTGCTCTTTCCATAATCAGAGATACTGCTTCTAAAATTTTCCCCTCGTAAAACATCTTTGCTGTGAGACCAGTCCCTCGATAATTTTCAATTTGTTTTAATATGGCGATTAGTTCAGGAAAATCGGTTCCTGTCTGCATTTTGCGAAATGCCTCGCTGGGATCAATATATTCTCCCGGAAACTTTTTTTGTAAATATTGCTGATAGAATTCCGGCATGATCGTAAAGCTGATACTTTGCAATGGAATGTTTTTGTGATAGATCGCCTGATATACCTTATCACTTTGCCCAATATGAGCTTGCAGGCTATTAGGTGAAAGCTGGCAATAAGGGTGGAGTTCCTCACCGGATACAGAGGTATAGTAGGTAACAGACAGAAATTCAGGTTCCTGACACTCTAACATAAAATCATCATGAAAAAGGAAATCACGAATTGTGATTTCAAATATATTTTCATGAAAGTAAAACCAAAAGTGACCCTGTCCTTTTTCTGCGCTTAGAGTATAGCAGATGAACTCTTTGTAAGGCTCTTTGTGTTCATTATCTAAGTAAAAGCCGCCGTCCGAAAGCATGGAGTGATATAGTTCTTTCATTGGTTTCATAAGAACGCTTCTTAATACGCCATTTCGACGCGTTTATACGCCGATACGACGTTCCTTTCTCTGATTTATTGTGAAATAATCCACCATGAAATATAATGAAACACAGGGGTTAGTCACAGCTAATATCTTAGTTATTATACTATGAGTTCATCATTTCAGCAAGAAGAAGGAGGGGAAAATATGCAGATGGATTTTAAGGCTTCCAGACCTGATCCGCGAATTTTAATTATTCAGATTGTCATAGCAGCAATATTGGCGTCCATCTTCCGAAATCTGTTTGTGCTGTTTCTTTTGGTGCTGCTAATAGATATTCTATTGTTGTTTCCATGCGGCTTCAAAGTATTTGCAAAAAATCTTATAGGTTACGGAGCGATATTGTTACTTCTTCTGGGACTGAAATGGATTTATATCCCTGTTATTTCAGACTTATTTCCTTTGTTTCTTATGTTGGTGTCGAGATTTTACCCGGCTTATCTTGCAGCAAGAGTATTGATTGAAAAGGCTCCTATGAACGAGCTGCTTTTTTCACTGCAAGTGTGTCGGGTACCTAAGTTGGTTCTGATTCCTTTATCTGTTATCTATCGTTACATACCGACAATTATAAAGGAGATTGGATATATTCGGGAAAGCCTTAAAATGAGAAACTTTAATTCTTCTGTTTGGGATAAATTAAAACACCCTATGCAATATGCGGAAAATTTTTTTGTCCCGCTTTTATATCGAAGTGAAAAAATCTCGGAAGAATTGTCCGCTGCTTCTATTTGCAAGGGCCTGAATACGAAGCGCAGGAGGACATGCTGCACAAAAGTGAAGCTGTGTAAAACAGATATGCTCTATTTGTTTTGTATGGCACTTATTGCAGCGGGTTTAGTATTTATCAATTATTACATTATTTTATTTTGAAAGGAGGCTATCCTATGAATTCACCTGTAATAGAGTTTTCCGACTTTAGTTTTCGATATCATGATGGTAGCCGTGAAAGTCTGTCAAAAATCAATTTTTCTATTCAAAAAGGTGAATTTATTCTTTTGACAGGACACAGCGGTTGTGGAAAAACCACGTTAACCCGATGTATCAATGGTTTAATACCGGATTTCTTTGAAGGAGATTTGTCTGGAAGCTGCCGTATTTGCGACATGGATATAAAAGAACATGAAACCGGAGATTTTTCACCGTTGGTTGGTTCTGTATTTCAAGATCCGCGCTCCCAGTTTTTTACGCTCCATGTAAAAACAGAGATTCCTTTTCCAAGTGAAAATCTGGAAACCCCTTTGGAAAAAATGCAGGCACAATATAGAAACGTAGTAGAAGCGCTAAAAATTCAAGCTTTATTGAGGAAAAGTATTTTTGATTTGTCCAGCGGTGAAAAACAGAAAGTGGCAATTGCTTCTATATATATGGTTGGTGTAGGCATTTATGTTTTAGACGAGCCATCTTCTAATCTTGATTCCGTTGGGACAGAGCAGCTTCGGAAAGTATTAAAATCACTAAAAGAGCAAGGCAATACGATCATTATATCAGAACATAAACTCTACTACTTAAACGGTTTAGTGGATCGCGTTGTTATTATGAAAGACGGGAAAATTGCTTGTGAGATGGACGGACACGACTTTGATCATCGCACTATGGAATGGTTTACAGAGCATGGCCTGCGGAAAGCGGATTTAACTCAGATTTTGCCAACATCTTATTTCAGTGATGTAAAAAAGGACGCATATTCTATAAGAGCAGAAAAACTCTCTTTTAGCTATTCTGGAAAACCTTTATTGTGGCATGATGTATCATTTTCTGTCTATGGCGGTGAAATTGTAGGCATTATCGGGAAAAATGGCGCTGGAAAAAGCACATTGATTCGGACACTTATGGGCCTTGAAAAGCCTAAAACGGGGAAAATTTTAATCAACGGCAGTTATGCCGGCAAACAGCAAAGGCGGAAAAAATCTTTCTATGTCATGCAAGATGTTGATTATCAACTTTTTGCACCTAATGTGTTGGAAGAAATGCTGATGGGAACGAAGAGACCCGAGCAGGATAAAGAGCGGGCAATTCACATATTGGAACGATTTGGGCTCGGTGAATATTTGAAAAGACACCCGACCATGTTATCCGGCGGGCAAAAGCAACGGCTTTCAATTGCCCTTGCCAAAATGCACTGCCTTCCATTTCTTTATTTGGACGAACCTACCAGTGGTCTTGACGCAAAGAACATGAAAATCGTCCAAGAAGAAATAAAAAAGCTGGCTGATCGTGGAACCTGTGTGTTTGTGATTACCCATGATTACGAATTGGCTGCCAATCTTTTTACTTCACTCTTGCTTTTACAGGAGGACTGTACGATACGATACATTTCTCCTTATGAATATAAGCCGGAAAATCTGCCTCAATATTTTCAAATCTTATTTTAAAGAAAAGGAGCGTGTTTTTTATGAGTAATCAAACAAAAGAAAGCAGAAAACTGAAAGATTTAATTCGTATTGGTGTGTTTACAGCCTTGTGGATAGCAGTCGGATGGATTATTGCGTGTACGATAGGTTTTTTTCCGCCGGTTCTGGTTGTATTACCCTGCATACTTGCAGTTGCCGGAGGACTTATCTATGTCGTGCTGCTTTCTAAATTGAATATCCGGGGTGGAATTTTTATTCCGTCTTTTATCTTTGGTCTCTGCTTATTTACAATGGTACCTTATGGAATGTTGTTTATTTGTACTTCTGTCGGCGGTCTGCTTGGAGAACTCATTTATGATACAGCCGGAAAGAACAGCAATAAAGCGAAGATAATCGGTATTTCCATGCCAATGATAGGTCTGGCATTAGGAGAATATATACCACTCTGTTATATGAAAGAAGCATTTAAGAAACTTTATGAAGACAGTTTTACAAGCGATATTGGAATGAAAGCTATTGAACTCCTTAGTACACAGTTTGCGATTGTACTGACTGCTGTTACTGTGGTGTGTGCGATACTTGGCTGCTTATGGGGAAATAAGATTGTAAAAAAGCGTCTTTCTAATGCAGAATAATTTATCTTTTGCCAGAAAGGAGTTGATTGTTTATGGGCAAAGAGAAAAAGCAAAAAAACGGTATTACCCGGCTGTTGGAAATGGCCGGTCAGAGAAAAACCTTGATGATTGTAGGCGCTTTGCTTTCAACGATTGCAGCGCTGTTTCAATTATCTCCGTATCTGGCTGTATATAAGGTAATGACGGAGCTTCTTCGTAATGCTGCAGATATCAGCCGTGTGGACACTTCCTACATGACCTTTTGGGCCTTGTTTGGAATTATCGGATTGGTAATCTGTTATGTATTTATGTATATAGGAGGTATGATTGGACATATCGCGGCTTTCCGCACTCTCTACAAAATTCGTGTAAAGCTGTCTGAGCACATCAGCGGATTACCTTTGGGGTGGTTTGGCCGTAATTCTATCGGTAAGGTAAAACAGATTGCAGAGCAGGACGTGGAACAGATTGAAATTTTTATTGCTCACCAGTTTCCGGATATGGTCAGTACTGTTTCCGTGATCGTATTTATGGTTGTCGTTATGTTCAGCCTAAATGTCTGGCTTGCGCTTGCCTGCATTATTCCAATTATTGTTGGTTTCATTGTGCAGTTTTCCTTTATGTTTGGATCAAAAGCCAAAGAGGGCTTGAAAGAATACTATGACGCAATGGAAAACATCAATACATCTTCTGTGCAGTATGTGAGAGGTATGCCCTCTATCAAAATTTTCGGACAGACTGTACGTTCTTTCCGAAAGTTCTATGATGATATTATTGCCTATCGTGATATGACAACAAAATATGCAGACAATTACGAACCTTGCTATGTATTGTTCCGCGTATTTGTACTTTCTCTATCCGCATTTATTATTCCTGTAGGTATGCTGTTTCTTACTGAAAATCCGCAGAATATGGCATTTGCTATGACCTTGCTGTTTGTCCTGATTTTTGCGCCAGGGATAGCCACCCCTGTGTTTAAGTTTAATAACTTTGGTTCCAGCTTCAACAATATCAAGGAAGGCGTGCGGCGCATTGACGAAGTGTTAAGCACAAATGAAGTAAAAGAACCGGAAATCAGCAAAAAGCCCGATAGATATACGATTGAGTTTCACGATGTATCTTTTTCCTATGAGGACGGACCAAAGGTCTTAGATCATGTAAGTTTTACTGCCGATCAGGGTTCAATAACGGCGCTTGTAGGACCTTCCGGTTCTGGAAAATCGACTATTGCACAGCTTATTCCCAGGTTTTGGGACGTAAAGAAAGGCTGCGTAACGATTGGCGGCGTTGACATCCGGGATATGAAAACAGAAGATTTAATGAATACCATGTCTTTCGTATTTCAAGACTGTTTTCTGTTTTCCGATACACTTTATAATAACATTGCTGTGGGAAAGCCCGGTGCAACAAAGGAAGAAGTCTATACAGCGGCAAGGGTCGCACAATGCCATGAGTTTATCGAAAAACTTCCCCAAGGTTACGATACTCTAATTGGTGAAGGTGGTGTCTATTTATCGGGAGGTGAAGAACAGCGAGTTTCCGTAGCAAGGGCAATCTTAAAAAATGCTCCAATCCTGATTCTTGATGAAGCAACCGCCTATGCCGACCCGGAGAATGAATATCAAATGCAGTTGTCACTACAAGAACTGATTAAAAACAAGACTGTGTTGATCATAGCCCACCGGCTAATGACGATTCGGAACGCAAATAAAATCATGGTTATCAATCACGGAAAGATTGAAGAAACGGGAACCCATGACGGGCTTCTGGCAAATAAGAGAACTTACCATAAGATGTGGGCGGCTTACACAGCTTCGTCCCAATGGGAATTGAAAAAAAGGACAGATAAGGAGGCGGCACAGGTATGAAAAAGACAAATCCTATTTATCAGGTAACAGCCGGAAAGCCTAATAAACTGAAAAAGCCGGTTATTTGGACGGTTGTTACCAATGTAAATCTGTTTTCTTTTATGTTTCTGGCACTATTTGTTATTACAATATATTCGTTCTTTGCCGGTGATACCGGTTCTATGGATATTAAAACCTTATGGCTGTCCTGGGGCGGTATTTTAGTTACTTCCATTGTGGTATATATTTTGGAGCGCAAAGCAACCAATGCAACTTTCCATGATGGTTACGCTACCAGCGCAGACGGGCGAATCCGCCTTGCAGAGCATATCCGTAAACTGCCTTTGGGATTTCTTATGAGCAAAGATTCCGGCGAATTAGGGAATACCATGATGAACGATTTCAGCCAGATTGAGGAAGGTGTTACACACATTTTGCCGCAGCTTATCAGCGGTATTATTGTGGTATTTCTGGCTTTGTTTGGAATGGCTTTTGCTGATTGGCGCATGGCGCTGGCAATGTTCGCAGGATTGCCTGTAACCTTCCTGATTCTTTGGGGTGTCCGTATGATCGACCGCAAACGCGGTGCGGCACACACAAGGGCGAGAATTGAGCAGACAAACCGATTGGAGGAATATCTTACCGGAATGAAAGTCATAAAAGCGTATAATCTGCGGGGGGCAAATTTCAAAAAGCTGGAACGCGCTTTCTATAATTTTATGAAAGAAAGTATTAAGCTGGAAGGTGTATCTGGCCCGTTTTATCTGATAGCGGTTGCGTTCTTACAAATCGGACTTTCTATGATTACGATGGTCGGTACTTATCTGCTTCTCGGCGGCACACTGGAATTACCAATGCTGATTATTTTCCTTTTAGTTGGCTCCCGTGTATTTGACCCGTTAGTGAGCGCAATTACTCAGCTTCCCGTATTTACTTATCAGGCCGCTGCGGGAAAGCGTATTGTAGATTTACTGGAAGAACCCATTATGCAAGGCGATGGAGAAGCCCCGGAAGATCACAATGTTATATTTGAAAATGTTACTTTTGGCTACAAGGTGAATTGCTCCAAAGGAGCAGGAGAGAGCAGCCTGGGATGTGGGGAAGATGTGGTACTTCACAATGTCAACGCAAGTTTTCCGAAAGGAACCATGACAGCGATTGTGGGGCCTTCCGGCAGTGGAAAAAGCACTATGCTTCGCCTGATTGCAAGGTTCTATGATCCGCAGAGTGGCGTTGTCCGCTTTGGAGGCGTCGATGAAAAGACGGTTGACCCGGAGAAGCTGATGTCTAAAATATCCATGGTCTTTCAGGATGTGTATTTGTTCCAGGATACCATTGGAAATAATATCCAATATGGCAGGGAAAATGCCACACAAGAGGAGATTGAGGCGGCGGCGAAGCTGGCTCATTGCCATGATTTTATTATGGCGTTGCCAGATGGTTACAACACTATGGTTGGCGAGGGCGGTTCTACTTTATCAGGCGGAGAGAAACAGCGGATTTCTATCGCCCGCGCAATCCTTAAAGACGCACCTGTGCTGCTGCTTGACGAGGCAACTTCTTCCCTTGACCCGGAGAATGAAGTAGAGGTTCAGCAGGCCATCGAGGAACTTGTAAAAGACCGCACTGTTGTGATGATTGCCCATAAATTAAAAACGATCGTCGGTGTCGATCAGATTATTGTACTGGATCAGGGCGAGGTAAAGGAAACTGGAACCCATGAAGAACTAATGAAAAAACAAGGACTGTATTATCATTTGTGGAATATTCAGCAGACTACGGCCGGCTGGCAGATCAATTAAAGTTTAAGGATTTTATCTTTTTTATTGGACAGTTGCTTAAAACAAAGTAAAGTATAATTTAACGGGAAAGAATAAATATATAGTTATAACAACATAGGAGATTATAGCATAGAACATGTAAAACACCGCAGAAATAAGCTGCGGTGTTTTTTCTGCAATATAAGCCTGCAATAATGGCGTAATATTGCCGAATCAACTTGATAAAAGCTTGAAAATATGGCATTATATTCATGTATGTAAAAAAGTCTTTATAAAAATTTAGTTTAACTGAAGAAAACTCACAAAAGATTTTAGTATATTCGCAGCATTATTGGAGGGGAAGTAAAGACATGACCGTAAAAGAGTTTTACGATGAAATATCAGGAGATTACGAAGGAGTAATGTCGCGTTTTCCAAGCGAAAGTTTTACACTTAAGTTTATAATTCGTTTTCTTGATGATACCAGTTTTAATGATTTATGCAGCAGTCTTGAAATCAGAGACTACAAAGAAGCTTTTAGAGCTGCTCACAATTTGAAAGGTTTGGGATTGAGTTTAGGATTTACGTGTTTGGGCAGGTCCGGAAGCGATATGGCTGATGCTCTCCGAGGCGATGATATAGACATTGAGAATTTGGACAACCTTGATAAGTTATTGATGAAAGTAAGAGAAGACTACAATAAAACTATTGAAGTTATAAAAAGATTAAAAGGATAATTATTCCGGGAGGATTTATATATGGAAAAACTAGGATTAAATGAAATAAGAGAATTATTTCTGAGCTTTTATCAGTCTAAAAATCATTACAGGAGGCAAAGCTTTCCGTTGATACCTCAGAATGATAAGAGCCTTCTTATCATAAATTCCGGAATGGCTCCGCTTAAACCCTATTTTGCAGGCATTCAGACGCCTCCTGGAAAACGAATGACAACTTGTCAAAAATGTATAAGAACAGGCGATATAGAAAACGTTGGATTCACATCAAGACACGGTACTTTTTTTGAGATGCTCGGAAGCTTTTCTTTCGGTGATTATTTTAAGGAACAGTCGCTGCTGTGGGGATGGGAGTTTATAACCGATGTACTGAAAATGCCTACAGACAGACTTTGGGCAACGGTATATGAAAAGGATGAAGAAGCCTATAATATATGGAGAGATGTCATCGGTATGCCTGAAGAAAAAATCGTCCGACTGGGAAAAGATGATAACTTCTGGGAAATTGGTACAGGTCCATGCGGTCCATGCTCTGAAATATATTTTGACAGAGGGGAAAAGTACGGATGTGATAACCCCGACTGCAAACCGGGGTGTGACTGTGACAGATATGTTGAATTTTGGAATCATGTATTTACACAGTTCAGCAGAGATGATGAGGGCAACTACACAGACTTGGCTCATCCAAATATAGATACAGGTATGGGGCTCGAAAGACTTGCATGTATAATGCAAGGTGTAGAATCCATATTCGATGTGGATACAATAAAATATATACTTGACGGAGTAGTTGAGGCTTCGGGAGTAAAGTATCAGGATGGAGCTTCCGACACGGATGTTTCCATAAGAATAATAACAGACCATCTGCGTTCCATGACATTTATGATAGGAGATTCCATACTTCCGGGAAACGAAGGAAGAGAGTATGTTTTAAGAAGACTTATAAGAAGAGCAGCCCGCCATGGCAGAATACTTGGCATTAAAGAATCTTTCCTTTCCGAGCTTTGTGAAAGGGTTATTGAGATATCCTCAGGGGCTTATCCCGAGCTTTCAGAACGTAAGGATATGATAAAAAAAGTCGTTGCTGTTGAAGAGAAAAAATTTGCTTCCACAATAGATCAGGGAATGAAAATAATAAACAGCTATATAGATGAACTTAAAGCCTGCGGAGAATCAATGCTGGATGGAGAAAAGGCGTTCAAGCTTCATGACACATATGGATTTCCTATAGATTTAACAAGAGAAATACTTGAGGAGTCGTCATTCAGCGTTGATATAAAAGGCTTTGAAGCAGCAATGTCAGAACAGAAAAGACGTTCTCAGGCTGAACAGGAAATGGATGATGCAGGATGGGATGAAGTTTCTTCTGATTTTAAACCTGAAGGCAAAACAGAGTTTATCGGATATTCTGATTACGAAAGCGAAAGTACGGTAATAGCTGTTTTGACAGAGGCTCAGTCAAATGAAAAAGCAAAAACAGAAAACATATACAGATTGATTTTGGACAGAACCCCTTTTTATGCTGAAAGCGGCGGACAGGCATCGGATACAGGAATAATAACAGGCGATGGTATTAATGCTGAGGTCCTGGAAGTGACCAAAATAAAGAATGTATTCGTACACAAGGTAAAAGTTACAGAAGGGGAGCTAAAAACAGGAGACTCTGTTTCATGTAAAATAGATGTTAAGGGCAGAAACCTGACCGCATCCAATCATACAGCAACCCACTTGCTTCACAAAGCTCTTCGGGAGGTGTTAGGGGCTCATGTAAAACAGGCAGGCTCTTCAGTGACAAAAAATTCTCTCAGGTTTGACTTTAACCATTATCAAGCGATGACAGCAGATGAAATAGCTAAAGTTGAAGACCTTGTAAACGATAAGATAAGTATGTTTATAGATGTTCAAACCGAGATTAAATCCATAGATGAAGCTTTTGAAGAAGGAGCAACAGCGCTTTTTGGAGAAAAATACGGCGATACTGTGAGAGTTGTGTCAGTGGGGGACTACAGCAAAGAATTGTGCGGCGGAACCCATGTTAAGAACTCAGGTCAGATAGGAGCATTTAAAATAATAAGTGAATCAGGTGTAGCTTCAGGTGTCAGGAGAATTGAAGCTGTGACAGGTCAGGAAATTTTGAATAAATACATTGACGATGAGAATATTATTCTGAACACGGCTGAAAATCTCAAATCAAAGAGAACCAATGTGGCAGAACGTTCGGCAGCTTTGATGGATGAAATAAAAACGCTCAAGAAAGAACTTGAGGAGATTAAAAAAGCTGAAATGAACAAAGGTCTTGGCAATCTGATTGATGATGCCAAAGATATAAACGGCATAAAACTAATCGCAAAGGAATTCAGCGACTATAATATAAATGATTTGAGAGATCTTTCCGATAAAATAAAAGCTGAAAATAAAAGTGTCGCCATGGTATTTGCAGCTGTTTCAGACGGCAAAGTTACATTTATGGTATCGCTTACAGACGATTTGGTGGAAAAGGGACTTCACGCCGGAAAACTTATTAAAGAAATCGCTGCAGCTGCCGGAGGCGGAGGCGGCGGAAAAGCTGATATGGCCCAGGCAGGAGCCAAGAATCCTGAAAGAGTAGGGGAAGCCTTGAGTAAAGCGGAAGAATTGTTGAATAAAAATTAATTTCGTGTGTTATTTTTGTGGAGTTATGATAATTTTTATTGTAATTCCACTATATGAAATGTTATAATCGTTACATAATTATTATATGGAGGTAATTTAATGGATAGACAAACGAGAATGTATGATAATTTCGATAGAGTTGAACAAAGAACTATAGAAGAAATATTAAATATAGTATACGATGCTTTGGAGGAGAGAGGCTATAATGCTATTGACCAAATGGTTGGATACATTTTATCAGGTGATCCATCGTACATAACCAGCCATAATAATGCAAGAAATATTATGGGCAGAATCGAAAGAGACGATTTAGTAGAAGAATTGATAAGAGCTTACCTCCAAAAATAATTAACAATGAACGGCATATTGCTCAATGTGAAAATTATCAGACGGACATATTTAGTCCGTCTTTTTTTCTGATAATATAACGAGGAAACCAAAATATTAAAAAGGAGAACGCAGATGAAAAAGTTAGCGCTAGATGTAGGTGATAAAACTATCGGAGTGGCAGTCAGCGATGCATTAAACATAACTGCACAGGGTGTTACTACTATAGAAAGGGTAGGTATAAGGAAAGATTCCGGAAAAGTTATGGAATACATAAAAGAATTTGACTGTGATACAGTTGTGATAGGTCTTCCAAAAAAACTTGATGGAACAGACAGCCCGCAGACGGAAAAAGTATATGAATTTAAAACCATGCTGGAAAACAAAATGAGAAGCAGCGGAATGGGTGGTATTGATATAAAATTTTATGATGAACGGCTTACAACAGTAATGGCAGAAAAAGTTTTAATAGAAGCTGATATGAGCAGAGGGAAGAGAAAGAAAGTAATAGATAAGCAAGCTGCTGTAATAATTCTCCAAAGCTATCTTGATTCTATTTAAAATAATGTTTCGATATGCTATAATATTACTGTCAGTATATTAAGAATTGATAAAGTAAAATGATAATTCATTGAGAAGGAGAAAACTATGAAAAAATTTAAAAAGCTATCAGTATTAGCAGCAGTATTGGTTGTTGTTTCTGTAGTGTTTGCATCATGTGGTTCCAGTCTTAAAGATGACCCTGTAGTAGGTTCATGGGAGATGACAGAGGTTGAATACGCAGGTCAGACCTTATCTGCTGATGATTTGGCTTCCACCGGGGCTATGACAGAAATGCCTAAATTGGAAGTAAAAGACGATGGCACATGCACATTTACTTTTATGGACGCTAACGGCAAAGGCGAAGTCGGCGCTAAAGGCGACGGTAAATATGAAATTACAGATGATTCGGACACAGTTCTGACATTTGAAATAAAAGATAATAAACTTAGACTTGATTACTCACAGATGAGTATGGTTATGATATTTGAAAAATAAAAGATGATATGTTAGAAAATTAACTATATTACTATAATCTTAATTTATAAAATAATAAAACTATCATATTTATTATTCAAAAGGACGGACAAACTTAGATATCTGAGATTATTTATTTCAGCAAATTCAAGTTGCTGATTATAATCAGCAGTAGTTTGACCGTCCTTAATTTTTTTGGTACGTTTTAATTTAATATTTTCCACATAAAAGGGAGGTCAAACGAGCTTATCGCCAAAGAGATGAATATTATCAATAGGATAAATGATATAAATATTGTTTTTAAAGTGGTTCCGCGTAATGCAGGGAGACCGAGACATAAGCACAAACCTATAAGCAATATTATACATAGAATAAACATAAGAATTTTTTCCTTTCTGCTTTTTCATAATATAACGACTAATATCTTCACACAATTTAAATATCTATCATTCATTATAGCATGACCGTTTTTTCGTTTGCTAGTCAAATATTCAGATATCCTATTGATAATATTCAGATGTATATAAATTTCCAGCAGGGGTTTAAATAGTAGTAAATTGTTTCTAAAAATCAACTATTCCTATAATCATAATTTTGGGAATAGTTAACCTTATTTTTCTTTGTTTTTCTATGAAAAAATAAAATCTTAAGATTATAAAAAATAATATTAAGATTTTTTTGTTATGAAGTAAATATTAATTTTGCTGATAGTGAATATTTGATTCTGCCTTGCGTAATTTGTTTTATATAATAAAATATCACCTATAATAATATTTCAGTGGTATTAACAAAGCCGGCTTTTAACATGTGATCTGCGAAGCCGGCTTTGCTTTATAAGCAGCTTTGGTATTAAAATGTATGTGTACGGTAATTTTATTTTTAATTAAATTTACCTATGCCGCTTATTGTAGCGATTTTTTTCTTGTTTCCAATAACTTTATACGTTACGTTTATTTTATAAATCTTCAGGTACGGATATAATCATGCCGGGATACAGATCTGAAGCTTCAATGTTATTTAACTGACATATTTTATATATTGCTTTTCTGGTATCCGTATTATTATCTTTGTACTTATCGGCTATCTGCCATAATGTATCGCCGCTGGCTATCTGTATCTGTTTGTGCTGGGTCTTTGTTAAAGCTTCTGAATTATTTAATCCTGAAAAAATTCCAAAAGCGCTTACTGACAGTATTGTTAAGACAACTATTGATGTTATAAATCTGAATTTTGATTTGATTCTATATTTTTTTCTTCTTTTTATATTATAATTATTCATTTGACAATGACCTCTCTTCCCTATTAGTTGATAAACGTTTGTTCGTTTCGTTAATCACATTATAAAGGAATGCATGTTCTTTGTCAATACAAAATAAACATTTGTTCTAAAACTACATTTTATTATGATATCTATATAATCTTATAATAAAATAAATTTGACATATTATAAAAAGTCCGAAAAAAATAAAAAAGACTTTTAAAGTGATAATATTCAGTATAGCTAAAATTACAACGACTGCATTGTATAAACATATCATAAGTTCATAGGCTCTTGCCTTTGCGGCATTCCCCAGAGATATATTTCTTTCATCTTTCTTTTCGATTTTTATTTGTCTGATTTCATCTTGTTCTTTTTTTGATAATAATTTTTCAGCGTTCATTTGATGTCCTCCTCATATATAAAAATATCTTCAATGCTGAGACCGAAATACCTTGATATTTTAAATGCTAATTGAATAGATGGATTATATCTTCCGTTTTCAAGAGAACCTATGGTTTGACGCGAAACTTCTAAAGCGCCGGCAAGCTCTTCCTGTTTTATTCCATGTTCTTTACGGAGCTTTTCTAAATTATTTTTCACTTATGCCTCCTTTCATGGAAAGCTAACTTTCCTTTCCATTATTATAATTTTTTATTTTATGTATGTCAAACATACTTTCCATTGCACTTATAAGCATATAAAAAATTGCATGAGTAGGAGCAATCTCTAATTTGAAATTTTATTCCTTTGCGTATATTAATTGTAAGAGATGGTATTTCGTAAAATTATAATTATTCTTTTATCATAAAAAATTACCGTCTGAATGTTCAGCGGTAATTTATAAAATCTAAATATATCTTATTGGATGAAATCATGAACGGTTTCTTTTATTATCCGGAGAATATCCGGTTTGCAGACTGCATTGGGAGCCAGTTTTGTAAAAGGTATATATGAATTTTCCAAGATTGATTTGCCTGTAAGAAACTCATACCATAGAGCTGCGAGCAAATACCTTCCGTATATTACATTCATATGAAATCCGTCGCGGCATATGGACATTTCGCCTTCCTCATATATAAACGGATGTTTTTTTCTCAAGGACTGTATCAAATCGCCGCATGGAATAAGACGTGCGTTTAACTTGTCAGATGCTTTAAAATAAGCCTCTGACAGCATTTCGTACATTTTGCTTTGGCTGTAATCGTAAAGTTTGAACTTAGGATGAAGACTGTCTATTTCATATGCCCACGTCTGCTGTAAAAGGATTTCCGTATCAGGAAGCAGCTTTAATACATATTCAGCTATATTTTCAAGATACGGATTGTAAGTTTCCCAAAATCCACTGTCGTGACTTGCCTGCTGAAGTACTACATAATCCCATTTATCTTCTGAAAGAGCATCTTTGATTGTTACATATTCATCTTTAGATTCACCGTTTAATTCGTATAGATATTCCTTGCTTTCTTCCTGTATATTATTCCAATGACGTTCTAAATTGCATTTTCCTATATATAAATTTACCGTCTTGATATCTATTCCATCTGATTTTGCAATCTGGTGCAGATAATAAGTTGCATCTTGAGAAAAACTGTTTCCTATGGCAATTATCTTAATCATTATAACTCCTAATATATTTTCTTTTATTCTATAGTTTCATAAGCTTGTCGTATGCTTTATCAAGCCATAAGTTCAGCTGTTTTCGGAAGATTATACAAAGAACGAACAATATAACTGCAATACATGCTATGATGATTGCACTTGTATAACCTCCGACGCCTACTTGTCTTCCTATAAGCAGACTGCCCATCATGCCGGGAGTTCTGCCTATTAGCGAGACTATAAGGAATGGTTTGAGTTTCATTTGAGATAATCCGGCTACGTAGTTGCACAAATCTTTCGGTACTCCCGGTATTAAGAATATTAGAAAAACGAGAACCACTGCTTTTTTACTGTTCAGATGCTTTAACATCTTCTTTATCTTTTCTTCTCCGAATATAAGATGCATTGCATCGTGTCCCAGGAACTTGGCTATATAATATGTCAAGACAGAACCTAAAAATGCGCCGATTAATGAAAACAGATATCCAAGCCAGAATCCGTACATATACCCAGCAGCAAACTGAAGCCATTGTCCGGGTATTATGCATATTACTATTTGAAGTATCTGGGCAAGCAGATATATGAATACGCTCTGAGTTTTATACTGTGCAAACAGAGCTTCTACGTTTTCCATACTGGAAAATCTGCTTATTAAATCATAGTGAAAGAAATAGATGTAGAGAGGTATTCCAACCAGGATAATTAAAAAAATCAGCAGCTTAAATATGGCTGAAAAAATTTTAAATTTTTTTCTCAAACTCTCTTTTCTTTCACGTTTCATATTCCTCTGTCCTTTAACTCCTGTAATGCTTTTATAACACCGAATTTGGAATGTTCGTAAGTTAGACCGCCCTGAAAATATACTATGTAAGGCTCTCTTATAGGCGCATCTGCCGATAGCTCTATTGAAGAACCCTGAACAAAAGCACCTGCTGCCATAATAACGGGGTCATCATACCCAGGCATGTCCCAAGGTTCAGGTGAAACCTGTGAATCAACCGGAGCCGCTGCCTGTATGCCCTGACAAAAAGCGATAACCTTTTCAGGACTTCCAAGCTTGACTGCTTGTATGATATCGCTTCGTATATCAGATGGTTTCGGACAAACTTCATATCCCATAAGTTCAAATGCTTTAGCGCATAAGACAGCGCCTTTTAAAGCCCCGTTAACTGTTTTAGGAGCGATAAACAGACCTTGAAGCATGGAACGCGTCTGACCGAAAGTCAGACCGCACTCTCCTCCTATTCCCGGAGAAGTCATTCTGTAAGATACCAAATCTATTAAATCCTGTCTTCCTGCTATATATCCTCCTGTAAGAGCCAAACCGCCGCCCGGATTCTTTATTAAGGAACCGGCTATTATGTCCACGCCTACATCTGTGGGCTCTTTTGTATGCAGAAATTCACCATAACAGTTGTCTGCCATACATATTATTTCCGGATTTATATTTTTTACAAAGGAAGTAAGCTCCTTTATTTCATCTATCGATATGGCTTTGCGCCATCCGTATCCGGTTGCCCTTTGAAGGGAGACCATTTTTGTTTTAGCGTTTATAGCTTTTTTTAAAGCATTAAAATCTATTTTACCGTCAGGAGTAAGCTCAACTTGCCTGTATGAGACGCCGTATTCTTTCAGCGACCCTTTCCCCTGCCCTCTTATACCTATAACCTCTTCCAAAGTATCATAGGGAGCGCCGGTACAGTATATCAGTTCATCACCGGGTCTGAGTATTCCCATAAGTGTAAGAGTAAGGGCGTGAGTTCCGTTTACTATTATAGGTCTTACAAGAGCAGCTTCTGTATTGAATATATCTGCGTAAACTCTTTCTATGGCGTCTCTTCCAGGGTCATCGTAACCATAGCCTGTGTTCCATGAAAAATGCATGTCGCGTATACTGTTTTTCTGAAAAGCATCCAAAACCTTATATTGATTGTATGCCATTATGTCATCAAGTTCTTCAAACTGAGGCAACACTTCTTTCTCGCTTTTGTCTACAAGGTTTAAAACCGATTCCGAAATATTAAATTTGTCTCTAAGTAAAGTGTAAGTATTTTTCTGCATATTTAATTTTTTCCTTTTTCTGTAACTGTTTCGTCTTCAGCCGGTTCATTTTCTCGTGATTTATCTTTTTGAGCATCAGCCTGTTTTTTTGCTTCGTCATACATAAGCAGAGCATCGGTAAGATAATTATCCGGATTGAATATACTTATGACTGTATCACCTTTATTTGTATCCTCTGTGTTGTTTATGAGATATTTATCTAATTTCATCTGAACATCTTTTGACACACCGTCAAGATATGATTTATCTTCTGCGCTTAAAGGTTCCTGCCATCTTAACACCGGATAACCGCTGTTTCCGTAAAGTCCTGAGGAATCTTTTCTATATGAAACTCCAAGAGTTGACGTTATGCTTTTAAGGCTTCCGCTTGTAAGTCCTGCTGCACAATCTGAAATCTCCGCCGGTTTTTTGTTGTTGTCCTCTCCTATACCATTATCACAGTATTCGTTTAAATAATAATTGTTTGTTATAAAATTCTGAGGTTTATCATCGTCATCGGCAATATATTTTCCTATTACACCGCCAGAGACGTCGGCCTTTGAAATGTCCCCGGCACTGTAACAGTTTGAAACAATAACTCCGTCAGTGCCGACTATGCCTATTACGCCGCCTGCCCATGACTTAGTAAATTTCTTTTCTTTTGGAATATCCTTTATGGTTATATTGCCTATATTGTAACTGTTTGTAACTGTCGATTTTTCTGCATTCGTATATCCTGCAACACCGCCTGTAGCTTCTGTTGCAGAATAAATATTTCCTATGTTATAACAATCGGATATTACAGCAGTCGAAGCTACTGAGCGTCCTGCAACACCTCCCGTGCCAAAGGTTGCAACGCCTCTTACAGAAGATGTTATCGTTCCCTCATTACCGCAGTTTTCAATCTTTCCTCCCCAGTTTTCACCTACAACTCCGCCTACTTTATAGGTTCCTGTTACATCGCCTTTGTTAATACATCCCTGAATAGTGCCGCTGTTGTTGTTTCCTGCAATTCCTCCGGTTTTTATTCCTGCTGTTATGTTTATATCTGAAGTACAGTCTGAAATTCTTGCAGCGGAATCAAGTTCACCTGCAATTCCTCCGCAGCTTCCGGTGCTTGACTCAATAGTTCCCTGTAGGCTGAGATTCTTAACTTCACCTTTAAGATATCCAAAAAATCCAGTATTGGTTGACGTAGAAGATATTTTTACATTGCTTATGGTATGTCCGTTTCCATCAAAAGAGCCGGCAAAACACACAGCGCTGCTTGAACCTATAGGAGTCCACTGCTGAGTTAATTTGATATCTTTTGTCAAAGTAAAAGTAACACCTTTGAAAGTTTCAAGTCTTGTCGGTTTCCACCTTGCCTGTTCCTGGTTTACGAGGCTCGCAAGACCCATTAGCTGTGCTTCGGAAGTTATGTTGTATTTCTTTTTTGGATTTTTATAATCGAACCAAGATGTATCGGCAGTTACTGAGCCGGAACGTTTTTTACTTTTGCTGTCCTTGTCATTTTTACTGCTTTCCTGATTTTTGTCATTATCGTCTTCTTCCGAATATTTTTTTCCCTCTGTATTTTTTACGTTTTCGGTTTTTCTTTCACTGCCATCATTTTCGACAGCAAAACATGTTGCAGCAGAAAATAATGTCCCCATCAGAAATATTATGATAACAGCTATTGCTATAGGTTTTCTCATAATCTCTATTTCCTTTCCTTTCTTTCCAGTTCCCACTCCATATCTTTAACTAAATCACGTTTTACATTCATTCTGTGATTCGCATAAAGCTGCGTTGTAGTTACTTGTTCGTGGTCCAGGAGCGCCTGAACGTCGAATATTGAATTGCCTCTTCCTATAAGACTGGTAGCCGCTGTAGCTCTCAGCTTATGAGGACTGTAACCTGCCTTTCTGGATGTGGCAAGTCCTATGGAAGTATATTTTTTTACAAGTTCTCTTATCTGCCTTTGAGTCATACGTTTTCCCTGAAGAGACAGAAACAGAGCGTCTTTATGCAATTCTTCAAGTTCATCGTCCGGTTTTCTTTCTGTATTTATATAATCGGAAACGGTTTCCGAAACAGATTCATTCAGAGGCATTATAACCTCTTTATCACGTTTTCTGTATATTTTGAATTCACCTCTTGAGAAGTTGAATGATGAAACGTTCAGCTGCTGAAGTTCAAAGAGCCTTAATCCGTATGTAAGAAATAATATTAATATTGATTTATCTCTTTTTTTTGTTTTTTCCCAGTATTGCTTTTCTTTATCTGTAAGACAGCTTCCCGTTGACACTGCATCCAGCATTATCATAACTTCATTATCCTGAAGCGCTTTTATTTCCCTCTCGCCTGCTTTTGGAACTTTGATAGGATCAAGTCCCTCGGTAATGTTTTTATCTATCAGTTCGTCTCTGAAAAGCTGTTTAAACATAACGGATAATGATGACTTTTTTCTTGCCAGCGTTCGATTGCTGTTTTCATATATGATAATTTCTTTATTTGTTTCGACTGTGTATTTTCTGCAGTAATCAAGAAAAATATTTATGTCTACAGCTTTTATTTTATTAAAATCTTCCAATTTTATGTCAGATATATTGTCGGCATCCGTTAAATCCGTTTCGTGTATTAAATAGCTGCAGAAAAGCTTTATATCGCTAAGATATGAAAGACGCGTCATGGGAAGAACATTTCCTTTTAAATACGCAAAAAAGCCCCTTAAAAAATTAGGGAGCTGTTTTTGCAGTTCTTCGCACTTTGATATTATTTCATGTTCCTTTAAAAGGATATTGTCAGGTTTATCGCTCTTATTACGGAGTTTTATATTTTTTTCTCCAGCCATTTTACTATACTCTCTAAAGCATCTTCATCATCATTAAAATCAGAAATATTATACCATTTTATTTTATCATATCTTCTAAACCACGTTAACTGTTTTTTAGCGTAGTGGCGCGTATTTTTTTTGACTTTATCTACGGCTGTTTCAAGGTCGTATTTGCCCAGGAAATAATCCATTATTTCTTTATATCCGATTGCTTTCATGGATATATGCTCAGGTGTGAGACCTTTATCTAAAAGGGCTTTTACCTCATCGAGAAGTCCCGTTTGCATAAGTACATCCACTCTTTGGTTTATTCGCTCGTAAAGCTCCTGTCTGTTTCGTGTAAGCCCTATAATTACAGTGTCGTAGTCTCTTGTTTCCTGTTTGATATCTTTAAAGGCTTTTATTTTTCCCTCGCCCTGGTGGATACGCTCAAGCGCTCTGATTATTTTTTTTGTGTTATTGGGATGAATTGATAAAGACGCTTCCTTATCTGCCCTTTCAAGCATATTGTGAAGTGCCTGACTGCCCTGCTGCGCAGCTATGTGCTCCAGTTCTTTTCTGTAATCTATATCGCGGCAAGACCGGGAAAAATCCATTTCATATATAATGGAATTCAGATAAAGTCCTGTTCCTCCGGATATTACAGGAAGTTTTTCTTGGTTCAGTATATCTTTTATGGCTTTTTTTGCCAGACTTTGATATTGCGCCACTGAAAAATCATCTCTCGGGTCAATAAAATCTATAAGGTGGTGTTTGACCTGGGCGATTTCTTCTTCAGTAGGTTTTGCGCTTCCTATATCCATGTATTTATAAAGCTGCATAGAGTCGCATGAAACTATTTCTCCGTTAAACTTTTTTGCAATCTCTATGGCAAATTTTGTTTTTCCTACTGCCGTAGGACCTGCAACTGCAACAATTTTATTCATACTATCAAACCTATTTTGCTTATACTCGTTTAAACATTTTCTCTATTTCATATTTTGTCATCCTCACAAAGGTTGGTCTTCCATGGGGACATGAGAAAGGATTTACACAGTTTTTCAAATCTTTAATCAGTCCATCTATTTCCTGACTTGTAAGATGGTCGCCTCCTTTAACCGCACTTTTGCATGACTTCATTATGATTTTATCGAGAATTCTTTTGTTTGTAAGATCCGGTTTTTCATCTATTTCTTTAAACATATCGTTTAAGAAACTTTCAGCTTCCGCAAGCTGCATAAATGCCGGAATTTCCCTTACTATATATGTATTGTTTCCAAAATATTCAATATCATATCCCATGTTTTTTATGTTGTCTATCCAATCATCCTCTGTCTGTTCAATCATGGCAGACACGTTGAAATTAAGAGGAAGAAGCAGCTGTTGGCTTAATTTTTCCGAAGAGTTGTACTGAGTAAGAAGTTTTTCATAAAAAATACGTTCATGGGCAGCATGCTGGTCTATCAGATAAAAATCATCCTTATCTGATGCAATAATGTATGTGTCGAATACACTTCCTATATAATTTAACTGAGTAAAATCGAACTCTTCTGTCTTAGCCGGCTTTGGTCTCAAAACATTGCTTTCCGTATCTTCGTTTATTTCATTTCGCATAGTTGTCAATATATTTTTTATGTCAACCTGAGAGCTGTCTTTATGAAAATTCCTGCTTTCCTGCGCTAAATTATTTTGAGCAGAAATATTTTCTTTATCGGAATCTTTTTCCTTTTCAACTGTTTGATATTCTGTATGGTTTTCTTTTAAATCGAAATCAAATTTGTTTTGTTCTTCATTAACAGCGCTAAAAGAGTATTCCGGCTCTGTTTTATATTCTGCAGATTTGCTTTTTATACTTTTTATATCCTCGCTTCGCACTTTCGGAAGTGATTCTTTGACGTTGAGCGCGTTCCTTACTGCTTTTGTCACAAAGTCCATTACCTCAAAATCATCGTCAAATCTTATTTCTTTTTTTGTTGGATGTATATTTACATCAAGCTTGTCCGCAGGTATATACAAAAATAAAAAAGCGATAGGAAACCTGCCGTGAAAAAGTTTCTCCTTATAAGCTGTATCAAGGGATTTTTCCAAAAGTTTGCTTGATATCACTCTTCCGTTTACACAGAAAATCTGTTTGCTCCTTGACGCCGCAGACTCATAGGGCGCTGACACGAAACCTTTTATAAGAAAATCTCCCCTTGTCATCTCGACAGGCAGCAGATTTTTCCCTATATCGCTTCCGTAAACGCTCACAATGTTGTTTAGGATATTTCCCTTTCCGTTGGTGGAAAACACCTTGGAGCCGCTGTTTATAAGGGTTATTTTAATATCTCCGTAGGAAAGGGCTATTCGGCTGACCATATCTATTATACGTCTTGATTCGCCGTTATCTGAGGATAAAAATTTATGCCTTGCCGGTATATTGAAGAAAAGGTCTTTTACGGTGACCGTAGTTCCGTCGGGACATCCGGTGCTTTCGCTCGACAGGACATTGCTTTCCTCGACTATTATGCGTTTTCCTATTTTGGAATTTTTTGTTTTGCTTATGAGTTCAACTCTCGATACAGCGCATATGCTTGCCAAAGCTTCGCCGCGAAATCCCAAAGTACCTATGGCGTCCAAGTCTTTTACAGATGAAATTTTACTTGTGGCATGTCTTTTAAAAGCGGTCTCAATGTCTTCTGCTTCTATTCCGCAGCCGTTATCGGTAACTCGTATATATGATTTTCCGCCGTTTTTTATTTCTATTGTTATATTGTCAGCTCCTGCATCTATTGAGTTTTCCAAAAGCTCCTTTATTATGGATACAGGTCTGTCGATTACTTCGCCGGCTGCAATTTTATCAGCAATATGTTTATCTAGAATTTTTATCATATGTATTCTTTCAATTCCTCCAGTATTTTTAATGCTTCTGACGGAGTTGTATTCATAAGATCCAGTTTTCTTAATTTGTCGGTAACTGCGCTGGGAGCCAATTCAAATAAAGATATCTGGTGTGAGTCATCGTTTTGTTCGCATGATTTTAATTTATTACAGTTATCGGATTTTGAAAAATCCTTTGATTTTTGTTCAAAGTTTCCGTTTTCCAAATCAGCAAGTTTTTCCTCGGCTCTGTTTAATAGTTCTTTAGGAGCGCCCGCCAGTTTTGCTACGTGTATTCCGTAACTTCTGCTTGCGCTGCCTTTGACTATTTTATGAAGGAAGACTACATTGCCGTTTTCTTCTGCCACATCAACATTTAAATTTTTTACGCCTTCTGCAGTATCTTCCAGCTCCGTCATTTCATGGTAATGTGTTGCAAACAGTGTTCTTATTTTTTTTGATTTTTTACAAAGATATTCTGCGGCAGCCCAAGCTATGGAAAGACCGTCATATGTACTGGTCCCCCTTCCTATTTCGTCAAGTATCACAAGGCTCCTGTCGGTGGCTGTGTTGAGTATATAGGAAAGTTCACTCATCTCGACGAAAAACGTGCTCTGTCCCTGAGCCAGATTGTCCGATGCTCCGATACGTGTGAAAATACGGTCGCATACGCCTATTAAAGCTTTGTCACAAGGAACGAAACATCCTGCCTGAGCCATGAGGACTATCAGAGCAGTCTGCCTCATATAAGTTGATTTTCCCGACATATTGGGTCCTGTTATAAGAAGCAGGCTCTGATCGTTTTTATTAAGATAAGTATCGTTGCTTACAAAAATACCATCTTTTATAGTCTGTTCTATTACAGGATGGCGGCCTTTTTCGATGAGAAGATTGTCGCTGCTGTCAACTTTTGGTTTGACATAGTTGTTTTTTTCGCTTACTTCTGCAAAGGCTGTAAGTACATCAAGGGCTGCAATGGATTTAGATGTTTCCTGTATCTGATTTATATAATTTTGTAGAAGCTGTCTTACCTGTGAAAAAAGTTCGTACTCTGTTTGGTTTATCTTTGCTTCTGCATTCAGAACTGTACGTTCGGTTTCCTTTAATTCGGGAGTTATAAAACGTTCGCAGTTTGCCAAGGTTTGTTTTCTGATATAGTTGTCGGGAATCAAGTCAAAATAAGATTTTGTAACTTCGAGATAATACCCGAAAACCTTATTGAATCCTACCTTTAAATTTTTTATGCCGGTTCTCTGCCGTTCACTGTTTTCAAGACCTGCTATCCAGTTTTGAGCATCTTTAATTGAATTCTTTAAATCATCAAGCTCCTGCGAATAGCCTTCTTTTATAAGATGTCCTTCTTTTATTGCAAAAGGCGGATCATCCTCTATACTTCTTTCAATGAGGTCGTATACATCTTTAAGAGCGTCGATTTTATCATCGAGTGATTCCAAAAGTACGCATCCGCATCCTGAAAGCTCTTCTTTTATATCAGGTATGACAAAGCAGGAATTTTTAAGCGCGATTAAATCCTTTCCATTGGCATTGCCGCATGCAATGCGTCCTGTAAGACGCTCAAAGTCGTAAACCCTTTTAAGGTGTTCCTTGATATTGTTCCTTGTAATTATATTGTCTGCAAGAAATTCTACGGAATCAAGACGCATATTTATCTGCTCGACATTGTTCAGCGGTTCTTTTATCCACTGCTTGAGTTTTCTCGAGCCCATAGCCGTATGAGTCTTATCCAGTATTCCCAGAAGTGAACCCTGAAGTTTTTTTTCAAATAAAGTTTCTGTAAGTTCAAGGTTTTTTATCGTGGATTTATCTAAAGACATATGTTCGCCCATGGAATATGTATTTAAAGTAGCGATATGTCCCAGACTGCTTTTTTGTGTTTCCAGAAGATATAAAAGCAGTGCGCCCAGTGACATTTCTTCCGAAGAATCTTCTTCCACACCGATTCCTAAAAGCGCCGTAACCTTAAATTGTTTCTTTATGGTTTCTCTGAGTGCGTCGGTTCTGTAGTATTCATCTTCTAAAATATTAAAATAAGCCTCTGTAACAGGCTTCATGTCTTCCGTATCTATTATGTTATCAGTATCTTTGCTCAGAAGAATTTCTCTTGCGTTTATCTTAACGATTTCATTTACAAGATTATCCCTTTGTGCTGTTCCCTTAAAAGATGTAAGATTTATCTCTCCTGTAGAAACATCGCAGTAGGCAAGACCTGTGGAAACCTCATCAATATATATTGACGCAATATAGTTATTCTCTTTTTCTTTAAGCATATTGCTGCTTAAAACCGTCCCCGGAGTAACTATTTTTATTACTTCTCTTTTAACGATTCCTTTTGCTGACTGTGGGTCTTCGGTTTGTTCGCATATAGCTACCTTGTATCCTGATTCCACAAGCCGTGAAATATATGTATCGGCAGAGTGAAAAGGAACGCCGCACATAGGCGCTCTTTCCTCCATACCGCAGTTTTTACCCGTTAAAGTAAGTTCCAGCTCTCTGGAAGCAGTTTTGGCATCTTCAAAAAACATTTCGTAAAAATCTCCGAGTCTGAAAAATAAAATACAGTCCCGGTAATTTTCTTTAATTTCCATGTATTGCTGCATCATAGGTGAAAGTTTTTTTTCCGCCATCAAATGTTTTCCTTTCTGTATATGGTTCTTCTGTAAATAGATTTATCTGTTGTTATATTTTTCTATACCTAGCTTTATCAGTTCAACTCCCCGTTTCATATCATTTCTGTTTAATACATACGCAATTCTCATTTCGTCTTTTCCAAGGCCTTTTGTTCCGTAAAATCCTTCTGCCGGAGCAAACATAACGGTTTCGCCGTTATCCTCAAATTCCGTAAGCAAAAAGATTAGAAAATCCTCCACATTATCTACAGGAAGTTTTGCCATCATATAAAATGCTCCGCCCGGTTTTTGGCATATTACATCAGGTATCTTCATTAATTCTTCATATGCCGCATCACGTCTTGATTCGTATTCCTCTTTAATATCGCTATAATACGTTTCACTTAATGAATACAAAGCTGCTGCGCCTATCTGATCCAAAGTTGATACACATAATCTTCCCTGGGAAATTTTCATGAGCCCGTCCATGAGTTCTTTATTTTTGCTTGCTGCAAATCCTATTCTTGCTCCGCACGCTGAAAATCTTTTTGAAACTGAATCCACAATTATAACTCTTTCTTCCAGCTCTTTTATCATACCGAAAGAAGATATCTGTTTATTATCATATACGAATTCCCTGTAAACTTCGTCCGCTATAATCCAAAGGTCATATTTTTTAGCAATTTCGCCTATGAGTTTCATATCATCAAGACTTAACACACGTCCTGTAGGATTTCCCGGGCTTATACAGCATATGGCTTTCGTATCAGAAGTTATTGCGTTTTCGATGAGCGTTCTGTCTGCAAAATTGTAGCCGTCTTCAGCCTTTGTAGTTATGGGAACTACATTTCCTACTGCTCCTGTAATAAACGTATGATAATTTGTATAAAAAGGTTCAGCAATTATAACATCGTCTCCCGGGTCTAATATAGAAGTGAAGACCATATTTAAAGCTTCCGAACCTCCGTTGGTTATTATGATATCATTTCTTTCAAACCGGATGTCATATCTTGCAAAATATCCGCAGATTGCATCCAGCAAATCAGTTTCGCCGCCCGACTCCGAATATGCTATGATTTTCTTATCGAAATTTTTTATGGCGTCTATGAAACATGCCGGTGTTTCCACGTCGGGCTGACCTATATTTAAACGGTATACTTTTTTACCGTTTCTTTCTGCCTCTATAGCGTATTGATTAAATCTCCTTATGGGAGAATGCTGCATTTCATCCACTCTCTTTGATAATTTCATTTTCCAATCTCCTTTTTATCCATAATCACTTGAGCTCTTCGTGGGAGCTCTGAACCGTTTCCTCCGGATTTAAAACCTCACATGAAGGTTCTTTTTTCATAAACAGCAGGTATTCTATATTTCCTTTTGTTCCTGTTACAGGAGAATATGTAAGACCATGACTGTAAAGTCCGTTGTTTTCTCCATATTTTATCACTTTTTCTATGACTTCTCTGTGAACTTTCGAATCTCTTACGATACCTTTTTTTCCTACTTGATTTCTTCCTGCTTCAAACTGAGGTTTAACAAGACATACCAGACTTCCCTCTTCTGACAGAAGTTTTGAAGCAACAGGAAAAACGAGATTAAGAGAAATAAATGATACATCTATACTGATAAAATCCGCTTTTTCGTCTATTGATTCCGGGTCAAGGTACCTGACATTGACTTTCTCCATATTCACTACTCTGTCATCATTTCTAAGTTTCCAGTCAAGCTGACCGTATCCTACATCTATGGCATATACTTTTTTAGCTCCCTTTTGAAGCATACAATCGGTAAATCCTCCCGTAGAAGCGCCTATGTCTACAGCTACTGAATCCTTCAGCGAAAAATCAAAAAGTTTTAAAGCCTTTTCGAGCTTAAGACCGCCTCTGCTTACATAAGGACACAGATCTTCTTTTACAGTTATCTCAGAATCAAAATCAACCGGTGTTCCCGGTTTGTCTATTCGCTGGCCGTCAACGTATATGAGTCCTGCCATAATAGAGGATTTTGCTTTTTCTCTTGATGTGAACATGTTCTTTTTTGTTAGTATTATATCCAGTCTATCTTTCAAGTTCTCTTAATATCCTTTCTGCAAGAGCTTCTGCATTCATATTGTATTTTTCATAAAGTTCCTCGCAGGAACCATGCTCTATAAATTTATCCGGCCATCCTATATTTATGACGCTGACATCATCATTTTTTAAAATATTATTTATCTCCTCTCCGGCTCCGCCGCAGATTACATTATCTTCAAGGGTAACGATAAGAGCATGATTCTTTGCTGAATCTTTAACCCCTGCTATATCCATAGGTTTTAAAAATCTCATGTTGGAAACTCCGGACTTTACTCCTTTTTTTTCAAGTATATCCGCAGTTTCTAAAGCTGTCTTGGTCATAGCTCCGAAAGCCCATATGTCCAAATCTTCTCCCTGCCTGATTCTTTCTGATTTGCCTATTTCAATCTCACTCTTTATTTCAAGCTCTGATGCTGTTCCTCTTGGATATCTTATGGCGCATGGACTTTTCATATTTGCTGCCATATCTATCATTTTTTCCAGTTCTTCTCCGCTCTTTGGAGACATTATGGTGAGGTTTGGTATATGCTTAAGATAGCTTAAATCGAATACACCGTGATGAGTTTCTCCATCTGCTCCCACAATTCCTGCCCGGTCTATACAGAATACTACGGGAAGATTCTGCAGACATACATCTTCTATTATTTGGTCATAAGCTCTTTGAAGAAAAGTAGAATATATGGCAACAAAAGGCTTTAAGCCGGCTTTTGCCATACCTGCTGCAAATGTAACTGCATGTCCCTCCGCTATACCTACATCAAAAGCCCTCTTTGGAAATTCATGGCTGAATCGTTCAAGTCCTGTACCTTCAAGCATAGCTGCGCTTATAACGGTTATCTTATCATTTGATTTTGCCAGCTCTATAAGCTTGTTTCCCATAATATTAGAATAAGACGGTTTTGATGATTTCTTAAGAATCTGTCCCGTATCCATATCAAAGGGTCCTATGCCGTGGAATACATTGGGATTCATTTCCGCCTTGCTGTATCCCTTCCCTTTTTGCGTTATGACATGTACCAGCACCGGTCCTTCCGCCGCTTTTGCAAGTTCAAAAGTATCGCACATTTCCTTTATATCATGACCGTCTACGGGACCGAAATATTTAAAACCCAAAGCTTCAAAAAGTATTCCGTCTATAACAGCGTATTTAATGGAATCCTTGGCATGCTGCATTCCTGCCACCATTCCTTCTCCTATGAACGGCACCTTGGATACGTTTTTCTTTATCTGTTCTTTCATCGATATGTATTTTCGTGAGCTTCTAAGCTTGCTTAAATATTTGGAAACACCTCCTGTATTAGGAGATATGGACATACCGTTATCGTTGAGAACAACTATCATTTTGGATTCTGAATTACCTGCATTATTAAGGGCTTCAAAAGCAAGTCCTCCTGTAAGAGCTCCGTCTCCTATCACTGAAACCACATTGTAATCTTCTCCCGATAATTCTCTTGCAGAAGCAAGTCCCAGCCCCAGGGAAAGTGATGTACTGCTGTGACCTGTATCGAATAAATCGTATTCGCTTTCATTGGTTTTGGGAAATCCGCTCATACCGCCAAGCTGTCTGAGAGTATCGAATTTATCAGCTCTTCCTGTAAGAATTTTATGTACATAAGTCTGATGACCTACATCCCATATAAGCTTGTCCTCAGGTGTATCAAAGGATTTGTGCAAGGCTATTGACAGCTCTACTACACCCAAATTAGATGAAAGGTGACCTCCTGTCTTTGACACTTCTTCAATGAGAAAATCACGGATTTCATAGGTCAGAAGCTCCAAATCGTCGTAGTCCATATACTTTAAATCATGAGGAAAATCATGTTTTTCCAGATATTTATTCATTATTATTTACCTCTTATTGCCAATTCTTTTGCTAATTTTGTTAGAACTTCCGCATTATCATAATATTGAGCCAGGGCATTAACTGCCGTATCGGTAAGTTTGTTAAGGCGTTCCTTGGAAGCTTCTATTCCGTAAAATGCAGGATAAGTAGCTTTTTTATTTGCCGAATCCATACCGGCTTTTTTCCCCATTTCTTCTTCGTGTCCTTCAACATCGAGGATATCATCTCTTATCTGAAAAGCCAGTCCCAAATTTTCTGCATATGTTGTCAGCTGAGTGAGCATATCTTCATCACAGCTTCCAAGCCTTGCGCCTGCTCTTACAGCGGCAACTATTAGGGCGGCTGTTTTTGTTAAATGAATGTAATCAAGCATTTCTTTTGAACAGCTTTTATCCTCGGCTTCCATGTCTGCCACTTGTCCGGCTACAATACCTCTGCAGCCCGAACCTCTTATGATTTCATATGATGCCCGTATTCTGTTGTTTAAAAGTTCAGGTTCATCAAAATAAAGAAGCATATCTCTGTTCATTGCCTCAAATGCCGCAGACTGCAGTCCGTCCCCGGCAAGAGTGGCCATAGCTTCTCCGTAAACTTTATGATTTGTAGGATTTCCTCTTCTAAGATCATCGTTATCCATGCACGGCAAATCATCGTGTATCAGAGAATAAGTATGAATGTATTCAATAGCGCATGCATAAGGAAGAGCCTCTTCTATCTTTCCTCCGCAGAAATCACATACAGCCAAAAGCAACGCAGGTCTTATTCTTTTTCCGCCGGAAGACAGGCTGTACTTCATAGATTCATAAAGAGTGATGCTTTTATGGTCTACATCCGGAATAAAGTCCATTAAATGTTCTTCAATTAAGTTTTTATAGTCTTCAAATTTGTAATCCCTCATAAAAGACACCTCCATAATTTATTTTGTTAAAGTTTCGATTTTCTGATTTGCGTTTTCCAGTATATCGCTGCATTCTTTATAGTACTTTATACCTTCTTCATAACTTTTTATGGCTTCTTCCAGGGAAATATTGTCCAGTTTCAGTTTAGCGGAAATATCCTCAAGTTTTTTTAAAGAACTTTCAAAATTTTTATTTTTATCTGCCATAAATATTACCTCTTTTCTGTATTTATTATGCGGGCAGAAGCTTTGCCTTCCGCTCCCTCTATATTTATAATCTGATTTTTTTCTAAACCTGTCATATCTTTTATTATTAACCCTTTTTCATCAGTTACTACTGAATATCCTTTTTTTAATATGGATTTTGGATTTGATGATTCCAAAACTTCTCTGAAAACTTCAAGCTGATTTTCATATAATTTAATTTTGCCGTCCAGACAGCTTTTAATATCTTTTAAAATATTATCTACTTTAAGCTGATCCAGCACAAGTCTTGCCTGTATATCTCTCAAGAATCCATGGATATTTATCATTTCAAGGCTTTTTCTTTTGTTTTCTGTTATCATGCGAAGATTTCTCTTCATTTCGTTTTTATGATATTCGAGATTTTCTCTTATGATATTTGTATCGGGGACAGCCATTTCCGCCGCAGCTGTAGGAGTTTCCGCCCTTAAATCAGCTACAAAATCCGCTATGGTAAAATCCGTTTCATGACCGACTGCCGAAATTACAGGTATTCTGGAATTGTAAATACTCACTGCTACAATTTCCTCGTTAAATGCCCACAGTTCTTCCATGGACCCGCCTCCCCGACCTGTAATTATAATATCTATATCCTTAAAATTTTCATTAATATCATCTATAGCTTGGGAAATCTCTGCTCCTGCATGAGGTCCCTGAACCAATACAGGATATATAAATATATCTGTATAATCGTTTTTCTTTCTGATTATTTTCAGCATATCTCTTACGGCTGCGCCTGTTTCCGATGTGACTATGGCAATTTTATGAGGAAAAGCCGGAATGTTTTTTTTATGGTCTTTATCAAAATATCCCTGTGATTCCAGTTTTGCTTTCAGTTTTGCGAAATCTGCCGCAAGTTCTCCCTGACCGGCAGCTTCTATGCCGCGTATATTAAGAGAATAACTGCCGCCTCGTTCATAGAGGTATATGTATCCGCTTGCAGTTATCTCCATTCCTTCTTTTAAATCACAGGTGATTGTGTTTAAGTTCCCTGATGCAAGAAAACAATTTATTTTGCTGTTTTCTTCCTTTAAAGAAAAATAAACATGTCCTGAGGAATGAAATTTCAAATTGGAGACTTCTCCTATAACAGAAACATTGCCAAGTATAGGGTCTGTCTGAAGTATTCTCTTTATGTAATTATTAAGCTGTGAAACTCTTACAGGTTTTAGTCCCATATATTTTTCCCTCCGAGAAGAGCTGTTCCTACTGCATTATCAGAAGAAAGACCCTTATTGTCAAACGATGCTGTAATGTTAATCTTTTTCAGTTCCCTTTCAATGCGTTTTCTCATAAACAAGCTTGAACAAACTCCGCCTGCCATCAGCACATCATTTATTCCTGTACTTTCAGAGACCTGTTTTACCATAGAGATTGCTGCCTCGGACAGCTTTTCGAAGATTTCCGCTGAAAGGCTTGTCCTGATATTTTCCGGTTCATTGTCATTTTCCTTAAATGTTTTGATTATATTCTTTATCTGTGTATCTATTCCCGACAGATTGAGCCAGCCGTCATGAACTTTAACTTTTGTAAGAATATTTGTTTTTTGCAATGCGGATTCGGCTAGTCTGTCCATCATTTCTCCGGCAGGAAAACTCATTCCCATGGCAACTCCTGCTCTGTCTATTACCTGACCAAAGGAAATATCCTTGGAACCTCCCACTATGGTTATATCGCGGGAAACTTTTAAAATTTCCGTAGTTCCTCCCGAAAAGTGACAGGATAAAAATTCCTCTTTATCTTTAAATATACTGTAAGCCCTTACTGCTTCTATGTGACCTTCCTGGTGAGAAAAGGCGAAACAAGGTATATTCAGCATGGCGCCGATAGATTCCGCGGCGCTTTTGCCTGCCGTAAAAACAGGCATATATGAACCAAGGATAGGTCTTGGTTTTGAAGAATATGAAACCGCCGAAATAACTCCGTCGAAACAGTTTTTTGCTTCCATCATCAATTCAGGTATATTCTGGATATGCTGAAAAAGGGCGTCGGATTGTCTCAGTCCTCTTTCGCCCTGTTTAACCTTTAGCAGTCTGCGTAAGTCGCAGATTATATTTTTTTGATTATCCACTACAGCAATGGATGTCTTATAGTTGCTCGTATCTATGCCTAATACGTATTTTTCGCTGATCATTTACTTCTGCCCGGTTCTTATTTTTTTACAGCAGAACCCAAAACTCCGTTAATAAATCTCGCGGATTGATTAGCGCTGTACTTTTTCGCAAGGTTTATGGCTTCATTGATAGCTACTGCTGTAGGAACATCATCACTGTACTTGACTTCTCCAAGCGCCAGTCTCATAATTGCAAGGTCTACTTTAGGCATTCTGTTTGTTTTCCACGATTTGCTGCTGTCGTTTATAATCTCATCTATTGCTTGGATATTTTCAACGATATTTTGCAGAAGTTTTGCGCCTCTTTGCCTGTGATTTCCGGTCAGTCTTTCTTCTGCGAGTTTATTTGATGCCGCAGCAGTCATATTCTTTGATGCATCCATTTCATACATTATCTGCATGAGTATTTCACGCGCTTCGTTTCTAGTCATTTTTCAAGTCTTCCTCCGATGGTATTTCAACACCTTCTACATGTATATTTACAGCTGCAACCTTCAGCTCTGTCATTGACTGAACTTCTTTCTTTACATTTTCCTGTATATCCCAGGCTACAGCAGGTATTTTGGCAAGATATTTTACTATGATGTGGACGTCTATTTCGATACCCTCATCGGTTTGATTTACTTTAACACCTTTTGATGTAAGTTCTTTGCCCAGTATGTTTTTGGAAAGAGTATTTGATATACCTCCCGATAAATTGGCCACACCTTCTGTCTTAAGAGTGGCGTTTACCGCGCATACAGCAATAACTTCATCGGATATTTTTATTGAACTGTCTGTTTGACGTCCAGTTTGATTCATTAATATCACCTCAAGTGATATTATATCAAAATTACCCCCTGATTACAATTAATTTAAACTGTCCTATATCTTCAAATACCCTATTTAGGAAGCGTCCTGAACTACTATTTCACTGGCTTTGACATTTGCCTGCCTCATAACTATTTCACATATCTTAGTTACCGTCTGCTGATCAAGGTCATCTGTATTGACTGTTACATTAACACCTGTATCGGTAATAACGACAAAAGATTACGGAAGATTTTTATTTTTTATAAGTGTTTCTATGGTTTTTTCCTGTTCCATATAATTGAGCAGCCTCATTTTTTCTGCTGTGGCTTCTTCTTTTTCAGCTTTTGTTGAGGCGGAAGATTCTGCTTCTGTCAACATGGAAATTATCTGATTTCTATCCATATCAAGAGTTGCTCTAAGCTCCTGAAAATACGTATCCTTGTTCTCAAGTTCAGATACATCATCAGATGTTACAAGTTCGGAATCTTTAGCATCTCCTTTTTCTCCGCTCTCCTCATCTTTTACATTGAGGCTGTCAACTAAAACATCTCCATCATGGATTGGAATATCTTCGTTTGCTGCTTTATCAGAAGTGAATTTTCCAGTCGCTGCAAACGCTCCTGCGCATACCATAAGCGCAGCTAAACATGCTACCTTTTTCTTGTTTTTCTTTATAAACGAAAAGTAATCCTTTCTATTGCTCATTTTGAACTTTCCTCCTCATTTTTATCAACTGCCTTTTTCTCAAAGACCTCTACATTTGCCGCCGATATATTAAAAACCGCCATAACAGCGTTGATAAGATTGTTTTTAACTACAGGATTGCCTGCGCCTTCTGCCGTAACTATAGCGCCTGTAATCTTATCATCTTCATCGTACTGCAGCATTACATCTACATCACCTACACCGTCTATATCAGCCAGAATGTTGCAAAGCTCGGTTTCTGTTCCTCCGTCTTTATCAATAATCTGTTTTCTGCCGTCTTTGCTTTGAGTAAACACGTCAAAAGATAAAAATATTACTGCAATGATTATAAAAAGGGCTATTATCTTTATGGCTTTATCTTTCATCTTAGGGTCTTTCTTTAGCTTCTCCAGCAATTTTCTCCGCCTCCTTTAATTATATTTATCTTACTTGTCAATATTCCCCTATAAGATAAATTATGGGGTACATAATCGTTGCCATTATCACAAGAGAAAAAATGAATTTAAGATATTTTCCCATGGATGTTTCGGGAATAAGCATTTCTATGAAAGTCAGGGCAAGTATTATGATAAATAAATTGCTTACCCATTGTTTTATCATGTCCAAGTGCCGCCGCCTCCCATTCCCATTATTATAGTTATGAATATCAGAAACATAAGCGCAGACGCTCCAAGTACGACGGTCATGGTTATTGCGGCAGTACCTATTTCGTTTAAACAGTCTGATATATTCTTGGTTGTTATCGGTTCTGCGGCAATGGCTACTATTTTATATATAACGGCTACCGCAAGTATTTTTATGACAGGCAGAATCAACAGTGAAATTATTATGATTATACCTATTATTCCAATGGAATTTTTTATGAGTCCCACACAGCTTATTACCATATCCAGAGAATCAGCAGCAAAGCCTCCCACTATGGGTATAAAATTATCGAGAGAAAATTTTGTTGTGTTTATGAGGATTCCATCTGCTGATTTTGTAACTATTCCCTGTATTGCAGTAAGACCGGAAAATATGGTTATTACAAGTCCTGTCAGAAAAATAGCTCCTTTTCTCAAAAATACAGAGAGTTTTTTCACGTAATCCTTTTCCGTTATGCTGTTTATAAGTATGAATACAGCAGATAGGAAAACGAGAGGCAAAACCACATGCTGCATGATGAAATTAAACCCTGTAACTGCTCCTGCTATAGCCGGATTTAATATTCCTCCTGACGAGATTCCTCCCATTGCAATCAGCAAAGGTATAAGTATGGGAAGCAGTATTTCCATAGAAGTTGTCATGGTATTCATGGTATCCTGACAATATTCGTAAGTTTGATGAAAATTTCCTATACACAAAGCTATTATTACACAGCTGCATATTACCGTCCCAAGAGATGATACGGTTTTGCTTCCGAAAGAATCCGAAAAATTGGTCAGAAGTCCTATTACTATACAAACCGCCAGAATTTCACATCCTAAAAAAACAGCGGATTTTACCTCTAAAAGAAATAGATTTACGAGATTATCAAGTATTTTGTCAGAATCAAACAATGGCTGTCCGTTTAAGAGATTGTTTACTATATCGTTTACCGACATATTTTCAAATACACCGCTTGATTTTGTTGATTCATCCATTATGTTTTCAAGCTGAGATAAATCCATGGATTCGAGCTGTTCTTCTATTACCGTTTCGTAATCCATAATGACCTCCTACTGCAAAAGAGAGCCTATAAGCTCAAGAATAGCGGAAAGTATAGGCATAGCCAGATAAAATATTATAACTTTTCCTGCAAGTTCTACTTTAGAAGCTATGGCGCCTTCTCCCGCATCCTTGCATAGCTGCGCTGTGAAATCAGTTATATATGCTACCGCCAATACCTTTAGGATGATGGGAAAAAAAGTTTTTCCGTAAGTTACTTTATCGTATATATTCTGTAAAAATAAGAAAACTTCACTCAGCCTGTCTATAATTGAAAGAAAAAGTATAATTACAGTAGCTAATATTATGTAAAGAGATATTTCCTTGTTTACACTTTTCATCAGCGATGCGAGAATAACTCCCGTAAGAGCAAGCGCCGCAATCTTTAAAATTTCCATAGTTTCACCTAAAACTGCAGAAAGGTTTTTACAGTATCGAAAAATTCGCTTATCATTTGTATTACAAGCATTAACACTACAATGACTCCTGCCAGAGTCGTCATCATCGCCTGTTCTTCCCGCCCTGCTTTTATCAGAACCTGATTTAAAACGGCTATAGCAACGCCTATAGCAGCTATTTTAAAAATTATATCTATATCCATATATGTATTCCTCCATAGTAATATCAGATATTATATGAGTATCACGGCAATCACTATACCTGCTGCGATGCCAAGGCTTCTGTACATTTTCCCCATTTTCAGTTCTGCGTTTCTTGCTTCGTTTATAGAGCTTTCAATTCTTGCGAGAGCCGGTTCTATTATTTTTTTCTGCCCCTGGGTATCGCTTCTGCCAAGCCCCATGGATACGTCTTTTAATATTTCTATATCTTTAGGAAGCAGCGGGCATGATGACATATTATTTTCCAGCGCCTCCTGCCATGAGACATTCAAAGGTTTCTGCTCTGAAAGGAAAGTCCCGCATTCTTTTAATACTTCTGCAAACCAGCATGGCTTCAAAGCAGATACCCTTTCAAAGGTTTTATTAAGGGAATCCTTTCTGTATGAAATTTCAAGATTTAAAAGCCTTATAAGTTCCAGTGTGTTCTCAAGTTCCATTCTGCGGAATTTATATGAAGAAGCCTTTATAAATCCTATTGCTGAACAGCTCAAAACTATTAATATACATGCTGTTAGTTTAAATATTTTAATCACCCCTTATTTAATGAGGATTTGAAAGTTTTAATATTTTATTTACAGTTCCTGTGGAAGGTGTCGCCGACAGAAATACCAAGGTTTCAAATATGTGATTTGTAACAAGTTCGCCTACCGCTGACCTTGCTACATCTTCATAACTGTTTCCGTGTATTGAGGTTATGATTTTAACGCCGGCGCAAAGAGCTGAATTCACAGCTGGTACATCTTCAGGCTTTCCTATTTCATCTGTAATTACCACATCGGGAGACATAGCTCTGATAAGCATATTTATCCCTTCTGATTTGGGACATCCATCAAGAATGTCAGTACGGCTTCCCAGTTCATAGCTGCTTTTTCCATTGTAGCTTCCGGCTATTTCAGAACGTTCATCGCATATACCTACTCTGTATCCTTTCTTGCTTAAAGTTCGGGCTAAATCTCTCAGTATTGTGGTTTTTCCGCATTTTGGAGGTGAGATAATTAACGTATTTTTAATAGATTTTTTATCTTCATCCAGAACTGAATTTATAATAGCCTTAGATGCTCCTATTATCTGTCTGCTGCGTCTGATATTTAAAGATGATATATCTTTTATGATATGAACTTTTCCTTCTCTCAGAGTAACTCTGCCGCATATACCTACACGGTGTCCTCCTTCTATGGTTATGTACCCTTTTGAAAGCTCATCTTCATAAGCGTAGTATGAATAATCAAGAAGCCTGTTCAGAAGTTCATCCAGTATTTCAGGTGTTACAAAATCACCGTCTCTTAGATTGATTTCTTTTCCTTCGCTTATCACCAAAGTATCTTTGCCGGCTTTTATCCTTATTTCTTCAAAATTGTTTATTACATTTTCCGGCAGATTTTTTATCTTCTCCTGCATATTTTCGGGAAGTCTGATAATTATACGTTCAGTATTTGTATCCACTTTATTCGCCCCTCTTTCTCTTATGTGCTTGTCTCTTTATAATAAGATATTCCTTGTCCAATAGAATATGACAAAATTAAGTTAAGAATTGAATAAAACAAGAATTTAAAATACAAAAAAACTGCAATCAATTACTTTAAATTGATTGCAGCTGAATGATGCGTAATTATAGAAAATTAAACAGGTCTTTTATCGCGGCATGGAATTTTCGACTGGCAAAGTCCACACCCGAATATATAGTCTTTTTTATCAATATGCTCAGGCCAGTATTTTTCGACAGCTTCAAACTCATAATCGTAGCATATGTTTTTATCGTGACCCTTTTCTTTTGAAATAGCATTTACCGGACATCGTTTAATACAGGCACCGCATGAGCCGTTTTGGTAATAAAGACACCAGTCATAAGGTCCTCTGGCTTCTCTTGGCGTTATATCAAGTTCAGCCTCTGCAATAATAGATGTTATCCTTATCGCTATTCCTCTTTCGCTGATAAAACCGTCGCTTAGGCTGAATGTTCCCAGTCCTGCAGCATAAGCGCTGTGTCTGTGGGACCAGTTTGAGGCGATTCCCAGATTTTCCGAATCCTGCCTTTTAAAATCATGTATAAGGTCAATGGAAGCAGACCTTATGTTCATATTTTCAAGTTCCTTTTCCAGCTTACCTGAGAACTCCTGCATTAAAGGTTCCCATTCTCCTCTTGATACAACCCAGTTATCACACGGAAAAACGGCTGCCTTATCCTGCAGTTTTTTAGTTTCATCAGTCTGCGGAAAAATTATGGAAATAACTCTTAAATTTCCGGGAGTTACTTTTTCCTTATATTTCAGTTCAAAGACTTCCGATGGGTTCCAGTGAAAATTACCTATATGCTCCTTTAAAAAATCGTAATACTCATCATTTCCGGCAGCGATTCCAATAAGCGGTCTGTCCCATATAGGCATATTCTCCATGCCGAGAGTTTTAAAATTATTTAATTTAAGACCATCGAATATCTCATATATCTTTCTGTATACTTTTTCTGTGGTATCGTTCATATTAAAATCTCCTCTGACAACTATTATATCAATGATACATAAAAAGCAGCAAGAATAATTTTCTTGCTGCTTTTATTTATATGAAAGAATTCATTTTACTCTTCCGATATTTCCTCTTCATCTTCGTCATCATCGCTGTTATCAACAGGGAGTATTTTAATGGTTATCTGTTCAATCCTTCTGTCCCTTATGGAATTTATGGTGAACACATAATTTTCATACTCTATTTCCTTGCCGACTTTTTCTTCATCAGGTATTTCTCCGAGGATATCGATGATAAAGCCTCCTATAGTTTCACTGTTATCCGATTCCAGATTTATATCCAGCTCCTCATCTATATCATCAAGATCCATGCTTCCGTCCACAACATAAGTGTCCTCCGAAATCTGCTGAATTTCAGGTTCTTCTTCGTCGTATTCATCGTCAATATCACCCATTACTTCTTCTATTATGTCTTCCATTGTAACTATACCGGAAAATCCGCCGTATTCATCAATGAGAACAGCTATATGCTGTTTAGTTGTCTGCAGTTCAAAGAACAGTGAATCTATATTCTTGGTTTCCGGAACGAAATAAGGTTTTCTTAATATCGATCTGAAATCCACATTGTCAAATCCGTCTTCTCTCGCCTTGATGAGATAGTCTTTAATGTAGAGTATCCCTATTATATTATCGCTGTCGTCTTCATATACAGGTATACGCGAATATCTCAGTTCCATCAGTTCATCGATGTACTCTTCCGTAGGGGCATTGATATCTATTGAAAAAACATCTGTCCTAGGAGTCATGACTTCGTAAGCGAGCATATCGTCAAAGGCAAATATACTCGTAATCATTTTTTTGCCTTCTTCCTTTAATTCTCCGCTTTCCTGACCTACTTCAAGCATTGAAACAACATCATCTTCCGAATATTCAACGCTTGTAACATCAGTTCTCTGTCTGAAAATCTTAAGGATAAGCGTAACCGTTACAGACAGCAGCCATACGAAAGGTTTGAATACAGTAGAAATTGCCTGTATAGATTTTACTACTGCCATAGCCACGCCATCTGCATGAAGCATAGCTATTCTTTTAGGGAAAAGCTCACCGAATACAAGGGTAAAGAAAGATAGAATAAGGGTAATGAGTATTACTGCAATATCCTCACCATAAGGTATTCCCCATCCATCCAGCGCGCCGCCGACATCATCGGAAAAGCTTGTAGCAGCCTCCGCACTTGTTAAAAATCCTGCCAGCGTAATTATTACCTGTATGGAGGACAGAAACTTATTCGGATCTTCAATTAACCTGGCCAAAGCCTCTGCTTTCTTATTTCCCTCCTGAGCAAGAGAGCGTATCCTGTTTTTGTTTACAGAAACGATTGCCATTTCTGCTGCGGCAAAATACGCGTTTACCGCAATTAATACAACTAATAAAATAATTTGTCCCCACATGGGTCCGGCGTCTGATGACATTTTTTTCTCCTTTCTCATCTTATAGACGTTAACAAATCAAATTAAAACAAATATTATATTGACTTACTGAAAAGTCTTTTTTTCTTTCTGATTATGTAGTTTTCAGAAACTGGTTTTTCCATTTTTATTTTTAAAATCTGCTGAGGATGAGGAGCTGATTCCAATGGATTTCCCTCTTCATCCTGAAGAATTTCAAGCTTTTGTGTGAAAAATTCAATCCCCGGTCCGAAAATTTCAATTTCATCTCCGACAACCATCTTATTTCTCTGTTCCACTATTGCCATACCTGTCTTTTCGTCGTAGCTTTTAACCATACCGGTAAAACTGTAATCACGAACATAGGCGCTGGTCTGATAATTCTGATCTTCATTTGTCGGTTTATCAAAATAAAATCCCGTTGTAAATTCCCTGTGACTGGCTTTCATCATTTCATCAAACCACTCAAGATTAAATTCATAGTTATCAGGATCATCGTAATACGAATCTATTGCTTTTCTGTACGCGCTTACTACGGTTGCTACATAAAAGACGCTTTTCATTCTCCCTTCTATTTTTGCCGAAGATACGCCTGCATCAATGATATCGGGAATATACTTAAGCATGCACAGATCCTTTGAATTTAAAATGTAAGTACCTCGGCTGTCTTCTTCCACAGGATAATATTCTCCCGGTCTCTGTTCTTCTACCAGCTTATATTTCCACCTGCACGGGTGAGCGCACTGGCCTCTGTTGGCGTCTCTGTCTATCATAAAATTGCTGAGAAGACATCTTCCTGAATACGAAATGCACATAGCGCCGTGAACAAAAGATTCAAGCTCCATATCATCGGGAATATTTTCTCTTACCTGTTTTATTTCTTTAAGAGTGAGTTCTCTGGCTAAAACAAGCCTTTTCACACCTTGTGAGCGCCAGAAGTTGGCAGTAACGTAATTTGTCATATTAGCCTGGGTGGAAAGATGAAGCTCTGCATCTGGTATATATTTTTTTATAAGTTCTATAACTCCCGGGTCTGATACTATAAAAGCGTCTACAGGTATATGCCTTATGGATTTTAAATAATTTTCCAAAGGTTCTATATCTTCATTATGTGCAAATATATTGAGGGTCATATGACATCTGACATTTTTTTTATGAGCATATTCCACTCCCTGTTCAATCTCCTTTATTGTGAGATTTCCGGCTCCGGCTCTTAAACTGAACATTTCGCCTCCGAAGTAGACTGCATCTGCACCGTAATCTACAGCTATCTTTAATTTTTCCAGGTCTCCCGCAGGAGCCAGCAATTCTAGTTTTCTCATATATTAATCTTATTATATTCCAAAATTCTGATTATGCTTCCTGTTTATTTATATTTGAGCCGGGCTCTATAACACTGAGTGAAATACCGTCTCCCACAGGTATTATACATGTATCGGCATAATCGAGATTATTGATATAACTTATGAATTCGCGCATTTTTCTTATGCTTGTTTTATATTTTTTTCTCGGGTCGTATTGGTTTGACGCAGTCATACCTTTCATCAGAACATTATCACATATTATCATTGCATCATCATTGCAAAGTGGCACTGATAAATCCCAGAATTCTTTATAGTGACTCTTTGCGGCATCTATGAATACAACGTCAAACTTTGATATTTCCTTTGCACTGTATTCATTGTACAGCTCTTTAAGAACTTCTCTCGCATCACCGTGAACAATGCTGACGGTATCTTCAAATCCAAGATTTTTTATATTGCTTCGTGCAGTATCAAAAGCCTCTTTATCGGATTCTATTGTAACAACTTTACACTTGCATTCGTCTGCAAATCTGCATGCAGAATATCCAACGGCCGCACCTATTTCAAGAATTTTTTCAGGTCTTTTCAGTCTCATGAGATTCAAAAGAAGTCCTTCTGTATCTTTTAATATTATAGGGACCCTCTTTTCCTCCGCAAATTCACGAAGAGCCTGAAGTTTAGGGTTTTCACTTTTATAAAGTGTTTCTATATATGATGTTATTATATCGTTAGTTATATTCATGTCAATACCATTTGTTTTCATTTACAGCTTTTTGATGTTCATCATAGGTTTTGGAGTATATAACAGAACCGTCTTCCTTTGCAAAGAAGAAATAGTAATCGCTCTTCTCATAATTTAAAACATCATCCATTGTTTCTGATGAAGGTGAACATACAGGTCCTACAGGAAGTCCTGTATTCTTATACGTATTGTACTTGGAATCAACCTGTAAATCAGCATTTGTAACAGCTACCCTTTTTTCCTGAAGAGCATAAAGAACCGTAATGTCGCTTTGAAGCGGCATGTCTTTGTTAAGCCTGTTTACAAATACACCTGCTATTTTAGCTCTGTCTTTCTTAAACAGTGATTCATTCTCCACTACAGATGACAGCGACAAAAATTGATGAACGCTCATGTCCATTTTTTCAATAGATTTCTTTTTATCTGTCAGAACCTTATCCGTTTCATCAAGCATTTTTGCTGTAATGCTTTTAATGTCAGGATTTTCATCGGTAACAAAATATGTTTCAGGATATATATATCCCTCCAGAGGATACATTATTCCCTCCTGAAGTATTTCGTCTGTAAGGAACCAATATTTATCTATAAGCTCTTTCAAATACGCTTTATCTGTCCATACTGCCATAATTTCAGCAGCAGTAAAGGGAAGTTCCTTTGACATCGCTTCGGCTGCCTGAGGAAGCGTGGCGCCTTCTATAATAGTATACTGCTGTTTTGAAACATAATTAAAATCTCCTGAATTTATAGCTTTCAGCATCTGGGGAAGATTCATAGACTTGTTGAACATATACGTGTTTGCCTGAAGAGTATCGTATCTTCCTATACGCACATGTATTTTAGCGCACGTCTTGCTTTTGACAAGACCTTCTTCATCCAGTATATCCACTATTGCCGCAGCTCCGCTTCCCTGGGGAATATTTACGGAAACAGTTTTGTCGTCCTTGGAATCTACAGCGCCTATGCCCCGAAGATAAAGCAAAATCGCCGCTGTAGTCAAAATTACTATTGCTCCCAGTATGACCAAAATAAGTTTCAGTTTACTGCCTAAAATCTTTGACATTTGCTACCTCTTTCTACAAATAAAGGGACGATTTCACGCCCCTTTGAAAATGTTTATTTTGACCTGCCGAGATACTCCCCAGTTCTTGTATCAATCTGTATAATCTCGCCTTCTTCTATAAATATCGGAACCTGAATGACTGCGCCGGTTTCCACCGTAGCCGCTTTAGTTACGTTAGTTGCTGTATCGCCCTTTACTCCCGGTTCTGTCTCTATGACTTTTAAATCGACAAAATTCGGAGCTTCTACAAGAAATGCGTTATCTTTGTAGAATTTTATGGTAGCTTCATCATTTTCCCTCAGGTATTTCATAGCATCTTCGACCTGCTCGAAAGTAAGCGGAATCTGGTCGTATGTTTCCTGGTCCATAAAATAATAAAGTTCGCCGTCATTGTACAGATACTGCATTGTTTTTGTTTCTATATGAGCTTTAGGAAATTTTGCATCAGGGTTGAATGACTCTTCCTTTATTGCTCCTGTAAGTATATTCTTATGTTTGGTTCTTACGAAAGCAGCTCCCTTTCCCGGCTTAACATGCTGGAAATCTATAACTACATGGGGAGCGCCGTCAATTTCAAATGTAATACCTTTTCTAAAATCACCTGCATAAATCATAAATCTATTGACCTCTCTTTGTCTTTAAATAATAATCAAACTCTTTTGAGATTTTACAGCATTTATTATACCAAACTCTGTAATAATTGCCAAGTCCTCAATACGAACTCCGAATTTATCAGGAATATAAATTCCCGGTTCAATGGTAACCGGCATAAATTCTTCAAGGATTTCACTGCTCTTAGCGTTCAAAGTCGGCGGTTCGTGAACTTCCGTTCCCACTCCGTGACCGGTTCCGTGAATATAAAAATCTCCGTATCCTGCATTTTCTATTATATTTCTGGAAGCAGCATCCACATCGCTGCATTTTACCCCTGCTCTGCATGCTGCAAGTCCTGCAAGCTGAGATTTTAAAACTATATCGTAGACGTTTTTCTGTTCATCTGAAAGATGTCCGATTCCAATGGTTCTGGTCATATCTCCGCAGTAACCCTCCGCTATTGCGCCAAAATCCATAGTCACAAAGTCTCCGTCTTCTATTACCTTTTCGCTTGGCTCTCCATGAGGCATTGTCGTATTAACGCCGGATACGCATATAGTCGGAAAAGAAAGACCCTCTGCGCCAAGGTCCATTAAAGTTCTTTCTATTTCATCAGCTACTTCAATCTCTGTCATCCCCGGACGTATAAACTCTAAAATATGAGAAAAACAAATATCTCCCATAGCTGCCGCTTTCATTATTTTCAGCAGTTCATCAGGTGTTTTTACCATATCAGACATTGAGATTGCCTCCCATCTGATCTATTCCGAAATCGGAAACTTCCCCTATAATTTTATAAACATCCGCCATCATCATCGAAAATCTCATCTGACAGTTCATGTACTGGGCTGCCGCAGGGTCCTGCATAAGTATCGCAGACAGCTGCTGCAATTTTGCTACGGTTTCAGGATCCATTTCCTGACCTATCATCTGCGCAGCCTGAAGTTCAAACTGCTGTTTCATAAAATCTTTTATAGCCTCATTCAGCTGCGGATTTTCTTCAACCATTTTTTTCTTTTCTTCATATTGCTTGAATTCTTCAGATTCCTTTATGGCAGCAGCCAGTGAGTGAGCCTGGTCATATACGTTCATTCTTTTCTCCTTTCATAAATATATGAAAACTAAGTTAAAGGTTACACTTCTAAAAAGATAGGAAGTATAACAGGATTTCTCTTCGTTTTATTGTATATAAATTTCTTAAGACCTTCTCTTACGGCTGTTTTCATACCGTTCCAGTCTTTCATTTCCTTAGCTATACATTCTTCCAGAATTTTTTCTGCCATCCTGCATGCTTCATCTATAAGGTCTTCATTTTCCCTTACATAGACGAATCCCCTCGAAATTATATCAGGTCCGGAAGCAATCATATTGGCACTTTTGTCGATAGCAGCCACAAGTATTATAAGTCCGGATTCAGAAAGAAGTCTTCTGTCACGCAATACTATATTGCCCACATCTCCGACTCCAAGTCCGTCTACCATTATGCCTTCTGCTTCTGCAACCTTTTCTGTCTTAAAGGCTTTCTTCTGTGAAAGATTCAGGCAGTCACCATTGTTCAATATAAATATATTGTCAGAGGATATTCCCATTGTATGTGCAAGTTCTGCATGGGTTTGCAGATGGCGGTATTCGCCGTGAACAGGCATGAAAAACTTCGGTTTTATGAGTGAATGCATGAGTTTCAGTTCTTCCTGACATGCATGTCCTGAAACATGTATATCAGCTATATCCGAATATATTACTTCGGCTCCTTTTTCTATAAGCTTGTTTACAACGTTTGCCACCGTAAGTTCATTTCCGGGAACAGGAGTTGATGAAAGTATAACCATATCTCCTTTTTTTATCTTTATAGCTTTATGGTCAGATGATGCCATTCTTGCAAGCGCCGACATAGGCTCGCCCTGACTTCCTGTTGTAATTACAACGAGCTCTTTATCAGGTATATTTTTTGTTTTGTTTAAGTCCACCAGCATATTTGCAGGTATCTTTATATACCCAAGCTCTTTTGCAAGATCCACTACGTTTACCATACTTCTTCCCGATATAGCTACCTTGCGGTTGCACAGACGAGCCAGATCTATAATTTTCTGTATCCTGTGAACATTGGACGAAAATGTCGCTATTATTATCCTGCTCTCAGAGCTTCTGAATATACCTTCCAATGTCTGACCTACAACTCTTTCAGATGAAGTGTATCCGGGTCTAAGTACATTGGTGCTGTCAGCCATCATCAAAAGCACTCCTTCGGAACCTATCTGGGCAAGTCTTGCAAAATCTATAGGATCTCCGTCTACAGGTGTGTAATCTATTTTAAAATCCCCAGTGTGAAAAATTCTTCCCGCCGGTGTATTTATTGCCATGCACATTGAATCCGCAATAGAATGGGTTATCCTCAAAGCTTCTATTGAAAAATTACGTCCAAGTTTAAAAGTTTCGCCTGCTTCTACTGTATGCATAACAGCTTTAAGGTTGTGCTCCTTTAATTTGTTTTCTATAAGACCTAAAGGAAATCTCATTCCGTAAATAGGTACGTTAACTTCCTTAAGCAGATATGGTATTCCTCCTATATGGTCTTCATGACCATGAGTTATTACCATTCCCTTTATTTTTCTGCTGTTTTTCTTAAGATAGGAAAAATCGGGAATAACCTTGTCTATACCGAACATATCGTCATCGGGAAATGAAAGGCCGCAGTCTATGATAATAATTTCGTCCTCATATTCTATTGCAGTCATATTTTTCCCGATTTCGTGAAGCCCGCCTAAAGGAATCACTTTTACTTCGGCCTTTAAACTTTTTCTCCTTCCGTTTTTAGCCGGAGTCTTTGATTTGACTCCGGTTTTGGAAACAGCTTTTGGCGCTGCTTTTTCTGCAGTTTTAGCTGTTTTTCTGTTTGTTGACGTCCCTGCTGCAATACTGTTTTTATTCGTTCCGTTGCTGCGTTTCAAACCGCTGTTTGATGAAGCCGGTTTTGACGAAGTATTCGTCCTTCTTCTATCGGCTTTTACCGGTTTTGATACCGGTCTTACAGTTTTTTCTGACGTCATTGCTCTTTCTTCGTTCATAAATGTCCTTCCTAAATGTTTAAGGCAAGGGCTTTTTATCGCAGTCTTTTACTTTACTACGATATTAATGAGTTTATTTGGTACTGCTATTACCTTAACAACATTTTTGCCCTCTGTAAGCGCCTTTACTTTTTCATTTTCCATAGCGACCTTTTCCATCTCTTCTCTTGAAAGATCGCCTGCAATATCTAATTTTTCTTTGATTTTTCCATTCAGCTGCACAACAATTTCTACAGTATCTTTTACAAGGGCTTTTTCATCATAAGACGGCCAGCTCTGCTCGTGAACAGAACCTGCAAAGCCCAGGTGCTCCCACATTTCTTCCGCAACATGAGGAGTGAAAGGAGCCATCATAATTACCAAATCTTTTATGGCAGTGCCGTAAAGTCCCGGATTAACCTGCCCCTCTTTATACTTATACATTTCGTTTACCATTTCCATGATAGTGCTTATTGCCGTATTGAAATTAAATCTCTCGCCTATATCATCGGAAACTTTTTTAATCGCATAATTCAGCCAGTAAGCCATATTCTTATCGGCATCTGTCTGTACCTGATAATCAGCTGGAATATCCTTGTAATTCTGTGAATATTCGTATACCATTCTGTAGATTCTGTTGATAAATCTAAAGCTTCCTTCAACGCCCTTGTCCGACCAGTCCAGCTCTCTTTCAGGAGGTGCTGCAAATAATATGAAAAGTCTTGCCGTATCTGCTCCGTACTTGTCTATAATTTCTGCAGGACTTACAACATTTCCCAAAGATTTGCTCATCTTGGCTCCGTCCTTTATGACCATTCCCTGGGTCAACAAGTTTTTAAAAGGTTCTTCGGTATTTACATATCCTAAATCATAAAGCGCCATTTGGAAAAATCTTGCATACATCAAATGAAGAATAGCGTGTTCTACTCCTCCGATGTACTGATCTACGTTCATCCAGTATTTGATTTTGTCTTTGCTGAATGCTTCTTCGCTGTTCTTCGCGTCACAGTATCTCAAGAAATACCATGAAGAATCGAGGAATGTATCCATAGTATCCAGCTCTCTTTTGGCCGGTTTTCCACATATAGGACATACCGTATCGGCAAAGGTTTTGCTTGTTACGAGCGGCGATTCCCCTTTGCCTGTAAACTCAACATCTGTAGGAAGCATTACAGGCAGGTTCTCTTCCTTTTCAGGTACCCAGCCGCAAGTATCGCAGTGAATCATAGGAATAGGAGTTCCCCAGTACCTCTGTCTTGAAATAAGCCAGTCTCTAAGCTTGTAGTTAACCGATTTTTTGCCTATGCCTTTTTCTTCAAGATAATCTATGATTTTTACTATAGCTTCCTTGTTGTTCATTCCCGTAAACATATCGGAATTTATCATTTTGCCTTCTGCCGCAAAAGCTTCCTTTAGATTATATACATCTATAGAATCATCTTCCGCATCTACTACAGGTATTATTTCAAGATCAAATTTTTTGGCAAAATCAAAGTCGCGCTGGTCATGGGCCGGTACTGCCATTATAGCTCCGGTACCGTAATCCATGAGAACGTAATCAGAAATGAAGATAGGAACTTTTTTGCCGTTGAGCGGATTGACCGCATATCTTCCGGTAAACTGTCCTGTCTTCTCATTGGCTGTGGAAGTTCTTTCTATATCGCTCATGTGCTGAACTTTATCTATATATGCTTTTACAGGTTCTTCGTATTCGCTTCCTGCTACAAGCTCTTTAAGATATGGGTGTTCAGGTGCCATTACCATATAGGTAACTCCGTACAAGGTATCAGGTCTTGTGGTAAATATATCCAGACCCTTGTCATAGCCATCTATTTCAAAGGTTACCTCAGCTCCGATACTCTTTCCTATCCAGTTTTTCTGCATGAGTTTAACCTTGTTAGGCCATCCCGGCAGATTTTCCAAATTGTCAAGAAGTCTTTCGGCGTAATCGGTAATCTTAAAATACCACTGTGATAATTCTTTTTTGCCAACCAGTGTTCCGCAGCGTTCACATTTTCCGTCGACTACCTGCTCATTGGCAAGTACTGTCTGACAGCTCGGACACCAGTTGACAGGATTTTCTTTCTTGTATGCCAGTCCTTTCTTATAGAACTGAATAAATATCCACTGCATCCATTTATAGTAATCAGGATGACATGTGGCAACTTCTCTGTCCCAATCATATGATAGACCAAGTTCTTTCAGCTGTCTTCTCATTTCATCGATGTTTTCCCATGTCCAAAGGCTAGGTTCAACATTGTTTTTTATAGCGGCGTTTTCCGCAGGCAGTCCGAATGAATCCCATCCCATAGGATGAAGTACATTGTATCCTTTCATTTTTTTGAACCTTGCAATTACATCGCCTATGGAATAGTTCCTTACATGACCCATGTGCAGTTTTCCCGAAGGATAAGGAAACATCTCAAGCACATAATACTTTTCCTTTCCAGGTTCTTCCGTAACTTTAAAGGCGTCTTCATCGTTCCATTTTTTCTGCCATTTTTTCTCGATTTCACTGAAATTATATTTGTCTAACATTTTTCCCTCCGTTTTTAATTTATTTGTATGGTCTCACAATCGCCCCAAATTTTTTCTATGTTGTATTTTTCTCTCATTTCCGTAGTCATAACATTTACTACGATATCACCGTAATCCATAAGTATCCAGCCTGAAGTTCTTTTCCCCTCAATGCTTTTAGGAAAAGTGCCTTCCGGTTCCAGCAAATCTTCTACATTATCTACAAGGCTGCTCATTTGTCTGTCGCTTCCGCCTGATGCGATAACAAAGTAATCGGCAAAGGATGCTTTTGAAGATATATCTATTACCTTTACATCTATCGCTTTCTTTTCATTCAAAAGATTTGCGATTTTAACCGCTGTTTCTTTAATTTCCATCATAAATTCAACTTCTCCTTTAAATCCTCTCGTGCATTAACAGTATCTTTATCGAGCTTATCGCCTTTACTCTTTATAAATTCAATGCTTCTGTTCATAACGTCCATACAGGCTCTGTCCAAATCAATGTATGCAAGCTTTCTCGTCTCTTCAACTCCCGGATAATCTCTTCCCGGCTCTATAGCATCTGCAAGAAAAATAATTTTTTCAAGCAGAGACATACCGGCTCTTCCTGTAGTGTGATATGCTACAGCATCTATGAGTTCTTCATCTTCTATTCCAAACTTATCTTTCATAATTTCAGCAGCTATTTTGCCGTGAGAAAGATTCGGGTTGTCTATAAACTTATTAGGTAAACCGAGTTTTGTTACATATTTATTCAACGTTTCGACAGGAGCGCTTCTAAACATATCGTGAAAAAGTGATGCAAGTTCGGCTTTCTGTACATCTGCCCCGTAAAGCGATGCAAGTTTTTTAGCCTCGTCTGCCACTCCGTATGTATGTTTAAGCCTTTTAGGCTTAAGCTCTCTGTTTATATAATCTTCTATTTCGTTTTTAAGTTTTTCAAAATTACAGTCCAACGTAAAGACCTCTCATGTTTATATAGTTTTCTACTTTTGGAGGTATGAATGATGCTGCATCCTTTCCTTTCTCTATGCACATTCTTATCTGCGTCGATGAGATATCGAACTCTCTGTTGTCAATATTTCTTACTTCCGTATTATAGACACTGCGAATACGGTCTATACAAGCAGTAAGCTCCTGCCTTTTATATCCGGGTCTTGTCCCTATTATAAAAGCATAACTGCGCAGAAGTTCTTCAGCTTCTTTCCACTTTTCTATTTTCAAAAACGCATCTGTTCCCGTTATAAAATAAAGTTTGCTGTTCGCTCCGTATACCTGCTGCATCCTGCGCATGGTCAGATACGTATATGAGATTCCCTCAGAATCGATTTCATATGAAGATAATGTAAATAAAGGATTGTCCTCCGTAGCAAGCCTTACCATCTCCATTCTGTCATCTGCAGGAGCAGTTTTTCTGTCGAGTTTAAAAGGCGAAAGTTTTGCCGGTATAAATACAACGCTGTCAAGACCGGCTTTATCAGCAGCATCTTCTGCAAGCCTCAAGTGTCCGTAATGTACAGGGTCAAAAGTTCCGCCTAAAATTCCTATTTTTTTCATTACACTATTTCAGTTTGATTCCCAGCTCATCAAGCTGGACTTCATCCACTGTACCGGGAGCTTCGCTTACCATACACTGAGCATTCTGATTCTTAGGGAATGCAATTACTTCTCTTATGGATTTTTCGCCTGTAAGGAGCATAACCAGTCTGTCAAGTCCGTATGCAAGACCTCCGTGAGGAGGTGTGCCGTATTTGAAAGCTTCAACGAGAAATCCGAATTTTTCATCGATGGTTTCTTCATCCATCTTTAAAGCTTTGAACATATCCTCCTGCATCTGTCTGTCATGGATTCTTATGCTCCCGCCTCCCAGCTCAACTCCGTTTAATACTATATCATACGCATTGGCTTTTGCTGCCATCGGATCTGTTTTCAAAAGCTCCGCATCTTCAGCCTTAGGCGATGTAAACGGATGATGCATCGCCTGATAGGAATCTGTTTCTTCATCATATTCAAACAGAGGAAAATCAACAACCCACAAGAGTTTGTAGTCCTCATCATTTAAAAGTCCCATCTGCTCCGCTATATGTCTTCTCAAAAATCCCAAACTGTCAAATACGACTTTATTCTTGTCTGAAACTATGAGTATCAAGTCTCCTGCCTCGGCATTCATGGCATCGGCAATGCCTTTAAGCTGCTCGGGAGAAAAGAATTTATTTACGGATGAAGTCACTTCGTTTTCAGTTACTTTCATCCAAACCATTCCCTTTGCTCCGTAGCTTTTCACAGATTCCGTAAGTTTATCTATTTTTTTTCTCGTATAATGTTCTGCTCCGTTGGAAATACAAATTCCCCTTACGCTTCCTCCTGCTGCCACGGCATCTGTAAACACTTTGAAATCGCAGTCTTTAACCAGATTCGTAATATCACAAAGTTCAAAGCCGAATCTCGTATCCGGTTTATCGCTACCGTATCTGCTCATAGCTTCATCATATGTCATTCTCGGGAAAGGAGTATCTATTTCTATTCCATTAAGTTCCTTGAAGACCCTCTTTAAAAAGCCTTCCTGCACTTCTATAACATCATCAACGTCAACAAAAGACATTTCCAAATCTATCTGTGTAAATTCAGGCTGCCTGTCCGCTCTCAAATCTTCATCTCTGAAACATTTTACTATCTGCATATACCGGTCTGTTCCGCCGACCATAAGAAGCTGCTTGTATGTCTGAGGCGATTGAGGCAGAGCATAGAAATGTCCCTGGTTCACTCTGCTGGGAACGAGATAATCCCTTGCGCCTTCAGGAGTGGATTTAATAAGCATAGGGGTTTCCACTTCCGTAAATCCATGTTCCCCAAAATAGTCCCTTGCAAGTTTGGTAAGACTGTGACGGAAAGAAAGGTTGTCCTGCATTTTCTTTTTTCTTAAGTCAAGATACCTGTATTTAAGTCTGAGATTATCATCTACATTATCATCATCTTTAATATAAATAGGAGGTGTTTCCGCTTTTGAGTATATTATTAAATCATCAGCAAAAACTTCAATATCTCCTGTGGCAAGTTCCGGATTTTTAGATTCCCTTTCAGCTACTTTGCCTTTAACGCCAACAACATATTCGCTTCTCAATGTATCTGCCTTGTCAAAGAGTTCCCTGGGTATTTTATCGTTAAAAATAACCTGGGTTATACCTGTTTTATCCCTTAAGTCGCAGAATATCAACCCTCCAAGATTTCTTCTCTTCTGAATCCATCCGTTTAAAATAACATCTTCACCTATATTTTCTTTTCTGAGCTCTCCGCACATATGAGTTCTTTTGTATAAATTCATTACCTTGCTCCTACCTCGTATTTTAAGTTAATCTTTCAGATTATCGGCTTAGCTCTTCAGCTATTTTTTCCATGGGAACCATTATTTGTTCAGATGTTGCCATATCCTTTATTGCAAAACTGTTTTTCTCAAGTTCCTCCTGACCTATAACCACTGTTTTTGCAGCGTTTATTCTGTTGGCATACTTGAACTGATTCTTAATATTTCTTCCCATTATATCCATCTGTACAGATACGCCTCTTTTTCTTAGCTGGCGCATCAGTTTGAGTCCGGCAGCTTTTGCTTCCTCTCCCATAACAGCTATGAATACATCCGCTCCGTCGGGCTTTGGAATCTCAACTCCGCATGCCTCCATAGTAAGCAGAAGCCTTTCCTTTCCTAAACCGAAGCCTACCCCTGGAGTTTCAGGTCCTCCTATCTCTTCCACAAGGTGGTCATACCTTCCGCCTCCGCATACCGTGCCCTGCGCTCCTATCTTCTCTGTAACAAATTCGAATGCTGTTTTAGTATAGTAATCGAGTCCTCTTACTATTGCAGGGTCTACAACGTATTGGATTTCCATGGCATCAAGATTTTTTTTAAGGTCTTCAAAAGCGTCACGGCAGTCATCGCAGAGATAATCGAGCATCATCGGAGCGCCTTTTATCAGTTCCTGACACACAGGTGATTTACAGTCAAGTATTCTCATTGGATTCTTTTCATATCTGTCCTTGCATGTGCTGCATAAATCATCGTATTTAGGCTTCAAAAACTCTCTGAGAGCTTCCCTGTGTTTTTTCCTGCACTGGGGGCATCCTACGCTGTTAATTCTAAGCTCAATATCAGTAATGCCCATTTCTTCAAGAAAATCCTTTGCAAGACTTATAATTTCAGCATCCGCCATCATATCTGATGTGCCGAAAGTTTCTATTCCGAACTGGTGAAATTCTCTGAGTCTTCCAGACTGGGGCTTTTCGTAACGAAAACACGGAATATTGTAATAGAGCTTTGTCGGCTGAACTGCTGCAAACAATTTATGCTCCGTATACGCCCTCACTACAGGAGATGTTCCTTCCGGTTTAAGAGTTATATTTCTGTCACCGTAATCTGTAAAAGAATACATTTCTTTCTGAACTATATCTGTAGTTCCTCCTACGCCTCTTTTAAAAAGTTCTGTATGTTCAAATACAGGAGTCCTTATTTCAGAAAATCCGTATCTTCTGCATATATCCGCAAATGCCTCTTCAATATAGTGCCATTTATAGGCCTGATCGGGCATCATATCTTTAGTACCTTTCGGTGCATTGGTCAACATAATTAATTTACCTCCAAGCAGTCGTTATATCATATGTTATTCCATAAAAAAATCTTTTTCTTTTCGTTCAATCATTTCATCTATACGTTCTATGTATATTTCGTAATTTGAAACATTAGCTACGCGTTCAAGTCTGTTTTCATCAGGAAAATAAACTTTGCTTATACCTCCTGCTCCAAGCGCAAGAATAGATTGAGCTTCTTCCATTATTCTGACATTGTATATTGAGACCTTATCTTTTCTGCAAAATCCTATATTCTCCGTATTTCCCGAAGTATGTTTCTGCCTGTAGAGATAATAAGGTCTGTAATTTTTTTCCTTGAGTATACTCAAAGCGTACGAGAGCATTTCTTCTCTTAAAGGCTCGTTTCTGTAATTGAACTTATCGTCCATGTCCTTGAGTTTTGAAGCTCTCTTTACTGCAAGCGTATGCAGAGTTATATTATCGGCCCCGAAATCAAGCGTCTGCAAAAGACTGTTTCTAAAATCATCAAAAGTTTCACCCGGAAGACCTGCAATAAGATCTGTGTTTATCACATCTATACCTGTTTGTTCTGCCAGTTCAAAAGCCTTTGACACATCTTCGCAATTATGGGCTCTGCCGATGAGCTTTAAAGTTTCTTCATTCATTGTTTGAGGATTTATGCTTATCCTCTCTGCGCCGTACTCTTTCATTAAACGAAGTTTTTCGGCTGTTATAGTATCAGGTCTGCCTGCTTCAACAGTGAATTCTTTTATGTCTGTTAAATCAAAGGATGATCTGATTTCGTAAAGAAGCATTTCTATCTGTTCCTCATTTAAGGTAGTAGGCGTACCTCCGCCTACATAAAGAGATTCTATTTTATATCGGTGATTTTTCAACGCGCTTCCTGCATATCTTATTTCCCTGCAAAGAGCATGCAGATATCTCTCAATTTCTTCATCTGAAACCTGATTCGATGTAAAAGAACAGTAAAGACATCTGGTAGGACAAAATGGTATGCCTATATATACCGAAACACTGTTTCTTTCAGGAAGACCGATGCTTTCAAGCTGATATGACAAAATTTCAGCTGTAAGTTCTGCTTTTCCATCATCGAGAAGATATGTGTTCTTTAGAATTTTCTTTACATCTTCAAGACATTTTGTATCTTTGTAAATTTCCCCGGCAAGTTTTACAGGGCGTATTCCTGTGATTATTCCCCATTTGGGACTCTTTCCTGTTTTGCTTTGCAAATTTTTATAAATGCTGCGTTTTACTTTATCTTTATCTCCGTCAAATACATAGCGGTCGCATGAATATATATCAGGGCTTTCGTCAGTTACAATTTCATATTCATCCGGCTGAAGAAACACTTTTATCAGCTCTTCGTATTGATTTATCTTATCTGTTCCGGAAAAACTACATCTGTACAAATGGGTTGTTCTCCTTCTCATAACCTATGCTGGTTGCACCCATATGTCCCGGAAATACTTCCGTATTATCAGGCAAAACATATAGTTTTTTCTTGATTGATTCCGAGATTTCCTTAAATGAACCTCCCGGAAAATCCGTTCTTCCTATAGACTGACAGAATAAAGTGTCGCCGCTGAAAAGAACATTTGCCTTTTCGATATATATACACATTCCGCCTTTAGTATGTCCTGGTGTATGGAAAAATTTAAGAGTCAAATTTCCTAAAGGCAGCTTATCTCCGTCATTTACAAATATGTCTGCTTTTACCGTATAAGGCATGCCAAAAGCAGGGCTCTGGTTTAGATTCGGATCTTCCAGCATAGGAGCTTCATCTTTGTATGCAATTATTTTAGCGCCGGGAAACTCTGCCTTGTGTTCATTAACGCCGCATATATGGTCTGAATGACCGTGAGTTAAAACTATATACTCTATCTGAATCCCGTTTTTGTTGATTTCATCTGTAAGCGCTTTATTGTATCCGCCCGGGTCTACTATCATACCCTTATTGGTTTCTTCATCAACAGCTAAATATGTGTTTACTCTCAGTGCGCCGCTTGGCATATTAGTTATACGCATAAAATATCTCCTTTTAAAACTTTTTATTGCTGTCCAGTAATATTGTTACCGGTCCGTCATTTCGTATATCAAGCATCATGTCTGCTTGAAAAATTCCTTCTTCCACGTGAAGTCCCTCTGATTTTATGAGGTCTATGAGTTTTCTGTAAAGTATCTGAGCCTCGCTTGGCTTTGCTGCTTTGCTGAAGCTGGGGCGTTTTCCTTTTCTCACATCCCCTAAAAGCGTGAATTGTGATACGGCGAGAATTTCTCCGCCTATGTCCTTTACGGATAAATTCATCTTTTCATCTTCGTCTTCAAACACCCTGAGGCCTGCTATCTTTGAAGCTATATATTCTGCATCTTTTTCGGTGTCTCCATCTTCAACACCCACAAGAATCATAAGACCTTTCTCTATTTTGCCGGTTACTTCACCATTTACGCTCACACTGCTGTTTTTTACTCTCTGTACTACTGCCCTCATGATTTTGTTCTGTATGCCTCCATTATACCGGGAACGTTTTTAAGCGACCGGCATATTTTTTCCATCTGGGTCTTATCCTGTATTGATAGAATCAAATTTATTTTAACGGTTTCATCTTTATTGGCTTTTGCATTAAGCCCGAATATATTTACATCCATATCTTCGCATATTTTAGATATGCTGGAAATCATGCTCTTCTGGTCTTTGGCTATAAGTGTGATTTCAGCATTAAAGGATTTATCTATTGATTCCGTATCCCATGTAACATCTATGAATCTTGCCCTTTCGTGAGGCGGCAGGGATTTTAAATTATCGCAGTCCTTTCTGTGAACGGATATCCCTCTGCCTTTAGTTATAAAACCTACTATTTCATCTCCCGGCACAGGATTGCAGCATCTTGCCATCCTTATCATAAGGTTGTCCACACCTTCGACTTTTACTCCTGATTTGTCCTCTTTTTTCTTCTTTGTATTTTCTATTCTCTTCTGAGCTTTTTCACTTATTTCGTGCAGGTTATCCAGGAGGGTTTTTTCTTTTTCTGCCTCGTCATTATGTTTTTCTTCTTCCTGATATTTTAGAAGAAGATTTGCCAGTTTGCTCTGAATCGTGCCGCCGTTGCTAAGCTGGTTATAAAGTTCATCGCTGTTTTTATAACCCATATCTTTAATAGCTCTGTTGACAAAAACATTCTTAATCAGCTCTCTTGGATCATATCCTTTTTTTCTCAGGTAGCGGTCAAACATATCCTTGCCCTTATCCACAAGGTCTGTCTTGCTTTCTTTTTTTAGCCACTGTCTTATCTTATTTCTTGCCGAACTGCTCTTGGCTATTCTCAGCCAGTCGATACTTGGTCCCGCCGAATTGGGATTTGTTACTATTTCAATTATATCACCATTTTCAAGCTTATGGTCTATGGTAACCATTCTTCCGTTTATCTTGGCTCCTACACACTTGCAGCCTACATCGGAATGTATTTTAAATGCAAAATCAAGAGGAGTAGCTCCTGCAGGAAGCTCTATTACATCTCCGTTTGGAGTGAATACAAAAACCTGACTTGAAAAAAGGTCCATCTTTAATGATTCCATGAATTCCTTAGGGTCATTGGCATCTTTCTGCCACTCCAAAGCCTGTCTCAGCCATGACAGATTTACTTCTTCCTTATCGGAATGTATTCCTTCTTTATATTTCCAATGAGCCGCAATACCGTATTCGGCAATCTTGTGCATCTCATAGGTTCTTATCTGTATCTCAAAAGGCTTGCCTGTATCGCCTATTACAGAAGTATGAAGAGACTGATACATATTAGGTTTCGGCATTGCAATATAGTCCTTGAATCTTCCGGGAATAGGAGTCCACATTGTATGAACAAGACCTAAAACAGCATAACAGTCTTTTACACTGTCAACGATAATTCTTACAGCAAGCAAATCGAATATTTCGTCTATGGTCTTATGCTGATACTTCATTTTCTTGTATATGCTGTAAAAATGTTTGGAACGACCGTAAATATCAAAGTGAATATCTATATCCTCCAAAGCATCTTTTATTTTATTAACTACTAAATTGATAGTATCTTCTCTTTGTCCTTTCCTTTCGCTTACCTGAGCTGCCAAGTCGTAATAGGCTTCCGGTTCCAAAAATTTCAGCGCTATATCCTCAAGTTCCATTTTCATGGTATATATACCCAGTCTTGCAGCCAAAGGAGCATATATATCAAGAGTTTCACGGCATTTTTCGATAATCTTATCGTGAGTCATATAATTTATGGTTCTTAGATTATGAAGCCTGTCCGAAAGTTTTATAATAAGAACCCTTATATCCTTGGACATGGCTAAAAACATCTTTCGCAAATTTTCCGCCTGACGTTCTTCCTTGCTTTCAAACTTTAAGGATGCAAGCTTGGTCACGCCATCTACGAGCAGAGCAACGTCTTCTCCAAAATCCACTATAAGTTCTTCTTTCGTATACTCCGTATCTTCTACTACATCGTGAAGCAATCCTGCAATAATAGTTTCTTCGTCCATTCCAAGGTCCGCAAGTATTTCAGCTACCGCCATTGGATGGATTAAATAAGGTTCTCCCGACTTTCTGAGCTGTCCTCTGTGCATCT
>CABUXV010000007.1 GCA_902495595.1 uncultured Eubacterium sp. | reverse complement strand
TAGACCTAGGTATGTGAGATTTACCACAAAAGCAAAATGCCCGTAGAGCCGATAAAATAAGGCTTTGCGGACATTTGAGAAGATATAAAAAGATAGTTAAAAAGACATATATAATTTGATGCTAATTGTTCCATTATTTCAGGTATGCGGTAGAGCTGGTTTTTCTTTACTTCTATTATTCTCAGTCCATTAGGTGCAAACATTGCGGCTACGGCTTTTATGGTGGAGCTTTTGCCTGTTCCGGCATCTCCGTAAAGCAGCATGTTGCTTGACCCCGTACCATTTACAAGCGCTTCGGTGTTCTTTATTATAAGATTACGCTCTCTTTCATAACCGAATAATTTGTCCGCGGACTGATAATCAGGATGGGTGACAGGAACGATTTTCTCATTGTCAAGACGGAAAAAGGAGTATTGGGCGAATATTCCATAGCCGGTTTGCGGCAGGTTTTCAAGTTTTTGAAAAAAGTCTTTTGTAAAATCGGACGGCTCTGTTTTCCATGACGGAAGAAACCCTTTATACTCCATTGCGGTCTGAATATCCTGTGAGGTAACGGAAGCTATGTTATCAAGCATCTTAAGTTCGTGGCGTACAGCATCCTGTATTTCCTCAGCGGCAGGTATTTTTGATGCTGCATTTTTCACATAGAAGTTATCGTCCTGTATTATCAGACTGCGTATATACTCAGTCAGACTGACAGTGTTTGGATAGAGAGCTGATATAAAATCACTGTAAATTTTTATGCAGTTTTCATCGGTATCGAATTTAGAGGCAGAATCCAAAAGTGTTCTGAATCTGTTAATTACCTCGTCGTTTTTGATATTGCAGAATACTGACAGAGAGTCTATCTGCGCTTTTATTGAATTGAATTTTTCTTTCATAATTTATCTCCGGTAAAATTGGTTTTTAAGAAACCGGATTTTTATGGCAGAAAGACCCGGTTTTCTGATTTATTAACTATTATTATACTATAAAGAGTGTTTTTCAAGATGTTTTTTACAAAATTGCTGTTTATAATGAAAAGTGATTTTAGTTATGGTATTATGAAAGATACTTGTGTTTATGCAATTTTAAATTTTTTTATGCAGTAAATCATTGGTTTATTGAGAGGAATTATGATATGAGACTGAATAAATATATCGCTTCTGCCGGAATATGCAGCAGGAGAAAAGCTGATGAACTTATTTCAAACGGAAATGTTAAGATAAACGGCGCAGTTGTAACACAGATGGGTGTAAGCGTTGGAGAAAATGATAGAGTCGAGGTGAACGGAAAACTTTTAGATTCAGAAGGCCGGAAGGTTTATGTAGCTGTGAATAAACCTCTCGGATATATAACATCCATGGAGGATGAAAAAGGACGGGCAACCGTTGCTGAACTTGTCGGCGATATTGCTGAGAGGATTTTTCCCGTAGGCAGGCTTGATTACAATACTACAGGTCTTTTGATAATGACCAACGACGGGGAGCTTGCCAACAGAATTCTTCATCCGAGACATGAAGTATATAAGACATACGTTGCGAGGGTTTCGGGAATTATCTCAGACGCGCGTATTGCAAGACTCAGAAAGGGTGTGTATATAGGAGGATTTATTACATCTCCTGCAAAAGTAAAACTCATAAAACAGTTTCCCCGTTCAGCTGTTGTGGAAATAAAAATTCGTGAGGGCAAGAACAGACAGGTAAGGAAAATGTTTGCCGCTGTAGGAAATAAAGTACAGGAACTGCAGAGGACAGAAATAGGCGATATTAAACTGGGCCGGCTTATGGAGGGGCATTACCGCAAGCTGACAAAGGAAGAGATAGAATATCTCAGACATTTGTAGACTGAAAACGGGAGGATTTAATGAATAAAAGGACAATAAAATTTCTGTGGGTTGGACTGGTATGCGCATTTATTCTTTGTGTAGGGGTATTTGTCTGGCTGGGAGTTTCTTCGGTGCAGAGAAACGATAAAGCCATAGGAGAAGTCGGCGAGATTTACATGGAGCAGGCAGGAACGCAGATAAAAATGCACTTTGATACCAGCATTAAGCTTTATCAGTCGCGTATGAATGGGATTATCTACAGTACGGAAAATATGAAAAACAAAGACAGCGATAAAGTACAGCAGAAATTATCTTCCGTTGCACAGAGACTTGGCTTTGATTATTTGGGACTTTATTCCGAAAACGGCAGCTGCGATAAGGTTCTTGGCGAGAAGATTGAGATAAACGATAGGGAAAACTTTGTAAAATCCCTTAAGAACAATGAACTTAAAGTAACAGATGGGATAACGTCTTCAGGAGAAACTTTTCTTCTCATAGGCGCTGCGGCGGATTATTCAATGAGAGATGGCGGCCGAAGTGAGATTTTAGTAGTAGGAGTTCCCATAAGTGAGATTACGAAAGAATTGTCACTTGATATAGGTGATACGGAAATATATTCTCATATTATAAGGAAGAACAGCGACTTTGTTTTAAAAAACGGAGATGCAGAAGGCGATTCCTACTTTGACAGGCTTTTGTCTCTGGGAAAATTCGATGACAGAAAATCGGAAGATGTCATAGATGAAATTCAAGCGGCGATAAATTCAAATGAAAGTTATTCGCTGATGGTAGATATAAACGGTGAAATGAGGAATACACATTTTGAACCTCTGGCGCATTCTGACTGGTATCTCGTCTCCGTTTTGCCATATGACCTTTTGTATGAACCCATGTATGATTTGGTAAATGCCAGCGCTTTTTCGACAATCGTGGGATGCGGTTTGCTTCTTTTGATTTTGCTTCTCATATTTATGTTTTATATGCGGCTGTCACGAAATCAGATGGTTTCCCTTGAAGAAGCCAGAAAAGAGGCTGAATATGCCAATCGCGCCAAAAGTGAATTCCTGTCGAATATGAGCCATGATATAAGAACGCCTATGAACGCAATAGTGGGAATGACTACTATTGCACAGCTCAATGTAGATAATAAGGGAAAAGTAGAAGACTGTTTAAATAAAATAGCTCTTTACAGCAAAAATCTGATGAGTCTTATAAATGATGTTTTGGATATGTCAAAGATAGAAAGCGGCAAACTGAAGCTTAACATGCAGAGCATTTCCGTAAGTATGACGGCGGAAATCGTTGCAGAGATTGTAAGGCCTCAAATGAAGCTCAAAAATCAGAAGTTTGAAGTAATTGTAAGAGATATTAAAAACGAAAATGTTCGCTGCGACAGCGTAAGACTGAACCAGGTGCTCCTTAATCTGCTATCAAATGCTTTAAAATTCACGCCTAATGGCGGAGATATAAGTATGGAGGTATATCAGGAGGATTCTCCTGAGGGCGATGAATATATAAGAGTTCATTTTCTTGTAACAGACAACGGTATAGGAATGTCAGAGGAATTTCAGTCCCGTATATTCAATTCATTTGTCAGAGAAGACAGTGAACGCGTGGATAAGATAGAGGGAACAGGCCTTGGAATGGCTATAATTAAATATATTGTAGACGAGATGGGCGGCAGTATAGATATAAACAGCCATATTGACAAGGGTACGGAATTTCACGTAATACTCGATTTGCAGAAAGCTGTTTCGGAAGATGCCGATAAAGATAAAGCCGCAGGCTTCAGCGATGAGGATACAGATGTTTTTGTTACAACTGCGGACTTTTCCAAAGATGCTGAACATGAAGACGGCGGCGGAAACTACGGCGATAAACCTATAAGAGCATTCAAGGATATTGAAGCGGATAAAGAATTTGATTTTAAAAACAAACGGATACTTATAGCAGAAGACAATGAACTCAACTGGAAAATTGCAAGCGAACTTTTGGAGCCTTATGGATTTTCCATAGATTGGGCGGAAAACGGCATGGTCTGCGTGGAGAAATTCAAAAATTCCCGTCCCGGATATTACGATGTGATTTTAATGGATATCCGTATGCCTTTAATGAATGGATACGATGCAGCAAGAGAGATACGCATACAGAAACGTAAGGATAATTTTATTCCGATTATAGCGATGACGGCAGATGCATTTTTTGAAGATATTAAAAAGTGTATAGACTGCGGAATGAATGCCCATATGTCGAAACCTTTAAATATAAATGAACTTTTGCAGATAATAGATAAATACATATGAAGCAAGACGATTTATAAGAACTTCTGCAATTTGTTTTGGTTGACACATTAATTAAAGAATAATATAATGACAATATAATAAAATCTGTTTCAGGGCGAGGTGGAAGTCCTCACCGGCGGTGATGAGCATAATCCCGGCTGTATTATCATCATACATATGGGTATTTGCTATAAGTCCGCGAGCTATACAGTGCAGGTGGTTTGTATCTGCATGTACAATGCCGAATGGGTTGGAATCCCATACCGACGGTTACAGTCCGGATGAGAGAAACGAGAATACTTTGATTGTATTTGCAGATTTTGCATTGCATGAGTATTATTCAGCCTTGGAATTTTTCCAAGGCTTTGTTTATTTCCTGACAGATTCCAAGACATCTCATTATTTACATTCAAAGGAGGAATTTGAAATGAATCAAAAGACAGTCAGATTAGCTAAGATGGGAATGCTTGTTGCAGTTTCCATAGTGCTCGTGTACTTTGTGCACTTCCCTATATTCCCTGCTGTGGCATTTTTGGAATACGACCCAGCAGATATTCCGATTCTCATGGGGACATTTGCTTTCGGACCTTTGGCAGGAGTGCTGCTGACAGTGGTAACATCAATAATACAGGGGGTTACGGTAAGCGCGGCAAGCGGAGCGTACGGAATAATAATGCATATAATAGCTACAAGCGTTCTGGTTATCGTCGCAGGAGTCATATATAAGAAGAACAAATCGCGAAAAGGAGCTGTAATAGGACTGCTTCTTGGTGTTTTGGCGATGACCGTGGTTATGATAGGCGCAAATCTTGTGATAACACCTCTGTTTATGGGAGTTCCAAGAAACATAGTGTGGGATCTCATGCCGTTTATCGCAGGTTTTAATGCTATTAAGGCAGGTATCAACGGCTTGGTTACATTTATACTTTACAAGAGAATTTCCGGATTTTTGCACAAATAGTGTTTATCTTTTGCTGAAAATGTGTTTTGATAATTGAAAAAGCATCGCAGGCTTTCAAATAGATAGCCTTGCGGTGTTTTTTTTATCGGCAAACTTTATCTTTTTTTCTGTCTGTGATATACTGAAGTGCTATGAAAGAGAAAATAATAAGTATAAAAAATGAAAATGAATCGAGAGAATTTGGTATAAAACTTGGACGGGAAGCTTCCGCAGGAGATGTTATAGCTTTAATAGGAAATTTAGGAACAGGCAAAACAACTTTGACTAAAGCAATAGCTGAGGGTCTTGACGTAAAAGATGTGATAACGAGTCCGACATTTACTATTGTAAAAGAGTACAGGAGCGGAAATATTCCTCTGTATCACTTTGATGTTTACAGAATAGGCGATATAGATGAGATGTATGAACTTGGATATGAGGAATATTTTTTCGGTGATGGAATATGTGTAATTGAATGGGCGGACATTATAGAGGAACTTCTGCCTGATAATGCGAAGATAATTCGTATTGAATACGGAAGCAAAGAAGGAGAGCGTTTGTACAGATGTATATTTTAGGTATTGAAACCACGGGAGCTTTCGCTTCTGTAGCATTGACAAAAGATGACAGAGTAATCGGACATGTGAGGGGAAACGACAGGTTTTCGCATTTGCAGAATCTCATGCCTCAGGTGGAAAGTGTCATAAAAGAAAATAAATTGTCGATAGGCGATATATCGGCTCTTGCAGTATCCTGCGGACCGGGATCCTTTACGGGAATAAGGATAGGTGTGTCTTCGGCGCGGGCGCTGTCTCAGATTCTTGATATACCATGCGCATCTGTTTCCAGTCTGGAGGCTCTGGCAATGAGAGTTTGTGAGTCTGATAATCTAAACGATATTGTGGATAAAAAAGTTCTCGTGTGTCCCATCCTCGATGCAAGGCGGAGCCAGGTTTACGGCGCAGGATATTATGTAAATCGAAGCGGGAAAAATATCGTTTTAGAGGAGAAGATAAAGTCGAATCCATATACAATAGAAGAGTTTATGGCGAAAGCAGAGGAATTCGATAGAATATTGCTATTTGGCGATGGACTTGATTCCTGCAGAGAAAAAATTATGGATTTGCGAAAAAAAGTAACCTATGAAGCACCTGAAATCATAAGATATCAAGATGCGGTATCCGTTGCCGCGCTCGGATATGAGATTTTAAAAAAAGCAGGAGGCGTAAAGTATCAGGATATTGAGCCTGAATATATGAGGCTTGCCGAGGCGGAGCGGAAATTAAGAGAACAGCAGCAGAAAGGCTGATATTATGACAGATGTATTGGTTAGACAGGCAGATATCAACGATGTGGATGATATTTACGAAATAGAAAGATTATGTTTTCCCGACCCGTGGAGCAGAGATTCGCTTATATATGAACTGGATAAGAACCCAAGAGCTTTTTACATTGTTGCAGAGCTTGATGATAAAGTCGTAGGATATGCAGGTCTTTGGTGGATAGGTGATGAAGGTCATATAACGAACGTGGCAGTAAGACCGGGCTTTAGAAACCGTAAAATAGCATCCGGAATAATGACCGTAATGCTTGACTTTACAACTAAAGAAGGAATAAAGCATCATACGCTTGAGGTAAGACGGTCAAACGAGCCGGCAATAGGTCTTTATGAAAAATACGGATTTGAAGTCGAGGGAATAAGAAAGGGATATTATCTGAACAACGGAGAAGACGCGCTGATAATGTGGCGTCATATATCCGATAAATAAAGTAGATATACTGAATATGAAAAAGAATAAAAGTCATCCGTTATAAGAATAATAAAAGTATATTATTCTTACGGAGGTATATTATGGATGATTTTTCAGCAGATAACATGACGGTGGTTTCTTCAACGTGCAGGAAATTTTCAAAACGGCATGATTTCAGCGTATTTAATATGAGCGATTATAAATCATGTGAAAATTGCAGGCATCTTAACGGAGAAAACCAATGTGAAAAGAAACTGGAAGAAGGACGAAAAAATTTATGAAAAACGGAAAACTTGTAACGCTTGCAATAGAATCCAGCTGTGACGAGACGGCGGCTGCCGTGCTTTTGAACGGACGTCAGGTCCTTTCAAATATAATCTCGTCACAGATAGATATACATAAACTATATGGTGGAGTAGTTCCGGAAATAGCTTCCCGCCATCATCTGAGCAACGTAAATACCGTTGTGGACAGAGCGATGGAAGAAGCTGATGTAAGTATGGATGATGTGGATTTAATAGGAGTTACCTATGGTCCCGGGCTTGTGGGAGCGCTTTTGATAGGGCTGGCTACGGCTAAAGCTTATGCTTTGGCAGCAGGAAAACCTCTTGTCGGCGTTCATCACATTCATGGGCATATATGTGCAAATTATATAGAACATAAAGACCTGACGCCTCCCTTTACAGCTCTCGTAATATCGGGAGGCCATACCAATATAGTTGAGGTGACCGATTACAATAAATGCCGCGTTCTGGGGGCAACAAGAGATGACGCAGCGGGAGAAGCCTATGATAAGGTTGCAAGAGTTTTGGGCCTTGGATATCCGGGAGGTCCTCTCATAGATAAAATCGCAAGAGAGGGAGACCCGAATAAAGTTGAGTTTAAAAGAGTTTTTCTGGAAAAGGGAAGCCTTGATTTTAGTTTCAGCGGAATAAAGACAGGCGTGCTTAATTACATCAATTCGGAAAAACAGGCGGGACGGAAGATAAATACAGCAGATGTAGCGGCAGGTTTTCAGGCTGCTGTTCTTGATGTTATAGTTGCGAAAACCATAAGCGCGGCAGAGGGCATGAACAAGGATAAGATAGTGCTTGCCGGAGGTGTTGCGGCAAACAGCAAACTGAGGGAAATGCTTGATAGCCAGTGTAAGAAAAGAGGCATAAAACTTTATTATCCGTCACCTGTTTTGTGTACAGACAATGCGGCAATGATTGGATGCGCCGCATATTATAAATACATGGCAGGAGAAACCGATGACTTGACACTTGATGCAATACCAAATTTAGAATTGTAAGGAATGTGATAAATGATAGTAGTATCAGCAAAAGATTTGACAAAGGCGTATGGGACCGATGTCATATTGGACAAGGTTTCATTTCATATAAACAAAGGTGACAGAGTAGGAATAATAGGAATAAACGGAGCGGGAAAGACAACTCTTTTAAAGATGCTCACAGGCGAACTGCCTTGTGAATCGGGAGAGTTTTTTATCTCATCCGAAACGAAAACAGGGTATCTGAAACAGGACGGAGGTTTTGATTCGGAGAGTACCTTAATAGAAGAAGTGGAAAAGATATTCGACCGTTTTCCCAAAATGGAAAAGGAAATGGAAGCGCTTCTGACGCGTATAGAAAAAAGTCCGACAGATGAGAAACTTATAAGCAGGTATGACGCTTTACAGGAAGAATACAGAATTTCCGGAGGGTATACATATAAAAGCGAAATCACAGGGATACTTTCCAGCATGGCCTTTAAAGAAGAAAGCTATAATAAGAAAATATCAACGTTCAGCGGCGGTGAGAAAACAAGGCTTGCTCTTGCGTGTCTGCTGCTTGAAAAACCGGATATCCTCTTTCTTGACGAACCGACCAATCATCTTGATATAGGTACGTTAAAATGGCTCGAGCAGTATTTAAAGAGTTATAAAGGAACGATAGTTCTCGTTTCCCATGACAGATATTTTCTTGATGAAACCGTTAACAGGATATTTGAGATAGAAAATCACAAGCTGAGCATATACGAGGGGAATTACAGTTTTTACGCAAAGGAGCGAAGTGTAAGGCGTGAAGCGGAGCTTCGCAGATATGAAAAACAGCATAAGGAAATCCAGCGTCAGGAAGAAATGATAAGGCGGTTTAAACAGAGAGGTACGGAAAAGCTGGCAAAGCGCGCTGCTTCCAGAGAAAAACGTCTTGCAGCAATGGATATAATCGATAAACCGGACGGTGAACACGGCAAGCTTAAACTGAATTTTAAAGCTTCTTTTCAAAGCGGAAGAGATGTCATCACAGCAGACGGACTTTCAAAGAGTTTTGGATACGGAGCGAATAAAAGGGAACTTTTTAGAAATGTGGATCTTGATATAAAACGGGGTGAGAGGATTTGTATAGTAGGCGCAAATGGAATAGGAAAAACAACTCTTTTAAAGATGCTTTTAGGAGAGCTTCCGTGCAGCAGCGGACGGATAAAGATAGGGCATAATGTTCAGTTTGGATATTACGACCAGGGTCAGCAGCTTCTGAACAGGTCAAACACGGTTATAGGCGAACTTCAGGATGCTTACCGTCTTTATTCCGATACAGAGATGAGAAATATTTTAGGAAGATTTTTATTCAGAGGAGAATCCGTATTTTTGCAGATAAGCGATTTGAGCGGCGGAGAAAAGGCTCGACTCGCTCTTTTAAAGCTGATGCTTTCAGGTGCGAATGTTCTGGTTTTAGATGAACCTACAAACCATCTTGACATAGAATCAAAAGAGATATTTGAAGAGGCGGTAATGGAGTTTCCCGGTACGTGTATCATAGTTTCCCATGACAGATATTTCCTGAACAGAGTTCCTACAAGGATAGTAGAACTTACAGAAGAAGGAATAGAAAATTATTTAGGCACATATGATTACTATGTTGAAAAGAAACAATCCCAGATACGTTCCGGGAAAAAATATTTGGAAAGTATGTCGGAGACGTTTTATGAGACCGTGCGATCGGAAACGGGCAGACAGACCGGGGCAGGGGATACATCTGAAAATAATTTATCTTCAGCAGAAAAAAGGCGTCTTCAAAAGGAGAAAGAATCAGGCGAGCGCAGGCTGAAACGCATGAAAGAACAGCTGGAAAAAGAGATAGGTATTCTGGAAGAAGATATAAACGGACTTGAGATAGCAGTTTGTTTAAAGGAAAATATGACGGACCATAAAAAGCTTGCCGAGATAAGCGAAGCTTTAAATGAAAAACGTCAGCAGCTGGATGAGAAGTATGAGAAATGGCTTGAATTACAGGAATAGAGGGAAATTAAAACATTTATAATTTTTTTCTGAAAACTATTGCAATAAAATATATGCTACACTATAATTAATTAACAGTTATCAGGGCGGTGCTCTGATAATATAATTTTGTAAATTAGTATGGAGGTATATCATGACATTAGAAAAAATTAAAGGAATAATAGCAGAGCAGTTAGGAGTAGAAGAAGATGCAGTTAAGATGGAAACTCATCTTATGAAAGACCTGGAAGCAGATTCACTTGACGCTGTAGAAATCATCATGGCTATAGAAGATGAATTTGATATCGAAGTTCCTGACGAAGATGCTGAGAAATTCCAAACTGTAAGCGATATCGTAAATTATGTAGAAGCTAAATAAGGCGTGATAGATGAAAAAGCAACAGGCTAAAATTTCTAATGCTGTAATAAAGAGACTCCCCAGATACAGAAGGTATCTTAAAGAGTTAAGAAAAAAGGGGATAGATAAGATATCCTCGAATGAATTCAGCAGTCTTATAGGATACACTGCATCTCAGATAAGACAGGACTTAAACAATTTCGGCGGATTCGGACAGCAGGGATACGGATACAGCGTAGAGGGGCTTTACAATGAGATAAGCGCCATACTTGGACTTGACCGACAGTACAAAATGGCAGTGGTAGGCGCCGGTAATTTAGGACAGGCGATTGTAAACCACACCTATTATTATAAATCGGGGTTTATCGTATCCGGAATTTTTGAAATAAATCCAAGACTTATAGGTATCAAGATAAATGATATTGAAGTAATGGATTATGAAAATATAGTTGAATTTGTCGAAGAGAATGATATCGATATAGGTATTATATGTACAACTAAAGATGCTGCGCAGGAAGTGGCTGACAGATTGTGCTTTGCAGGGGTTAAAGGCCTTTGGAATTTTGCTCCGGTGGATATTGAAACTCCTAATCATGTTGCTATTGAGAACGTACATATAACAGACAGCTTATATTCCCTTGCATATCATATGAACGGCAACGGGGAAAGCGGCAAGAAAAAGTAAATATCAGCGTAAATTAAATAACCGTTTCAATATTGAAACGGTTATTAATTATCAATTGATAATTGATTTATGTACTTTTAACTATGAAGCGATCTTATGCTTCTTCGCAAGCTCCAACAGGGCAAGCACCAGCACAAGCACCACAGTCGATGCATTTATCTTCATCGATTACGTATGTAGCATCACCCTGTGAGATAGCTTCTGTAGGACATTCATCAATACATGCGCCGCAGCTGAGGCATGCGTCAGTGATTTTATAAGCCATTTGTAGTACCTCCTTTAAAATTATCATTAAACGACACACTGATTATAACAAACCTTATAGAGGAATTCAAGATGAAAGTTTACGCACTTGTAGGAAAGAGTGGGACGGGCAAAAGTTTTCAGGCCGTCAATCTCTGTAAAGAATTAAATATAGAAAGTATTATAGACGATGGTCTGTTCATATGCAGGAATAAGGTAGTAGCCGGAATCTCGGCAAAGAGGCAGCCGACAAAAGTGGGCGCCGTTAAAACAGCCCTTTTCAATAAGGATGAGCATATGGAAGAAGTGAAGAGCGCCATAAACAGGATGAAACCTTCAAGCCTGCTTATCATAGGGACTTCCGACGGCATGGTGGATAAAATAGCAAAGCGTCTGGAGCTGACAAGAATAGGAAAGCGCATATATATTGATGATATAACTTCCGAAGAGGAACGGGCAATCGCAAGAAAACAGAGAAATGAAATGGGACAGCACGTCATACCTGCGCCGACATTTCAGCTGAAAAGGCAGTTTTCGGGATATTTTATGAATCCGATGAAAATGCTTTTTAAAGGTCGCGCAATAGGGGGAGAATTCTCCGAGAAATCTGTTGTGAGACCTACTTACAGCTATCTTGGAGAGTATAAGATATCGGAAAAAGTTATGTCGGATATCATTGAATGTGTTAAAAGACAGAGCCCGCCGATTGCAGATGTACTTAAGGTGGTCATATCTCCGGTTCAGGAGGGGATAGATATATATATTATTCTCAATTTGAAATATATGGAGAATCTGCCTCAGGGAGCGAAAGAATTTCAGCAGGATACGGTTAAAAAAATTGAAGAAATGACAGCTTTTAATGTTAACAGGCTGGATCTTGATATAAGAGATATAGTTTAATATTTACATGGTAAGTTTATTCAGATGATTTGAGGATGCGGAAATTGGATATGAAAGAAGATAAAGTTTTTACAGTGGAAAATATCGATGATTTTGATTTGGACCATATATTTGACTGCGGTCAGTGTTTCAGATGGGAGAAAAATGATGAAGGAAAATATGTCGGAACAGCTTTCGGAAAAGTAGCAGCAATAGATTTTAATAAGAAATCACGGCAGCTTACCATATACAATTCGGATAGAGAAGATTTTGAAAATATATGGAAGCATTATCTGGACCTTGACAGGGACTATGGCGGAATAAAGAAATATCTTGCAGAAAAAGATCCTGTCATAAAGGATGCTATAGATTACGGCTACGGAATAAGAATACTCAATCAGGAAAAATGGGAAACGCTTATTTCCTTTATAATATCTCAGAACAATAATATTCCCAGAATAAAAAAATGTATAGATTCGGTTGCAGAGACATTAGGTGATAAAGCTGGGACCTATAACGGAAAAACATATTACAACCTGCCCTCTCCCGATACATTGGCAGGAGCCACGCTGGATGATATAGCTCCGTGCAGACTGGGATACAGGGCGAAGTACCTTATAGAAACGGCAAAAGCAGTAAAAGAAGAAGGCATAGAAGCGCTTGAAGCGCTGGCCGATCCGGAGATATCATCTGCGCAGACCGCAGAAGCCTTAAGAAAATACTGCGGAGTAGGTCCTAAGGTAGCAAACTGTATTTCACTGTTTTCTATGGGAAAGATAGACAGTTTTCCCATAGATGTGTGGGTTAAGAAAGTTATGAACAGGCTCTATGGTCTTGACGAAAGCGATATGAAAGGTATGGCATCATTTGCCGCAGAAAAATTCGGCAAGTACGGAGGAATAGCCCAGCAGTATTTGTTTTATTATATAACGCATAATAAGAATATAGGCGAATAACTTCTTTAGTATTTCTTTAACAAGAAAATGCCAAAAATATATTGACAAAACCAGTAAATGGCTGTAAATTATAGTTAGCACTCATAAATAAAGAGTGCTAACAAGGAATAAAAAGGGAAAACCCGTTAAAAAGTAAAAGTAAAGGAGATGACACTATGAGTTTTGGAATCAAGCCTTTAGGCTCAAGAGTAGTTATTAAGAGAATTGAAGCGGAAGAAAAGACCGCAAGCGGTATCGTACTTCCGGGAGCTGCACAGGAAAAACCTCAGTTTGCAGAAGTTCTGGCAGTAGGTCCGGGAACAGAGGACGAAAAAATGGAGATGAAAGTCGGCGATACAGTTATATTCTCACCTTATGGCGGTACTGAAATAAAATACAAAGGTGAAGAAGTAATGATAATGAATCACAGAGATATTTTCGCTGTAGTTGAAGATTAAGGAGGAGTTTTAAAATGGCTAAAGAATTACATTATGGTGAAGACGCTAGAAGAAAGCTTCAGGCAGGCGTTGACCAGTTAGCAGATACGGTTAAAATTACCCTTGGACCAAAGGGAAGAAATGTGCTTATCGATAAGAAATTCGGCTCACCGCTTATCACTAACGACGGTGTTACCATAGCAAGAGAAATCGAACTTGAAGATGCTGTTGAAAACATGGGCGCTCAGGTAGTTAAGGAAGTTGCTTCCAAGACAAATGATGTAGCAGGTGACGGAACTACTACAGCAACTCTTCTGGCACAGATAATAATAAAAGAGGGTTTTAAAAATGTTGCGGCAGGAGCTAACCCTATGGTTCTCAAAAGAGGAATACAGGGTTCTGTAGATGTTGCTGTTGAAGAAATAAAAAGACTTGCTCAGATTGTAGACAGCAAAGAGAGCATCGCTCAGGTTGCTTCCGTATCAGCTGCGGACGAAGCTATAGGCGGACTTATTGCAGAAGCTATGGAAAAAGTCGGAAAAGATGGTGTTATCACTGTTGAAGAATCAAAATCCATGGGAACCACTCTTGAAGTAGTTGAAGGTATGCAGTTTGACAGAGGATATTTCTCACCTTACATGGTAACTGATACTGAAAAGATGGAAGCAGTTTTGGAAAATCCTTATATCCTTATTACAGACAAGAAGATTACAAATATTCAGGAAATCCTTCCTGTTTTAGAACAGGTAGTTCAGCAGGGAAGAAAACTTCTCATCATATGTGATGACCTGGAGGGTGAAGCGCTGGCTACTATAATTGTCAATAAACTCAAGGGCACATTTGAATGTGTTGCAGTTAAGGCACCGGGATTCGGTGAAAGAAGAAAAGCTATGCTTGACGATATCGCTGTTCTTACGGGCGGTACCGTTATTTCAGAGGAACTCGGATATGAGCTTAAGGAAACTACAGTAGATATGCTGGGAAGCGCAGCTACTATCAAGGTTGATAAGGAAAATACTGTTATAGTTGACGGCGCAGGAGATGCTGATGAAATTGCAGCAAGAGTTGCTCAGATTAAGACTCAGATAGAAAATACAAATTCTGATTTCGACAGAGAAAAGACTCAGGAAAGACTTGCTAAACTTGCAGGCGGCGTAGCCGTTATTAAAGTCGGAGCGGCTACTGAAACAGAGCTTAAGGAAAGAAAATTAAGAATTGAAGATGCTCTTAACGCAACAAAGGCCGCTGTTCAGGAAGGTATCGTTGCAGGCGGCGGCGTAGCGCTTGTAAATGCTATTCCGGCAGTTGCAAAATACGTAGAAGGTCTTGAAGGAGATGCTAAGACAGGCGGCGCTATAATCGTAAGAGCTCTGGAAGAACCTGTAAGACAGATCGCTGAAAATGCAGGATTTGAAGGCAGCGTAGTTGTTGCTCAGGTTAAGGAGAGCAAGGAGGGTACAGGATTCAACGCAGCAATTGAAGAATACGTTGACATGATCGATGCAGGTATCGTTGACCCTGCTAAAGTTACAAGGTCAGCTCTGCAAAATGCAGCATCAGCTTCGGCAATGCTTCTGACTACAGAAGCCGGAATTACAGATATACCGTCAGAAGAACCTGCAATGCCAATGGGCGGCGGCATGGGAGGCGGAATGCCCGGAATGATGTAGCCTGATTTTGAATAATAGGTTAACTGAATTAAAAAAGTAAGATAGTATTAAAAAACACCGAGGTGATAATTTTTTATCATCGCGGTGTTTTTTTATGCGATTTTAATATCATGCGATTTTTTTTAATCTCGTTTTTTTATCTCCTGTGCTAATATTTGTTCGGTAAGGAGGAAGAAAGAAATGCTTGATATTGTAATGATTGGAATTCTGCTTGCAAGTTTCGGACTTATGAAACTTTTTATAAATTGGTGCGGCAGACAAGTAGACAAAAATGCAGATACTGAGGAGGAACAATAAAAATATGATTTTTAATTTGGAGGTATTTAAATGTTAGCTTTGGGAATTGTGATTGCAGCTTTGGCAGTATATTTAATATACGCATTGGTGCATCCGGAAAAATTGTAATTTATTTGGGGAGGGCGAACAATGTTGCAGATTATTTTTACATTATTGATTTTCATTGTAGCAGTGATTCCTATGGGAAGATATATGTATCACATTGCAGTATATAAGAAAACCTTTGCAGATGGATTGTTTAACAGAATAGATAACGGTATTTATAAAATATGCCGTATAGACAGGAGCGGAATGACATGGAAGTCTTATGCGGGCCATTTGCTTATGACAAACGCTGTTATGGTCTTCGTGGGTTATTGTATTCTAAGACTTCAAAACTACTTGGTGCTTAATCCAAATGGTATTGACGGTATGCCGTCAGACCTTTCATTTAACACCATAATAAGTTTTATGACTAATACAAACCTTCAGCATTATTCCGGAGAATCGGGTCTTACATATTTGAGCCAGATGCTTGTTATAACATTTATGATGTTTACTTCGGCAGCTTCAGGATATGCCGCATGTATGGCATTTTCCAGAGGGTTTGCAGGTAAGAGAAAAGACCTGGGGAATTTTTACGAAGACATGATAAGGATAACTACAAGAATTCTTATTCCGTGGTGTGTAGTCTTCGGTCTTGTACTAATATGGCAGGGGTCGCCGCAGACTTTTAGTTCAAACTTTACAGTAGAAACAATAACAGGAAAATTACAGGATTTTGCTGTTGGACCTGTTGCGTCGCTTGAGATAATCAAACATCTGGGAACTAATGGCGGAGGCTTTTTCGGAGCAAATTCAACAACACCTTTTGAAAATCCTACAATAATAACAGACATAGTAGAATTGATTTCAATGATGGTACTTCCGGGAGCATGTGTGCTGACTTTCGGAAAAATGTGTCAGGACAGAAAAAAGGAAAGCCTCGGTCTGGGAGAGGAAAATAAAATAAAAACTAAAGAACCGGTTTTCGGAAAACAGGGAAGAACAATATTTGCAGCAATGTCGATAATATTTGTTATCGGACTTAGTGTATGTTATGTATCTGAACTTAAAGGAAATCCTATATTGGAATCTGTAGGAATCAGCCAGGATATGGGAAGTATGGAAGGCAAGGAAGTCAGATTCGGTATAGACCAGTCGGCTCTGTTTACAACGACTACCACCTCGTTTACTACCGGTACTGTAAATAATATGCATGATACTCTTACTCCTTTGGGAGGCATGATACCTTTGCTCCACATGATGCTCAACTGTGTGTTCGGAGGCAAGGGCGTTGGCCTTATGAATATGGTGATGTATGTTATACTGGCAGTTTTCATATGCGGTCTTATGGTAGGACGTACGCCTGAATATCTTGGAAAGAAGATAGAAGGAAAGGAAATGAAGCTGGTTGCTATATGTCTTATAGCGCATCCACTGCTTATATTGGGATTTTCTGCAATTGCAGTGGCAACAAGTGCAGGACTTGAAGGAATTACAAATTCCGGATTCCACGGGTTATCACAGGTGCTGTATGAATACTCTTCATCAGCTGCAAATAACGGTTCTGGATTTGAAGGACTTGCAGACAACACCTTATTCTGGAATACGACTACAGGGCTTGCAATGTTCTTTGGCAGGTATATAGCAATTATAGCTCAGCTTGCCATAGCAGGGTCGCTTTTGGCAAAGAAAAGTGTAACTGCTTCGGTAGGTACTATGCGTACAGATAACGGGGGATTTGCAATTGTGTTGGTAGCAGTAGTTTATATATTTGCTGCGCTTACATTCTTCCCGGCATTAGCGCTGGGTCCTATTGCGGAACACCTTACAATATGGTTTTAATTAAATCTATTTGATGAAATTTTAAGAAAGGGATGTAAGAAGTATGTCTGATAAACAGCAGAAAACTAAATTTATAACAAATGACATTTTAAAAAGTTCTCTTACAGGCGCTTTTAAGAAACTGGATCCCAGATATATGGTTAAAAACCCTGTAATGTTTGTTGTTGAGCTGGGGTTTGTAATAACACTGGTAATGACTGTTTTTCCGGGGATATTCGGGGATGATGTTTCCCTTGGATATCTGAGAACATATAACGGGATTGTGTGCTTAATACTTTTCCTGACTGTATTATTTGCAAACTTTGCTGAATCCGTTGCGGAGGGCAGAGGAAAGGCGCAGGCGGAATCTCTTAAAAAGACAAAGCAGGATACTCAGGCCCGCCTGATAAATATAGATGGAAGCGAAATAACAGTCAATGCTTCCAAACTTAAGAAAGGCGATATTGTACTTGTTAAAACAGGAGAACTTATTCCAAATGACGGGGAAGTTATCGAAGGTATTGCTTCAGTTGATGAGTCTGCTATTACGGGGGAATCAGCACCGGTTACGAGAGAAGCCGGAACGGATTTTTCTTCTGTAACAGGGGGCACTACAGTGGTGAGCGATTGGCTTAAAATAAAAATAACATCAAAGCCGGGAGAATCGTTTTTGGATAAGATGATTTCATTGGTAGAGGGAGCTTCAAGACAGAAAACTCCTAATGAAATAGCGCTTAATACACTGCTGGTAGGTCTTACAATAATATTTCTAATAGTTGTAGTTACACTTTATCCGTTTTCCAGCTATTCGGGAGTTCAAATTCCTGTATCCACAATGGTTGCTTTGCTTGTGTGTCTTATTCCTACCACAATAGGAGGGCTTCTGTCTGCCATAGGTATAGCGGGAATGGATAGAGTAACAAGATTTAACGTTATAGCAATGTCCGGAAAAGCTGTTGAAGCATGTGGAGATGTGGATACAATGATTTTGGATAAAACAGGAACTATTACTTTCGGAAACAGATTGGCAGCTGATTTTTATCCTGTAAAAGGTCAGAAAAAGAAAGACCTAATAGATTTTGCAGTATTGAGTTCATTGTGCGACCCTACTCCGGAAGGAAAATCCACATTAAAGCTAGGACAGCAGATGGGAACCGGGATAGATACCGAAAGATGGAAAGACGGTATGGAATTTATTGAATTTACTGCTCAAACCAGAATGTCGGGGGTAAATACAAAAGATGGTCTTAAAATCAGAAAAGGAGCAGGCGATGCAATAAAATCGATGGTAAAGGAAAGCGGCGGCATCATTCCTGACGATTTGGATGATATAATAACAGAAATTTCAAATCTTGGAGGAACTCCTCTGGTTGTCGCTGCTGACAATGTTATTTATGGTGTAATCTATCTTAAAGATACGGTAAAACCGGGGCTTGTTGAAAGGTTTCAGAGATTGAGAGATATCGGAATAAAGACCATAATGTGCACCGGAGATAATCCGCTGACTGCTGCAACAATTGCAAAAGAGGCCGGAGTTGATGGATTTATTGCAGAATGCAGACCGGAAGATAAAATAGAAGCTATAAAAAAAGAACAGTCAGAAGGAAAACTTGTAGCTATGACAGGGGACGGAACCAATGACGCACCTGCCTTGGCGCAGGCGGATGTAGGGCTTGCAATGAATTCAGGGACTTCCGCTGCAAAAGAGGCGGCCAACATGGTAGACCTTGATTCAGATCCGACAAAAATACTGGAAGTTGTTGAAATAGGAAAACAGCTGCTTATAACCAGAGGAGCTCTTACGACTTTCAGCATTGCAAATGATATTGCAAAGTATTTTGCAATTATACCTGCAATGTTTACGATGGTGGTGCCTCAGATGCAGATGCTTAATATAATGGGACTCAGCACACCTCTTTCGGCAATTCTGTCAGCGTTGATATTTAATGCAGTAGTGATTCCATGTCTGATACCTATCGCTATGAAAGGTGTTAAATACAAACCGATGAGCGCTCAGAAAATGCTCGCAAAGAATTTAGGCATATATGGTATAGGTGGAGTAATAGTGCCATTTGTTGGAATAAAGATTATAGATATACTTATTTCGCCATTGCTCGCAATGCTTGGTATGTAAGGAGGATACAGAAATGAAGACATTTTTCAGATATTTGAGAAGCGGTCTGGTACTCACCGTACTTATGTTGGCAATATGCGGAGTTATATATCCTTCGGCTATGACAGGATTAGGGCAGGTGTTTTTTCCGAACCAGGCGAATGGCAGTATGATAACTGAAACAGGAGAAAAAACCGAAAATCCTGAAGAAGCCGTAGGCTCAGCGATAACAGGACAGGACTTTACAGGTGATGCCAGATATTTTCAGGGTCGTGTTTCAAGTATAAATTACAATACATATACAGAGGAACAGCTTAAAAGTGGAGAGTATGGAGGAGTATCATCAGGCTCGTTTAATTACGCGGCTTCCAATGAAGAATTAAAGGCCAGGGCGGCAGAAGATGTAGAAGAATTTATTGAAGCGCATCCGGGTGTAGATAAAGGTGATATTCCTGCTGATATACTGACTGCTTCAGGCTCAGGACTTGACCCTAATATAACAGTGGAATCAGCAAAGATTCAGATTCCCGCAGTTTCGGCAGCCAGTGGAATAAAAGAAGAGGAACTGGAAAAAATAGTTGAAAAAAATACATCGGGAAAAATATTGGGAGTATTCGGGCATGAAAGAGTAAATGTGCTTAAATGCAATTTGGAAATTGCAGATAAAATAGGAGAAATATAAGTGGATTTACTAAAAATAAGCAGATTATTTTAATCTGCTTATTTGCGTATGAAAAGTAATATTTGCGGAGGGAACATATAATGGATGACGGAAGACCTAATCCGGAGGAATTTCTTGAAAGAATACGGGTGGAAGAAGAAATTGAGGATAAGCAGTTCAGAGGAAAGCTTAAAATATTTTTGGGATATGCAGCAGGTACGGGCAAGACTTATGCCATGCTTGAGATGGCGCATATGCTTCAAAGGGAAGATATTGATGTAGTTGCCGGATATATAGAACCTCATGAGAGACCAGAAACTGTAAAAATGATGGAAGGTATTGAGCAGCTGCCATTTAAAACAGTAGAATACAAAGGCCGGAAATTTAACGAATTTGATATTGATGCTGCATTGATAAGGCATCCTAAGGTTATCCTCGTGGATGAACTGGCTCATACAAATGCACCAGGGTGCCGACACAGTAAAAGGTATCAGGATATAGAAGAACTTTTGGAGCACGGGATAAATGTTTATACAACTGTAAATATACAGCATTTGGAGAGCCTCAATGATGTCGTGGAGAACATTACCGGAATCGATATGAAAGAGAGAATCCCCGATAGTATATTTGATGAAGCGGACCAAGTAAAAATGGTGGATATTGAGCCTGATGAATTAATAGAGCGGATGAAAGAAGGCAAAATATATAAGGAAAGACAGGCGAATCAGGCTTTAGATAATTTTTTCAAGAGAAATAAGCTGATAGCATTAAGGGAAATGAGTCTGAGGAGGATGGCGGATAGAGTAAATCACATCGCTGAAAAAGAAAATAAAGCGTATGGAGAAAGCAATGTTTCGCCTGAGGAGCATATTTTGGTATGTATTTCACCATCGCCATCGAATCCTAAATGTATAAGAAAGGCTGCGCGGCTGGCAAATGCTCTTCATGCAGAATTTACTGCAATTTACGTGGAAACCGTGGTGTTTCAGAAAATGAACTATAAGTTTAAGAAGCAGCGTGATGAAAATATAAAGCTTGCAAGAAAGCTTGGCGCAAAAGTAGTAACTGTATTCAGCAATAATGCGGCAAGGCAGATTGCCGAATATGCGAAAGTAAGCCATGTGAGCAAGATAGTTATAGGCAAGAGAGGCGCAAAGGCTTTATTTCGAAGGAGTAAAGGTTCATTTGAAGAGGAAATTTTCAGATACGCTCCTGCAATAGATATAATGGTAGCAGCCGATGAGTATTCAAGTATAAAATACGGAAAAAAGTTTTATTACACTGGCGCTGAATATTTTAAGAACATAAAAGTTATAGATTTGTTGAAAATGCTGTCTATTTTAATAATAAGCACTGCTTCCGGTCTATGTTTTCAGCATTTTGGTTTTTCGGAGGCTAATATAATAATGATATACCTGCTAGGTATAATGGCAACATCTATTTATACTAAAGGATATTTTTATTCATCACTGCTTTCAGTGCTCGGTGTGCTTTCGTTTAATTATTTTTTTATAAATCCAACGCACAGTCTGTATGCATACAATCATAATTATATGGTTACCTTTGCCATGATGTTTGTGGTTGGTATAGTAAGTTCATGGACGATGTCAAAGGTACAGAAACAAAATGAGGTAAATGCCAAGAGAGCATACAGAACAGAAATACTTTTAGACAACAGCAGGAGACTGAGAAGAACTTTCTCAAGAGAGGGAGTGGGGATAGAGCTGGCATCCCAAATTCAGAAGCTTGTAAATTTGAGTATTATATTTTACACTAAGGTCGATGGGAATATACAGGAGCCTTATATATTTTTCAGAAAAAATCTAGATAGCTGTATATATGATGAACTTAAAGAAAAATATACAGATTCAAGGGAGCAGTCAGTTGTATCATGGGTATTTGAAAATGGCCACAGAGCAGGATGTACTACCAGCACGCTTCCCGATGCTCAGGCAATTTATATTCCTGCAATTGACAGTGAAAAAGTTACTGCGGTAGTAGGTCTGGTGCTGGAAGAAAGACGTGAAATCGGCGGGTTTAAATATGATATAATATCTGCAATAATAAGTGAGGCTGCTTTTGTTCTGGAAAGAATAGAGCGTATGGAGAGTGCAGGACATGGAAATAAGCAAATTAAGAAAACAAAAATTATGGAATAAAGATTTTTTTAAAGACATGGCAATGATGCTTTTGGTATTGATTTCAGCCTGTCTTGCATCACTTCTTCTGAACAAAGAGGGCTTTAACAAAGATAATATGATAATGGTCTATATGATTGGAATTTTAGTGATATCTTTATATGCAAGATATAAACTGACAGGTCTTATAAGTATTGTAGCCAGTATATTTTTGTTTAACTTTTTCTTTACGGTGCCTGTGTATACTTTCAGGGTAAGCGACAAAGAGTATATAGTCACTTTTATAATGATGTTTGCTACATTTATGATAATTTCCAATTTAGTGGTCAAGATAAGGCAAAGCAGAGAGGAGACGAAGAAAAAAGCCTATAGGACTGAAATACTTTTTGAAGCAAGCCATAAATTTCAGAAAGCTTACTCTGCTTCTGATATAGCATCGTGGACAGCACGACAGCTTGGTCAGATGCTGGAATGCGATGTATACTGCTTTTTAGGAAAGCCTGAAAAAAAGGACATCTATATGTATCTGGCTGAAAGAGATAATAATGTAAAGTTTGATAAAGAAGAAATAGCTGCAGCTGATTGGGCGTATAATAATGGAAAAAAAGCGGGAGCGGCAACAAGTATTTTCTCAGGTGCTAAATGTATGTACCTTGCAATAGGAAATTCGGATGGAGTATATGCAGTTGCCGGAGTAAATCTGGATAAAAGACATTTAGATGATTTTGAGGAAAATTTGACGCTCGCTATGCTTAATGAAAGCGCACTGGCATTTGAAAAAGAAGCTATACGTATAAAAGAGCAGAAATTAGTAATGGAATTGGAGAGAGAACAATTCAGAACAAATATACTTCGGGCCGTTTCACACGACTTAAGAACTCCGTTAACCAGCATATCGGGAAATGCAGTTATGCTTATAGAAAATTATGAGTTTATGGAAAAGGACGAAAGACGGAAAATATTATCGGATATCTATGAGGATTCTGTTTGGCTTATAAATCTTGTGGAGAATCTTTTATCGGTCACAAGGTTTGAAAACGGAACTATGAATATAAATTTGCAGCCTGAACTTATGGATGATATTATTTCAGAAAGCGTCAAACACTTGAAACGTCATATCGGAAACAGGAAGCTGACCGTAATGCAGGAGGAAGATATTCTCGTTGCAAGAATAGACGCAAAACTTATAATACAGGTTATAACCAATTTAGTAGACAATGCAGTGAAATATACGGAAGAAGGTTCGGAAATAATATTAAAAGTACGGAGAATTTACAAAGATGCAGAGAAAAACATTCAGGAAAGTTATATAGAAGTTTCGGTTTATGATAATGGAAGAGGAATAGAAGAGTATCAGAAAGAAAAGATTTTCGATATGTTTTATACAGGCGACGGCTTGTCTTCTGACGGAAGACGGGGAATGGGAATAGGACTTGCTTTATGTAAGAGCATAATAGAAGCTCACGGCGGAAAAATCTATGTGGAAGACAACAGTCCAAAAGGAAGTATATTTAGATTTACGTTAAAGGCCGAGGAGGTGAATATAGAGTGAAAGAGGGAAAACCTTTAATAATGGTAGTAGAAGATGACAGACCTGTTATGAGTCTTCTTACCAATACGTTAAAAATGAACAATTATCAATATATATCAGCTGTAAATGGGAACACGGCATTGATGGAAGCTGCATCAAGAGACCCTGATATAATCCTGATGGATTTAGGTCTTCCTGATGTAGATGGGATTGAAATAATTGAAAAAATAAGGAGCTGGTCAAACAGTCCGATAATAGTCATAAGCGCAAGAGATGAAGACAAAGATAAGATAAAGGCTCTTGATGCCGGCGCTGACGATTATTTAACAAAACCTTTCAGTGTGGATGAACTGCTTGCAAGACTCAGAGCTGTTATAAGAAGAGTGGAATTTCTGGAAGACAGAGATGAGACAAGAGAGGCTGTATTCAAAAATGGAAGCATGGTGATAGATTATGCGGCGGCGACTGTAACGATAGATGGCAAGCTGATTCATCTTATGCCTATAGAGTACAGTTTGCTTTGCCTGCTCGCGCAAAATGTGGGAAAGGTATTGACCCACAGCTATATTTTAAAAAAGGTATGGCATAATAGCTACGAAAGCGACCTTTCATCGCTGCGCGTATATATGGCATCGCTGCGCAAGAAAATTGAATCAGGCTGTGAAAGGGGAACATATATACAGACTCATGTAGGCATTGGCTATAGGATGCTTCGTATAGATGATTAAAAATTTTAATTGTAAAGTAAAGCGTTTTGAGATAAAATGTGATATTATAGTTTTGTATAAGAATTTTTAGAATTAGAAATATAGGAGGCAAATATGGCATACATTTTTGATGAACCATCAAGAACATTCAGCGAATATCTTTTAGTTCCGGGTTATTCCTCTACGGAATGCAGGGTTGAAAACGTTTCTCTTAAAACGCCCGTAGTTAAATTTAAAAAAGGAGAAGAATCCTCCATAAATATGAATATTCCGCTTGTATCTGCGATAATGCAGGCAGTATCCGGAGACCAGCTGGCGATTGCCCTTGCCAAAGAGGGCGGTATTTCATTTATATATGGCTCGCAGTCAATAGAGAGTCAGGCTGATATGGTGAGGAAAGTAAAGGCTCATAAAGCAGGCTTTGTTACGAGCGACGCCAATATAAGGCCTGATCAGACGCTTGGAGAGCTTTTGGAACTGAAAAAAAGAACAGGACATTCAACTACTGCAGTTACAGAAGACGGAACTGCCGAGGGAAAGATGGTGGGACTTGTAACGAGCAGGGATTATCGTATAAGCAGAATGTCTCTTGATGAGAAAGTATGCAATTTTATGACTCCTTTTGATAAACTGATTTATGCGGAAGAAGGTGTTACGCTTTCAGAAGCCAACAATATACTTTGGGACAATAAGCTGAACGCGCTTCCTATTGTGGATAAAAAACAGAGACTTACGCATTTTGTTTTCCGAAAGGATTATGATACTCATAAGGCCTATCCTGATGAGCTTCTCGATGAACACAAAAGATATGTGGTGGGAGCAGGGGTAAACACAAGGGATTATGCTGAAAGAATACCTGCCCTTGTACAGGCGGGAGCCGATGTGCTTTGTATAGATTCATCAGAAGGATTTACGGAATGGCAGAAGATAACCCTTGATTTTGTAAGAGAAAAGTACGGCGACAGTGTAAAAATAGGCGCAGGAAACGTAGTGGACAAAGAGGGCTTCGAATACCTGGCAAATGCCGGAGCTGATTTTATAAAAGTAGGCATAGGCGGCGGTTCAATATGTATCACAAGAGAACAGAAAGGTATAGGAAGAGGACAGGCCTCCGCGGTTATCGAGGTGGCAAAAGCCAGAGACGAATATTACGAAAAGACAGGCGTTTATATTCCTATATGCTCCGATGGTGGAATAGTTTACGATTACCATATGACTTTAGCTCTTGCTATGGGAGCAGATTTTCTTATGCTGGGAAGATACTTCTCAAGGTTCGATGAGTCTCCTACTGCAAAGCTTACTATAAATGGAAGTTATGTCAAGGAATACTGGGGAGAAGGGTCAAACCGCGCAAGAAACTGGCAGAGATACGATTTGGGAGGCGACAGCAAGCTGTCCTTTGAAGAGGGTGTTGACTCATACGTCCCTTATGCAGGACCTCTAAGCGATAATGTGAGACAGTCGCTTCAGAAAGTCAAGTCGACAATGTGCAACTGCGGAGTTGTCAGCATACCGGAGTTACAGAAAAACTCAAAGCTTACGGTGGTTTCGGCAACAAGTATAGTTGAGGGCGGAGCACACGATGTAATTTTAAGAGATACTTCAGGAAACAATAACAGATAGACATGGTAAATCGCTGACATATATAAACTTTTACTGTATCATTTGGAGAGGAGCGAATATGAACCACGAAAAAATTATCGTTTTGGATTTCGGAGGGCAGTACAATCAGCTGATTGCAAGACGAGTGCGTGAATGTAATGTCTATTGTGAGGTATATCCGCACACTTTGCCGTTAGAGGAAATAAAGGAGAAGAATCCTAAAGGCATAATATTCACAGGCGGGCCAAACAGCGTTTACGGAGAGAAATCTCCACAAAATTCAAATGAAATATATAATATGGGAATACCTATACTGGGAATCTGTTACGGAGCACAGCTTATGGCTCATCAGCTTGGGGGCAAGGTCGAAACTGCTCCCGTAAGTGAATATGGGCGGACAGAAGTTAGTATAGATGATAAGAGCGGATTGTTTAAAGATGTTGAAGACAGGGCAGTGTGCTGGATGAGCCATACAGATTACATAAGCAGAGTGCCAAAAGGATTTAAAATCACTGCTCACACGCCGGTATGTCCCGTTGCCGCTATGGAAAACAGAGACAAAGGGCTTTTCGCGCTGCAGCTTCATCCGGAAGTAATGCATACGGAGCAGGGCACGGAAATGCTCCGAACATTTGTGAAAGATATATGCGGCTGCTCCGGGGACTGGCAAATGGGTTCATTTGTTGAAGATACAATAAAAAATATAAGAAAAAAAGTCGGAAAGGGAAAAGTTCTGTGCGCCCTTTCAGGCGGAGTTGATTCTTCTGTGGCTGCAGTTCTTCTTTCTAAAGCTGTAGGAAAGCAGCTTACATGCGTTTTTGTTGACCATGGTCTTCTGCGTAAAAATGAAGGCGATGAAGTTGAAGCCGTGTTCGGCTCTTCGGGAGCATATAACCTTAACTTTGTACGTGTGAATGCGCAGCAGAGGTTTTATGAAAAACTTTCGGGAATTACAGAGCCTGAGGAAAAGAGAAAAATCATAGGCGAAGAGTTCATTCGTGTATTTGAGGAAGAAGCTCAGAAAATCGGTTCAGTGGATTTTCTGGTGCAGGGAACTATATATCCGGATGTTATAGAAAGCGGTCTTGGAAATTCAGCAGTTATAAAATCCCATCATAATGTGGGAGGACTTCCGGACTTCGTCGATTTTAAAGAGATAATAGAGCCGCTGAGGATGCTGTTTAAGGATGAAGTAAGGCATGCAGGACTGGAGCTTGGAATTCCGGATTATCTTGTATTTCGTCAGCCTTTTCCCGGTCCCGGTCTCGGTATAAGGATAATAGGTGAAGTAACTGAAGAAAAAGTAAAAATGGTTCAGGATGCCGATGCCATATACAGAGAAGAGATAGGAAAGGCAATGGAAGAGGGTTTGATTCCCAAATTCGGGCAAGCAGGAACGCTCGGGCAGTATTTTGCAGTTCTTACAAATATGAAAAGCGTAGGTGTAATGGGTGATTTTCGTACCTATGACTATGCAGTCGCTTTGCGCGCAGTGATGACAAGTGATTTTATGACAGCAGAAGCAGCACAAATTCCATGGGAAGTAGTACAGAAAGTGACGACCAGAATAGTAAATGAAGTAAAACACGTCAACAGAGTTATGTACGATTGTACAGGAAAACCGCCGGGGACGATAGAGTTTGAATAAGTAAAACATAGATTTACAAAACCTCTGAAATCTTTAAAAACAGATATTTCGGAGGTTTGATTTTTTGTTGTGCTTTAAGAGGCGACAAAGTTTACTGCTGAAGGAATCGGAGGAGTAAACCATAGCCAAAGAATATGGTAGGAAGCTTTAATGAAGCGCAGTCAAGAAAATGTTAAGGTATAAAGCGCGGTTAAGAAAATGTTAAGGCATAAAGCGCGGAGATAACAATAGTGGAGGCAAAGATTGAAATAAAATACGGATTTTTGAACAGAGATATAATTAAATATATAGCGATGGCGGCAATGTTTTTAAACCATATTTCAATTCTTTTTATGAAAAGTGGAACTTTTATATCAGAAGTCTTTTTAGATATAGGATATTTTACTGCTATTACCATGTGTTACTTTCTTGCAGAGGGGTTTTACCATACCCGTTCAAAGAAAAGGTATTTATATAGGCTTATGCTGTTTGCGATGATTTCGCAAATCCCCTATTGTCTTGCTTTTTCATATGATGGGATACTGGAATTTTGCGGTTTTAATATGATTTTTACATTGTTTATATGTTTTTGTATTCTTCTTGCATATGAAAGGCTTTCGGATAAAGTGTTAAGGAGGGTTGTTATATTGGCTTTAACGCTGCTTTCTCTGATTTCCGACTGGTCGTTATTGGCGCCGATATTTACGATTTTATTTGTGTGGGCGAAAGGTTCAGAAGATAAGACAAAGATTGCATTTGCTGTTTCTATGATGTTGTTTGGCATTCTTAATTTTGCGGAGAAGACAGTAAACTTTCCTGTAGGCATAAGCATACTTTACGCTTTTATAAGTATGATAGGAATTGCTTTGGCGGGAATTACGATTATTTATTTTTATAACGGGAAAAGAATGGAAAAAGGTAGACGATTCTCAAAATGGTTTTTCTATTGGTTTTATCCTGCCCATCTTATGATGCTAGGCATAATAAGAATTATGATGCTGTAATGCATAGCTTGCTGTTTTTATGAAAGGGAATAATATTGAATATGATTAGAATATTTAAAAGTGAAGATATAAAGCAGGTAATGGAGATTTGGTTAGAAAGCAATAAAGATGCTCATTTTTTTATTAATGATGATTATTGGCAGTCAAATTTTGATTTCGTGCAGCAGCAGATTTTGCAGGCAGAAGTATTTGTTTATGAAACCGGAGGTAAAATAAAGGGCTTTATTGGAGTTATGGATGGTTATATAGCGGGTATTTTTGTAGATAAAGAATATCGCTGCACAGGCGCAGGAAAACGCCTTCTTGATCATGTGAAGCAAAGATACAATTTGCTTTCATTAAATGTATACCGTAATAACCGGGGAGCCGTTTCCTTTTATTTGAGAGAAAATTTTTCCGTAATTTCAGAAGACAAGGATGAGGATACGGGAGAAATAGAATATACTATGATTTGGAAAAGAAATAAAATTTGTGATTAGTTTGCTGAAATCGTGAAGTTTATAGTAAGAGGATTGGGTATGTGATAGAATGATTTAGTATATTATATAGGATTAAATTTGCGGGGGATGAAAAGATGAGTATAAAAAAGGCTGTTTTATCGGATTTGGGTACGGTGAAAAGAATTTCAGAGAGAAGTATATCTGAAACATATCCCCATTACTATCCTAAAGGCGCTGTTGAGTTTTTTCTCCGTTATCACGATGAAAAAAGTATTGCGGATGACATAAGCAGAGAAAGAGTTTTTATATGTTTTGAAAAAGAGCAAAAAGCAGTAGGTACAGTCACGGTAAAGGACAATGAAATATGCAGGCTGTTTGTTTTGCCTGAATATCAGAGATATGGATATGGAAGAGAGATGTTGGACTATGCAGAAAGCGTTATTTTAGACAAATATACGGAAGTTGTAGTTGACGCGTCACTGCCTGCAAAGAGTATATATCAAAGACGAGGTTATAAAGCAGCTGAGTTTAATACCATTAAGGTCGGCTATAATGATTTTTTGTGCTATGACGTTATGATTAAGTAAATATGAGTTTAAAAAATTAATGGCAGGGGATTGTTTTTGAGAGAATTTTATGTATAATAAAAGCGGCAACAATTTGTGAAACAATGATTTTTTATTAAGTGCATTAAATAATGAAACAGTTAAAATTTTAATAGTATGGAGGAATAGATATGGATAACAATAAACGTCCTGAATCGATGGAGCGTATTACAACCGCAGAGCTTGCAGAATCTTTTATAGATGAGCAGATAAGAGAGATAAAGACTCAGGTGGGAGATAAAAAAGTGCTGCTGGCATTGTCCGGCGGTGTAGATTCATCAGTAGTCGCAGCTTTGCTGATTAAAGCCATAGGCACACAGCTGGTATGCGTACATGTAAATCATGGACTTCTGCGTAAAGGAGAACCGGAACAGGTTGTTGAAGTGTTCAGAAATCAGATGAATGCAAATCTCGTTTATGTAGATGCTGTCGACAGATTTTTAGACAAACTTGCAGATGTTGAAGACCCTGAACAGAAGCGCAAGATAATAGGCGCCGAATTCATTCGTGTATTTGAAGAAGAAGCGCGTAAACAATCAGGAATAGAATTTTTGGCGCAAGGTACAATTTATCCTGACATTCTCGAAAGCGACGGTGTAAAGGCACACCATAATGTAGGTGGTCTTCCCGAAGATTTACAGTTTGAACTTGTTGAGCCTGTAAGACTGCTCTATAAGGACGAAGTTCGTATAGTGGGAAAAGCTTTGGGCTTGCCCGACAACATGGTATTCCGTCAGCCTTTCCCAGGTCCGGGATTAGGAGTAAGATGTCTCGGAGCTATTACAAGAGACAGGCTGGAAGCTGTAAGAGAGTCAGACGCCATACTTCGCGAAGAGTTTGCAAAGAACGGCCTTGAAGGAAAAGTTTGGCAGTACTTTACAGCAGTACCGGATTTTAAATCCGTAGGCGTAAAAGGCGGCAAGCGTACATTCGCATATCCTGTTATCATCAGAGCCGTAAATACGGTAGACGCCATGACAGCAACAGTTGAAAACGTACCATTTGAACTGCTCGAACATATTACAGAGAGAATAACCCACGAAGTGGAAGGAGTAAACCGAGTTCTCTACGACCTGACGCCAAAGCCAGTTGGAACGATAGAGTGGGAATAGTAACTAGACTATTAAAAGACCCCGAGAATGTTGAAAAATTAATGTTCTCGGGTTTGCTTTTTCACTATTGGCTATATCTCATATTAAATTTCTTCCAAGTCTTTTTCACTTTTTTCATCATCTGTTCCATTGTATTCATTTTCAGTATTTGAAGTTTTTTCTAAAGATATTTCCTTTCGTTTAAATACTTTTCAGTTAGTTCATCTAATTTTTATCTGTACATGTTATCTGAAAATACATAATCTAAAAAAGCATAGATTAAATTATTATTTGTATTTTTTTATGCAACTGTTATTTGTCTTTCAAACTTTTCAAAGATTTCCCCTCCTTTTTTTCTCCTTTTCTTTTTGTATCTGCTTTTCTTTTAAGCTGAGATTTCTTTTGTCCTAATTGCTTGATTTTATTTTCTGCCTGTTCTTTTTTCTTAGTTTTTTTTCTAATTGTCTTATTACATTATCTAATTCTTTCATTGTATTTTTCTCCTTTTAAATTTTGTACAAATAAAAACGACTAAGTTTCTTTATTAGTCGTCTTCATTACTTAACCTAATATTTTTTATTCTTTATTTAACATATTATCTATTTTATCATTAAGAATATGTTTCAAATGTTTAATAGAGCAATCTAAATCATAAATACCAGCAATCTCATTGTAATTATTGTCATACGCTACAAAATCTTTATCAATACCATTGTTTAGAACATATTCAGGTATTGCAGAATTATGATACAGTTTAGTCATTTCTTGAATTATATTCTTAGGGAAATTAGGAAATTTTATTATATCCCAATACTTTTGTGCAAAACTTCCTCCATTTCCACCAACAGCCATCATATCGATAATTCCACGATTACGATAAAAATCAAGCATTTGTTTTATAAAAATGCCTTTTTCTAAATTGTGTTCTTTTTGTTTTATTGTAATACCATGAATATTAGTAATTGTTTTTGACATTTCTGAAACCACTACAAATGATCTTCCCTTTTCAAATCCTTCTGCTCCGAAAATTATATCTCCTTTTTCTAAAATTTGTAGTTTTTTTTCATTCCCTAAATATGAGATAACATTCACTGTTCCATATTTTGATAGATATTTGGGTAAAATTAAGGTATAGAAATTTTCATAATATTCATCTGAATATATACTTTTTCCTATTTGAGATACTTGCAAATTCTGACCTCGTTGTAAATCTAATTCTAATTTTTTTATATCAGAATATCCATATTTATAATTTTTAATCAAACTCTCTATTTTTTTATAACTCTCATTATACAAACCTGTATCAAGTCTTTTAATTTCTAATAGATGTCTGTATTTGGGATATGTAAATTCATATTCTACATCATTTTGATTATTTATAAGTTCATGTTCTATTATTCTTATTGTTTCTGAAAATCTATCTCTTATTAAAGACTCTTTTTTAAATATTTGTTCACATAATGTAGATATTTCGTATAATTCTTTATCATTAGGAATGGGAATGTAACATTCTAAAAATAATTTTTTCGCATGCCTAATTGTTGCACCTTTGGGAACTAATGTATCTAATTGTTCTTTAAAACAGGTATGTTTTAATAATGCTAATACATAAAAACTATATATTTCTTTAATTGGTAAATTATACATAGCTCCTGAAAGCATATGGTTGGGATAATCTTTATTTATCATAGCACATTCACCAATATTACTGTCTTTAGAAAGTATTATATCCCCTTTTTTTAGCCCATTTCCTGAAAATACTGTAGGATTCATTGGTATTTCTGATTCTGAAGTAAATTCTGGAATAAAATTATACTCATTTAAGCAACTGGTTCTTACGAAATAGTGAGAAGATTGTTTATAGTAATTACTTGAACCTATTTCATTTCCTTTATGTTTATTTGACAATTTAGTACTTAAAAACCATTCTAATTTTTCACATTTTTCTATATCTATCACCAATTTTTTATACTGAGATGAAGATAAGCTATTATTCGATTTTTTTATTTCATTAAACTTTATACTTTTAGGAGTTCTTATATATTTCATATATCTATTTCTCCTTTACAAATAAGTCGATAAGCTCATTTTCTTGACCATAACACCAATTTCTAAATTCTTCAATTGTAGATGAGAAATCTTCATCTAACAATGGTTTCCCATAATCATCAATTTCAACTTCAAAATTGGTATAATTTATTTTATAAAGAGGTTCAAATACCTTAACTCTTTTCCTTGTCTTTACTTCATATCCTACATTCTCTATATCCTTAAAAAACACATCATAATTTTTTTCCTGTAATTCTTTCAATCTATCTTTTGATGGTTTGTAAGCAACTATAAGAGTTGTATTTACACCTGTTTCTGCAAAAACATTTGCTGGTAAGTCAAATAACGCTACTATCCTCATATTATCCATCAACCATTCTCTTGCTTTCTCATGCCTATCAATAGATGCAATAGAATTTGATAAAACAATCCCCATTCTTCCATTTTCTTTTAAAATTCTACATGCATTTTCTAAAAATAAAATGCCTAAATCTATTTTTTTAGAATTATATAGATTCCATAATTCATAGCATTTCATTACTTCTTCTTCATAATTATCTACTGGGGCAAAAGCTCGATCATCTCCAAAAGGTGGATTTGTTAAGACAACATCATATTTGTAAAGCTCTTGATCATCATATCTATTATCCCAATCTCCATTTTTGTTAGAATTAACATCTAATTCTAGTAACTCCCCTTTTGAATTGAATTTATATAGAATCGAACCTAAATCCGGCTTTGACAAAATTTTTGCGTTTCCATCACCATTCAAAAGCATATTTAAAGTAGCAAGTTTAACCATATCTGCATCATTGTCAAACCCAAAAATATTATTGTCATCTAATTTACTATTTGAATTTACATATGATACAGAAAGAAAATCTGCTATTCCAACAGTTGGATCTATAACTGTTTCTTGATTTCTTGGATTTACTATATTTACTAAGAATTCTATTAAAGGTAAAGGGGTTACAAATTGTGCTTTTTCATTTTTTGAAAACTGCGATGCAAATGTATAAAATACCAGTTGATATAAATCTGTTTTTGTTGATAAAACAAAAGAATAATCTTGAAATTGCTTTACAATTTCTATTAATATTTTTACATGATTAGCATCTTTTTTGTTAAAATACCATGTATCTAAAATGCGATAATAATCTTTTTTAGCAGAATCTCTTAGGTCTCCAATCCTATTTAAAAATTTCTGTAAACTACTATCTGATAAACTTGAAAAAAACTCATCTTCAATATAAAACTTTAATTTATCTTTATATTTTTCATTTCGTTTCTCATCATAAATTTTCAACGCTAAAATTTGCAAAAGAATATCATATCCCTTTTGATTAACCATTCCGTGTTTATCCATTGTTCTTAAAATATTTGACATAGCAATATTTACTTGTTGTGAATGCACTCCAGAAATAATATCTAAATCTTTAATATTACGATTACTTCTATCAATCTTTTTAAGCCCATTCCAATTCATTAAATTTTCTAGACTTGGAATATCTTTATAAGTATCAGGAAGTTGTAAGCTTAATTCTTTGCTTTTAGAACTATCTCCCTTTTCGTTGTACTTATCATTAAGCCTTATATAGTTAGAATTTTTCTTTTTAAAAAGATATAATCTTCCTGTGTCATATAATGCTCCAACACAGAAATCCCTTTCACTCTCTTTCATATATGCTTTTAACTGCTTATCCCAAACGGTAATAACATCTTTGCCATCTTCTTTTTTAATTTCAATTGGCATTATCAAATGCTCTCTCAACCATTGTAAAGAATCAAGATTTTTGTTTTCGTGATAATCTTTATATTTTTTAAACCAATCTGTATCATCAAATACACAAATATCTATTTTTATTGGAGCAGAATTTTTATTTCCTTTTGGAAAATGTATTTCTGTTCCCATATATTCTTTAGGTACTAAACCACTATATACAAGTGAATATATCATCTGCCATTTATAATATTCTTCATTTTGTACTCCACTTTTTTTCACTATTCCACATTTTTTATCAAAAGTTAAATGTACAGGTACAATTGCTTTTATTTCCGTAGCACATTTATACTTGCTATCATATTCAGCCTTTAGTTGAGAAAAATTTTTCATTTCATTTACTCCTATTTCAATAATTTTTTCTATTTCTGTTCATCAGCTACTATCTCAACCACATCTTCAATTTTGCAATCCATCGATAAACAGATTTTTTCTATTGAGTCAAGGTTTACATAAGCATTTTTACTCATTCTTGATACTATGTTACTTGTTATATTTGCAGTCTTTTTCAAGTCTTCTTTATTCATTTCTTTTTCAACTAACAAATGCCATAAAGGTTTATAACTAATAGCCATTTTATTGTCTCCTTGTCTTATTAAATATTGTTTTAAATTATAGCATAAATCAGTGTAAAAGTCATCTGCGATAATTTAATACTTGTGTTTGCGTTAGTATTTTTTGAGATAGTCCTATTTCCAATGCTTTTTGCTTTGCCACTCCAAACTGTCTAACATTGCTTTAATAGCGAGGAGGTACATAGCCGATAAAAATAAAGGAAGTGGTGCCAGATGGAACAGAACATTTTTATCCAAATGACCAAGCTGCATAATGCAAAAGGTCGCATCGGTTATATTACGAGTACAGCGAAACAGGAGAATCTGTATGCAATTTGTGAAACAACAGAGCGGCAGTTTTGGTCAAAATTAGTGAAAGAAAATTGTGACATTTAAAAAAAGCAGTACGGAAGCGGTGAGCGCATAACTGATTTATGGTATAAGTTGAAATATATGGTGTCAGAGATTTATATCTTATTGCCATATAATTAAAATTATTTGAAACAAAATTGCTATTATTCGAGATTTAGAATATAATAAAACTATTAAAAATGGAGGTATCGCTATGGAATATATGTCCGCAAGAGAAGCTGCTGATAAGTGGGGGATTTCACAAAGACGAGTTGCTGTTCTTTGTTCGGAGAACAGAATTAATGATGCAACTATGGTAGGCAATATGTGGATTATTCCTGCGACAGCTGAAAAGCCAATGGATGCAAGAAGCATAAGATACAACAAAAAAGATGAAAAAACTATAAGACCGTTTCTAAAATGGGCAGGAGGCAAAGGGCAACTTCTTCGAGAAATAGAAAAGTACTACCCTTTTGAAAACGGCACTATCACAAAATATGCGGAACCGTTTGTCGGTGGTGGAGCCGTTCTTTTTGACATATTGAGTAAATATGAGTTAGAAGAAGTTTATATCAGTGATATTAATGCAGAACTTATTAATACTTATCGCATTATTAGAGACGATATCGATGAGCTTGTTACTATGCTGCAAGTTATGCAGGATGAGTTTATACCAATGAATGAAGACCAACGTAAAGTTTGCTATATGGCAAAGAGAGAGCGTTTTAATGATTTAAAAATCAATGGTGATGAAACTATAAATATCGAAAAAGCTGCATTGATGATATTTCTTAACAAGACTTGTTTTAATGGATTATTTCGTGTAAATAAAAAAGGATTGTTTAATGTTCCGATGGGAGCTTATAAAAATCCTATGATTTGTGATGAAAACAATCTTCGGGCAATATCTCAGAAATTGCAAAAGGTTAATATTGTTTGCGGAGATTACAGACTTTCAAAAGATTTTATTGATGAACATACATTTGCCTATTTTGATCCACCGTATCGTCCACTTACAGATACAGCAAGTTTTACAGCATATACCCAGAATTTGTTTAACGATGATAGTCAGAAAGAACTGGCAAAGTTTGTTGATGAGTTGAACAAAAAAGGTGCAAAAATTGTGGTGAGTAATTCGGATCCCAAAAATTCAAATACAGAGGATGATTTCTTTGACGATATTTACTCTGTCTATAAAATTAAGAGAGTTGAAGCGGCAAGAATGATTAATTGTAACGGAGAAGCAAGGGGTAAGATTAAAGAATTGCTTATAAGTAATTTTTAAGGAGAATGTGCTATGCGAAAGAATATTGATTTATCAGCAGATGAATATAATGAAATAGTGGATAGTTTCTATAACTACTTTGAAGATGGATACAAATTTGAGGAGTTTTTAAAGGTATATTTAGAAAAAATTGGTTTGGAGGAAGTTTTTGTCACTAAGAAATCCGGAGATGGAGGGATTGATTTAACTGCCGTAAGGAAAGGTATTGGTGGTTTATCCAATTCTGTTGACGAATCATTTTATATACAAGCAAAGCGATACTCTCCTGCAAGTACAATTTCTCCTGAGAAAATTCGTGCATTAAGAGGTTCTTTTAGAAGCGGAGTTGGAATGTTCATTACAACGGGGAAGGTATCTGATAATGCGAAGGTTGAAGCACAGCAAATAGATCCGAGCAGACCTATTATTGTTGTAGACGGAAGGGAACTTGTTAATACCTGTATCGAAAAAGAAATCGGATTTACTTTCAAGCCGGTGTTTAGTAAGCCTGCACTCGACAACATAATGAAAAATACATCTGCAGTAAATAGCGAACAGGGAATTACGGTCGATAGAGTAGTAACTGAAAATGACATAAGAGCTTATATTTTGGTGCTGCCTCGTGCTATCAAAGAACGCCTTTCCGAAAATGTCACGGTTATCACTATTAGATTCGGTAATTCTTCGTATAAGGAGTATCGTATTGACGCGCAAAGAAGATATGTAGGCGGTATTTCCAAGGCATATAGAGATTTTGGACTAAGGCAGCCAGATGGTGTCTTTATTTCAAAAAGAGCAGTATGGCATATTGAATCAGGCGGTAGATTCACGGTTGAGTTTGAGGAGATATAATATGAATAGAGATTTTAATAACTGGTTATCAAGATTTCGCAACAGCATATCAGATTACAGCTATTATGTTAATTTTGAAAAAGTATATCGCAATACAGATAATGTAAAGATAGAATTAAATATTTTAAATTCCTTGATAGGTTCAAAAAATATTGAGGAAGATTTTAAAAAACTTGCGAAAGCCTATCCCGAAATTCTGAATGTAATACCAATACTTTTGGCGAAGCGTGAAAAAGAGATATATTGTCAGGACGAAAACGGCGGTTTTTTATATAGATTTGACAGTACAAAGGATGTATCTGTCAGTGATGATTATGACCGTTATTCTTATTTTATGGAAAAAACAGGGCTGTTTAACTTGCTTGAGAATCATTTGATAAATAATCTGATTGATTATGTTATGGGAGTTGAGGCAGGACTTGATTCCAACGGCCGTAAAAATCGCGGCGGACACCTTATGGAGAATCTGGTTGAAAGTTACATAGTAAAATCGGGATTTATTAAGGATAAATCATACTTTAAGGAAATGTATATACATAAAATTGAAGAAAAGTGGGATATAGATTTATCGGCTGTTTCAAATAAAGGAAAGATGGAGAAGCGTTTTGATTTTGTTGTTAAAACAGAGGGTATGATATATGCGGTCGAAACAAATTTTTACAGAAGCGAAGGGTCAAAGCTAAATGAGACTGCAAGAAGCTATAAAACTTTAGCTCTTGAAGCAGATACAATAGATGGGTTTACATTTGTATGGTTTACGGATGGGAAAGGCTGGAATGGAGCGAAAAATAATTTAGAAGAAACTTTTGATGTTATGAAACATATTTACAACATAGATGATATGGAAAAAGGGATTATGGAAAAGATTTTTATATAATTGATTTGAGCTGAAAGCATCTTTTTATGTATGAGAGATTCAGCTGTTTTGTTTTTGTTCGAATTATCAGATAGAAAATCAGTTAATAAAATAAGCAAGGAGTATTATGACGTTACAACAGTTAAAATATATCGTAGCAGTTGCAGAAAAAGGAACTTTTAGTGAAGCTGCAAAATTTTTATTTCTTTCCCAGCCAAGTCTTACAAAAGCTATAAAAGCACTGGAAAAAGAAATGGGTATTACTATTTTCGACAGGACAAATAAAGGCGTTACCGTTTCAAAAGAAGGCGAAATTTTTTTGGGATATGCAAGACAGGTTCTGGAGCAAGCCTCGTTACTTGAGGAAAAATATAAAATCCAGGCTGGAGGCAAACAGGAATTCAGAGTTTCTACTCAGCATTACTCGTTTGCTGTCAATGCTTTTGTTGATTTGATAAAAGACTGCGGTGGAGATGAATATGATTTCAGTTTGAGGGAAACTCAAACGTTTGCTATTATTGATGATGTTTCCCGAATGAAAAGCGAGATTGGGATTTTATATTATAACGGATTTAATCAAATGGTAATACAAAAATTACTTAAAGCAAATGATTTGAAATTTACAGAGTTATTTACCGCTCAGCCTCATATATTTGTAAGCTCCGGAAATCCTCTTGCAAAGCAAGCTTCTGTCAGTATGAAAGATTTAAAGCAGTATCCATATCTTTCTTATGAGCAGGGAGAGCATAATTCCTTTTATTTTTCTGAGGAGATTTTCAGTACCATTGTGCGGTCTAAGAATATACGTGTTATGGATAGAGCGACTCTGTTTAATTTATTGATTGGTCTTAACGGATATACCGTTTGCAGCGGTGTGATTGATAAAGAATTGAATGGGGAAAATATCGTTGCCATACCGCTTGAGGCGGAAGGCGAAATGCACATTGGGATAATTACTCATAATAAGGCTGTTTTGAGCAAACTGGGGAAGCGCTATATTGAGGCGCTGAAAAAATATACCGTTCCTGTTTAGCTTGTATTGTTATTGATATAGTTAAAAGTTATAGCGAAGTGTTGATTTTATATATTTTACAGCAGATATACATTGTGGTCTAATTATTGCATAATAAACGAAAGCGAGGAAAGAACAATGTATAAAGAAAACGCACCTTTTAAATATGATTTTGTAGGCAGCTTTTTAAGACCTGAGACTTTAAAAAAAGCAAGAATTGATTATGCGGAAGGAAATATTACAAGCGAAGATTTGACAAAAGCTGAAGATGAAGAGATTATAAAATTGATTGCTAAGCAGAAGGAAGCTGGTTATCATGTGATTACAGACGGTGAATTCAGGAGAAGCTACTGGCATCTTGATTTTATGTGGGGACTTAATGGTATCGAGCATATTGAACTTGACCATGGTTATTTTTTTCATGGTGAAGAAACTACTTGCGGCTCTATTGCGATATCAGGCAATATAAACGGAGAAAACCATCCATTCGTAAAGCATTTTAAATTTGTAAAACAATTTGAAGATGAGAATACAGTGGCAAGACAGACAATTCCGGCGCCTGCTCAACTTTACGCAGAATTATTTCGTGAAAAGAATGGAGAAAATACTGTAAAATATTATCCTGATGACGAAAAACTTATTCAGGATATTGCTGCCGCATATAGAAAGGTTATTGCAGACCTTTATAAGGCCGGATGCCGCAATATTCAATTTGACGATTGTACATGGGGAATGTTTTGTGATAAGAAATATTGGAGCAACAGACAAAATGGAGAAGCTGAACTTACGGAAACAGCGGAAAAATATCTCCGCTTAAATAATCTTGCGCTTAAAGACAGACCTTCTGACCTTGTGATTACTACGCATGTTTGCAGGGGCAATTACCATTCTACATGGGCTTCTTCCGGCGGATATGAACCAATTGCAGAGTTCCTTTTTGGAAATGAAAATGTCGATGGATTTTATTTGGAATTCGATGATGAGCGTTCCGGTGGATTTGAACCACTGCGTTTTGTCCCCCAAAATAAAAAAGTGGTTCTCGGATTATTAACGACAAAATCTCCTGTACTTGAAGATGAAAGAACGATCATTGACCGTATTCATGAAGCTGCAAAATTTGTTCCTTTTGACAATCTCTGTTTAAGTCCGCAGTGTGGTTTTGCTTCTTGTGAAATCGGAAATAAGCTGACAGATGAGGAACAGTGGAAAAAATTAGCTCTTGTAAAGAAAATTTCGGAAAAAGTATGGTAAATGACAAATTCTAAGATAAACAATATATTCTGAAGAAAGTAAAATGGTATTAGAGTTATGAAATAAGGGAAGCGCACGGTTTTCCTATACAATATCTTACTCTCATGGTATACTTGCATTAGTTATAAAAATTTATGGGAGGAGTAAATATGAGATATAAAATATTAGGTGATTCCGATTGCCCGTTAGTACATATTCAGATGGGGATAAACGAAAAGGTTAAGATAGAGCGGGGTGCAATGGCATACGTATCCAATGTGAGTCTGGAAGGAAAGATGAACAGTTCCAAGAAAGGCTTTGGCGGAATGCTGAGCGCTATCGGCAAAAGCATTACCAGCGGCGAAAGTATGTTCATGACTCATGCAACGGGAATGAGCGATAATGCATACATCGGTATCGCGCCGTCTATTCCGGGAAAAATCAAATGTATTCACGTTAATGCAAGTACCCAGTACAGACTGAATACCGGAGCGTTTCTTGCGTGCGATGAAAGTGTGGACTATACGATGAAATCGCAGGATGTAGGAAAAGCGCTGTTTTCCGGTACAGGTGGATTGTTCGTAATGGAGACTCACGGAGAGGGAGATATTTTGGTTAACGCTTTTGGTGATATTCTGGAATTGGAAGTAACGCAGCAGCATCCTATTACCATTGATAACGAGCATGTTGTTGCGTGGGATGCTTCTTTGAATTATGATATTCGTGTTGCAAGCGGGACTTTTGGATTTACGACAGGTGAAGGAATTGTAAACGAGTTTCACGGCAGCGGCAAAGTATTGATTCAGACAAGAAACATACATAGTCTGGCAGATGCTGTACGTCCGTTTTTACCATCTTCAAATTAATCAGTGCAGGATGACTTTATAGATTATATTTAAAATAGAGACTCTGTGAAGATGCTTTTAGTGTTTTCACAGAGTTGTTTTATGTGCCGAGGAATATTCACAAAGTGAAAGCCGGATAGACATATGTAAATTTCCTAGATATTATAGAGGATGAAATGTCTGTGATATGAAAAATCAGAACATATCAGCAATACATTCTATATTATCAAAGTTGTCGAGGAGAATATAATTGCAGTCATATTCTTGGCACATTTTAAGATAATGTGTATTTTCTTTAAGCATAAAATTCATACTGAACCATTTATCATCAATACGCTTTTCTATTGCATCAGCATATTTTTTTATAGTATCGAAATTTTTTATTATGTAGTTTTCGCTCATTATGAGACAGTAGTATTTGATTTTATTTATGTATTCTGGTTCAAAATCTTTTTTCCAGTTAAAAGGAATATAGCCGCCCTCTATAATTAGATTTTGTTTGTTTTCGACTGCGGTTTTTATAATTTCACGGATAATAGGCCATAAATAAGAAGTCAGTTTATCATCCTCCTCCACAGATAAGTCTGTATTACCGCTTCGTATTAGACCCATTTTTAAATGGTCAATAGATAAATAAGGGTATTTATATTTTTCTAGAAGTTTTTGAGCTAATAGTGTTTTGCCTGTGTGTGAGGCTCCGGTAATCAAAATAATCATTTTATCACATCCTTTTATATGAATATCATAGTTGAATTTTAACATAAATCATTATAAACAGTCACTTTATTTGTTTTTATTCCAACCTTATGGAAGATTGACAAAAAAATACTTATATTGACCGGATAATTCGCAAATGTTAGAATATTTAATATAATTTTTTGAAAAGATGGTATTAGTTACAGCAAGGAGATAGGTTATGGATTTTGTTAAAGAATATGGGCAGAAACTTACATCTGCACAGAAAGCTGTTAAAGTGGTTAAGTCCGGTGACTGGGTGGATTACGGATGGACTACCGGAACACCTGATGTTCTTGATAAAGCTCTTGCCGAGAGGGCGGATGAACTTGAAAATGTAAATGTAAGAGGAGGAATTTTGCTGTGGACTCCTGAAATTTTCAAGGTGAAGGATACAGCAAAGCACTTTACGTGGAATTCATGGCATATGAGCGGTATTGAAAGAAAAGCTATAAGCGGTGGGTTTTCCTATTACAGTCCTATGAGATTTTCAGAACTGCCGGCATATTACAGGGAAAACATAAAGCATTTGAATGTGGCGATGTTTCAGGTAGCGCCTATGGATAGGCACGGATTTTTTAATTTTGGACCTAATGCTTCTCACATGTCGGCTGTGTGCGATGTGGCCGATGTAGTTATAGTAGAGGTCAATGAAAAAATGCCCAGGTGTCTGGGAGGATTTGAAGAGAGCATACATATTTCCGATGTAGATTACATAGTAGAGGGAGATAATCCCGATATAGGGCAGCTTGGCGCAGGAGCTCCTCCCACTGATGTTGATAAAAAGGTTGCAAAGCTTATTATAGATGAAATTCCCAATGGAGCATGTTTACAGATGGGAATAGGAGCAATGCCCAATGCAGTAGGCTCAATGATAGCTGAATCAGATCTTAAAGATTTGGGTGTACATACTGAAATGTACATAGATGCTTTTGTTGATATAGCTGAAAAGGGAAAAATAACAGGGCTCAGGAAGAATATAGACAAGGGGCGTCAGGCTTATGCCTTTGCAGCAGGAACACAGAAATTATATGATTATATTGATGATAATCCTGAGTGTATGTGCGTTCCTGTCGATTATACAAATGGCATAGATAAAATAGCGGCGCTTGATAATTTTATATCTATAAACAATGCAGTTGATGTTGACCTATATGGACAGATTAACTCAGAAAGTGCCGGAGTACGGCATATAAGCGGTTCCGGCGGACAGCTTGATTTTGTTCTGGGAGCTTATCTTTCAAAAGGAGGAAAGAGTTTTGTCTGCTGTTCATCAACTTATAAATCAAAGGATGGTGTTTTACATTCCAGAATAAGACCGACGCTGGCAGAGGGCTCCGTTGTTACTGATACAAGGACAAATGCACATTATATAGTTACGGAATACGGCAAAGTCTGCTTAAAAGGATTATCCACATGGCAGAGAGCCGAGGCTTTGATAAATATAGCTCATCCTGACTTCAGGGATGAACTTGTAAAAGAAGCGGAAAAAATGTCCATATGGAGAAATTCAAACAGATAATCGGTTAATAATAAGTTTGAGACTTTGTATAAAGGGAGGCAGTCAAGTATGAGAATAAGTGAGGTCTTTGAAAAACAGAAAAAGTTTTTTTTAAAGGGGGAAACACTTTCGGAGAGTTTCAGAAAAGAGCAGCTTAAGAAACTTTATAAAGGCATTTTGGAAAACGAACAAAATATATATGAAGCGGTAAGAAAGGATTTGGGAAAATCCAAATTTGAATGTTATGAGACGGAGACGGGAATCGTGCTTGAAGAGGTGAGCTATATGCTTAAAAATCTGCAAAAACTGATGAAGCCTGTACGCGTGCCTACTCCGTTTGCCCATTTTCCGGCAAGAAGCAGAATATATAGAGAACCTTACGGTTCGGTTCTTATCATGGCTCCGTGGAACTATCCTTTTCAGCTGGCCATAGCGCCTCTCGCAGGATGCATTGCCGCCGGAAACTGCGCTGTCTTAAAGCCGTCAAATTATTCTTCTGAAACATCGGCAATAATAAAAAGTATTATAGAGCAAAATTTTCCCGATGAATATATTTGTGTAGCGGAAGGAGGAAGGGAAGTTAATCATGAACTTCTTGATCTGCCCTTTAACTATATATTCTTTACAGGAGGAATAAAAGTAGGAAAGCTTGTGATGGAGAAAGCTGCAAAGCATCTGACCCCGGTAACTTTAGAGCTTGGAGGCAAAAGTCCGTGTATCGTGGATGAAACGGCAGATATACCTTTAAGTGCAAAACGTATCGCGTGGGGAAAACTTCTGAATTGTGGACAGACCTGTGTTGCTCCCGACTATGTTCTGGCTCACAGGGATATATACGATAAGCTTATCGAAGAACTGAAAAAAAGCATTTTCAGTTTGTACGGAAGCAATCCTCATAAGAATATTAATTATCCTAAGATAATCAATGAAAAACATTTTGTACGGCTGCAAAATCTTCTTGAAAACAGCTGCATTATTGCAGGCGGCGAAAGTGACGAGAAATGCAGGAAAATATCTCCTGCATTAATAGATGCGGACTGGGACTGCGAAGTTATGAAAGAAGAGATTTTCGGTCCTCTTCTTCCTATAATACCATTTGATGACATCTGCGAAGCTGCTCGGCATATCAACGAAAGGGCAAAACCTTTGGCTCTGTATTTGTTTACGAAATCCGAAAAGATTAAAAAATATATAGTAAACAGAGTTTCCTATGGAGGAGGATGTATAAACGATACCATTGTTCATCTGGCATCTTCTCATATGCCTTTTGGCGGTGTGGGAGAAAGCGGTATGGGAGCATATCACGGTAAAAACAGTTTTATGACTTTTTCCCATCAGAAGAGCGTTCTGGAGAAGAAAAACTGGCTTGACATGTCCGTAAGGTATTCTCCAAACAGCGAAAGTGATTATAAACTTTTGAAGAAACTTATGAAGTAGAATGATTTTACAAATAAATTTCTTTATGTTAAAATAATTAGGATTTTTATTTATAAAGTGAGGTGAGACAGATGGAAGGCTGTGACTATTATGGGCAAAGTCCTTATCGCAGGAAAAAATGTATTTTCAGTAAGGCTGTATCCGGAGGAAGTCTTAAGGCTTCTATCTGTTTTAATTTTGATTTAAACATTTTAAACATTTAGTTCAGTTCTTATTTATATATTTTTCCTTAAGGATTCCATGACACAACCTGAATTACAGAAAAAATAAAATACCTGCGTTAAAACAGGTTTTTTGTTGTGTAAAAAGGAGGCAGAAAAAATGGTAAATAAAGTGCTGAAATTAAAAAACAATTACAAGCAGGAAATATTTAATATTATCAGGAGCAAAGCTTCACCAAAAGTAGTTGGAGACAAGCTGAAAACATATCATGAAAAGGATGTGGCCGCTGTACTGGATGAACTGGATTTAAAAGACAGAGAACTCCTTTGCCGTATTATAGATGTGAAATTTTTGGCGGAGATAATGGAGCATACGGATGAAGCGGATAAGTATCTGGATGAAATTGATATAAAAAAAGCAGCAGAGGTTCTTGAAAATATGGAGCCTGATACAGCGGTGGATATTCTCAAAGAAACGGATTCAGTAAACAAGAAAGCCTGGATTGAGCTTATGAGCGAGCATTTTAAAAGGGAAGTGCTAATGCTTGCATCATATGATGAAGATGAAATAGGAAGCAGAATGACGACCAATTTTGTGACGCTGTCGTCGGAGGATACTGTTAAGGAAGCTATGAAATCGGTAATATCCCAGGCTGCAAAACATGATAACATTTCACAGATATATGTATTAGATGAAAATGGGATATATTATGGAACTATAAGTCTTAAAAATTTAATCATAGCAAGAGAAGGGGACAACCTTAAAGATATCATAGTTACGACATATCCTTATGTTTATGCTGATGAAAAGATAGAAGACTGCATGGAAATTTTAAAAGATTATTCTGCCGGCTCAATTCCTGTTTTATCGGACGGCAACAGCGTACTGGGTGTAATAACGTCTCAGGATGTTATAGAAGTTGTGGATGATGAGATGGGAGAAGATTACGCTAAGCTTGCAGGGCTGACATCCGAGGAGGATTTAAAGGAACCTGTTTATGTAAGCGTAAAGAAACGTCTGCCGTGGCTTTTGCTGCTGCTTGGACTGGGACTTATAGTTTCAAGTGTTGTTGGTATGTTTGAGGCGGTCGTGGCTCAGCTTACGATTATAATATGTTTTCAGTCTTTAATTCTGGATATGGCAGGCAATGTGGGGACTCAATCCTTAGCAGTTACAATTCGTGTACTTGTGGATGAAAAGCTTAAGGGAAGGCAGAAAGTAAAGCTGATTGGAAAAGAAATGAGGGTCGGTCTGATAAACGGGATTATGATAGGACTGCTGTCATTTATAGGGATAGGTATATATATCATCATGTTTAAAGATATGAGCGCTGTGATTGCATTTACTGTATCGGCGTGTATAGGTGTATCTATGGTGCTGGCAATGCTTATTTCCAGCCTTGTTGGCACTGCTATACCTCTGTTGTTTAAATCAGTAGGAGTTGACCCCGCTGTGGCGTCAGGACCGCTGATTACAACTGTAAATGATTTGGTGGCAGTAGTTGCCTATTATGGACTTACGTGGATTATACTTATACAGGTACTGAATATATGAGTGCAATTCAAAAGGGGATATGGAAACGATTTGAATCGAATCCATATCCCCTTTTGAGGTTTATTAAATGTGTTTATGTGGGTTGATGAATTTATTATGCGTAACGCAGTACCATATATACAGTACAGATGATTACTGACATTATCATCATAGGGAATCCTATTTTCAGGAACTGTACATAAGTAACAGGGTGTCCGTGTTTAGCGCTTATACCTGTGAGTACAACGTTTGCAGAAGCACCTATGAGTGTGCCGTTTCCGCCGAGACATGCACCAAGTGAAAGTGCCCACCAAAGCGGCATTATATCCATACCGTCAGCGCCCATTGCCTGTATCAGCGGTATCATTGTTGCAACAAACGGTATGTTGTCGAGGGTAGATGACAGCAGAGCCGATACCCAGAGTATTATCAGCATGGTCATTACAGGTTTTCCTGAAGTGTAGCCCATGATTACGTCAGCCAGTCTGTCTATAACCCCGGTTTCTACCATTCCGCCTACAACTATGAAGAGCGCAACGAAGAATATTATTGTTGACCATTCTACATCCATAACGACTTTCTCAATATCCTGTCTTCCTATTACCATCATGATAACAGCTCCGGAAAGAGCGATTATGGAAGATTCCATATGTATAACGTTATGAAGCATGAATCCTGCAATTACTAAAACGATAACAATTATACTTTTTATCAGAAGGACACGGTCTTTTATAAGGCTTTTTTCATCCATTGCCATTACTTCAGCCATATCTTTAGGGTCGGCTTTTAACTGTTTTTTATAGATAAATTTAAATCCAAATATTGTTGCGATGAGAACTATAACAACAACCGGCGCATCATTTATGATAAAATCCATGAAACTTAAGTTTGCCGCGCTTCCTATCATGATATTAGGCGGGTCGCCTATCAGTGTGGCTGTTCCTCCTATGTTGGATGCCAGTATCTGAGTAAGAAGGAAAGGAACCGGATTGATTTTAAGTTTTGCGGTTATAGCGATGGTCATAGGACCTACTAAAAGTACGGTTGTTACGTTATCAAGCATTGACGAAAGTACCGCTGTTATGACGATAAATATTATCATCATCTTCCAAGGGTCGCCCTTGGCAATTTTAGCTGATTTAACAGCTAAGTATTCGAACATTCCCGAATTCTTGACTACTGCAACAAGAAGCATCATACCGATTAGAAGTCCGATGGTATTGTAATCAATATATGAAGCTCCTGACTGAACATCCAGAACTCCGAATATGATTAGAAGTGCTGCTCCGCCTACTGCAGCTACCGAACGATGAACCTTTTCGGATATGATTACAATCATTACCAATACAAATATAAGTATTGCTATTGTAGATTGTGACATTTGTTTCACCTCTCTTAAAGTTTTATTTTACTGTTACAAAATATAAATGTGTTTTGGAACAAACATACTCTAATATAAAATTTAAAAAAGTACAATAGCACTTTAAGCTAATTTTCGATATAAATAAGTCTAATACTAATGTTTACGGGGTAATACTTTTGTATTATGGCAAAGGTAAATCATTGCGCATGAAAAGTATATGCACAGGAGGTTTGGCACTTTACTGTACATTATGTTGACACTGAAATTTTTTTATGTGATAATACATTTATAAAACCCTTTTGGGAGTGGATTTTTCAGAATAATCTTTTTTCGCCACATGATTAATTTATACAATCGTGTGGTTTTTTATTGTACTGTATTGATTAAGATGCGGTCACTGATTAACTGGTATATTATTGAAAAATGCTTAAATAATTTATTTTATAAAGGAGAGTTTATTTATCGATGAATCAAACATTTATGAAAGAAAAGAACATACTTCCCCTTGTATTGTCCATGTCGCTGCCTATGGTAATTTCCATGGCTGTGAATTCTCTTTATAATATAGTTGACAGCTATTTTGTAGCTAAGCTCAGTGAAGATGCGATGACGGCGCTTTCTCTTGTATATCCTGTACAGAACCTTATAACTGCAATAGGCGTCGGGTTCGGTATCGGAATAAATGCGTGTGTTGCATTTTATCTGGGGGCGGAAGATGAGCTTTGCGCTAATAAGGCAACCTCTCAGGGTATTGTACTTAGTATAGTGCACGGAATAATACTTACAATAATATCCATTGCGGGAATGTCTGCATTTTTGAGAATGTTTTCATCAGATGAAAACATTCTGAATATGGCGCTGACGTATTCATACCGTGCATTTGCATTTTCTGTGATTATTACCTTAGGCATAGCTTTTGAAAAAATATTTCAGTCGGTGGGCAAGATGAAAATTTCAATGGTCAGCATGATATGCGGTCTTGTAGTTAATATAGTGCTGGACCCTCTGATGATATTCGGGATAGGATTTTTTCCAAGGCTTGAAATTGCAGGCGCTGCATATGCCACAGGAATAGGTCAGACCGTAAGTCTTCTTGTATATGCAGCAGCCTACATTAAAGGACTCCTTCCTGTAAAGATAGGCAGACGTTATCTGCATCCTGACAGAAAGCTCATATTGAGAGTTTATGCTGTGGGGATACCGGCAACTTTGAGCATGGCGCTGCCGTCGCTTCTCATATCGGCTTTAAATGGTATCCTTGCAGGTTTCTCACAGACATACGTATTGGTTCTTGGCGTTTACTATAAATTGCAGACCTTTATTTACCTTACTGCTAACGGAATAATACAGGGAATAAGACCTTTAATAGGATACAATTACGGCGCCGGGCAAATAGAGCGTGTAGGTAAAATATTTAATGTTTCTTTAAGGCTGACTGTAGCTGTAATGACTGTAGGGACAATATTATCCTGGGCTGTTCCCGGAGACCTTATCGGATTATTTACTTCAAACCCTCAGACAATTAGTATAGGTATATCGGCTCTCCACATAATTAGCATAGGATTTATTGTATCGGCGGTATCGATAACTGTTTCAGGCGTTTTGGAAGGTTTGGGAAAAGGTAAGGAGTCTTTGTATATTTCTTTATCGAGATATATAGTGATTATAATTCCGGCGGCTTTTCTTCTCAGTATGATATTGGGAGCTAAAGGTGTTTGGTCATCGTTTTTCATTGCTGAATTCATTACAGCTGCTTTTTCGTATTTTATGTACAAAAGGGAAATGAAGAGAATTATTTTATGTAGAACATAATTTTCGTGATATATTCGTCTTTATCGCTGGAAGTTATATAATCGTTGATACAGAATTCATAGGAATCTGAAACAATAGTAAGCTTTTCTTTATCGCAGTAATCAATTATTCTGTGATACGAATTTCCTATGGATTCATAATCTCCGAAATGGTAGATGCTTACGCTTTTGCCCTCCGGAAGTTTCTTTATATTGTCCGCTTTGCTTGACTGCTCTGTCACTAGAAATGCGTTGGAGGCTTCAATGTATGCGCGATTTCGTATTTTTTCAAGAGGGACTGTAACTCCTGCCTGAAAAAATATGGGAATCTGCTGCAAAAATGCCTGGGAAAAACATTTTTTAGTAGCTATGCTTATATCTTTAAGCGTATAAGGGCTGTCCACTTTATGAAATAATATATATTTATTCTTAACGTACTCAAGCTGTATGGGGTTCTCCTGTGTATTGTATATCTTGGCGTTTTCCATTTGCGTACATCTGTGAAGAAGTCTGCTTTTTATGAGATTGAGCTCTTTTATCTGCCTGTCTATTACTGTAAGCTGTTTTCTGAGGAGAATAAGGCTGCTGTCGATATTGGAGCTTTTCATATGTTTTCTGATTTCATCAAGAGAAAATCCTATTTTTTTCATAATTAAGATGGTATCGAGGTAATCTATCTGAGAAGCGCTGTAATACCTGTATCCATTTGAGGGATTTATGTATGCAGGTTTAAACAGATTTATTTTATCGTAATAGATGAGGGTCTGCTTCGATATATTCTGGTATTTTGACAGTTCTCCGATGGAAAAAAAGTCTTTTTTATTTTCGTTTTTGTTCATTATATCGTTTCCTTTTTACAAGTTATATGTAATTTTTTATGAAAATCTTGACATTATAGTTACTATATACTTTATTATAGGTCTGGAAAATAGATAATTCAAGGAGAGCTTTATTATGATAGAAAACTTTGAAAGAAAAATGAATTATGTGCAGTATTTCAAAAATTTGCTGCCATCTGTTTTAACGATGATTTTCCTGTCATTTTACACAACTATAGATGGTTTTTTTGTTTCCAGATACGCAGGTTCAAATGCGCTTGCCGGAATAAATATAGTAATTCCCGTGACTTGCGTGACATTTGGAGTGGCAGTAATGCTTGCTACAGGAGCAGGAGCTGTTATAGGCGAAAAGCTGGGTCAGAAAAAAGACGGTGAAGCCAATGAGATATTCAGTTTTATATGTATGGTTTTATTGATTTTTTCTATTGTTTTTACAGCAGCAGGAGTTGTATTTGTTGATGAAATTGCGGTACTTTTGGGAAGCAATGAAGCATTGATGAAACACGTGGTTCCCTATGCTCTTGTCGTATTCATAGGGACAATTCCAATGGCATTTAAGTTGTTCTTTGAATATCTTGTCAGAAATGACGGAAATCCAAAGATTGGACTTATAATGTCGGTAACCGGATTGATTTTAAATGTTTTTCTTGATTATTTATTCGTTGGAATTTATCGTATGGGAACTTTTGGAGCCGCATGGGGAACTACTTTGTCCATCTCAGTCAGCGCGATGATAGGACTCGTATACTTTTTGAAATTCAGTCATATTAGATTTACAAGACCTAAAATCAGATGGAAAGTATTGCTTAAATCATGTACCAACGGAAGCAGTGAAATGCTGACGGAGTTTTCCACGGGAATAACCACATTTTTGTTTAATATCATAATAATGAGTTATTTCGGAGAAGACGGAGTAGCCGCTGTGACCATTATAATGTATATATACTATTTCTTTATTGCCTTTTATATGGGTGTCGCTGTAGCTACAGCGCCTATCGTAAGTTATAATCTGGGTGCGGAAAATTATGATAAGATAAGGGAGACTCTGAGGCACAGCTTTATCACAATAGCTGTTAGTTCTGCGCTTGTTGTTGCAATATCGTATTTGGGAGGAAAAGGCATTATAGGTATATTTTCGCAGCCCGGTCATGTGTTTGATATTACATGGGAGGGACTGAAATTATTTGCCCTTGTTTTCGTTTTCATAGGAGTAAATGTATTTTTGTCGGGATACTTTACGGCGCTGGGAAATGGTCTTGTTTCTGCCGTAATATCATTTCTGAGGTCTTTTGTACTGGTGGTTGCTTTTATAATTCTTCTGCCAAAGTTTATAGGCGTTTCAGGTGTGTGGCTTACCATGCCTTTAGCAGAGACGGTTACGGTAATAGTTGCATTGATACTGTTTTTTAAACTTGGAAGAGTTTCGATAATTAAGGAGAAGCGAATTAGTCAGACTTACTGATGATATATAATTAAAGAGGGGTTTTACATAAAATAAATTCTGTAAAACCCCTCTTTTTATAGTATAGGAAATATCGTAATATGAAATTTCCGTATACTTCAAAGAAAGTATCTTGCGAAGCTCTCCTCTTGCGGGCGATATGTGTACAAAGGAATCTCTGATTCCGTCTTGCACACTTTTTTTTGATTTATGCTGTTGGATATGCTCCGTCCCATACTACTTTTCTGTAGTGTTCTTTGTCTGTATCTCCTTCCGTGGATATGCACAATATCACAGAGTTCTCGTCGATTTTCAGTTGTTCCTTAAGCCATGAGAGCTGTGGATTTCGTATTGCTTCTGACATGAGACCGAATCCGGCTGCTCCGCTTTCTCCTGAAATAATTTTTGTATCATCTTCAACAGGATTTCCCAATATTCTCATTCCTTCTGCTGCAATATTGTCAGGCATTGATATGAAAAATTCTGCATAATCACGCAGAAATTCCCAGCCGATGCTGCAAGGCTCACCGCACGCCAGACCTGCCATTATGGTTTTCATATCTCCTTTTACGGCATGAATGTTTCCGTCTGATTTATCGGCGGTTTTATAGATGCAGGCCGCATTATCAGGTTCTACAATGGTTATTATAGGGCGGTCTTTTCCGTAATAATCTGAAATAAAGGCTGTGACAGCGCCGGCCATTGCGCCGACTCCCGCCTGCAAAAATACATGGGTAGGTTTTGTGTCTTCAAGCTGCTGTGTGATTTCATAAGCCATAGTTGTATATCCCTCCATAATCCAGTGAGGGATTTCTTCGTATCCGTCCCATGCAGTATCCTGAACTAAAAGTCCGCCGCAGCTTTTAGCTTTTTTGTCGGCTATGCGAACTGCATCATCATAGTTAAAATCGGTGATTGAAGCATCCGCTCCCAGCTTTAAAATATGGTTTAATCTTTCTTCAGAACTTCCTTTAGGCATATATACTATGCTTTTTTGTTTCAGCCGGTTGGCCGTCCATGCAACGCCTCTTCCGTGGTTGCCGTCGGTTGCCGTTACAAAAGTTATATCTCCAAGCTTTTCTCTTACTTCATCGCTTACGATTTTACTGTAGGACAGATTTTCGATATTTTCTCCAAGACGTTTTGCAATATATTTTCCTATACTGTAGCTTCCGCCCAGCACTTTGAAAGCGTTAAGACCGAAGCGATAGCTTTCGTCCTTTACATATATTCCCTTTACATTAAATTGCTTGGCCAGATTATCCAGGCTCACAAGGGGAGTCTGTGAATATTCAGGAAAACTTTTATGGAATGCCTGAACCTTTTTAGCGTTTTCAAGCCCGAAATCCTTAGTTGATACAAGTTTTTCATTTGATTTTCTGTTGTGGTGAACTGCTTTTACATTCATAATAACCCTCTTTTCTTATAAACTTAACAGTAATATATAAATGCAATATATCGCACTAATATATTGATTATTGTAAATGATTTTGATAAAATAATCAATAGAATTATTGAAAAGGAGAAAAAATTTTATGCCTATTCCTAAAAAAAACACATCACAGCATCCTCAGACCGCGAGGCAGCGTATATATACAACGTTAAAAGAATGGATTATAGACGGTACATTGAAACCGGAAGAAAAAATTTCGGATATGGAGATAGCTGAATATTTTTCTGTCAGCAGAACGCCTGTAAGGGAAGCCATGCAGCTTTTGGCGGACCAGAAACTTATAGAAATATTTCCGGGAAAGGAAAGCAGGGTTTCTGCTATAGACTGGGAAAATGCAGGACAGGTTTATATTATGCTTTCGGAGCTTCAGGCTGTGGCAATGCAGTTTGCTTTTCCTAAGCTGTCCAATGATATCATAGAAAGACTGGAGAAGATAAATAATGAGATGGAAAAAGCTCTTCAAAACGATTATGTAGAAGTTATAAGAAACTGCGATAATTCCTTTCACGATGTGATACTGGAGCTTTCCGGGAATAATTTTCTTATAAATTTTAATGATATCTTAAGAAATCATGTTATGAGAATAGAAAATCTTTACTACAGCAGCCAGAAAAAGCATATAAGTTCCGTAAAAGAGCATGAGCAGATTATAGAAGCTTTGAAATGCGGAGACTTGGAAAGCGCCAAGGAAGCAATGAGGAAGAACTGGCTTCATGCCATGGAAGTAGTGGGACTTAACTGATGATTTTAAGACCATAATCATATGAGCTAATGTAAAATCATCTAAAAGTATGGTATATATAAGCGATTTGGTTAAAAATCGCTTATTTTTTATTTCTGTAAATAACAGATTATCCAAAATTGCTGATTGAAAGGCAATTTTGGTTATAATAATGGGAATATATATAAAATAATGAGGGCATTTTATCCAAAATATATTCGTATGGAACAATATTGGTTATTTGTGACTTTCTAACGAAAGATATCTGCGGGATTTTATCCAAATATATGAAATAAGTATAAGATTTGGTTAATTTTTAAATTATTTAGGTTGTGCTTTGCTTGTTTGTATTTTCTAAAAGTATGTCTATAAATTTTTGTATTTGTTTGTTGTGGCTTTCGCTTTTCAGCATTAAAGCGTAGAAAAAATATGATGTTTCACTGCTTAAAGGTCTGGCGGTATATTCTCCCGATATATTGTTTATACCATATTTTGTTAAGCCGAAAAATACAGCGTCGGATTTTGAAAGCAGTGAATAAATCATGGATCTGCTGCTTATAAAGAAATTTTTTTCTGAGTTTGAATAATCAATAAAACTGAAATTCGCATTGCTGTCGTAGTAATTTACATTGGTAGAGCTAGTTCTTATCTGAGGATATTTAAGCAGTTTTTTCCTTGAAATATCGGTTTCTTTTTCCAGAGGATGACCTTTTCTGAAAATGATGTAGGGAACTGAATCAAATAATTTTATATATTTTATATCTTTTTTTTCAAAATATTCAAGTTGAATTTTGTTTGTATGAGCATTGGTATGAACTATGCCTATATCTGATTTTCTGCTGAGAACATCCTGTATGACTTGGTTGCAGTCCTGTTCTTCTATCATTACAGAATACTTATCTATTGAAGATATTTCGGAATTGTAATATTGTATTATGCTTTCGGTAACGAAAGAATACCGGCTTGATGATATCCGCATTATAAGAGAAGCGTCACCGGAGTTATCTTGAATGTATTCTTTTTTTATATCTTCCAATTTGAAGAAAACTTCACGAATGGTATTGATGAATGCCATTCCGGCGGGAGTAGGGGTTATTCCTTTGCTGTTTCTTTCGAAAATAATGAACCCTATTTCTTTTTCCAATTCTTTTATTGCAATGCTCAGAGTCGGCTGAGTAACAAAGAGTATATGAGCTGCCTTATTTATTGAACCTTGCTTATATACTTCCAGAGTATATTTAAGCTGCTGTAAATTCATACTTCTCCTCCCATTTTATTGTCCGCAAGTAAGTGATTCACTTATTCCTATTATAGCATACGAAAATAATAACTGGCTCATAAGGCATGAGAATGTGTTATAGGGATATCTTATAACCATACTAAATTTTTACAATTTTTAATTTTCTGAAATTAATATTAAAATTAGTATATAAGAGTGATAGGACTATCGTGAAAAATAAAAATAAGGAGGATAGATATGACTGACAGCGAGAAATTGCTTGATTATTTGGAAGACAAGATTAATGAAATAATGCGCACCGTCGAATGCAGCGTAAAACTTGAGTCACCTAGTCATCAGGATAAAAAAGCTTCGGATAAGTGCAGCATGTTTTTTCAGAAACTGTTAGCGGACACAGGTTTTAAAGTAAATGTAATACCTCAGACGGAAAATGGAAATCATATTATTGCTGAGTTTGGAGCAGGAAGACGAGGAACTCTGTGCATAGGGCATTATGATACTGTTTTTCCAATAGGCGGACTTGAAGAGAATCCTTTTCGTGTAAATGAGGGAAAAGCATACGGACCGGGAATACTTGACATGAAAGGAGGAATAGTCATGGGAGTATTTGCAGTAAGAGCTCTTAAAGAGCTTAATATGCTCCCGGACGATAAAAAGATAGCATTTTTTTTAAACGGAGATGAAGAATCGGGTAGTTTTAATTCCAGCGAAGCTATACTTAAAGAAGCAGAAAAGTACGATAATGTCATAGTATTGGAACCGGGATATGATGAAATCGGGAGCATTAAAAGAAGCCGGTACGGAAGAGGAACATATAAGATAATAGCTCACGGCAAATCGGCACATTCGGGTTCAAATCCCGATGAGGGAATAAATCCAATAAGAGAAATATCATACCAGATACAGAAAGTAATCGAGCTTAATGATAAAAAAAGGGGTATAAGTTTGGTGCCCACATGGTTTTCCGGAGGAATTTCAGGTACATGTATGATACCGAAAACAGCCAGTGTATCCTTTGATGTTAGGGCAGAAACCACGGAAATATCAAAGGAAATTGATTGCAGAATAAGGGAATTGAAACCATTTATGAATGGAATAAGACTGGAAATAGAGGGAGGGATAGATAAACCGCCTTTACCTGAGTACAGAGAACTCATAGACAAAGCTTCCGCATATGCTTCTGAACTGGGAATAAAGCTGAAACCGGAAAAGTGTATGGGAGGAAGCGACGGCAATTTTACAGGAGGTGCAGGAATACCAACAATAGATGGTATGGGAATGTCAGGTTTGTATCTTCATACTCCCGATGAATATATAAATGTAGATCATATAGCAAAGAGAACTGCGCTTGTTGCGCAGCTTATCAGAAATCTTTGATAAATAATTACAGAAAGGAGCTTTAGATAATGAAAAATAATAAATTTCCTGTCTGTCTTACCTTTGATGTTGACTGTCAGACAATATGGACGGCAAGAGATAAAGAATATTATAAAAAGCCTGTGATGCTTTCCCTTGGAAATTACGGTGCATATGAAGGCGTGCCGAGGATAATCAGGATATTGGGCAGATACGGAATCAAAGGTACTTTTAATGTACCGGGAGAAGTTGCAGACATTTTCCCTCATCTGGTTGAAGATATTTTTGACGAGGGAAATGAAATTGGCAATCATGGATACACGCATGTATGGCCGGAAAATTTTTCTTCAAAAGATGAGGAATTAAATGAATATAAGAGGGCAAATGAAAGAATCAAAGAAATTACGGGAAAGTATCCGGAAGGTTTTCGTTCACCTGCATGGGAATTCAGTAAATATACACCCGATATATTGGTTGAGCTTGGGATTAAATACTCAAGCAATATGATGCATACTGACAGAATTCATCAGCTTGAAGTGTTTGGGGAAAAAAAGAAACTTATAGAGTTTCCAATACACTGGGCAATGGATGATGCGGCTTACTGGTTGTACAGCACGAAACTGACAGGGAAGTCTATGCAGCCTATGGATGCTGTGGAGCAGGTATTTATCAGGCAATTTGATGTATTGTATGATGAATGGAGAAATATCCCGGGCAGAGAAGACACGGTATATGTGCTTACCTGTCATCCTCAGGTGATAGGTATTCCGTCAAGAGCTGTTGTTCTTGAAAATGTTATAAAGCACATTATAAAGCATGAAGATATAGAATTTGTAAGAATGGGAGAGCTTGCTGACAGGTATTCGTATCTTTTGAAATAGGTTATTGGAGGAAAACATGGGTAAATTGATTTTAGGAATAAACGGAAGTCCCAGAGCTGGGGGAAATACCGGCTTTCTGCTCGAAACAGCGCTTGAGGAGGCGAGAATTAAAGGCAGAGACATTATAGAGACGGAAATAATAAATCTGAGAGACTATAAAATAAATCCATGTATAGGATGTTTTAGATGTACGACCAATGCAGAAGAAACAGGAGGAAGCAGAGCATGTGCCGTATTTGATGATGGTATGGATGAAATTTACGAAAAGCTGAGGCTTTGTGATGGACTTATAATAGCATCTCCTGTTTACTTCGGTTCTGTAAATTCACAGACAAAGGCATTTATGGACAGAACAGAACCCTTGCTGAGATATGGAGCGAGTATTTGGAATGGGGCGCTTAGAGACAAGGTCGGCGCTGCGATAGCCATGGGGTCCAATAGAAATGGGGGACAGGAATTTACTATTCAGTGTATTCATTACTATATGCTGGTTCACGACATGACCGTTGTAGGAACGGGTCCGGATGAAATGCCTACATGCTACCTGGGAGGAGTTGGGAATAATTATCCTGAAAGAGGAAGAGTAAAGGATGCGGTAAAAAAAGATGAGGCAGGTCTTAGAAGCTGTCGTATTATTGGAAGAAGAGTAGCGGAAAAGGTAATGCAGAAATTATAAAATGTTATGTTCGAAAAGAGTAATACCTGTTTTATTTAAAAAATTTTAGTTAAAGAAAGGAGCTTTGTTATGGGAGACGTTTGGTGGATTGTGGGATGTCTGATGGGATTCGGAGCACTATATACCGTTGTACTTATAATATTGGCGAAAAAAACGGAAGAGACCCCGAGACCTGAACTTGAAGATGAAAGGAAACAGTGAAATGAATATATATATTATTATTTTTGTTGTTTATCTGGTGCTGCTTTTAGTACTTGGAGGATTGGCGGCAAAAAAGAAAAAGGATACAACTGAAGACTTCTTTGTAGCGGGAAGAAGCATGTCTATGTGGATAGTGGCAGGTACATATGGAGCAAGCTTTCTCAGCGCAGGCTCATTTTTGGGAACTATAGGCTATAATTATAAATTTGGATGGGCTGCGGGATGGCAGCTCATAGGAACGCTCACCTGCATGTTCCTTTTGGCAGTGTTTTTCGCAAAGAAGTTTTGGCGCTTTGGATATTATAACAATGCCTGTACCATGCCAGACCTTATAGGAAAGCGTTATCCGTCAAAATTCGGAAGAGGTTTTTACTCTGTCATGATATTGTGTATATATACGGTAGGCATGGCGTCAATGTATATGGGATTTAATGCAGTGCTGGGGTTGGTATCAGATATTCCGTATATGGCGGGTATTATAATAGGCGCCGTGGTTGTAATGATATACACATGGACAGGAGGCGCAAGAGCTGTCGCATGGACTGATACGGTCTGCATGGTTTTGATGATAATTGCCATAGTTGTTACTGTTACTGCGTCATTGCATAACGGAGGCGGTTTTGAAAATCTTGTTAAGGGATACGGGCAGAGTGTAAATCCATCAGGGCAGACATGGCAGGAAAAAGAGGCTCTGCTTAGCGGAACAAATGCTTATCTGACCTTTGGAATGAGCATGTCTTGGTTTTTGGTGTGGTGTACGGGAAATCTTTGCCAGCCTCATCAGATAACGAGAATGTATTTAGCTAAAAATGAAAAACACGCCATAGGTGCAGTTGCAATAGTTATGATTCCTTTTGCTGTAGTATATGTGGGAGGACTTATCATAGCCAATTATGCCAGAGTTTTGGAGCCTGACATTGCCAATGCTGATACTGCGTTTCCGACCGTGGTTCTTTCTGTAATGCCTGATGCGCTTGCAGCAGTAGTTCTAGTGGGTATAATTGCAGCCATAATTTCCACATCCAGCACGATGCTCATAATTACATCACAGTGTACAAGTTATGATATTTATAAAAAACTGCTCAAACCTGAAGCTTCAGAAAAAGAGGTTCTCGGGATTTCCAGAGCGACAATTGTTGTATGCACGATTTTATCAATAGTTATAGCGTATTTTGCTCAGAATATCTCAGGACTTATATTCCTCTGGTCATCTGCATTTGCCATGATGGGAGCCGGTATACTGCCGTCTCTTATAGGAGCATTTTACTGGAAAAGGGCAAATACGCCTGCCAATATAGCTTCGATGCTTGTAGGGTTTGTTTCTACAGCGCTTATGTATCTTGTTCCTGAACTTTTGCCGTCGTGGGCGCAGCATCCAATTCTTCCGGGACTGATACTGTCATTTGCAGCATTTGTTATAACAGCGCTTGTTACTAAAAAACCATCGGAAGAACAGCTGGAACCTTTTTTCGGTGACAGCCTGAAAAATTACAGTGAAAAAAATATATAATAGTTAAGAACGCTATGTAAAACCGGGGTATTGCTCCGGTTTTTATTTTTCGGCTATTTCGGTTTTTCGATATAAAATCACCGTTATACTTGACTGGGGGGGGTACAGCTTATAATCTAATCGTTAAAACCTGCGGAAGCATTTGCATAGAAATTGACATCGAAGTATCGTAATAATATAATCGGTATGTCTGAATTTTTACTCGGCAGGCGGAAAAATTAGAATGAGTTTTAAAAGGACGGGAGGAGTGCTCAATATGAAAGAAGAGTTCATAAGACTTGAACATATATCGAAAAAGTTCGGTGATGATTTAGTTCTTAAAGATATAGACGCAAAACTTTGCAAAGGTGAGATTTTAGGATTTTTGGGACCTAGCGGAGCAGGAAAGACAACAACCATCAAAATTCTTACAGGTCAGCTTAAACCGACATCGGGAGAGGCATATGTACTCGGTACTGACTGCAGACAGATAAATGAAGATATATATGAAAAAATAGGCATAGTTACGGATATAAGCGGACTTTATGAAAGGATGAGCGTATATGATAATTTAAAGTATTTTGCTAAGATTTTAAATGTTGAGTATGGGCGTATAGACATGCTTCTTAAACGTATGGGGCTATATGAGCATAGGAAGAAATCGGCGTCAAAATTATCCAGAGGGCAGACTCAAAGACTCATACTTGCAAGGGCTGTCTTGCATAAGCCCAAGATACTGTTTTTAGACGAGCCTACAAGCGGGTTGGACCCGTCTACCGCGCTGCAGATACATAAGATTTTAATGGAGCTTAAGAACGAAGGAATGGCGATATTTCTAACTACTCATAATATGGAAGAAGCCTCTAAACTCTGCGATAATGTTGCACTGCTCAACGAAGGGATGATAGTAGAATACGGGACGCCCAGGGAGCTCTGTTTCAGATATAATAAAGAAAAGAAATATCGTATAGTTTTAAATGATAGGCAGGAATTCATGCTGAAACATGATGACACGAACATTTCCAAAATAAATGAATGGCTTAAAAATGACATGGTGGAATCAATACATTCGTGCGAGCCTACTTTGGAATCGGTATTTCTGGAGGTTACAGGAAGGGAGCTGCAATAATGAAGATACATGGAAGAAAGCTTATGGCGATTATGGAAGTCAAAGGAAAGGCTCTTTTCAGCAAGAATTTTATCATCATGCCCGTATTTTCCATAGGATTTACTATCGTGATGAAAATAGTTTACGGTCAGGTCATGTCAGGCAGCGGAGCGGATATGAGCGCATATGTGCTGTCTTTAGGAGTACTTATGAACATCTGTATGTCGGGTATATACTGTCCTGCGGCAAGCCTTGCCGAAGAGAAGGAGAAGCATACCCTGAGAACCCTTATGACTTCTTCTGTAAATGGAATGGAATTCTTCTTGGGAAGCCTTATTCCGGCAACTGTTATGGTTATGCTTGTAAATATAATTCTTGTGTTTATCTCCGGAATGGGTATGACTGGAAGTCAGTGGTTAATTTATATTCTGATGACACTGCTTGCATCTCTTACCGGCGGCATACTGGGCATGCTGTTTGGCATATTTGCCAAGAATCAGATGAGTGCGGGAACTATGACTACGCCTCTTCTTGTGGTTTTTATGATGATTCCCATGTTTTCGGCAATAAACGATGTACTTGAAACTATATCGGGATTTCTCTTTACAGGAGTGGTGATGAATGTTATTTCAAATATATCACAGGCAAAGCCATCGGTTGATGCCATGGATTTATTCGTAACAGCAGCAGAAATTATTATCGTAAGCGCGCTGTTTATGGTATTATATAAAAAGAATGGATTTGAAGCGGAGTAAATAGCACTGATGAAAGAATCAAAAAATACAGAGGGAAAAGGTAACAATAAAATAAAAGCGGCTTTTAAAGCCGCTTTTCCATATACCATACCGATATTTGCAGGATTTTGGTTTTTAGGTATTGCTTACGGGATATACATGAATATATCGGGATTTAGTTTTGTGTATCCAATGATAATGAGTTTTGTAATATTCGGAGGCTCTTTGGAATTTGTTGCGGTTACTATGCTTTTAGGCTCTTTTGCGCCTTTGCAGACTTTCCTTGTTACTCTTATGATACAGGCGCGCCATCTGTTTTACGCAATAGCAATGCTTGATAAATTTAAAGGGCTTGGCTGGAAACGTTTTTATTTGATATTCGGCATGTGTGACGAAACTTTTTCTATAAACTATGCTGTTAAAATTCCCGAGGGAATAGACAGAGGGTGGTTCATGTTCTTTGTGACGGCTCTCAATCAGGTTTACTGGGTGTCAGGCGCAACTATAGGCGGACTGGCAGGGTCTCTTCTCACTTTTAATACAGAAGGTCTTGAGTTTGTAATGACTGCAATGTTTGTGGTGATTTTTATGGAGCAGTGGCTTAAGGAGAAGAAGCATTATACGGCGATTATAGGAGTTGCCACCTCAGCAGTATGTCTGATGATTTTCGGAAGCGACTCTTTTCTCGTACCGGCTATGATATGTATGCTGTGTTTGCTCACTGTATTCAGAAAGCCTGTTGAAAAGGCAGGAGGGCTCATATGACTTTGTCGCAGCAGATAATAATTATAGGCATATGTGTTGCAGGAACAATGCTTACAAGGTTTTTGCCGTTTATGATTTTTTCGGAGGAGCGTCCTACGCCTGAATATATTCAATATCTTGGAAAGGCGCTGCCCGCTGCAATTTTCGGAATGCTGGTGGTGTATTGTCTTAAAGATGTAAAATTTCTTTCTGAAAGTCACGGAATCCCCGAAATGATTTCAATAGCAGTTACCGTGCTTTTTCATTTGTGGAAACGTCAGATGCTTTTGAGCATAGCAGCGGGAACGGTTTGCTATATGATTTTGATTCAGTTTATATTTTAAAAAGGAATTGCGGGGAAGTTAAAGTTTTTACCCTTTTGGCGATGATTTTGTATTATAATATATCAATAAGTTGTATTGGCATTAGAGCATTTTTTATTAATTCAGACATAATACTGTAAATTTGTTTGTGGATTAAATGCTCATAATGTATGAAAAAAGGAGATGTTGAATATGAAAAAATTTAAATGTACTGTATGTGGTTACATACATGAAGGTGAACAGCCGCCGGAAGAATGTCCTGTATGCCATCAGCCGGCTTCAAAATTTGTGGAAATCAAAGAGGAGAGCACATCAAATCCTTATGCAGGAACAAAGACCGAGAAAAATTTGTGGGAAGCTTTTGCAGGAGAATCTCAGGCAAGAAATAAATATACTTATTTTGCTTCAGTAGCTCAGGATGCTGGATATGAACAGATAGCAGCTTTGTTTTTGAAAACCGCCGAAAACGAAAGAGAACATGCGAAACTCTGGTTTAAGGCTTTGGGCGAGCTTGGAGATACAGCGGAAAATCTGCTTCATGCTGCTCAGGGTGAAAATGAAGAGTGGACTGAAATGTACAAAAGAATGGCAGAAGAAGCTGAAGAGGAAGGTTTCAGTGAGCTTGCAGAGCAGTTCAGAGGTGTGGCGGCAATAGAAAAGCATCATGAAGAAAGATACAGAGCGCTTTTAAAGAATGTCGAAGAAAAGAAAGTCTTTGAAAAAGACAGCCCGCAGGTTTGGGAATGCAGAAACTGCGGACATAGGGTGACAGGTGACAAGGCTCCTGATGTATGTCCTGTATGTAAATATTCTCAGAGTTTCTTTGAGGTGAATCAGGAGAATTACTGAACTGAAGGGAGGTCTCAAATGGCTGTCTATCGATGCAGTGTGTGCGGATATGTACACGATGAAGAAAAAACAGGGATTCCTTTTTCCGAGCTGAAAGAATGTCCCGTATGCAAACAGCCTCCTGCTAAATTTGTAAAAGAGGCAGACTCATCAGCTGAATCTGATGCGGATATTTTGGAAGAATCAGAAGAAGGACTCGGTTATAATCCGGAATTTGTAAGACATGATGAATCCTGCCGATATATGGAGGAGATTCATCAGATGGCTGTTACGGGTAAATCGCTGGATGCTGCCATGGGTACGCAGATTCCTATGCCTGATTGGGATGATATACTCATATTGGGAGCTCAGCTTAACCCGCCTCCTTTAAACGATGGAGAAGAAGTAGATACTAAAACTATCATAGGGAAAAACGCTAAAAAACCTATGGTAATCGATAATCCTGTATATATTTCACACATGTCTTTCGGTGCTTTGTCAAAGGAGATAAAGACTGCTTTGGCAAAGGGATCCGCAATGGCTCATACGGCTATGTGCAGCGGAGAGGGCGGAATACTTCCCGAGGAAAAGGCTGCGGCATACAAATATATATTTGAATATATACCGAATAAATACAGTGTGAGCGATGAGAATCTGAAGTCATCGGATGCAATCGAAATAAAAATAGGACAGGGTACAAAACCCGGAATGGGAGGACATCTGCCGGGAGAAAAGGTGACTTCCGAAATAGCCCGTATAAGAGGCAAAAAGCAGGGCGAGGATATACAGAGTCCGAGCAAATTCCCTGAGATAAATTCCAAGGAAGACCTTAAAGATATGGTCAGCATGCTCAGAGAGAGGTCTGAGGGAAGACCTGTAGGAATAAAAATCGCAGCAGGCAGAATTGAACAGGACCTTGAATACTGTGTATTTGCAGAACCTGATTTTATAACTATTGACGGCAGAGGAGGAGCGACAGGGTCAAGTCCTTATATGCTGAGAGAGGCGACTACTGTACCTACGGTATACGCTCTTTACCGCGCCAGAAAGTATCTCGACGATAAAGGTGCTGATATTTCTCTCGTAATAACGGGAGGTCTGCGTGTATCATCTGATTTTGCAAAAGCGCTTGCTATGGGAGCTGATGCAGTTGCTGTGGCTTCTGCCGGACTTATAGCGGCAGCATGCCAGCAGTACAGGATATGCGGAACAGGTAATTGCCCTGTAGGCATTGCAACACAGGATGAGAATCTGAGAAGCCGGTTGAAGGTGGATGCTGCGGCACAGAGAGTAGCTAATTTCCTGAACGTATCCCTTGAGGAACTTAAGACTTTCGCAAGGATAACAGGTCATAAATCCGTGCACGATTTGTCTCTGGATGATATTGTTACAATAAGCCGTGAAATATCAGAGCATACAGATATTAAACACGCATAAATATCCTGAAGATTTTTCGTATATGCCAAATAAATAAGGGATATGCTTTGTACAATGCAGAATATCTAAAAATGCTGTTCATATGGCTATTTTAGTTAAAATTACCGGTTTTAGTGTTCTGCAAAAAATCAAAATAACCATAATCCTTTATTTGAGCGCTATATGGTCGAAAATACGGGAATATAAGCAAAATAACTGGGAGTTTTCAACTAAATCCCAGTTATTTTTGTCGTTTTTGGTTATTCAATACTTATTAAAAGATAGTAATCGACAGGTTTTTATCCAAAATAATACTGTAAACAGTATTGTTGGATATTATTTTCAAATATTCTTAAGTAATATTGCCTTGTTATATATTAAATATTGTTTATTGTATTTTCGTATAATCGGCAGAATCCGTATCTAATATGAAAATGCAGACCCGGATTAGTTATTATTCGGTAAAAAGAGGTGTGGAAAAATATCGTTCGGCTGTATCGGGAAGTACAGTGACAACCGTTTTTCCGGGACCTAATTTCTTGGCAAGCTGTATTGCGGCGGCTACGTTTGTCCCGCTGGAAATACCGCACATGAGACCTTCTTTGGAAGCAAGATCCTGAGCTGTTTTAAGCGCTTCTTCATCCTTTACTATGTAGATATCCTGATATATGTTCTGATTGAGTATATCTGGAATAACACCGTCTCCTATACCCATTTGAAGATGAGAGCCTATGGAGCCTCCGGAGAGTATTGCTGCATGTTCCGGTTCAACTGCCCAAATTTCCATATCGGGATTTTTGGCTTTTAATGTTTCGCCTATTCCTGTAATCGTACCGCCGGTTCCTATGCCGGAACAGAATCCGTGTATTGGGCCGTTTACCTGATTTAATATTTCCTGCCCCGTATGCGAGCGGTGAACCTGTGGGTTTGCCGGATTTTCAAACTGCTGCGGAACAAATACGTTTGGGTTTTCTTCAGCCATATTCAAGGCTGTGCTGAGACATTCGTCGATACATTCTCCTATGTTGTTGTCATCGTGTATGAGTATCAGCTCAGCGCCGTAGTGATTGATGAGCTTTCTGCGTTCTTCGCTTACGGAATCAGGCATTATTATTATGGTTTTATATCCTTTGACAGCGCCTACCAGCGCAAGACCGATTCCCTGATTTCCGCTGGTCGGTTCAACGATAATGGTATCTTTGTTTATTATGCCTTTTTCTTCTGCATCGCAAATCATGTTATATGCAGTTCTCGTTTTTATTGAGCCGCCTACATTTAGACCTTCGAATTTTACAAGTATTCTTGCGGAATTTTCAGGCACCATGTGATTAAGCTGGATGATGGGAGTATTCCCCATAGCCTCCAAAATATTTTCATAAATCATGACAGATATGTTTCCCTTCATTTAATTGCATTTTATATTATATAGCAAAATTTAGATATTTGCCATCTGTGAGTTGAAATTTACAGTTGATTTTTAAATAAATAAAGTGTAATATTAGGAATATCAATTAGCTAGGGGAGCTTTTGCTGAGATTCATCTTTGAGTATATTACCTATAAGATGTAACCCTCAATACCTGAACCGGATAATACCGGCGTAGGGAAGCGCAAATAGAAGATATGGACTGGCTTTCTTTTATTGGCTTATATTATGGTTCCCCTCCTGTATTAAAGGAGGTTTTTTTATGAGTTTGCAAAGTTTTTTTGATTCTGTATGGGGACAGGCTTCAGTAGTGGGAGTTATTATAGTTCTCTTTGCGGTTATTTTGTATTCCGGAAAGGGCAAACCGGCGGATACAAAGGTAATGGCTGTATCCGCTCTTATGGTAGCGCTGTCTCTTGTTTTAAATCAGATCACGGTTTTCAGAATGCCGCAGGGCGGCAGCGTGACTGCCTTTTCAATGGTTCCTATAGTAGCCTGCGCTTATTTTTTCGGTGTGAGAAGAGGGCTTATGGCAGGTATGTGCGTAGGGCTTGTCAGTTTGATATTTAATCCTTACGTAATACATCCCGTACAGCTTATACTGGACTATCCGATGGCTTTCGGAGCGCTGGCCTTTGGCGGAATCTTTGCTTCGAAGAAAAATGGTTTGATAAAAGGATATATCTTCGGCGTCATATGCCGGTATATATGCGCTGTTTTATCAGGAGTGATTTTTTTCGGTTCCTATGCTCCGGAAGGGTTCAACTCCGTAACATGGTCTCTTTGGTACAATGCCACGTATCTGGGAATTGAAGGATTAATAACGTCGATACTTCTATCAATACCTAAAATAAAAAATATGTTTGAAAGATTAAAACTTTCGGTGAACTCACATAATTCGGTCAGATAAAACAAACTGCCGATTAATAAAATCACCTGATAAATTTGGCTTAAAGAAGAGTGAATACAAGACCGGATTATCACAGACTACGGATTTCAGCTTGATTAGAATAATATTTTAAGAAAATATAAATGACCAAAGCCGTTTATTTAAACGGCTTTGGTCATTTTCATAAGCAAGACAGTAAATGCTGCACAATTTTACCGGTATGAATATGCGGCCCGGTATGAAGATTCAGCTATGTTACCGGCGTGAAACTTATTCTTACCCCAGGCTTTTATCATATTCTGTTTATAAACCTTTTCCCATATCATATGCTTTCTTCAATGCGTCGTGTCCCTTTATATCGCCTTTTTTATCGACTCCGCCTGCAAAAACGGAACCTGCAAACCGAGCCTTTTCAAAACAGGCTATCCAGCCTTTGAGTCCATTTACTGCACCTTCTTCTGTTTCATCTTCATTTTCTGCGGCGGCAGATAAAATGTATATATCCCGGAAAGCGTAGTCCGATGTATAAAGGGGATTTGACCTGTCTATCATGGTTTTCATCTGTCCTGACATTTCAAAATAGTATATTGGAGTTGCGAAAGCGATGATATCGGCAGTACGCATTTTTTCCACTATAGCATTGGCATCGTCTTTTATTACGCACTTTTTCGTATCAAGACATGATAGACATCCTATGCAGAATTTAAGATTTTTATCGCATAGATTGATTTTCTCCGCGTCGTGTCCTGCACTTAAAGCGCCTTTTGCGAATTCATCGGCAAGAGCATCGGAATTTCCACCTTTTCTTGGACTTGTAGATATCACTAGAACTTTTTTACTCATATTATCCTGCCTTTCCTTTTATTATTAAAAAAGTGTTTTAAATATATATTAACATATCCATACTAGTTTACAATAAAAGGATGTAATCTGATATAATTATTTATATTAGTTTTAGGTTTATAATATTTTAAGATTGTTTTAAGAACATGGATTTTTAAGCGGTCATGTGATATTATTTAGAAAGATTTTCAAGGAAAAAAGAGGAAGTAAATATGCTTTTATCAAAATTATGTGAGAAGATAGAGTTTAAGCTGCTTCAGGGCAGTATGGATACAGATGTCGAGGATATAATATACGATTCCAGAAAAGTCGGAAAGGGCCATATGTTTGTATGCATGGTGGGAGCTGTAACCGATGGACATAAATATATACCCGATGCCGTAGCTAAGGGCGCTTCGGCAATAGTAGTGGAAAGGGAAAGCGAAGCTGAAAACATCCCTGAAAATATTACGGTTATAAAGGTTGAATCGGCAAGGTATGCTCTTGCTCTCATGTCTGCGGCATACTTTGGCTATCCTGCCGAAAAGCTTACGACAATAGGGCTTACGGGAACAAAAGGAAAGACGACTACGACTTATATAATAAAGGATGTTCTGCAGCAGGCAGGAAAGAAGTCGGGGCTCATAGGAACGATTGCAACTATAATAGGTGAGGAGTCTGTTCCGGCGAAGAATACTACTCCGGAATCCTATGAGATTCATAAGGCAATGGCGGAAATGGTGAAAGCCGGATGTGAATACATGGTTATGGAGGTTTCATCTCAGGGAATCAAATTTGACAGAACAGCGGGGATAACCTTTGATTACGGAGTTTTTACAAATCTGTCTCCTGACCACATAGGTCCGACGGAGCATCCCGATTTTGATGATTACCTCGAATGTAAAAGCAGGCTTTTCAGACAGTGCGAAACAGGGATAGTAAATATAGATGACAAGCACGCTGAAGAAATATTAAAGAATCATACATGCAGTATCGTAACCTTTGCCGCTGAAAGAGAAGCTGATTTAGCAGCATATGATATAGAATTTTTAAATGAAGACGGGAAACTGGGAATGCGTTTTAAGACAAAAGGACTTATGAACTGCGAAGCCAAAATACACATTCCGGGAAGATTCTCCGTATACAATGCGCTTACGACAATGGCTGTATGCAGCAAACTCGGCATTTCCGATAAGGCAATACTGGCAGGACTTGAGGATGTGCAGGTAAAGGGACGGGTCGAGATGATTCCCGTTTCAAAAAAATTCAATGTAATAATCGATTATGCTCATAATGATGTAAGTACGAGAAGTGTGCTTGAAACTTTAAGAGAATACAATCCGGGCAGGCTTATAGCAGTGTTCGGCTGTGGAGGAAACAGAAGCAAAGTGCGAAGATATGATATAGGGGAAGCCGCAGGGGAACTGGCTGACATCTGTATATTGACAAGCGATAATCCGAGATTTGAGAAAGTAGAGGATATAAACAATGACATCAAGGTGGGGCTTGCCAAGCACAATGCGAAGTATACCGAGATAAATGATCGTAAAGAAGCCATAACTTACGCCATAGTAAATGCAATGCCCGCAGATATGATAATAATGCTGGGAAAAGGTCATGAAGATTACGTGGAAATAGAAGGTGTGAAATATCATTTTTCGGAACATGAAGCGATAAAAGAAATCGTTGATGATATAAAAGCAGGAAGACTGAAGATGAAGAATACAGAACTTTAAAAGTTCTGAAAAGGAGGTATAGGAAAAGTGATACAATTAAAAAATGTCTCTAAGTTCTATTACAGCAAAGGCATGATAGCCAGTGGAATTTCAAAAGTGAACCTGAGTTTCAAAAAAGGTGAATTTGTCGTAATAACAGGAGAATCGGGAAGCGGAAAATCAACTTTGCTCAATGTCATTTCAGGACTGGATTCCTATGAAGAAGGGGAAATGTATATAGACGGCAAAGAGACGAGTCATTTTCTTGCATCGGATTTTGAGGAGTACAGAAAAAAGTATATAGGAAATATTTTTCAAAGCTTCAATCTGGTTAACAGCTATACTGTATATCAGAATGTGGAGCTGATTCTGCGTATAAACGGATACAGCAAACAGGATATAGCTAAAAGGGTGCCCGCGATAATAAAGAGGGTAGGTCTTGAGGAATACTCCAAGACAAAAGTATCAAAGCTTTCAGGAGGTCAGAAACAGAGAGTTGCCATAGCAAGGGCATTGGCAAAGGATACGGATATAATCGTAGCCGATGAGCCCACGGGAAATCTGGACAGCGTCTCTGCCGAGGGAATCGTAGAGCTTCTCAGTGAGATTTCAAGAGATAAGCTGGTAATAGTGGTTACTCATAACTACGAACAATTTGAGTCCCATGCTACGAGAAGGATAAAAATGCATGACGGCAAGGTAGTTGAAGATGAAGTGCTGAGACATACAGCGGCTGATTCATATTTATCTCAGCCTGATATTTATGGCGGCAATACATCTGAAAAATCTTCATCGAAAGCTTCGGGGCATATATCGGCAGGAAGCAAGATACGGCTCGGTTTAAGAAATACTTTCAACATAATTCCCAAGTTTTTTCTGCTGCTTGTAGTATTTGTTTTCATAGTGCTTGCTGTTTCTTCCGAATACACATCGCTGCAGCACAGTGAGGAAGAAGCGTCGAACATGGGATACAATGAATACTTTTATAACTCCAGTCCTGACAGGATAGTTCTCAAAAAGAGCGATGGCTCTACCTTTACAGAAAATGATTTTAAAGCCATAAAGTCTATAGAGAACGTTAAAAGCGTAGCGGCAAATGATATTTTGCTGGACAGCGCGCTTTACCTTGAAAGAGATGATTTTTCCTATGAGGCTGTTCCTAAAGCCTTAACAGAGCTGGAAGAAAAACTTGTGATGGGACGTATGCCCGAAAACGATAACGAGGTTGTGCTGGCAGGATATAAAGACGACTACTATTTCAGCTCTGATATGATGGGAGAGATAATCGATAAGGATTATAAAGTTTACATAGGAGATGAAAAGGAAATTACCGTAAAGGTAGTGGGGATTGCCTATAAAAATGATGATGCCGGAAACAATTATATTTACGGCGGCGATATGTACCTGAGCGATGCCATGATGAGCAGCATGCTTGAGGAAACCTATAATTACAACAGCACGGTTACTACGCTGATAAACGGCAAGGAGCAGACGGCTGTTGAGGGAAGCCCGCTTTATAAAATCGTTCCAAGTGACAAAGTCTCCAAAGGGTCCGCAGTTGTTCCCGAGGAAGTAAACAATTTTTACGAGAAAGCAGATGCAAAGGGAAAATCAATAACAGTTACAGCAAAAAATATTTACTATACTGAAGCTGTATCGCTTAAAATAAGCGATTTATACAACAAGAAAAGTTTTGAAAGCAAAACAGGTGCGAAAGACTTTGATGCCAATAACGGAACTATATATGTAAACAAAGAGGATTACAATACTCTGTTTGCAAAACCTAATTATCAATCCACAGCATATGTCAAGGACACAAGACAGCTCGATACAACTTTGGATGCAATGGAGAATATGGGATATGTTCCTCTTTCGCTAAAGGACGCTCTAATAACTTACGGAAATGAGATTGTAACTATAATAAAAGTTCCTATGGCGGTATTTATAATAGTTGCGCTGTTCTTTATAGCATATTTTGTCATAAGGCTTATTCTTAAATCAAGGGCAGGATATTTCAGTATACTGAGAATGCTTGGAATGGCTAAGAAAAATATAAGAAGAATACTCGATGTAGAGCTGTTTACAGTAATAAATATAGCTTATATCCTTTTCCTTGCAGCAGTAATACTGGTGAATTTCAATATAGTAAATGTAGAATACATAAAAACGCTGGTAGAATATATGAAAGTTACAGATTACATTATTCTTTATGCCGTATTAATCATTATGGGATATCTCATATCAGGAAAATTTGCGAGAAGCCTGTTTAAAAAGACGGCTATGGGTTCGTACAGGGAGGAAGATTAATGATGGTAAGACTTGAAAATGTAAATAAATATTTTAATAAGAGAAAGAAGAATGAAATTCATGTTATAAATAATACATCCATAAATATGGAAAGCAAAGGGCTTATAGCGCTTTTGGGACCAAGCGGATGCGGAAAAACCACGTTGCTTAACGTTATCGGAGGCCTTGATAAGGTCAACGGAGGGCAGGTATACATAAACGGAGAAAAAATAACGGGAAGACTTGCGGGAAAGGTAGACCAGATAAGAAATCTCAATGTGGGATACATTTTCCAAAACTATAATCTTGTGGATAATATGACGGTTTTCGATAATGTAGCCATAGCTCTTAAAATGGTGGGAGTAAAGGACAAAAAGGAAATCGAAGAAAAGGTAAATTATGTGCTGGAAAAGGTCGGCATGTATCGTTACAGAAACAGATATGCCGATATGCTTTCAGGCGGAGAAAGACAAAGAGTGGGAATCGCCAGAGCGATAGTAAAAAACCCGTCCATAGTTATTGCCGATGAGCCTACGGGAAATTTGGACAGTAAGAATACCTTGGAAGTAATGAATATAATAAAGGCAATATCTGAAGATAAGCTGGTTATACTTGTTACTCACGAAGAACAGCTTGCTGAATTTTATGCTTCAAGGATAATACGTATTCTTGACGGGAAAGTTATCTCCGACGAACTTAACGAACACGCTGACAACCTTGATTACAGAATAGAAAACAAAGTATATCTTAAGGACATAAAAGATCACAAAAGACTTAAAAACGACAGATACAGTCTTGATTTTTACAATGAAAGTGACGGCAGCTTGGACCTTGATATAGTTATAAAGAATGGGAATATATATATAAAGACAAACAATCCCAATGACAGAATAGAAGTCGTTGATGAAAATTCGAGCATAGAATTTGTCGATGACCATTACAGAGAAATAACAAAGGAAGATTCCGATAATCACAGCTTTAATCTCGATAAACTTGCATTTACAGGAGTCAGAAAGTATAAATCAATATTAAACCCGTGGACCTTAATAAAGCGAGGATTTAAAACTGTATTGGGATACAACGTGATAAAGAAGATACTTCTTTTGGGATTCCTTATTTCGGCTATGTTTATAACATATTCAATAAGCAGCATATTCGGAGTCCTTGATATAACCGATGATGAATTTGTTCAGTCGGATAAAAATTACATAACCGTTGTAAGCAAGAAGATAGATGTGGATACTTATCTCGGCTATGAAAATGATGATAGTTTTGAGTACGTTCTTCCCGGGGATTCACAGGTAAGTTTGAGTCTTAAATACGATGATTATTTTCAGACTCAGTCTTCCGGAGCTGCGATAACCGGCTCCCTGTCAGATGCGGCGAAGCTGGAATCAAAGGATATAGCCTATGGGCAGCTTCCCGAAAACAACCGTGAAATCGTAGTTGATAAGATGGTTTTAAAGACAGTTATAGATGATCAGGGAAGTAAGATGGCAGGACTTGGAACGGCAGAGGATTTTGTCGGAGAAGAGCTTGAAGTTCCAAATATGGGAACCTTTAAGATTTCAGGTGTATCGGATATTCAGAGTCCTTGCATTTATACTGATAAGAGCCTGTTTATAAATCTTCTTGCCAATTCGGAGTCGGAAGATTCCATCATGGAGGGTATGCATGAGGGATATGAAAGCGGAGGAGAAGACGCACCGGCAGCATCGATTATAGATTACAGCCTTAAAACATCAGAAGCGAGCCTTAAAAAGGGGAGCTGGCCGGCAAATGATTATGAAGCTGTGGTAAACGAGAAGAATAAAGAGGATATGGCTATAGGAAAGACCATAGACCAGAAAGTAAACGGTAAGAAGCTTAAGGTTGTAGGTTATTATTCCGATAAGAATGACAGCGATTATATTCTCGTAAACGGAAATACGGTTAAATACAATGTCATAAAGAGCAAATCCGATATAACCATATCTCCAAAGGACAAAGCTGCATCCCTTGACAGGTTTAATGACGAAAAAATAAATGTAAAGGACAACTATGCAGAAAGTGAAAAAGAATACAGAAGCAGCATATGGTCTTCAATCTTTTCAACCCTTGTAATGGCGGGAGTGATACTGGCGATATCTTTCATAGAGATATTCCTTATAATAAGAGCATCTTTCCTCTCACGTGTAAAAGAAGTTGGAGTATACAGAGCTATCGGTGTGAAAAAGGGAGATATATACAAGATGTTTGCGGGCGAAATACTTGCGATTACAACAATGGCGAGCTTGCCTGGGTATCTGTTCATGGCATATATTCTGCACAAACTTTCAGGTATATCCTATTTTTCACAGATGTTCACGGTTAATTCGGCAGTTTTAGCAGTAAGCCTTATATTGATATATGGATTTAATATAATTTTCGGTCTGCTGCCTGTCTTCAGAACCATAAGAAAAACACCTGCGGCCATACTCAGCAGAACGGATATTAACTAGAGAAGAAAATTTTCATGTATAAATGAAATAAAGTCTGTGACTTTTCATTTACGGCAGACAGGAAGACGCCGTTCAGAGTTTGAAGAAAGCAAAATATCCAAAAGTATTATATTTTACATATTTGTGGATGAAACCCTGCGTATATTGCCTGTGAAAGAAATTGTAAATAACCAATAGCGCCGTATATAAAGGCTGCTTGGATAAAAAGTTTGCAGCTATTTACATATATTACTGAATTTACAACCAAAATAACATTTTATTTCGCGCTTTTGGATAATTTACCAGAGCAGAACGTGAAAAACAGGCGGGTTTTATCCAAAACATATGACAGAATCTCATTTTTGGATAATTAATGCCATGAAGCGGCGAAGCAGATACTCATAAGTGAAAATAGATAAAAAGGGAGCAAGTCCGGTTTTGCAATATGCAGCTGTTGGATTTGCTCCCTTAATAGTTAAGACTTCAGTATTTTATTTTACACACATGTTTTATTTTTCTGTGAATATAGGACTGAATCCGAATCAGAAGAATACAGCGCCTCCATTAGGGCTGACGAACTGACCGCAGAAGAAGTTTCCATCATCAGAGGCTAAGAGCAGTGCAGCCGCCCCTATTTCTTCAACGCTGCCAAGCCTTTTAAGAGGTATATCCTTTTCTTTCTCTATCCATTCCGGTTCCATATCTGCAAGTATCATGTCAGTCTCAACAGGACCCGGCGCAACTATGTTTACCAGTATATCGGGAGCCAGCTCTAAGGCAAGGCACATGGTAAAGGAATTTATCGCGCCTTTTGCCGCAGCATAATGACCGTAGCAGGCTCTCCCTTTTTTTGAAAGCTCCGAGGATATATTTATTATTTTTCCCACCGGCAGGTTGCCTCCTGATTCGATAAGAGGAATGAAATATTTACAGCTTAAGAATACTCCTCGCAGGTCTGTGTTGATGACACGGTCCCATTCGGAAGTTTCCATTTCCGATACGGGAACCTCAAGTCCTATGGTGCCGGCATTGTTGACGAGTATATTTATTTTTCCGAATTCTTTTGCTGTAATTTCAGCCATTTTCTTTACGTCATCTTCATTTCCTGCATTTGCTTGTACAGCCAAAGCTTTCACTCCCAGTGATTCAATTTCTTTAACTGTGTTTTCTGCTGCTTCCTTGTTTCGGTTATAGGAAAATACGATATGAGCTCCTTCTTTTGCAAATGTAAGAGCGATTCCTTTTCCTATCCCGCGGCTTCCGCCTGTGATTACGGCAACTCTGTTTTCTAATTTTTTCATATGAACCTCCTTTTGTGAATCCATATCAGCTATAAGCCGAATGCATAACCGGGCGTTACCCTGTATTCGCCTCCGCTTACTGTTACGAAGCGTCCGTTAAATGCTCTGCGTCCTATATCGCTTGACATATAGAGAGCCATTTCTGCAATCTCTTCAGGTCTTGATATTCTGCCCATGGCTATATCGCCGGCATACATTTTACGCACTTCATCTAAAGATATACCAAGGTCGTTTGCGTCTATATTGAGCTGAGGAGTATCTATTACTCCGGGAATTATGGTGCAGACTTTTATATTGTCGTTTTTAAACTTCTTTGCAAGGTACTGACCAAGAGTGAAGAGCCCGGACTTGGATGACCCGTAACCTGTGGCATTTTTCCATCCGATTGTACCGAAGAACGAGCTTATTATTATTATCGTACCGCCGCCGTTTTTCTTCATGATAGGCAGGGCGGCGTTTATGCAGGAGATATGTCCTGTAAGATTTATTTTTATCTGCTGCCACCATTCTTTGGAATTGCTTTCAAGAAACGGTGACATACTCATTCCTGCTGCATTGCATACAAGTACATCCAGTTTTTCATCAGGACCTGAGGCTTCTCTTACAATGTTTTCAGCAGTTTCAGGTTCGGCTATGCTTCCGCAGGCGGCTTTGGCGCCTGTTTTGCTCATGACTTTTTTTACTTTCTCATTCAGAACTCTTCCGTTTATAACTACCTGACATTCTTCCTTTGAAAAGGTCATTGCCATAGCTTCTCCTATGCCCTGAGTTCCGCCTGTAATAAGAACCCTTTTGTTTTTTAATTCTTCATATTTCATGTGAATTCACCAACCTTTATAAACTTTTTCCGCTGACGGAAACTACCTGCGCGGATGTATATGTGTCTTTATCAGCAAGGTAGAACACGGTTTCTGCAATTATATCCGCTTCAAAGGGTACATTTGCCGAAAGAACGTTGACTAAGACGTTTTCAGGCGCCATTTCCGTTCCGAAACTTTTGGCAAATCCGTGTAATGTGCCGAAAGCGGCAGCGTTCATTACATTATCGCCGTCGGCATAATTATAGTCAGCGCAGAGAAGTATGATTTTTCCATGCTTTCTTTTTACCATATACGGTGCTGCTGCCCTGCATAGATTAGCGCTTCCGCCAAGTATGGTATCAAGAAGCTGCTGCCAGAAGATGGTAGGTGTTTCCTCAAATAATGTGTTGATTTCATACCCGGCAGTATTAAACACCGCGTCTATCGCATATTTTTGCTCAATATCCGATATGGTTTTCTCAACGAGAGCATAGTCCTTTATATTGCATGGAATATAGCGGTCTACGTATTCATTGCCTTCCGTATCCAGGTCTATGTCAAATCCGATAACATTCCAGCCTTTTTGTGAAAAAAGCTTTGAAGTGGTCTTTCCTATTAAGCCTTCACATCCGGCAATCAATATAGATTTCTTACTGTTCATTTTTTTGCTCCTTTTTATCACGAGGCCTGATATAAGCGAAATAGTATATAAGTGCTATTACAAGAAGACCTCCTACTATGGCAAGGTCTGTAGGCGTCTGAGAGACTATGGCTACGACCAGAAATATTATTACTATTATTGACGGCAGAGGGAACAGCGGCATTTTAAAAGGTCTGGCGGCAAGCTTGTCCTTTATTCTGCTGTTGATTGAACCTATTGCAATCAGAAGATAAACTGTGGCCGCGGCCATTCCTCCGAAAGTTATAAGTGATACTATATCCGATGCAAACACTAAAATACAGTCAACCGCAGCTATTAGTATTGTTGCGACCCAAGGCACCTTGCCTTTGCCTGAAACTTTTGTGAGAGCATCATTCATTTTTCCCGGCCATATTTTATCTCTGGCTCCCGTATATAAAACTCGAGCCATATAATTGATTATTACTACAAGACAGCCAAAGGATGAAATAATTATACCGACATTTATTATAGTTGCGCCTGCGGTGCCCATGTAAGATTCAGCAGTATAAAGAAGCGGAGAACTGCTGCTCAGAAAATCGAAGAGATTCGGAGCTGCTATCATTGACATAATGAGTACGAGTACTATAATGACGGCTGTTGTAGCAGCCGATATAAATACAGCTTTGCCTACGTTTCTGCATGAACCTTTTGTTTCCTCCGAAAAACCTAAAGATGCAGGATAGCCGTCTATGGCGGCGCAGAGGATACCAATACCCATAAGTATTGCACCGAAAGTTACAGGAGTAAGACCTGTACCGTCTTCGTTTAACATTTCAGCATTTGTTATGATATCTCCGAGAGAACGCTGAGGATTTGCAAAACAGATGTAAAGGAACACAAAGATAACAGCCATCTGTAATGCAAGAAATATTTTAGCAACGCGATTGCTGGTTACTATGCTGTTTAAACCTATGAGAAGTGCGATAATCAGCGTCATTGCCGATATGATACTTGTAGCCATCATCCCCTGAGGAAGCTGAGGAAAGAGTATTTGCAAGTATTGAGCAACTCCCATAGCTATTGAAGGCGGATATATAAAAGCCTGTATCATAAACGTAAATACTGCAATAAATACAAGGGGCTTAGGCAGTACATAATTTATTATGGAATATAATCCGCCTGAAATAGGATACATTGAACCAAGCTCTGCTAAAATAAGACCTATGAGAATAACGTTTACTCCCTGAAGAAGAGCTGCCGGGCCTGTAGCTATCCCAACGGTTGCAAATGCTGCAAGTGCGTATACAAAGGATGCCATAACAGGAGATACGTTTGACAGCGCCATTACGACGTTTCCGAAAACCGAGAGCTTTCTGTCAAGTTCCTGATGATAGCCAAGCTGTTCCAGACGTCTCTGGGCTCCGTCCTCTTTGGAATCTACGAAAGGTACATTCATATTTTTTTGATTATCATTATTCATGGTTACCTCCCTCAAAATCTTTCACTTAAAATTTTGGAGTATTGTTTTGTTATATCTTTTGCCAGAAGTTCTCCCTTTTCTCTTGAAGAAGTTCTTGCTGTAGTTAAGAGACCTGTTTTTGTAACTTCACATTTTGAAGGAGGATATATGGAATATCCAAGAGTCCCATCGACGCCGTCTTCAACGAATCTGTCCATGTGACAAAGTTCAGGTTTAAAGTACAATGTAAGTGAAGTTTCGAGAATCCCTGCATGCTCCAGTTCAATACCGGGATATTCCACTTCATCAAAAACCTTGTCCATGACAGGGTCTGTAAGCACATCCCACCAGCTGCTTTCAATCATGGTCACATCCTCGTGTCTTCTTGAAACCAAGTCCATAGCCTCAAGGACAAAGGCTTCGTTTTCAAAGTGCCCGTTCAATATGAATATTTTCTTTATTCCGTCGCGAATAAACTCTTCAAGCACATCTTCCGTCAGATTCATCAGGGTATTTCCGTTTAAATCTATTGTACCCGGAAATGCCGGACCGCCTCCTGAAAGAGGAGCTGATTTATATCCGTAGCATATGGCAGGGGCGACTATTCCGCCCGTTTCTTCTGCAAGCATTTCTGCAAGGCCTGTACTTATTATGGCATCTACGGAAAGGGGCAGCATCGGACCATGCTGCTCTGTCGAGCCGACAGGAAGAATTATTATTGAATTATCTTTTCTCTCATTGAATTCCTGCCATGTCATTTCCTGCATAAACACACTCATTTAAAATCCTCCTTTTAAATACTCATATAAATTTATTTTTTCTTTTGAAGGGCAATTATAGAAATGAATTCAAATACGATATTGGCTGCAAGGAAAGCCGTTATCTGTGATGAATCATAACTTGGAAGCACTTCTACCAAGTCATAGCCTACGAAATTAATATTTTTCAAGGCTCTTACCATTTGGAGGGCTTCTGCGCCTGTCCATCCACCGACTTCAATAGTGCCTGTTCCGGGAGCGTAAGCCGGGTCTACAAAATCTATGTCAAAAGTCAGAAATGCTTTGGAGCTGCCGACTCTTTCTTTGATAAGCTGAATAGTTTTCTCTATGCCGATTTCTCTCATTTCAAAACTTGTAATTACTTTGAATCCCAAGTCTTCAGAACCTGTTAAATCTTCTCTTGAATAGAATGTACCGCGCATTCCTATCTGTATGGAGTGGCTTACATCAATGAGACCTTCTTCGACAGCTCTTCTGAACACAGTGCCGTGATTGTATTTTTTTCCGAAATATTCATCGATGGTATCAAAGTGAGAATCAAAATGAACAAGTGCCACAGGTCCATGTTTTTGAGCAATAGCTCTTAATTCTCCCAGTGTTATGGAATGGTCTCCTCCAAGACAAATAGGGATAACTCCGGAATCAATTACAGGCGAAAGTCCTTTGACCATTCTGTCATAAGTATCTTCTATATATCCCGGATTGACTGAAACATCTCCGTAGTCAACTCCTGAAAGAACGTCAACTACATTTACATCCTGAGGGATGTTGTAAGGCTTTATCAGTGATGAAATATCTCTTATTGCAGATGGAGCAAATCTTTGACCTGGTCTGTAGGTAACGCCGGTGTCAAAGGGCACTCCTATTACAGCATAATCTATATTTTCTGTGGTTTTGACATTTGGGAGCCTCATAAAAGTTTTTATCTCCGCAAATCTTGGGGACTCAAGAGAATTGAGCGGAACGTATTTTTTATTCATAGTTTTACCTCCGTATAAATTTAGTTGTATATTTGTATTAAACGCAAGAATAATGCCAATGTGAAATTACAAGGCATATTATAATTATGTTGCACAATAGCGCGGGATTATATTAATCAATTTGTTTTTTTGTACAGAAAAAAAGATTTTACAAAAAAATAAAAACATATTACCGTGCAAATTTACACGGTAATATGTTATATAAGCTGAAGATATTGATATTAAAAGAGTTTATAAAGTATAAAAATGAGTGCTAAAATGCATTTTATAAGTGCAAATTTACATTTTAAGTTTATTTGGATTTGTTTTTTTATATTTCTCAAGCTTGCGTCTTATAGTAGTAGGGTCGATTTTTAATTTATCTGCTGCTTTTGGTATAGAGCCTTCTTTAGCTATGACGGTTTTTAAAACAAATTCATCATACTTTGATATTATATCTCTGTAGTTTTCTGAATCAAGGTCAAAAGAAAAAGTAAAGTCTTTGGCAGGTGACAGCATTTCATATGGTATATCGCCGTATTTTATAAATTTATCTGGTACGCTTACAAGTATACGTTCTATAAAGTTTTCAAGCTGTCTTACGTTTCCCGGCCATTGATATTTTATAAGCGCATTGTGTATTTCAGGAGAAAGCTGCTTTTTAAAACCATATCGGCTGTTTATTTTATCAAGAAGATATTTTACAAGCGGCACAATATCTTCGTTTCGCTCTCTTAGAGGAGGTATATTTATAGGAACAACATTAAGTCTGTAATACAGGTCTTCTCTGAATAGCTTTTCCTTAACCATTTTGTTCAGATCTACATTTGTAGCGGAAATAAATCGCACATTGAGTTTTTTCAATTTGTTTCCGCCTACGGGCATTATTTCTTTTTGCTGTATGGCTCTCATTAGTTTAGGCTGCATTGATAGGGGCATAGCGCCTATCTCATCCAGGAATACGCTTCCTCCGCCGGCCATTTCTAAAAGACCCATTTTCCCTGTTTTTTCAGCTCCTGTAAAGGCGCCTTTTTCATATCCGAACAGTTCCGATTCAAGGAGGGTTTCGGGAATACTGCTGCAATCCACGGTAACGAAAGGGCCTTCGGCTCTGAGACTGTTATCATGTATGAACTTCGCAAGCAGACTTTTTCCTACGCCTGATTCACCTGTAAGCAGTATGGTTGAATCAACTTTTGAAACGTTTAAAGCAAGGCTGAGCACCTTTTTCATCTTTGTGCTTTTTGCGATTATATTTTTGAACTTTCCCTGTTCAAGTCTAAGTCTTTCAAGTTCTGTTCCCTTTAATGAGAGTTTCTTTTTCAGGTTGTTTAAATCGGTAATATCCCTGGAATTTACCACTACGCTGTTTATTGTGCCGTCCTTATTGAAGAGAGGCGTTCCTGTAGCAAGAATCTGATTGCCGTTTTTTACCGTCTGTATTATGGTTGTAGCTCTTTTGGTTTCGAGCACCTTAAGGGTAACGGACTCGGAATATATGCCGTCGGATACGAGCTGGCGAATATTCTTTTTCATAGCTTCTTCTTTGGAAATACCTTCTATTCTGGTGCAGGCTCCGTTCATATAGAGCGTATTGCCGTCACTGTCCAGTATGTGAAATCCGTCATAGGAAGATTCAAAAGCTGTTATTATCGCTTCCGGTGGAATGTTTTTTACTGCTGACATGGATTCTCCTTTGCAAATACTCTCAGAATATATTTTAATTTATAAGGTTTTATAAATGGTACAACATATTTTAAAAAAGGTAAAGCATATTGCTGGTAATAAAAAATATCTATTATTATAAAAAGAGAAAAAAATTTATATTATAGCTTTTATTTATAAAATTTTGTGGTATAATTCTATTTACAGTATGCTCTCATGGTCAAGTGGTCAAGACGCTAGCCTCTCACGCTGGAATCAGGGGTTCGATTCCCCTCGGAGTCACTG